>CAZHFU010000027.1:0-55279 GCA_964531975.1 uncultured Anaerolinea sp. | reverse complement strand
AACCAAATCATACTTGAGGAGTTTCTTTTTTGCTTAGCTTGATACGTATGGGGGAGTGATTGAAGATAACCCGCTGTTCTTGGAAGAGGCCCAGGCCATGGGGCGCGATGCGCGGGTGAGCGTTTTTCCGCAGCCATACGCCGGTTGGAATGATGAATATACCCGCAGACACAAGCGTAAGCTTATCCGGCAGATAATGGATCAGATCGATCAGCTTGTGAGCGAAGGGCGGATGGTTTACGTGAGCTGCCTCTATAATGAGACGTTCCGCGCCATCGTGGCGGGCTGCTACCTGGCGCGCCACGGGCAGACCGGCCGGGCCGCTTTAGATGTTTTGCAGGCTTGCCGCGCCGCCGGCCCCGATGGTTGGAAGCGGGAACCGGCTTCGTTTGCGGCGCGGCGCTACATCCGCGCCTGGCCGGCCGGCTTGTAATACCCTCTCACCCGCGTCATAGTCAAAATTCACCCAAAACAAGGGGTACTTTAGTACTTTTGCCTCTATCTTTTAAGCATGGAATCAATCATAATTAATCGAGAATTAACGTAAAACTTATATTGCTAACTTGAGTCGTTGATGCAACTTAAATGGGTTAAATAGTATACGTACATGCCTAATCGCGAAAGCCCCATAATCCATTCGCAACCCGCCCGGCGCGGGGGAATTTTGATTCTGGTTCTCCTGGTTAGCAGCGGCTTATTGGGCTTATTATTTTCCAGTCTGGCGCGCTCCTCTTCTGATCTTCCCCCAACCTCTGCTCCCACATTTGCCGTCATGCCGTCGCCTTCTTCCGCAGCTGCCGCCCAACCAGATGCGCCGACCTCGGAAGTGGTGGCCGACGTGAACGGGCGCATTATTACGCGGGAGATGGTGCAAACCATGGCGCGCATCGACCTGGCAATGGCCGACCTGTTTGGCGCCCCGCCCGCCGCCGATCTAACCGCCCGCAGCGTCAACGGCGAATTGGTGATCCAGGCCGCGCAGAGGGCCGGTGTGGAACCCTCGCCGATCTCGGAGCAGGCCGCCGCGGCCTGGCTGGAGCAAGTGGGGCGCACCCAGGCCGATCTTTCGGCGGCTTTGGCCCGAAATGGGATAGACATTGCTGCCTTTAATGCTTATCGCACTCGCTTGCAGTTTATCGACCAATACGCAACCCAGCAGGCCGCCAGGCTGGGGGTCAGCGTGGATGAGTATGTGCTGGGTTTGCAGCGCCAGGCGCGCATCAGCTTTGGCCCGGCCGCGCAAGCCTACACCGGCGCATCTGTAGCAGGCGGCCCGAATGGTGGCGCAGCCGGTGTCACGCCAGTCGCCCCGTCTGGCGATGAGAACGCTGCGGCGGCTGCAGCGACCGCCCCGGCGGCGGTAACCGTGGATGCGAACGGCGCTGCGCTGGCTAATGGCGCATTAGATCCAAACCAAACCCAAGATACGCCGCCACTACCGCCCGAAGCAGATAGCGCCGCCGCTGCGCCGCCGTTGGGCATGGGGGCGCAAGCCGGTTTACTGGCCCCGCCTTTCGATTTGCCGGGTCTTAATCTTCCCAACGGGAAAAATACGCTCAGCTTGGAGAGTCTGACCGGCCGGCCGGCTATCGTGAATTTCTTTGCCACGTGGTGCCCTTATTGCCGCAAACAGACCCCGCTGCTGGTCGAGGCGGCGCAAAAATATCCCACCGAGCTTCAGTTCGTGGGCTTAGATGTGGGCGAAAATCAGGCTCAGGTGCTGGGCTACATTCAAGAAATGAACATCCCCTATCCTGTGCTTATAGATGAAGACAGCCAGGTGGCTGCGGCTTATTCTGTGAGTGGTTTTCCCACCACGTTGTTTATAGATGCAGAGGGCCGCGTAGTGAATGTGCAGGTAGGGTTGATGACGGCTGAAGAATTAGATCGCCTGATAAGCGATTTACTTCTTGGAAGCGGAAATTAAACCAAATTTAAATTAGGGGGTTGCGGAGGCAGTGATGTTAAACCTTAAAGCATTGAATCTGAATTCACACCGGGTAGAAAAATGGTTCGCCAAGGGAACCCGGCGCATGATGCGCCTGGTGAACTTCGTGACTGTGTTAGCCATGCTGTTTAGCCAGGCTATTCCGGCGACTGCCGCCCTGGCTGCGCCGGCCGCGCCGCAAACCGTGGCTGCCGCCAACGCCGCGGCGCTCGGTTCGGCCCTGTCTCCGGCGTGGCTGAGGGTAGATCCGCAGGCTGCTGCTCCGCAAGCCGCCGCGGTTAATTCCGCTTCACAGGCCGCGGCGCTGGGTTCGGCCCTGTCACCGGCGTGGCTGGGTGCGCTCCCGCAAGCCGTGGCTCCACAGGCCGCCGCCCCGCAAGGTGTGGCAAATTCTGCTCCGCAAGCTGCCGCGGCAATCAACGCTCCGGCGCTGGGTTCGGCTCTGTCCCCGGCGTGGCTGGCCGCGTCGTCAAAAGCCGCCGCCCCGCTGGCCGCTCCTGACGGCGGCCAGGCCGCTGGACTGAAAGCTCGCCCCATGGCTGCTGGTGTTTGCCCGCCGGCCGCCAATGTATTCATTAACCTCACTATTCCGGCCTATTCCGTTAGCCGTGGCAATGCCGCCGGCGATCTTTACACGGTGGTGATGCGAAATGACAGCGCCGTAGCAATTCCTGAAGTGGGGCTGTTGGTCGATCCAAACGTGGGCTTCTATTACCTGGCCGGCAGCGCCTCCGCAATCAGCTCCGATTCCGGCACACTCAGCCTTTCAGCCCCTGGCGGCAACACCGCCCCTAACGCGGCGTTCTCCATCACTCCCCTGGGCGTTCCCACTCCGCCCCAAAAGACCCTCGCCCCCGGTGAAATCATCACCTTTACCTTCCGCCTGGCTACCGATGCTGACGCCGCTTCCAGCCAGATGCTGGTCGCCAGCCTGCAAAGCGGCTCGCCCAGTCCTTTGCTATGCAAGAGCGCTGTGCAAAATGTACCCACGGTGCGCGGCAACCTGGTGGTTGAGAAATCGCCCACCACCCAAGATGGTACGTATGGTGATGTCAAAACCTGGCAGGTGACGCTTAAAAACACCGGCCTGGGTACGGTATACGGGGCGCAGTTTAGCGATTTCGCCGGCGCAGGTTACATTGGTTTGAACATCGATCCCCCCGTTTCCCCCCAGGAACTCATTCCCAACCAATCGAAAATCTATACCGTTACGGCGCAGATCAACGCCTGCACCAACCTCACCAACACGGTGGGGGCGTGGTGGTCGATTGGCAATCTGGACGGCACGGCCACGCCGGCTAACCCGCTGGTTGACGAAGTGGACATTCTTTACTTGTTAACCGAGCCTGCGGTTAAGGTCGAAATGGGCGCGCTGCCTTCGCAAAGCTACTGCGGCGCCCTCTCAGCCGATATTCCCGTCACCGTCACCAGCATGGGGCCGGGGCCGGCGCGCGGCGTGGCGCTGCTCGCCGACCTGCAGGGGGTCAGTATTTCCACCAGCGACCCCAATTGGAGCCAGTCCGGCAATACCTTCACCTATCTGGCTGGTTCGCCGGCCGGTGCGCTGTTAGCCGGGCAGCAGGTGGTGTTCATGCTGCGTGTGACCTCGCCCAACCTGTGCAGCAGCCAGGTTTTATCGGTGAATTTGACCCCGCAGTTCCACGATGCCTGTCAGCTCCAGGATTACAGCGGCGTGTCAGGCGCAAGCAGTGCGGCGGCAGCCGCCGAAGCGCCCAGTTTATCAATCTCCAAGAGCGGGCCGCCGGCAACGGTGCTGGCCGGTGATGTATTCACCTATTACGTCTCCGTCTCGGGAAATAATCAACAGGAAATTGTCGCTCCTGGTGTGGTGATTACCGACCTCATCCCCGCCAACTTGCAGATTCTCACCGTTTCCGCCTCGAGTGGGCCGGTGGTGCAAGCCGGGCAGATGGTCACCTGGACCTTGCCGGCCACCAATATTCCTGGTGCTTACGCTGAGACCCTGAGCATTCAGGTGCGGGTTCCCTATCGCGGCGAGCAAAGCTGCGCGGCCCCGATCGATTTTACTAACCGGGCTTCGTCCGTGGCCCAGGGCTGCCCCACATGCCCGCCGCTGCGCGCCGCCGACACGCTCACTACCCGCCTGAACGATTATCAGCCGGGGCAAGACGTTTCGATCTCGCGCATCACCCCACCGGTGGAATTATGCGCTCCGCCCACCACCTTTTCGAACCTGATCACCGCCAGCAGCGGCATCACCTGGGCCAACGCCATCTTTAGCGATACGCTGGGCCTGGGCGGCTTTAGCCAGCCGCTGCACGTGGTCAACGGCTCGGTGAAGGTGTTGGTGGATAACGTTGACCGCACCTCGGATGCGGTTATCAACCTGGGCGCGCCGCTGACCATCGACTTGAGCGCCATGGGAACCTACAGCGCCACGGCCCAAATTTCGATTACCTACCAGGTGACTGCCGCCGTAGGTACGCTGCCTTACAACACGGCGTCCGCTGCCAGTTATTACGCCGCGCAGTTCCGCATGGGCAGCAGCAACCTGAGCGTTTGCCCGGGCGGCGATCTATCTTATACCGGCAGCGAAGTGCGGCTGCTGCAAGGCGTGTTAGATTTCTCGGTCGTCCCCGGTGATGTGCTGGCCTGCCGCACCAACCAGGTTTTACTTACTGTAACAGGGATGAACGGCCAAACGCTTACCAATAACATGGTGGTGCGTTTTACCGCCGACCCCAGCGATGTTTTCACCCCCACCCAATTTACCCTGGGTGGTTCCTTCACCGGCTTAACCCCCGTGGTGCTGCAAGTGGGCAATGTGGTCACCTATACCTTCCCGCCCAACCAGGATTACAACGGCCCAGGCACGATTAGCCTGCCGCTTTTCCGCCCCTGTGGTGTGGAGACGCCCCTACAGGCCAACGTCATCTATCAAGACCGCTGCAAACTGGTGCGCAACGAAAGCGGCGTGGGCGGTTCTACCACCCTGGTATCTAAGGTATCTTTGTTCGTTACGCCCAACAAATATACGGTCAACAACCGCGATACGGTTTGGCGTTTTTACGTGGGCAACTACAGCGGCGTGACCGCCGAAGACGTGGTGGTGACCAACACCCTGCCGCTGGGCCACAAGCTGAATTATTACACTGTCAGCAGCGCCTCGGCTCCCACCAATACCGTGGCGATGATCACTGGCACACTGCCTTCCGGCCAGGAGGTGATTACCTTTACCATCTCTAGCCTACCGGCTTATGGCCGCCTGCGTTTTGATGTGCATGGCAAGATCGGCAGCCTGTGCAATTTGCCTTCACGCCTCACCATCGCCTTGCTGGATGAATGCGGCCTGGTGGGCGATGGCGGCGGCGTATGCCAGGGCCGCGAAGACGCCTACGTGGATCTGCTGCCCGGCGTGGCCTTCTTAGTCACCAGCAACGATCAAAGCGCCCACTTGCCGTTGTGCGAAACCGGCTTTGTAAAGTTGGTGGTGAAGAACTCTTCGGCCAGCGCCGATGAGTTTAATTTCAATATTACTGATGTCCTCACCAACGTCACCGTCACCGGCCCGGTGACGGCCACAGTGGTAGACGAGCAAGGCAATGTGGTGATTGGGGAAACCACCGGTCTACCACTGCTGGGAGTTCCCTTTAACCCTGTGGTGGTCACGAGCGGCAATAAACAGACCCTCACCTGGACTTTTAGCGATTATGCCTCCGGCACGGCAGGCTACGACATTCTGAGCCGGCGACAGGCCGGCGATGTGATTACGATTTATATGCGTGTACGCACCGGCTGTACCGGCACAGCGGCCATGGTCAAATCCTCGGTAGACAGCCTGGACGTGTGTTCGAACCCGCTGGCGGGCCGCGAAAACGCCAAAACGCTAATTACCGACGCCCCGAAGCTTAGCGCAACCAAGCGTGGCTATAACGTGACGCGCGGTTATCCATTGACGAATCCTGTCTATGCTTACCCCGGCGATACGCTGCGCTGGGAAGTGGATGTGACCAATATAGGTCAACAGCATGTGCTGAATTTATGGGTGACGGATACCCTGCCGGCCAACTTTAATTATCTTTCGTCCAACCTGGGCGGAACGCACAGCGGCGGCAAGGTCACATGGGCTTTGAGCGGCGCGCCGGTTTTGAACGTGGGCGCTACGCAAACCTTTGTTATTACCGGAACCGTTACCAACCTGGTATGCAGCGATACGCAGAACCAGGCCCTGGCGGTATTCGGCTGCTCGGCCGGCGATGTCTGCGCCGGTTTGCCCGCCAACACCGACTTCACCCTGCAAACCCGCCCCAACGCCTTTAGCCTGACCTCCTCCGGCAATTTGAGCACCTGCGGCGGGTTGATAACCGTGCAAATCGATAATAATGGCGCTCCGGCGGCCAACGTATACCTGACCGACACCCTTCCCACCGGGTATGTCTTCGACGGCTTAGTCTCGGCCACTACCACGCCCAATGTGCTGCCCGCCTCGGGATCCGCCCAACCGGTGTTTGGTTGGAGCGGCGGCAATTTGCTGCCGCGCGGCATCACCACGCTTGTGTTCCGCGTTCGCAACAGCGTATCGGCCGGGGCATGCGCTGCAATTAGTTTGCCGGTTAGCAACCGGGTCGATCTTGCCATGCAAGACGGCTGCTCGAACACCTATACCGCTAGCAATACCAATTCGTCTAATTTCAACCTCACCACGCCGAATCTGAGCGTGACCAAGACGCCGCTCACTCAGTTCCGCGATGTGGGCGAGACGGTTACGTGGTTGGTGACGGTGCGCAACACCGGCACGGCTGAAGCCCCCAACGTGGTGGTGACGGATGTGGTGGGTAGCAACTTCGGCTCCATCAGCGCTACGGCGGGGTCGTTTGCTACATCGGCCAGTATCGTCGGCAACCAAATCGTCTGGTCGCCGCCCTTCACCCTGCCGGTTGGTGGGACGTGGACGGCCAATGTTTCGGCTCAATTGTTGAGCAGCGGCCAGAATACCAACGTGGTGACTGCCACGGCCACTTGCGCCACAGGCTGTCGCTATGCGGCCATCAACACCACCGCCTATGTCACCCTGATCTCGAGATTCGATAAGGGGCCGAATACGATCATGGCGGGAACCATCGGCGATATCAAAGTCTTCACTTTCACCGTTGGCCTGCCGGATATTGACGGCATTTACCAGAATGTCGTCTTGAGCGACACGCTGCCCGTTGGCCTGGGCTATGTGGGTTCGCGCCTGGAGTATCAGCAAGATCAAGATAACCCCACCCCGCCGGCTCCGGTTGTGGTGACCACACCGAGTGTGGCCCCGGCCTATTTAGGCAGCGGCAACATCCGTTGGAACCTGGGGGTGCTGAATGGAGTCATCACCGCGCGGGGCGTGGTGACGACGGTCATCTTAGATGTGCCTGCCAACTATGGCAACCCGGTGACCGGCAACGCTCGCCAGGTTAACGCGCTGCGCCTCACGTACACACAAGACGGCCAACCCTACACCTATCGCGATACCGCGGCAGCCGATGTGCTGGAACCGCTGGCGCATATCAACAAGAACTACAACCTGGCTTCGCTGTGCAGCTCTTCTTTGTTGGTTGATAACTTTAACGATGGCAACAGCACAGGGTGGACATTCAGCGGGGGGACTCCGGCCATCAGCAGCTACACGCTGCGTATGCCCACCACCGCAAATCGGCGCGCTATCGCGGGAGACGCCTCGTGGACCGATTACAGCTTCTCGGCGCTCGCGCTATCTGGCGGCGTAACTAACGCAACAGATAATGACCTGGGCGTGATCTTGCGCGCTGCAAATGTTAATACTTATTATCGCCTGTATTGGCGGCGCAATTTGAACGGCAGCAGCGGCGCTTATCGCCTGGATCGGGTGGTAGGTGGAACCGTGACGAACCTGGTCAACCAGGCTGCGTCCGCCTATGGGCTTAACCGCTGGCAGCATCTGGAAGCCCGCGTTCAGGGCTACACCCTGCAATTCTTTGTCAATGGGGCGTTGGCGTTTAGCTATACCGACGCCAGCCCGGCCCGCTTGGCAGCCGGAATGAGCGGCTTCTACACCTCAAACCAGAATTATGCCTACTTCGACGACGCGCTGGCTTCGCGCATCGGCCTGGCGGGCTGCCTGGTGGGGGCCGGCGACCTGGTGACCTACACCCTGACCATCTCCAACCAACAGGTCATCACCGCCCACAACTTGCGGCTGGTCGATGCCATCCCGGCCGGTATGAGCCTGCAATCCTTCACCTGGAACAGCAGCGACCCCGGCGCCATCCTCACCGCCGCCCCCGCTCCAGTTCCCGGCGCAACCGGCAGCCTGGTGTGGGACTTCAACCGCCTGGCTCCGCGCACGCCCTTCGTCGCCAACCAGCATACAACCATCGACCTGACCGTGGTGTTGGCGGTCTCGCCGGCGATTACGGCCAGCTTAAGCCTCAACAACCAGGCCCACCTGACCTACGACAGCCAGGCGGGCGGTGGACCGGTGGGGGTGCAGCGCCAGTATGACGGCGGCACACACTCCAACGGTGTGCGCACCATCGACCCCTATATCCTGAAATCTAGCTCGCCCGACCAGGCCACGATTGGCGAAGCGGTTGCCTTTACCATCACCGTTCCTGACCGCGCCATTACCGCCACGCTGTATAACATCACCATCACCGATAATGTTGACCCTGGCATGCTCCTTTTGACTAACACCGTGCAGGTGAGCGGCGGCGTGGGCGTGGTAGATCAGACCGTGGGCAACAGCCTGCGCATTTTGTACAGCAGCATCCCGGCCGGAACGCAATCCTTTATCCGCTATACGGCGGTGGTGCGCAATGTGATCGGCAACCAGGAAGGCGTGATTATTCCTAACCAGGCTACGCTGGAATGGGACTCGCAGCCACCCGTCACCACGCCTCCGGTAAATACGGAGCTGATCGAACCCACCCTGTTGGTCTCTAAGGTGGTTACACCCACGCACTCCGTCCCCGGCGGCATCGTCTTCTACAGCCTGCGGGTTTACCACACTCCGGGCGATACCGAGACGGCTTACAATGTGACGATTTCGGATGTAGTGCCGTCAAATCTCAGCTACATCCCCGGTTCGCTGTCTATCAACAGCGGGCCGCTTGGCGCAATCAACGACGCCGGCGCGCCGCTTTTGCTGGCCGCCTTCCCCGTCGTCGCCCCCATCTGGACGCAAGCCAACCCCTTGCGCTTGAGCTATGCGGCAGTGGTTAAAGATAGCGTTGCGCCGGGCACATTGATCCCCAACACAGCGCATATCTCCTATACCAGCACGCCTACGGATACTTATGGCGAGACCCGCGACGGTTCGGGCGGAGTTGACGATTACTTTGACGCCGCCTCGGCCAATGTTTCGCTTCCCGAAATTGGGGTCACGAAGAGCGGCCCGATCACCGTTACGGCCGGAAATCTGATTAATTACCTGATTACGGTGCGCAACTATGGCCCGGATGCCACGGCCACCGTCGTCACCGATACGCTGCCCTTCCAGGTGAGCTTTGTTTCGGCCACGCCGAGCCAGGGCAGCTGTGCGCATACCCCCAATCCAACCGGCGGGCGCATCGTTTGCAACCTGGGGGTGGTGTCGCCTGGGACGGTTACGATACAGGTGGTTGGTTTGGTTGATCCTAACACCCCCCTGGCCGCCGACCTCACCAACAAGGTGGATGTCGTTAGCGAAGCGCCGGACGGCACGACCACCAATAATCATGCCGAGGTCGATACGGAGGTCTATACTCGCGCCGATGTGGCCGTGAACAAGTCCGGCCCGGCTTCCGCCATCGCCGGCGAAATCGTGACCTACACCATCACGGTGGGCAACACCGGGCCTTCGACGGCGCGCAGCGTGGACTTGAAGGATTTGCTGCCGCCCGGTCTGAACTACGTCAATGCCGCCGCTTCGCAAGGTTTATGCGTTAGCGGCATTTGCCAGCTGGGTGATCTGTCCACCGGGCAGACGGTTAACATTGTGGTCACGGCCACGGTGGGGGCCGACATCAGCGGGACTGTGACCAACACCGCTCAGGCGTTTAGCAACACGGCTGACGCCAACCCGGCGAATAACCAAGACACCCATCCCACCGACATCACCGCGCTGACGCGCTTGTTAATCAACAAGGTGGATCTAACCGACCCGGTTTATGCCGGTGAGACCTACTTCTATGAGATTGTTATCACCAACACCGGGCCTTCTACGGCCCAGGCGGTGGTGATTTCCGACACGCTGCCGGTTGAAGTGAGCTTTGAAGGAACCAGCCCCGAATGCACCCACGATGGCAGCCCCTCTGGCGGACGCCTGACGTGCGCCCTGGGCGATCTGGCCCCCGGTGAAGTGCGCGACTTCCTTGTCAACGTGCGGGTTCTCGACACTGTGGCTAATGGTACGGTGGGCTTGAACCGGATGGAAGCTTCTACCAGCACGCCGGTCACACCCGATAGTGTGCTATATGATCAGGAGCCGACGACCTATCTACAAAAGGTGGGCAACCCGCTCGATCTCGGCCTGACCAAGAGCGTGACCCCGGCTACGATGGTAGCCGGCGGTGGACGCTTCACCTATCGCCTGGTGGCGACGAACTATGGCCCGGCAAATGCCAGCGATGTGATCGTGGTGGACGCCTACCCGCGTGAGTTTAGCTTCGTTTCCGCCACGGCCAGCAATGGCGCAGTCTGCAACGAGGGCATGACCTGCGCTCTGCATAACCTGGCGGTAGGCGAATCGGTGGTCATCACCCTGGTGGTAGATGTCCCCGCCGGTACGCCCGCCGACAGCTACTTGAACACGGCCCGCATCACCAGCCCGGCTCCCGAAATCAACCTGGCGAATAACGACGCTCAGGCGGTTTCGAACGTGACCGCGCTGGCGAACCTGGCGATGGGCAAGCGCGCCTATCCCAACCCGGCCACGCCGGGCGACAACTTAACCTACATTATCACCGTAACCAACCTGGGCGTATCGGACGCGGCCAATGTGACCGTGGCCGATGTGCTGCCGATTGGTTTCACACCTTTGGCGATTAGCTCCAGCCAGGGCAATTGCGCCGCCTTCCCGTGCAATATCGGCACGCTCAAACCGGGGCAGGTGGTCACCTTATGGGTGGTAGGCGTCGTGCGCGCCAATGCAACCGCCGCTCAGGTAGCCAATACCGCTACTGCCACCAGCACCACGCCTGGTTCGGGCGCCAGCGCCTCAACCACGCCCGGCCTGACCGGTCAAAGCGACCTGGCCCTAACCAAGACCGGTACGCCGACGGCCTATCCTGGCGCAACCGCAACCTACACCCTCACCCTGCGCAACCTGGGTCTTTCAGATGCCAGTGGGGTGGTCTTAACCGATAACTTACCGTCGGGGCTGAATTTCTCGAGCATTACCCCCGCGGTTGGATGCAGCGAGAACCTTGGGCAGATCGTTTGCCTGGTAGGCGCTTTAGCGGCCAACGCCGAAGTGCAATATGTCGTCCAGGCGGTAGTGGATGCCGGGGTAGAACCTGGTTCCAGCCTGGAGAACCGCGCTGTCGTGACCAGTTCCACGCCCGACAGTAACCCGCTTAATAACCAGGCCAACGCCGACACCTCGATCTTGGGGCGGGCCGACCTGGTAGTGACCAAGACACAAGACACGCCCAACCCAATTTTGGCGGGCGAATGGGTGACCTATACTCTGCAAGTGAACAACCTCGGCCCGGGCACGGCGCGGCAGGTGGATGTGAAAGACCAGCTGCCCGCAGGGCTGACCCTGGAACGGATCAGCGCCAGTGACGGCGGGGTGTGCGGCGGAGCGATCTGCCAGTTCGGCAGCCTGCCAGCTGGCGAGACGCGCACCATTACCGTGACGGCGCGGGTGGATAGCGATGCGCCGGCGGGGAGCGTAGTCAACACCGCCGCGGCATACTCGGTAGATGAAAGCGACCCCAGTAACAACACCGCTACCATCACAACGCAAATAACCGTAGATGCAGACGTAAGCGTGCGCAAAGTGGCGCTGAGCGACCCGGTTGGGCCGTTGGATGCGCTGGTGTACCAGGTGTTGGTGAGCAACGCCGGGCCATCGGCGGCGCGGGACGTGATCGTCACCGACACGCTGTCTGTGAATGTGAGCTTCATGAGCGCCACGCCGGGCTGCGTCTATGCCGGAGGTCAGGTGGTGTGCAGTGTGGGCGACCTGGCGGCCGGAGCGACTTCGGCGTACCTGATCGCCGTGCGGGTGGGCGACGTACCTTCGGGGACGCTGCTGACCAATGCCGCCCTGGTGGGAGCCGCCACGCCGGACAGCGATCCCAGCAACAATGTGACCAGCATCGACACCCCGGTGGAACAACCGCAGGGGCCGAGCGCCGAGGTGGGCTTGCAGAAGAGCGGCAGCCCGGCCAGTGTGCGGGCGGGCGATGTGGTGACTTATACCTTAACCGTAACGAATGCCGGGCCGCAGTCGGCCACCAATGTGCGCGTGCTGGAACTGATCCCGGCGGGCGCAACGGCGCTGTCGCTGACGGCCAACAACCCGGATGCGGGCGATGAACACTGCTCGCTGGGCGGGGCCTGCTACCTGGGGACGGTGTACTCGACCACGGTCGCCACGATTGAGGTGGTGCTGCGGGTGAACGCCGATTACCTGGGTAACCAGGTGGTGAACACCGCCTCGGTCTCAGCGGATCAATTTGACCCGCAGCCGGGCAATAACATCGCCTCCGAGACCACCGGCGTAACGCAGCTGGCCGACCTGGCGCTGGTGAAAGCCGATTTGGCTGATCCGGTGACGGCGGGTGAACTGATCCTGTACCAGTTGTGGATCACCAACACCGGGCCATCGCTGGCGCAAAATGTAGTTGTGACAGACGCCATCCCAGCCGGGACGGTGTACGCCGGCGCATCGCCGGTGTGCAGCCAGAGCGGCGGGGTCGTGACCTGCAGCCTGGGCGACCTGGCGGCCGGGGCCACGGCCTCGGTGTGGGTGCAAGTGCGCGCCGACGCCGCTCTGCCCGACCCAACCACCGTGGTGAACACGGCCCGGGTGAGCAGCGCCACGCCTGAGAGCAACCTGGGCGACAATCAAGATACGGAAACGACCACGGTGCACCAGTCGGCGCTGAACCCGACCGACCTGGGCATCGTCAAGAGCGACAGCCCCGATCCGGTGACGGCCGGCGATCTGTTGACCTACACGCTGAGCGTGACCAACTACGGCCCGGCCCCGGCCACGAACGTGCAAGTGGTGGACGCCCTGCCGGCGGGCACGAGCTTTGTCAGCGCCACGCCGTCGCAAGGCGCGTGCAGCGGCGGGGTCGCCTGCCTGTTGGGCGACCTGGCGGTGGGGGCCAACGCTGCGGTCGTAATCGTGGTGCGGGTAGACCCGGCGCAGCAGACCGCGCTGAACAACCTGGCGCAGGTGTCGGCGGCCAACCCGGATAGCCAACCGGCGAACAACCAGGATGCGGAAACCACCCAGGTGACCACGCAAGCTGATCTGCGTCTGAACAAGAATGGCCCCCTAACCGCAGTTCCGGGCGGTGGGGTGAGCTACCAGATCGTGGTGGAGAACCTCGGCCTTTCGGACGCCCAGGGCGTGGTGGTCAGCGATACGCTGCCGGCAGTGTTATCGTCGGTGGTGGTGATGGCCTCGCAAGGCTCTTGCAGCCTGGCGGGCGATCTACTGACCTGCAACCTGGGCGCGCTGGCGGCCGGGGCTTCGGCCACGGTGGATGTGTTCGCCCAACTGGACAGCCTGGCAACGGCGGCCTTCGTCAACACGGCGGAAGTCGCCAGCCTGACCCCGGACGGCGACCCCAGCAATAACCGCGACGACGCCACAACCACCCCGGCCCCCATGGCCGATGTGGAACTGCAAAAACAGGCCACGCCCACTGCGGCGGCCGGCACGAACATTCTCTACAGCCTGCGCCTGTTCAACCATGGCCCATCGCTGGCGCAAAACCTGGTGGTAACCGACACCCTGCCCGCCGGCGTGAGCTTCGTCTCAGCCAGTACGGGCTGCGCCTTCAGCGCGCCGGACATGGTGACGTGCAGCCTGGCGTCGCTGGCCGCGGGCGCATCTGCCGCCTTCACGGTGGAAGTGCGCTCCGACGCCAACCTGATCCCCGGCTCCAGCCTGGAGAACCGCGCCGTCGTGACCAGCTCTACGGCCGACAGCAATCCGGAGAACAACCGCGACGATGCTGATACCTCGATCATTGGCCTGGCCGACCTGGGTATTCAGAAGTTGACGATACCCGATCCAGTGATCGCCGGCGACCTGATTACCTATACCATCGTCGTTACCAATTACGGCCCATCCCTGGCGCAAGCAGTGCAGGTGTGGGACTTTATGCCGGCGGGGGTGGCGCTGATCAGCGTCGAACCCAGCCAGGGCATCTGCTCGCTAACGGTGTGTATGCTAGGCGACCTCGACGTGGGGGCGCAGGCTGTCATCGTCCTGGTGGGGCGGGTGAATGCTAACCTGTCCCCTGGAACGCTGTTGCGCAATCGCGCTCAGGTAACCAGCGTGACGCCCGACCCTGGTCCGCATCCTAACACCTCGACCGTTACCAATACCACCGATCGCCTGGCCGATTTGGCAATCACCAAGCAGCATACCGGCGTGATGATCCCAGGCGAACTCTTTACCTATCGCCTCGCGGTCACGAACCTGGGGCCGTCGCTGGCCGCCGTGGTAGTCGTTACCGACACGCTGCCGCTGAGTATCACCTTTATATCGAGCAGCGCTTCGTGTGTGCGCAGCCAAACCAACCCCGATGTGGTCACTTGCAGCCTGGGCAACCTGGCGGTGGGGGCCTCTACCGGCTTCGATCTGGTTGTGCTGCCCGATGTGCGCTTGCCGCAGGGCACACTGGTCAACCTGGCGCAGGTTTCAAGCCAAACGCCTGATCCAGACCCAACCAATAACAACGCCTCCGACCCGACGCTGCTGCAACCCAGCGCCGATCTGCGTCTATCGAAGAGCGACGCCCCCGACCCCGTAGTGGCCGGCGAAACGCTCACCTATACCCTCATCGCTGCCAACCTGGGGCCGTCTTTGGCGCAGCAAGTCGTCGTCACCGACACCCTCCCGCTTATGGTCAGCTTACTTAGCAGTAATATGCCGTGCGCAGCAACCGGCTCGCAGCCGCAGGTAATCCTGTGCAGCTTGCCTGATATGCAGCCCGGCGATATGCTATCCTTCCAGGTGGTAGTGAACGTGTCGGAGGATACGCCTCCGGGGTCGAGCTTGCATAACCTGGCGGTGATCGGCAGCCTTACGCCCGACGCCCACCCCGAAAACAACACCGGCAGCGCCGTCACCACGGTCATCGCTCAGAGCGACCTGATCGTGGAAAAGACCTGCCCGGTGGGTGATTTGACTGCCGGTGAGATTGTCACCTACACGATTGTCACCACCAATCAAGGGCCGTCTACTGCCCAAGACGTTGATCTGAAAGACTTCTTGCCGGTAGGCATGACCATCGTCGACGCCCACACCACCACCGGGCAGCCCTGCCTGGGTGGGTTGTGCCAGTTTGGCGACCTCCAGCCTGGGGAAACCGTGACGGTGGTTTTGACCGCCCTGGTAGGGTCGGAGATCTTGCCCGGCCAGGTCATCACAAACCAGGTCACCGGCTTCACCGACACCTTTGACCCGGACCCGACCAATAACAGCGACTCATGCTCGAACCAGGTGGTAACCAATGCCCGCCTGGTGATCGAAAAGCACGACCTGGTGGACCCGGTGGGCCAGGGCGAACTGCTCATCTACGCCATCAATGTCCGCAATGAAGGTCCGTCCGACGCCCAAGCGGTGATCGTGACGGATACGCTGCCGGCGCAAGTCAACTACCTGAGCAGCACCGATCATTGTGTAGAAGGCCCCACCGGCAGCCTGGTTTGCACATTAGGCAAGGTGGCGGCGGGTGAACAAGCCAGCTTCCTGGTGACGGTGCAGGTTCCAGTAGATGTGTTCAGCGGCACGATCTTGTACAACACGGCTACCGTGGGCAGTGCAACCCCGCTTGACCCGACTTCGATCCTGACCGATGATGAAGAAACGCATGTGATCGAACCGCCCATGGCGCCCGCCGATCTGTCGATCCTCAAGACGGCGACGCCATCCACCGTAGTCGCTGGGCGTGACACGCTCACCTACACCCTGCTGGTGGTCAACCACGGCCCGGCGCGCGCCACCGATGTTGAGGTGGTGGACAGCCTGCCGGCCGGTCTGACGCTCATCGACGCCCAGGCCAGCCAAGGCTTCTGCTGGAACAGCGTGCAGTGTTCGCTAGGCGTGATCGAAGTCAACAAATCGGCCACCATCACCATCCATGCCAGGATCGACGCCGATGTGCCCACCGGAACCGTGATCACCAATACGGCCATGGTGCGCGCTTCGCAGCCCGATCCTGACCCCACTAACAACACCAGCTCCACGCCGGTGGATGTGATCACGCTGACTGATCTGAGCATCCTTAAGCTCGATCAGCCCGACCCGGCTACCCCTGGAACGATCATGACCTACACGCTGACGGTGGTCAATCATGGCCCATCGGATGCGCAAGATGTGGTCGTTACCGACGCGCTCCCGGCCGGCCTGACCTTTGTAGGCTCGTCGCCCGCCAACACCACCGGCCCCGCGCCGTTGACCTGGAACCTGGGCGCTTTGGCGGCGGGGGAGACCACACAGATCACCTTGTGGGTGATGATCGCGCCCGACGTAACCGATCCATTTACGAATACGGCTGTGGTAGGTTCTTCCACGCCGGAATCGAACCCCGCCAACAACACCTCCACCACCGTCACGGGTCTCGACCCGCTGGCCGACCTGTCGATTGCCAAGGATGGGCAGCCGCATATCGCCCTCAATGGATCGGTGGTGACGTACACCCTCACCGTGCATAACCTGGGGCCATCGGATGCCCAGAACGTGGTGGTGAGCGATTGGCTGCCGGGCGAGGCCGAGTACGTTTCGGCGCAGCCCACCCCAGCCGGAGGCCCCAACCCACTTACCTGGGCGTTGGGCACGCTGCCGGTCAATGCCACTCGCCAGATCACGGTGGTGGTGCGCGTAGCCGATTGGGCGGTCGATAACTTCACGAACCTGGCCTCGGTGACGAGCAGCACGCCCGACCCGCAGCCCGAAAATAACGAAGATGATGAGACCACCACCATCACCGGCGTCGCCGACCTGTCCATCATAAAAGAAGCGCTGCCCAATCCGGTGCTGCCTGAAAACGAGATGCACTATCTGCTGACGGTTCACAATGCCGGGCCTTCGCCGGCGCTAAACGTGATTGTTAGCGATACGCTGCCGGCCGAAGTGCGCTTGTTGTCTGCCGAGCCTTCCGCCGACGGCGGCCCTACGCCTTTGACATGGAACTTGGGGACGATGCAGGTCGGCGAGACGCGCCAGATTACCCTGGCGGTGTTTGTGGAAGCCTGGGCGAATGGCGTGTTTACCAATACGGCGCGGGTTGGCTCCGAGACCCCGGACCCGAACCCGAACGATAACACCAGCGACGCACCGGTTGTGACTGGTACGCCCACCGGGGTAACCCTGTCTTACCTGCGCCTGGCGAGCTTTGCCCCCTGGCAGGTCAACCTGGAATGGGCGACCATTATGCAGAGCGGCGGGCTAGACTTTCACCTGTATCGCTCGGCTGCCGATGACTTTAGCACGGCCGAGCTGGTGAAGATCCAGCCTCAGCACGGCGGCGTCACCGGGGCGCAGTATCAAACCTCTGACAGCCTGCCCAGCGATGGGGTATGGTACTACTGGCTGGTTCAGGAAGACGCCTCCGGGCGCATCATTTTCAAGTCTCAGATCATTGTGTCGGTTTACTGGCGCTTCCTGCCGGTACTTAGAAAGGAGTAGCCATGCTTAACGTCCATAATGGTTCACGCATGGGGTTGGCCGTCTCGTTCCAGGCGTTGGTCATCCTGGCGCTGCTGTTTGGCAGCGCGGGGGTGGGGGCGTTCGATGGGGGAGGGTGGGCTGCCGCTAAGGATGTGGAGAAAGGCGGCCAAATAGAGCGGGGCGAGCCGGTGGAGCAAGGAAGCCCGGTATACAGCCGGGTGGATGCGCAGGGGATCACCCTCACCTGGCAAGCAGACCCACCCACGGTTACAACCTTGCCTGGCGGCGCGCTGCGCCTGGGTGTGGCGGGTTTTACCAACCTGGAAACCCCCGGCCAGCCGCGCCTGCCTGTGGCGAGCGTGTTAGCCGCGCTGCCGCCCGGCGCTCAGCCCAGCCTGGAAATCCTCGATCTGCAAGCCGAGTTTCTAGCACTCGACGGTGAGCTGGAACGCGCCCTGGCTCCGGCGGCAGCTGAGCTGCAACCCGATGGCAGTTGGTCGCCCGCGATGAACGCCAGCCCGGCTGAACCTGGCTTGCCCACCACGGCGGCTTACGCTGTGGTGATGTGGGAGCCTATCGGTAAGCTGGCGGGGGTCAACCTGGCGCGGCTGAGCTTTTATCCGGTGCTGCCCAAAGACGGCGGTGCGCAGGTAACGGAATTGGTGAGCGTACGCTTTAACTTTGGCGCCAGCGCCGCACCCGCGGTAGAAGCGCAAGACGCGGCGGCCCAACTGCTGCGCCAGGTGGTGATTAATCCGCAGCACGCCCAGGTATCGCCTATCCAGGCGGATCGCCGGTCTCCCTTACCCGCTCTCGCCCCGGGTTGGATCATCCAAACCTCGGTGCGTGGCCTGACCCAACTTAGCTACGCCAATCTACAAGCCGCCGGTTTTCCCGTGGCTTCGGTGAACCCGCAAAATCTACACATCCTCCACGATGCGCAAGAAGTGGACGCTGAATGGGATGGCGACGGCGACGCGGTTTTTGAACCCGGCGAACGCCTGCTGTTCTACGCCGACCCGCAGTTCAACCGCTGGGCGAATTACGACACCTATTTGTTGGCGGAAGGTTCCACCCCCGGCGCGCGCATGGGCGCTCGCTCGGCCAGCCCCAACGCCGTGCTGCCAGGTCGGGTGAACCTGGCGCAAACTTTTGAAGAAAACCTGATCTACACCCCCCGGTGTTACTGTGGAACCATCCCGGCCGGTTATGACGGCGAACGGTGGGCGTGGAAGGAAGTTTCGCTGCCCAACCATAACCCGGTCAAGACCCAGGTGCAGTTGGCGAATGTTGACCTGTTACAGCCGGGGAAGTTAACCGTTCACCTGGTGAGCTTTACCGAGACCATCCAAAACCCCGATCATAAAGTGCAAATTTACTGGAACGCCGTGCTGCTGGGCGAAGAAACCTGGAACGGGAAGAAGTCGGTTTCTTTTACCTACGACCTACCGGCGGGACAAATTTTGAATGGGGCCAATGAACTGGCGCTCAACCTGCCGGGTCTAAGCGGGGTAAGCCAGGACGGTATGTGGCTTGACGCCTTCGAACTGCAAATGCCTCTGAACGCCCCGGGAGCTGCCCCGACCCCACCGGCGGCGCTTATTTTCACCGGCGATCCGGTGCAGCGCGCTTACCAGATCAAGCTCAGCTCGTCGAATGGGCTGCGCGCCTACCAGGTCACCGATCCGATTCACCCGCTGCGCCTGACCGATGTTCAGGTGTCCGGCGCGGTGATCGGCTTTAGCGATCCCAACCCGGTAGCGGTGCAGCGTTATCAAGCCACAACCGCCGAAGGGGTGCTG
Organism: uncultured Anaerolinea sp.; assembly: GCA_964531975.1. Lineage (GTDB taxonomy): Bacteria > Chloroflexota > Anaerolineae > Anaerolineales > UBA4823 > RBG-16-57-11. The sequence goes on along the minus strand of CAZHFU010000027.1, from coordinate 35,688 downwards.
CAACCGTTGGTGGTGCGCCCGAGGCAGAACTTGCCGGTGGTGGGAGAAAACGGTTTCAACGGTGTGGCGTACCTGGCGATCTCGCCGCTGGCCTTTGCCTCCGGCCTGACCCCGCTGCTCAATGCTCGCCAGACGGCCCTGGACGGCGCCAGTGTGCAAACCTTGCAGCCCATCTACGATACCTACGCTTTTGGCCGGCCCGATCCGCAGGCTATTCGCGATTATCTCGATGACGCCTACCACACCTGGCCCACCCGGCCTCAATATGTGCTGCTCGTGGGCGATGGCACGTACGACCCGAAGGGCTACTTGCCCACCAGTCACCCCAGCTACCTGCCGCCTTACCTGGCGATGGTGGATCCTTGGGCGGGTGAAACCGCCGCCGATAACCTGTTCGTGGCGGTGGACGGCGCCGATAACTTGCCCGATATGCTGCTTGGGCGTTTGCCGGTCAATTCATTGGCCGAAACCCAAACCGTGGTGAATAAAATCCTGGTTTACGAAGGCCAGGCGCTAAAGGGCGACTGGACGAAACGCGTCACCCTGGTGGCGGATGACGCCGACAGCGCCGGCGACTTCATCGCCTATCAAGATCAGCTCGCCGCGGATACGATCGGCGCTCCCTATACCGCTAATAAACTCTATTTCCAGCCGCCGGTCACTGCGGCGCAGATGCATACCAATGTGCTGCAATCTTTTCAGGATGGCGCGTTGGCGATGGTCTTCTTTGGGCATTCGTCCTATCATCAATGGGCGATTGAGAACTTCTTACATATCAGCGACACTCCGGCGCTATCGAATGGTGTTCGTACGCCCATCGTGCTAGAGATGACCTGTTTCACCAGTGAGTTTCAACTGCCCGATCTAACCGCCCTCGATGAAGCTTTACTGTTGAAGGCCGATGGCGGGGCTGCGGCAACCTGGGGGATGAGCGGGTTGGGGCTTTCTAACGGACACTTTTACCTGGCGCAGGGGTTTATGCGCGGCCTGCTGGTTGACCAGGAACCAGAATTGGGTCAACTTACCCTCTTGGGCAAGCTTAACTTATTGGCGAATGTGCCGGCTTATAGCTATATGATTGACACATTCACTTTACTAGGCGACCCTGCCATGCAGGCAAATGCGCCTTACACGACTAAGCAAAGTATCTTTATGCCTATCATTGCGCGGTAGGCCCAGCGCCCAGGCGCGGTATGGAAAACAGGAGGTTATGGATGAAAAACACAAGATTAAAAGCTGCACTATTGCTCCTTGGCTTGGTGGCGGTATTGACGTTAGGCTCGATAGGGCGAGTGGGCCTGGCATCCGCCGACCTGGGGCCGCTGGGGTTTACGCCCACCGAGGCGAAGGTCACCGAAGTGACGAAGGAGCCGCCCGTAATAACCGAACCCCCGCCTGCGCCTACCGCGGCCCCCTATAAAACGCCGCGGCCCACGCGCGCCATCGTCACCCAAGACCCTCCACCCGGGGGCAGCGCCACGCCGGTTCCTAACCAACAGCCGGCTGCCACGGCCAGCGCCGTTTCACCAGGCGGGCCTCTGCCGCCCGCCATTCCGCCGCTTCAGTTCAACGGCTGCAGCGCCGGGGCGCGCTATGCGATTAAGTTTGTGTGCGGATACCGCCAGGCAACTTCCAATGGCGAACCGCCGGTTAAGCCGGGTAATTATGCTACCGCCATCAACATCCATAACTTTAACGATGCGAATGCGTGTGGCATGGCCCGCCCGGCGCTCAGTTATCGCCCCGGCGATACGCCTGCGGCTGCCATAAACTGGCAAAGCCTGAGCCTGGCCCGTGTGAGCGACCTGGAATTAGACTGCAACTACCTGTGGAAAGTGACCGGAACGAAACCTGGATCGTTTTTGATGGGCATGCTAGACCTGGGCCTGGGGCAGAATTTGCCCGTGGCGGTGGTGTATACCGCCTCCATCACGGATAAGATGGATATCACCGGCTCGGGAGCGGGCATCAGCATCGATGTGGAGTACGTTCAACCCTTCTGGCCGTAAAATTAGGCTTGTAACATGGGGGTGAATGGGATAGGGGCATGGGTGTTTGCCGGCGCGCGCCGGCAAACACCTTTTTCTTTAATCTGCCGCAAAAATCTATTTCTGGAAGATAAAACGCTCTCCCGGAGCCATGAGCAGCGGCTGGGTGTGGGGGGCGTTTGCCTGGCAGGCTTCGATAAATTGGGCCGGATCGCCGCCGTGTTCGGCGAACATCCAAAAATGGCATGGGATCGCCACCCGGGCGCGGGCCAGGTGGGCCAGGTGAGCGGCCTCGTGGGCATTAAGGTTGCCATACGCCCCATTGATCGGGGGGATGATGACGTCTACACCCTGGGCCAGCAGGTCTTGCCACTGGTCGGGGCGGAAGCCGGTATCGCCGGTTTGCCACACGGTGATTTCCCCCACCTGTAAGATCACCCCCAGGGCTTGAGGAGCCAGGTCGCCGTGATCGGCGTAGACGCCGCGCAGTTGAAACTCGCCATAATCCAGGCTCTCGCCGCGATGCAGAATTGTGTATCGCTCTGGCGGCAGGCCCAATTTTTCGTACTCGGCCTGGCAGTCCGGCGCGCCGATGAAGTGCAAGCCGGGCCGCTGCGCCAACACCGGTATGGCGTCGATATCCAGGTGATCGAGGTGGAAGTGGGTGGAAAGCGCCACATCCACGGCCAATTCTTCCGCCTGGATTGGCGTAGGGATCATGCGCTTAAAGCCGTATCGCCGGCTGCCCTCCAGGCGGGTGACGCAGTTGCTCAGGTAGGGGTCGATGGCGATGCGCTTACCAGAGGGGGTTTTATAGACAAAACCGGCCTGGGCGATGAAAAAGATCGCCAACGTTCCAGGCTCAACGTGAGTAGTTTCAATCAGATCGGCCAGGTGAGATGACATAACTTGCTCCTTGGGGGGCGGACGGGTGGAGAAGGGCGTCTGTCTTGCGGCGGCGTTGGCCTTGTGAAGGCGGGCGGCCTGGCGGCGGCGGGCGGCGAACGCGCCGGTGACGCACCGTCAAACGGATTTTATCACACCCCTGGAGCCTGATCGTCTCGCAGTCGGGTTACTTCACCTATGTTGGTCGTTCACTGAGCTATCCGGCGTGGATGGCGACATTGCGCGCTCCGGCTGGAGGTGAGCGGCTCCCAGGGGGCGGACGCCTTCAGGCTGGGTTTGGCCGAGCGCCAGCAGATTTTCGAGCAGCGGTAAAAAGTTCGCTACCCGCTGCAGCCGGATCACCTTATCCCACAACGGTTCGAACTTCTTCCAGCCGCCGGCGTAAGCCAGGTGACGCACACGCTCAGCCAGCGCCGGGTGGGTAGAAGCGCCCTGCCAGATGGCGCTCCAGCGGTAAAAGCGTTGATAAGACCGCCAATAGCCGGCTTCCAGTTCAGTTGGAGAGAGGCGAGCCGGCTGGTAAACCACGTGACGGGTGTCGTATTTATCCCAATCTTGATTGGTGATGCGCCCGGCGGCTTGCATGCGCTGGTGTAAGGCGGTGCCTGGGTAGGGGGTGAGGATGTGAAAGGTGGCGGTCTCTAAGCCCTGTTCGATGGCCCAATCCACTGTGCGGTCGAACACGCTGGCGTCGTCGTCATCCATGCCAAAAACAAAGCTGGCGTTAACCATCACCCCGGCGTCGTGCAAGCGCCGGATGGCGGCGCGGTAATCGCGGTGCAGGTTGTGCGGTTTGTTTTGGCTGCGCAAATTGGCCGAGCTGAGCGTTTCAAAGCCGACGAACAGGCTGCGCAGCCCGGCTTCGGCGGCTTGCTCGATCATGCCGGGTTTCAGCGCCGATTGCACCGTGCCGGCAGCCTGCCACACCCGCCCCATACCGCGCATCCCCGCGAACAGGGCGCCGGCGAAATGCGGATTGCCAAACAGATGATCGTCCAGGAAGTATAAATGACGCCCGGGCAGGCGTTCAATTTCGGCCAGGGCGGCGTCTACGGTTTGCGTGTAAAAGCTCTTCCCCCCGGCGTAGAAGGCTTCTTTATAGCAGAAATCGCAGGCGTGGGGGCAGCCGCGCGACACCACCAACGAGTTGGGAACCAGGTACAGGCGGCGCTGGATCAGGTCGCGGCGCACCGGCGGCGCCCCAATCAAGCTGCGCTGCGATGAAACGTAGCGTTTTTGCGCCTGGCCGGCGCGGTAATCGCGTAAGAAGGCCGGCCAGGTATCTTCGCCGGGGCCAAGAAAGATGCTATCGGCGTGGGGTGCGGCTTCGTCCGGTAGGGCGGTGACGTGCAGCCCGCCCAGGCACACATACGCCCCACGCCGGCGATAGTGATCGGCGATTTGATAGGCGCGATAGGCGTTGGTAATGTACACCTGGATCACCACCACATCCGCGGCGTCGTCAAGATCGAGCGTTTCCACATGTTCGTCTTGCAGGCTGGCCTGATCGTCTTCGTCCAGGTAAGCGGCCAGGGTCGCCAAACCCAATGGCGGGAAAAGCGAATACTTAATCGGTCGCCAGAAGGGGCTTTTGGCTTCGGTTAGAGCGGGGAGGATGAATTTGACTCTCATAGGGTAATTTTACGTAACTGGGAGGCAGAAAGCCACCGCTTAAGACCGCAATCTTAAGCACCTGAGTGCGCGGAGGAAAAATTTTTCCCTTGACAACGCGAACGGACGTTCTATAATTGAGGCCGGGGACTGACGATGACTTGGTATAATAATGATTCGTTTTATTATCAGGCGGGTAACAGGTTTGCCCCGGAGGCTGTATGACTCAAAATGTAATTCGGGTTGTGGGCGCACGTGAACACAACCTCAAAAATATCACTGTTGAAATCCCACGCGATAAGTTTGTGGTGATTACCGGGCTGTCAGGGTCGGGCAAGTCGTCGTTGGCGTTTGATACCATCTTCGCCGAGGGGCAGCGCCGCTATGTCGAATCGCTTTCGGCCTATGCCCGCCAATTCTTGGGCCAGATGGAAAAACCGGATGTAGACGCCATTGAGGGCCTCTCGCCGGCGGTTTCAATCGATCAAAAGGGCGCTTCGCATAACCCGCGTTCCACGGTGGGAACGGTGACCGAGATATACGATTACCTGCGTCTTCTGTACGCCCGCGCCGGCATCCCCCACTGCCCGGTGTGTGGGCGCACGGTGGCGAAGCAGTCGGCTCAAGAGATCGTCGATGAAATTCGGCGCTTACCGGAAAACGCCCGCCTGCTGCTCCTGGCGCCGGTGGTGCGGGGGCGCAAGGGAACTCACCAGGCCGTGCTAGAAGAAGTGCGCAAGGCCGGTTTTGTGCGTGTGCGTGTGGATGGGCAGGTATTCGAATTAGACGACGACATTCCCATGGATCGCTACAAAATTCACACCATTGAGGCGGTGGTAGATCGCCTGGTGATTCATCCGGATGAGGCCGATCAGGATCGCCAGGCGTTCGTCACCCGTCTCACCGATTCGGTGGAAACCGCGCTCAAATTTGGCGAAGGTTATATGACCGTTCATATCTTGGGGGAACGCAGTACCGACCCCGACGGCAACGCCATCGAGAGCGCCGGGCGCGATGTGCAGTTTTCGGAACATCTGGCCTGCCCCGAACATGGCTCGGTGCTGCCCGAAATTGAACCGCGCACCTTCTCGTTCAACACCCCGCACGGGGCCTGTCCTGAATGCCAGGGCTTGGGCGGCAAGCTGGAGATCGACCCCGATTTGCTCATCCCCGATAAGCGCCTGTCGCTCAACGAAGGGGCGATATCATCCTCGGAATGGCGCGGCCCGCGTGATGAAGGCGGCTATTACTGGCAGCTGCTGGAGGCGGTGGCGCATCAGTACCATATTAATCTCAACTCGCCCGTGGAAAAGCTCTCGGAGGATGAATTGAAGGTGGTGCTGTACGGCACGAATGGCCGCGAAGTAACGGTGCATTATAAGAATAAAGACGGGCGGCGCTCGACCTTCCGCATGGCCTTTGAAGGCGTCATCGGAAACTTGCAGCGGCGCTATAACGACTCATCCTCCGAATATATGCGCGAGCGCATCAACGAAATGATGACCGAGCAGGTCTGCCCGGTGTGTAATGGAAACCGCCTGCGCCCCGAAGCCTTAGCGGTGACGATTGACAATGTGAACATTGTTCAAGCCACCACCTGGCCGGTGCTGCGCACGCTGGATTGGGTGCGGAAATTGGCCGGCGATGAAAACTCGCCGCTCTCGGCGCGCCAGCAGGCCATCGCCGAGCGTATCTTTAAAGAGATTATCGCCCGCCTGGGCTTCCTGGTGGATGTGGGGCTGGATTACCTGACCTTGCAGCGTTCGGCGGCGTCGCTTTCGGGCGGCGAGGCGCAGCGTATTCGCCTCGCCACCCAGATCGGCTCGCGCCTGATGGGCGTGCTGTATGTGCTCGATGAACCCTCCATTGGCCTGCACCCGCGGGATAATGACCGTCTGCTGCACACCCTGATGGGCTTGCGCGACCTGGGCAACACCGTGCTGGTGGTGGAACACGACACGGATACGATCCTGGCCGCCGATTGGATTCTTGATCTCGGCCCACTGGCGGGTGAGCTGGGCGGACGTTTGGTGGCCGAAGGCACGGTGGACGACATCATCGCTTCACCCGAATCGCTCACCGGGGCCTATCTTTCGGGCCGGTTGAAAGTGCCCATCCCCGAAACACGCCGCGTGGGCAATGGCAAGGCGCTCAAAGTGGTGGGGGCGCGGGAGCATAACCTCAAGAATATCGACGTGACCTTCCCACTGGGCGAATTGGTGTGTGTCACCGGTGTGTCCGGTTCAGGTAAATCGACCTTGATGGTGGAAATCTTGTACAAATCGCTGGCGCGGGCGCTCAACCGGGCGCACACTCTGCCCGGCGCCCACGACCGGATCGAAGGCATCGAGCACCTGGATAAGATCATCAATATCGACCAGTCGCCCATCGGGCGCACGCCGCGCTCTAACCCCGGAACCTACACCGGCCTGTTCGATCAAATTCGCAGCCTGTTCGCCGAGCTGCCCGAAAGCAAGGTGCGCGGTTACAAACCGGGGCGCTTCTCGTTCAACGTTCACGGTGGGCGCTGCGAGGCCTGCCAGGGGCAGGGGCAGCTGCGCATCGAAATGCAGTTCATGCCCGATGTGTACGTGCCGTGCGATGTGTGCCATGGGGCGCGCTTCAACCGCGAGACGCTGCAGGTGCGTTTCAAAGATAAGAACATCGCCGAAGTGCTGGATATGACCGTGGACGATGCCCTGGAGTTCTTCTCGGCTTTTGGGCCAATGGTGAGCCGCTTGCAAACCTTGCAAGATGTGGGCCTGGGGTATGTGCGCATTGGGCAGCCGGCTCCCACCCTCTCGGGCGGCGAGGCGCAGCGGGTGAAGCTGGCGAAAGAGCTGGCCCGCCGCGCCACCGGTCGCACCCTATATGTGCTGGATGAGCCGTCGGTGGGCTTGCACGCCGCCGATGTGCATAAGCTAATCGAGGTGCTGCAGCGCCTGGTGGATGCCGGCAACAGCGTCTTCATTATCGAACATAATCTCGACATCATCAAGGTGGCCGATACGCTGATCGATCTCGGCCCGGAGGGCGGCGACCGCGGCGGCGAGCTGGTGGTGGCCGGCACCCCCGAAGAAGTCTGCGCCTGCGATGCTTCCTACACCGGCCTGTATTTACGGCCTTTCGTGTGCGATAAATAAGGCTTGAAGGAAAGTCGGGGCTGTCTAGTTATTTTTGGACAGCCCCGATTTTCGATTAAGAGCGATGGGCGGCTTCTGTGAATACCGGTGTTCTCGGTGCTATAGGATGAGCGGCAAGCGGATTGCAGTGCCGGCGTGGTTGAGTGAGTTTTAGGTTTTGGATTAGATGGTCGCTCGTAAATGTGTCACTCTAACAAGCTGTGGAGTATAATAACTTAAGATTGGTGTGTTGCTGATCGTTTGGGGTAACCAAGGATGAATGTGGCGTAGCACATTTCTCTTGCTTGCGATATAGTTGCAGACTATCATGAGTCCGTGTAATTAATAGTTAGCCGTATAAAAAGCGGTGGGGGCCTCAGACTTTGAAGCGAAACTTCTATTCGAGATGAGTTTGGTCAACTCAACAAAGACTAATTGTAATGACATTCAAAAAAGGATAAAAATGAAAACAAGATTTTTTGTCATTCTGCTAATTGCAGTATTGCTATTCCCACAGGCAACAACTGCACAAGCGCAAGGCTCAGGCCCTCGACAAATGGGAGGCCAGATTATCGCCCGTGCAAAAATCTGGGTAGATAGTAAGGTTCCATATAATTCGGGGGCATATCCAGATGGTTATAGATCTGATTGCTCTGGATTTGCCAGTTATGCTTGGCAAGTGAAAAACAGTAAAGGTCAAATTGATAATCCTGATGGCATCAGGCTTGCCAATGATTATGGTGTCAAGATTGACTTCGATTCGCTACATCCTGGAGACATAACCAATAATATGCGCCCCGGAAATTCAGGACATGTAGTAATTTTTGTTAGATGGATTACATTAGGAAGTAGATTCGAAGCCTATGAAGAAAATGGTTACAATGGAAAAGCCATCAATACTACCCTTAACTTGGAAATTCATAAAACGAACAATGTTGTAGATGGAACTACCATCAAGGAATATGAATCTTATGCCCCAGGCCCATTTTATGCGTATCGCTACAAGAATATTTCTGGATTTGCAGATGTTGTAAATGGTGTGCGGCTATCGAATTATTCTCCTAAACCTGGTGAAACGATCACTGCATGGTTTGAAATTCGCAACAACGGGGGACAACCCATTTCGATTTCGCAACTTACTGCGGGTGCAAGGGGACCTGACGCAAAATTTCGAGGTTGGAAGGCTCCCAATGTAGATTTTCCCGTAGTCAAGAATATTTCGTTAAAACCAGGCGAAACCTACCGGTATTTACAATCGCGCTCTTTCTTTGCAAGAGGTGACTATTTTGTAGAAACTGTCAAAGATCAGAATGGATGGGGAGGAATATATCCTTATCCGAGGGCATACTTTAATGTGAAGTATTAATTTCAAGAATCGACTGGTTTATGGGACGGATAAACTAATTCCGTCCCATAAACAATGGCGGCTTACAAAGCATTTCTCCTATACCACCTCACCAGAACACTAATTAAGTGGATGGAAGAGTCTTCAACAGACGCTTTGCCTTCGAAAAAGGCGCAGACAAAAGCCAGAGCTATAGCGGGTTGACACGGCGAATAGTAAAAACCTTGTCAGTGAAGCAGGGTGGTCAGCCAGGGTGGAAGTATCTCAAGTGGCGCAGTCAGTGCAAGCGTTATCATTGGGAAGGGTTCAAGCAAATTTTGGATTATTTCGGCATGGTAAAATCACACATCATCAAACGTTCCAGGCGTGAAAGATGGGCTTTTGTCGCTGGTTTGATGTAATGCATTTGCGGATGCAAGTATTCTGAAAAGCCCGGTGCGGTCATTCCCCACGCCGGAATTTATGCGAAGCCTTTCGGGTATCCGGCAGCCCAACCACAATGCCATCTTCGTCTGTGAATAGTTTATACCTGGAGAATATCATTGCTATGAGAATCTATTTTGCCAGGCACGGTGAAAGCCAAGCCAATCTTCGCCATGAGATTTCTAATCGTGGGCTTCAATACGGATTGACGCTTAAAGGGCGTGAACAAGCAAATACGTTAGCGCAGAGTCTAAATAATCAGGTTATCACGCACATCTATTCCAGTCCTATTTTGCGGGCGATAGAAACCAGCGTTATCCTTGCCAACCGGTTAAACATAGATTATGAGATAACTGACGCTTTGCGAGAATACGATTGTGGCATTTTGGAAGGGCATTCTGATGAAGCCGGTTGGCAGCGATGGCGTGAGTTATTTGACGCCTGGGTATTCCATAAACAGTGGGAACAATGTATTGAAGGCGGCGAAACTTTCCTAGACATCCGAAACCGCTTTGTGCCATTCATTGACCAGTTATTTAGCCAATTCGGAGGCACTGAAACAAGGATTTTGTGTGTCTCGCATGGAGGCATATATTGGTTGATGCTACCATTGGTATTAAGCAATGTTGATGAGCAAACTATTAGGTTGCATGGGATGGATTATACAACTTGCATTGTCTCGGAATCTTTCCCGGAAGGTTTATTCTGTGTTGAATGGAATGGGAAGTCTTTTAATAAACCGCAAAGTAACCCATTAGCAAAACCTGCTAAAACTGCGTTCTCACAAACCACCTCTCTAGAACGCTAAATAGAGTCAGTGGAAGGGTCTCCCAGCGGGTGTTTCGCCTCCAAAAGGCGCGGACAAAAGACAGAGCTATGTCTGGTGGATGTGCATGGCAATGAAAGACGTTGGCGTAACCACAATCAATTATGGACGGAATAAATATAAGAAACCTGTCTGATATCGTATCCGCCCGTCGCTTCACCCATTCCTTATTTGGCTGGTGCGAGTGGCAAAACAGGAGCAAAAATGTATGGTTTAATTGGAAAGATGATAACTATATCCGGCCAACGCGATGCTTTGATTTCAATCTTGATTAATGGCATTGCCGGGTTGCCAGGCTGTCTAAGCTATATCGTGGCCCAAGATCAAACTGATCAGAATGCCATTTGGGTGACAGAAGTTTGGGTAAGCCAAACGAGTCACCAAGAAGCACTCGCTCTTCCATCTGTTCAAAAGGCAATTACCCTTGGAAGACCTCTGATTGCTGGTTTTGGCGAACGGTTTGAGACAATCCCCGTGGGTGGTCAAGGGCTTTCTGATTACCCGATTTTCTAACGCTTCACTAAGACCCTACGTTGGTAAAAAGCAAAGATTATGGTAAGTGGTTTCATACTTCGATCCAGGAAGGTTCTATGCATCCCACCCCGCCTGGCAACACGGGACAGCGACATGCCTTCGCCGCGCCAGCCATTAAGCAGTTCTCGATCTCACGATGATGCTGCAATGAGAATATTGAATTTGAAGGAGGATAGAGATGGCACAGGATCCAAAATCAACTTTAGATGTGATTTATGAGAACTGGCAAGGCTATAATGAAAAGCTGCAAAACTGCATTGCCCCGTTGACAAATGAGCAGCTCATGCTGCAACCTGCCTCAGGGATGTGGCCGTTGGGGCAGATTGTACAGCACATTATTTCCGTCCGGGCAGGGTGGTTTAGTGGTACGCTGCAAGACCCCGACAAATTGATGGATGAGTACATGCTGTGGGGCCAACGCGATTCGCCAGAACGCAGCGCGGCGGAACTGGTGCGTGGCCTGGATGAGACGTGGGCATTCATCAAATCTCGCTTGCAGCGGTGGACGCCTGCCGATTGTGCTAAAACTTTTCCTGACGAATGGGATGGTCAAACGTACGAGTTATCGCGAAGTTGGGTGATCTACCATGTGTTGGAACATGATCTGCATCATGGCAGCGAAGTCTCGTTGATTCTTGGTATGAACGGCCTGGAACCCCTGGATCTTTGATCATTGTCTTATACACAGTTCAGCCATCGGGCGGTTTCCAGCCTGTAGGGCGGTGGCTATGCAGGCTAACATTGCTTTCACCGGGCAAAGGCGGGCATTCGCTCACACTTTCGTGATTCTTGTCCCCAAAGGAGTATTCGACGGCTGGATGTTTTTCCCGCCCGGCTTCGCCTTAACCGCCTCCTCGCCCTTTGGGGGTAAACCATACCCCATCAAAAAGCTGGGTCTGCCAAAATTTGGCCGGCCCAGCTTTTCCCCTTTCTGCGGTTCAGTCGGGGGCTGTCCAAAAAGCTAGTTTTCGGGCAGCCCCCTTGATATTACTGTGGTGTGTGGATCGGCGCTGGTACGGCCATTACCCAGGCCGAGAACGATACATTACCGTTGACTGAGCGGATACGGAAGTAGTAATCGGTGTTAGGCCGCAAGTTCTGGATGACGACTCTCGTGGTGTTAGCGCGCTGTCGGGAGGTTGTGAACAAGTTCGTGAAATCTGCGCTGGTAGAGACTTCGATGGTGAAGCCGGTCTCGTTATTCGAAGCGTCTCCCCAGGTAAGCGTCACGGAACGAGATGTGCGGCCTCGCGGCGGGTTATTGACCACCACGAAGTTCGTCGGCGCAGCCGGCGCGGCGGGGACGTTGATGGTGGCAACGTTTGAGTAAGCCGACTTCAGCACTCCGGCTATGGCTGCGACGCGGTAGGAGTAGCTGGTTCCCGCCGCAATGTTGAGGTCAGTGTAGCTTATATCGCCGGTGATTGCTCCATTGCCGGGAGCGGTGGCGATTTGAGCGTACGCCCCGCCATTGACCGCCCGTTCGATGATGAAACCGGTCTCGTTGGTAGACTTGTCCTTCCACTTTAGCCGCACTTCCAGGCCGTTTTGCAGGCTTGCGGAGAGACTGGTGGGCGCGTCGGGCACAGCCGGAACCACCACCGTGACGGTGTTCGAAGCCGCCGATAGCTTGGTGAGGTTGGCGGCGATCACCCGATAGGCGTAGGTGTTGCCGGGGAAGATGGCGCTGTCGGTGTAGTTCATCATACCCTGGCCGGGGTTAGCCGCCGGAGTAGCGATTTGCGTAAACGCTCCCCCGTTGGTGGCGCGTTCGATGATGAAACCGGTCTCGTTGTTGGCATTGTCACTCCAACTCAGGGCGATCACCGGGCCGACTTGCAGCACACCCGATAGGGCGGTGGGCGCAGCCGGGACAGCCAGAACGACGACCGAAGCCACATTCGAGTAGGCGGATAGCCCGCTGATGTTCTGGGCCGCCACGCGATATTCGTAGCTGTTGCCGGGGATAGTGGTGGTATCGAGGTAAATCACGCTGCCTACGCCCGCCAAAGCCGGGGCCGTGGCGATCTGGACAAAGGCGCCGCCGTTATCGGCGCGTTCGATGATGAACCCATCCTCATTGGTGGCGTTATCATTCCAAGACAGGCTTACCTGCCCGGCCAGGTCTGCGGCGGCCGCCAGGTTGGTGGGTGCGCCAGGCAGCGCAGGAACCACCACCGTGGCGATATTGGTGGAGCCTAACAAGCCGCCTGAATCGCTGGCCGAAACCTGGTAGTCGTAGGTGTTTCCGGGCGCAACGGCGGGGTCGGTATAGGTCATCGGGCCGATTCCGGCGTTCGCCGGTAAACTGGCGATTTCGACGAAGGCGCCGCCATTATCCGAGCGCATTACGGAGAAGCTTACTTCGCTGGTAGCGTTATCGTTCCAGGCCAGGTCCACTTTCAAACCTGGCAGCAAGGCGGCGGTGAGGTTGGTAGGGCCGGAGGCCTGCGAGGCAACCGCCAACACCGGGGAAGTAGATTGAACGGTGAGGATCGGATGAGCTTCGCCATAACCCACGGTGTTCAATGCCACCACGCGGTACTCATAGCTGTTGGTTGCCAGGTAAGTCGTATCGATGAACGACAGCGTATCTCCGCTGGTATTGGGTACGTTGAGCGGGATGGGCAGCGTGCCCAGGTCGATCCAGCCCGACCCATCATTGCGCTGGATCAGGTAGCCCGTCTCGGCGATGGTATTGTCGCGCCAGCTGAGGGTTAGCTCTAACCCCCCATTGGTGAGGGCGAAGCTCAGATTGTCGGCTGGCCGCGGCGGAACCGCTAGCGACACCGGGCGCATCATGTCCATTTCCTCATGGCTCAGGATGTGACAGTGAAATACATATTCCCACCCGAAGTTGACCAGGCTGTTGACGATGGCGGGGGTGGGGTCGCCGTTAACATCGAGGTTACCGAAGCCGGCGGTGGAACCCAGCGGCATCATCGGGTCGAGCGGTCGAACCGAGTTGGGGATTTCCCATGGCAGACTTGGGATGATCGGCCGCAGCGCCACGATGGTATCTTCCAACGGCGCCATGCGCACGGTATCTTTCCACCCTAGCTCGGTTCGATCCGGAGGAATGATGATGTTATCCCATGTAACCCGGTTTATTACCTGCACATCGAACAGGTGGAAGTGAATTGGGTGCGTGTCTACGCCATTGTGAGTGAAACGCCAGATCTGAGTGCCATCGTCGGTGGTGGCGATGGGTGTTACCTTCACATTCGCCTTCTGCATGTTGGTTCCATCGAGCAGTTCGGTGGCTGGGTTAATGAAGGGGAACAGCGCCACATTTTGCAACCCAGGCGTGGGCGGCTGCGCCTCCAGGCCCAGGTTGGCGGTCATGCGCCCAAACTCATCGAAGGTGACGGAGTTCATTTCGTCATGGATGGCCTTGGGCTGCATGGGCAGAGTCAACTTGGAGTTTGGCCCAAGCAGGGTGTTGAAGCTGAAGCTGCCCACGTCATTGACGCGCACGTAACCGTCGCAGCGGGTGAGCGGGCTGCCGGCCACATTGCAGTTGCTGCTGCTCAGGAAGGTCGTTCCGTAGGCTGAGTTGTAGTCGGCTTGCGCCACGATGATGGGGTGCTGTCCGGATTCAAATACCCCGGAGCCATCGGCTTTATGGCGGAAGGCGGATTGCAGCTGACCCAGCTTATCGCGGCTGGTGTAAGGCAAGTCGTAGGGTATGGCGGGGGTGGCGGCCGCTACCTTCACCTGCATGATGGTGCGGGTGTTGGGGCCGTAACCGGGCAATGGGGTGGGTGCGCCCACCGGGCTGAGGTCGGGCGCGCCGGTGTAGTAATCGTAAACCGGAACACGAGCCGGGAAAGCCGCCGGGGCGTCGTTGTACATAATCAGCGTTTTGCCGGCGAACTTCGAGAAGTCTACAATCACGTCGGCGCGTTCGGCTGGGGCAATCAGCAGCGAGTGCTGATCTACGTTGCCGATGTCAAAGCGAGTGGGATCGGTGATGTAGGTGGTGGGCTGTTGACCATCCACAACCACCGGCGCGGGTAAGAAACCGCCCTCGGTGCCGATTTGAATCCAATCGGGGCCGGCGGTGGCTGCGCTTTGCACCGGGTTAGGTGCAATGACTGGGTCTTGCTGGGCGGCGGCTAATTCGTCCGGGTTCAAGGCCACTTCGGTTGCGCCGATCACTTCGCCATTGCTGTTGAGAGCGGTGCTGGCGGTGGTAGGATCGCCCACGTACCACTGGAAGTTGAAGAAGCGGTCGTTAGCCGCGTTCAGGAAGCGCATGCGGTAGGCCTTCGGCTCCACCGTGAGGGTGGGGTAAGCCACACCGTTGACGATGGGGGTATCGTTGAACTGCTCCATGCCGGCCGAAATGTTAGGCGTGCCGGGGATCTGGTGCGGTTCGCAGAAAGGATCGGTTTGATACTGCCAGGTGTTCGGATCGTCTAATTTACAAGCCGGATCGTAGTAGGGGTTGTCAATCGGGCCGTAAACTGTGTCGAGCGCCGGGGGCCAGAACCAGGGGCCATACATCCAGCGTCCGTAAGCGCTCATGCCGCCGGGATCGCCGGGGTTCTGGGCGGGCATATACACATGGTGATACCAGAAGCTGCCCTTGCTGCCCCAGCGAGCCGCATCCCAGGTGGGGTCTTGGAAGGCCAGTTGGGCGGCGTCGGGCACAAAGGTGCGGTCTTGCACTAGCATGGCGATGGTATCGGCGGCGCCAGGGATAAGCCCCTGGTTGAGCAAAGCCTGCTCGGTGTCGTCGGTGATGATGTAACCGGCGGCTTCACCGGCGTATACGTTCAAGCGCGTAATCCCCCAGGCATGATCGTGGTAGAACATCAAGCGGGCGCTTTGTTGATTGGTGTAGTAGAAGGTCTGGCAGCCGTCGTTGTTGGCGGCGCACACGTTCATATCGGGAACGTTGCCCACGCTCACCCCCTGCGGCCACATAGTATTCTCGTTGGCCGGGGTAATCCACTGGTGCGGCGTACCGTCGCTAATCCATGGGGTGATGCCGCCGTGCAAGTGCAACGTGGCGCGGTTATCCTTGAAGCAGTCGGCCGGTTTAGGATATTCTGAGCAAATCGGGTTGCGCACTTCATCCATCACCGTCCCCAGGTCGTTGGGAGGCAGCATTGGCATCGGCCCCATGCCCGCGCCCATCATGGTCGAGTCGGTGGGCAGGAACAGGTCGCCTTCAGCGCCTTTTGGCAGCAAGTTGTAGAAGACCACGCGCACCGGGCGATCTTTGGTGGCGACCACGGTTGGGCCAAGCCACTGGGGCGGGGTTACAGCCAACCACGGGGTGACGCCATCGCTCTGCATTACCGGCGCTAAGCTCCCGTCCAACATCTCATTCGTCACCGGGTAGTGCTGGCTGATGGCGGCGTTGGCGGGCGTCTCTAATTGCACATAGCCGCGCACCAGCGTATCGGGCAAGCTGGAGGAAAACGAGGTGCGGTACTGTACCAGGCCGATGACATACTCATCGGCTTCTACGCCGTTGTAGGTCTTTACTTCGGGGACACCCAACGGAATGTACTTGCCCACGGTGGGGCAGCTTGGCGGAAGACACAACCCAGGCAGCTCATCTGTAAATTTCTGGATGCCGCCAGAGGTGATATAGCCGGCGCCGCCCGAAACCAGGTTGATCGCGGTAATGGCGCCGAGGTTAATTTGCGCAGTCGCCGCCGCGCCTGTGCCGGTAGGATCGGTGATGTCCACACCAGGCGCAGCCGTATATCCATCGCCAGCGGATTCGATTACGATGGAAGTGACTTTTAGCGAAGCTGAAGCCAATGCCCCTGTGCCCGAGTTAACGATGGGGTCGAGCAGGGTTCCGTCGCGAATAACCACATTCGGGGCTTTAGAATAGCCCGAACCAGGGTTATCCAGGATAATGGCCGTAATGTTTCCGTTGACCGAGTCCCACTCGGCATGCGCCTTTGCCTGGACGCCATCGGGACTATCGGGCATGTCGAAGTCTACAGTGGGGAATTGGTACGAGTAGCCGCCATCCAACAGCTGCACTTGATCGATTTCCCCATAGGCCGTGGCGACCGCCGGGTCGGCAACTGCCGGGCCGGTGAAAACCACTTCGGGCTGCGAATAACCGCTGCCATTGGCGGAAACCGAAACGCCAGTCACCGAACCAGAGGTGGCCACATCTACCGTGGCGGCGGCGCCGCTGCCGGCGCCCGTAATCGTTACGGTAGCGGTGGTGTAACCGCTGCCGGCTGAAGTCAGCGCCAATTCGGTAATGGTTCCATTGGCTCCCACTACCGCTTCGGCTTGTGCATCCTGGCCGTCGCCATTAATCTGCACGGCCACATCGGGCAGGGTGTAGGGGCTGTTGGCCCAGTTGGGATACGGGCCAAAGTAGTGTGGCACTTTGGTTTCATCGGTGGGGCTGCCCGGAGCCGCAGATGCCGATGGCTGTTGGATTAAAAACAACGAAGCCAGCATCGCTGCCAGGACAAGAACGTTGATAAACTTGTTGGTTTTCATAGCGTGTTCTCCTCAATTAAATCTACTAAATCGGTGGCTTGGCTTGCCATGACTTCCTGCTTGCTGTAAATATCGATTACATTATTCTCTGGGCTAATCACAATCAATTTTATATTTCCATAATTCTGCAGCAATTCCAGGGCGGCGCATTCTGCTTCACCCATTCCTATTTGTTGAATGATGACGATATCGGATTTGGCAGGGTTTACGGAAGCGAGTAATTTTTCTAACGCATTAAAATCTTCAATTTGGACGATATTTAACGCCTCCTTTTGAGCCAATACTGATAGGATGGCCTCGTTGATCAAATCGTTACGGCATAAAATTGCTACTAGCTTGTGCTTCATAACGGGTTTTGCTCTCCGTATATTTGACGAACCTTTGTCACATACAAGGATGATTACCATCAAATAATATTGCAAACCACCCGGCTTGCCTATCACCCTCCGTTGCATTTAAGGATTAAAAAAAGACTATCTGAAGGATAGTCTTTTGGGTAGGGGGTTAGCCCGCAGGTTAACCCGATTTAATCGATGGCATTGTCCGGAGATGGACTTCAGAGGGGTAGCGGCGGAGACACCTTTAGCTTTTGACTATTTCTTTACATGGGCCAGTTTGGCAATTTGCCTACGGTCGGCGAGTTCCAGTTTGTTGAGGATGGAATGAATGTGGTATTTCACGGTGTTCTCGGAGATGACCAATGCAGAGGCGATTTCTAGATTACTCTTGCCTAACGCCAATTCCGCCACAATCTCCTTTTCGCGGGGGGTGAGTAAATCCAGCCGGGGGTCGTGAGCCGGTTCCGGGTCGGTCTGCTGCGCTAATTCCTTCATCAATATGAGCGTCATACTGCTGGAGATGGCGCTTTCTCCGGCTTGCACCCGCCTCAAAGCATCCACAAGTTCGGCAGGATTGGTGTTTTTGAGCAGATAGCCGCGCGCCCCGCTGCGAATGGCGGCGATCACATCCTCTTCCTGTTCCGACATGCTCAAAAAGACCACTTTAGCCGCCGGGTATTCCAGCAAAATCTTACGTGTGGCGTCCGCCCCGCTGCCGTCGGGCAGGTTGAAATCCATCAAAATAATATCGGGTTGCAGGCGGGGGGCCGCCTCCACGGCCTCTTCCACCGATCCTGCCATGCCGCACACTTCCAAGTCCGGCTGCATTTGAATGATGGCCGTCAGCCCGGCGCTAAAAAGATAATGGTCGTCAACAGTCAGGATTTTTATCATGCCTCCGCACCGACCTGGTTCGCCGCCTCCACTTCGTAAGGAGCCGTAATGGTGATTACCGTGCCCTTGCTGGGCGCCGTCTCTATCAACAGATCGCCATGGAGCATTTCCACCCTTTGGCGCATAAACACCAGGCCATAATGATTGCGGGCCGGCTGGGAATTTAACTCGAAGCCATTGCCATTATCGGCTAACCGGAAGGTAAAGGCGGCTTCCTCCCAAATCAATTGGGCCTGCACCTGGCAGCTCCCGGCGTATTTTTCAATATTGCTCAACCCTTCTCGGAAGATAAAGAAAAGCTGCTGAATTTGCTGGGTTGAAAGCGGCCGCGCTTCTCCGACGCCGCTGACCTGGATGGATAAATTCGATCTCTGGGCCACTTGCTCGGCATAAACCTGGAACAGGTGAAGCACCTCGGCTGATTCTTTTAACTGCAGCACGGCCAGCATGGCGCGAATTAGCTCATAGGATTCGTTAGCCGCTTTTGACATGTTGTTTACCTGCGTTTTCACACTTTCCAGGCTGAGGGTTTCAACCTCGGCCAGGTATTGCAGGGTCATGCGCAGGTAACTAATGTTCTGCCCCAGGGTGTCGTGCAGGTCGCGCGCAATATCGTTCTGAATGGTGTGGAGGGTGCGTGTGAGAACCACCTCGTTACGTGATTTTCGAATGATTTCTTGTTGCGCCAGTTTACGCGGGGTAATATCGCGGTTGCTGATGCGCCGACCCAGGTATTTGCCCGCCTCGCTAAAGAGTGGGCGGCAGTGGTGTTCGATCCAATACACCTCGCCGCTGCGGGAAACGATGCGATATTCGACGCGGTAGGGGCCTTTTTGCGCATCGTGAATGGCGCGAGAGTGTTCGATAAAAGCCTCGCGGTCATCGGGGTGTATGATATCGACCAGCAGCTGGGGAGCAGCGATGAGCTGCGCCGGGGTATAACCGGTGAGCGCTTCGCACGACGGCGAGGTGTAAACGATCTGGCCGTGTGGATCAATCCAATTTTCCCAGTCGTAAGTCCAATCGGCCAATGTGCGGAATTTCTCTTCGCTTTCGATCAGCTTCTTTTCCGCTTCACTCTGTCGAATAATATCCCAGGCGAAATCGATAAAAGTTGAAACCAGGTTGGTATCGGCAGGGGTGTAATCCGTCGATTTATTGCCCACGTGAAGGATGGCGACTGCATTTTCTGAACGGATAAGCGGGATTATCAACAGGCGTGTAATATCAAGCTGCGGTTGCGGAAGTTTTTGGGCGGGCGGCAGGGCGGCATAGCCGTTGATTATCAGGGGTTGACAGGAGCGCAGCGCCTTGTCCCACAGGGGCGTTTGCCCCAAATTAGGGTGATAGGGAACCAGCGTATCGGCCTGGCGCAGGTTACGCAGGGTTTGGGTTGACCATACCAGCCGACCAGAGTTGGCGTCGTCCTCTTCTAAAATGTATAGAAAACTGACCGCGCTGTAGGTCAGGCTTTCCACCTGGTCTAAAGCGAATTGCAAGATTTGCTCTAAAGGATGGGCGTTGGCAAACTCGATCAACGCCAGGCGGGCTAATAAAATTTGTTCGGATTGGTTGCGATATTCAATTTGGCGCAGAAGAGGCTTTAAGGAAAGAAAATACAGCACTGGAAAGATGATGATGCTCATAATCAAAACGTCCAGCAGCACCTGCTGGACGTATGGCCACTGCGGCACGAAGTACACCGCGATCATTGCCACAATCTCTGCCAAGGCAATCCCCAGAAGGGTAATTAAAAATACCCCAATCGGTGAAAAGCCGGAAGCGGCGTTTAGGGCATCATCTTCTATGCGGGATTGCGCTCGCTCACCGTGCTTAAGTTGGATAGGGGCACGTTTACCAAAGTTCGAGAATACAGAGTTAGGCAAAGGATTCTCCCGCCAGTAAACACGCTTGAAAATTGATAAATAAGCAATGCGTATTGTATCATATTTATGTAGTGTCATCTTGAAAAATGACAGACGCCTTCAATTAAGCCCCGAACGCTTATACCATTCAACAGCCTTAACCAGGGGAGTGGTTGGGCCAAGAACCGGCAGGCAAACAGTTGTGGAAGGATCTTCTGTTGCGGTAATGGAAGGCTGATACTGATTGGATGGCTATTTACCCCTTGACATCCTGCGAGAATTGCATAAAATTGGTTAGATGTTCATCTAATCAATTGCAAAGAGGTTCCATATGATAACCCCACTCGCTCCTTCGGAACAACCCGATCCAAACTTGGAGCAGCTGGTAGCTTTCTTCAAAGCCCTGGCCGACCCCAGCCGGCTAAAAATCTTAGGTCTGTTGGCTCAGCAGCCTCTGACTGGTGAGCAGCTAGCCGAGATGCTCAACCTGCGCGCCTCCACCGTGTCGCATCATCTGCAATACCTGACGCATGAAGGACTGGTGAGCGCCCAGGCGCAAAGCTACTACAATATCTACCGGTTTGAAGCCGGCGTATTGGAAGCCATGGCCCAACGATTGCTCGCCCAGGGCACGCTTCGCGGTGCAGCCGCGGATGTGGATGTAGACGCCTATGACCGCAAGGTAATTGCCAACTTCACCACCGCTGATGGGCGAGTGAAAACCTTTCCTGCTCAGCGCAAAAAATTAGAAGCCATCTTGCGCTATGTGCTGCGCGCTTTCAAACCGGGCATCCGCTACAGTGAGAAGCAGGTCAACGAGCTCCTGGCGCAGTATAATGAAGATACCGCCACGCTGCGCCGGGAACTGGTGGATTATGGCTGGCTCAAACGGCAGGGCGGCGGCAGAGAATATTGGATCGAAGACCTGGCGTAGGCCGCGGTTCCCTGGCCTAAGGCCTGGCCTAAGGCCTGGCCCAAGGCCTGGCCCAGGGCCTGGACATGGGCAGGCGCAGGGCGAACAAAGTTTAGTCGCCGGCTGGTTAATCGGGTTGCCCCTGGCCGCGCCGCCCACGCCTTGCATCGCAAAACATGCGCCCTGGCAAGCCGCTGGTTAACCGAAAGGGAGGCTTTATCCCCTGGTATAGAGCAAAGCCTGCCTTCGGTTAACCCCGTTGCGCGGCATAAGTTATGATTTCTTCGTCGCCATCCCGATCAGAGCGTATATGGGGCAAAAGCCGATAATGCCGGTGAGCAGCAAGATTGCGCCAATCACGCCCAGCACAATTGCTAACCCGCCGCCCACCACCCCGGCAATCGCGAGATACAGCAGCACCACCCCTAAAACTACCCGAATTATGCGATCCCAACTGGCTTCATTAATCTTCATGTGATTCTCCTTGGCTTCACTGGTTTCGAATAAACCCCTTACTAAATTAGATTCAGTGCGCCGCCAAAGGTGACATTTCGTCACTCGCCACCTGATATAATGGCTTTCTACCCAACCACACCCAGGAGTTTGCTATGCCGCTTGATATTCACGCCATTCGCGCCCAGTTCCCTGCCTTGCAGCATCATGCGGAGGCCATTTTCCTTGACAACCCCGGCGGAACGCAGATTGCGCGCCAATCCATCGACCGCATTAACGCTTACCTCATTGAAAATAACGCCAACCATGGCGGGGCCTTTTACACCACCCAGGCTTCCGATGCCGTGCTTGACGAAGCCCACGCCGCCATGGCTGATTTCTATAACGCCAACCGGCCGGAGGAAATCATCTTTGGCAACAACATGACCACCCTCACCCTGCACATGAGCCGCTCGATCGCGCGCGCCTGGCAGCCGGGCGATACAATTGTGGTCACCCGGCTCGATCACGACGCCAACGCCACCCCGTGGGTGCTGGCCGCCCAAGATCGCGGCGTGAACGTGCGCTGGGTAGATTTCGATGTGGAAGACGGCACGCTTAACCTGGGCGATTTCGCCGCCGCTATGGAACTGCGCCCGCGCTTCGTGGCCGTGGGGTACGCCTCCAACGCCCTGGGAACAATTAACCCGGTGCAAGAATTAGTTAAAATGGCCCACGAAGCCGGGGCGCAAGTCTACATTGATGCAGTGCAGTATGCCGCGCATGGGGCGATAGATGTGCAAGCCCTGGATTGCGACTTTCTGGTTTCATCGTCTTATAAATGGTTTGGCCCGCACGCCGGCATCTTGTATGGCAAATACGACTTGCTGGATGAATTGATGGCCTATAAGGTTCGCCCAGCCCCCGACACGCTGCCGGGGCGCTTTGAAACCGGCACGCAGAACCATGAAGGCATTGCGGGGGTGTTGGGCGCTGTGGAATACTTGCAGTGGGTGGGACGCAGCTTTGGGCAAGAATACGCCGAAAAATATGACCAACACTTCAGCGGGCGGCGCTTAGAACTAAAGCTCGCCCAGGCCGCCATCCATGCCTATGAATATGAGATCAGCCGCGCCATGCTCGATATTATCAATCATTTGCCGGGGGCGCGCCTGTATGGCCTGGACGACGTGCGCCGCCTGGATGAGCGTGTGCCCACCTTCTCCTTCCGCCTGGAGGGCTGGCATCCGCGTGCCCTGGCCGAAAAGTTAGCCGAACATAACATCTATGTGTGGGACGGCAACTATTACGCCCTCAACGTGACCGAACGCCTGGGGGTGGAAGACCAGGGCGGTATGCTGCGCATTGGCCCGGTGCATTACAACACCTTGGAAGAATTAGAAACACTGCGCCAGGTGCTCTACCGCCTCAAATAGCCCCCGGCGGGCTTGCCGCACGCTCTATGATTTGGCCCTTTGTGTCTTTGCATATTCGCCCGGGCTGTGCGCCGGCTGTCGTGCAAAGACACATTTTTCTTGTCACAATGGCAGCCTGACCGGTGTGTTATATAGTAGAGGACGCTGCCCAGATACCAATGACTATGAGCCTTTCTCGCAAAGCAGTTCCAGCCGGACACCACGTCGAATGGCAAGAGGCCGACTTTGAAGCCGCTTTTCACGCCCATTGGGAGCCAATTTGCCGCACACTTTACCGCCTGACCGGCGATTGGGACGAGGCCCAAGACCTGGCGCTGGAGACCTTTATGCGCCTGTACCAGCGCCCACCTGCCGATCGCTTGAACCCGACCGGCTGGCTGCACCGCGTGGCCGCCAACCTGGGCCTCAACGCCCTGCGCGCCCGCAAACGCCGCCGAGGTTATGAGCAAGAACATGGCGCAAACGTGCTTGAGCAGGCCCATGCAGACCCGGCCGAAATGGCCGAACGTAACCTGGAAGCCGGGCAGGTGCGCGCCGCCCTGGCAGCCATGCCGCAGCGCTCCGCGCAGCTGCTCATCTTGCGCCATTCCGGCCTGAGCTACGCCGAAATCGCCCAGGCGCTGGATGTGGCCCCCGCCTCGGTCGGGACCTTGCTGGCCCGCGCCGAGAAAGATTTTGAACAACGGTACTTGCACCCTTAGGGGTGGCTCACGGATAGAGGAGACGCCGGCATGCACCTGACCGAAGGACAAATCCGTGCTTTTTTAGATGACGCCGTATCCGCCCAAGAGCGGCAGGCCATTCAGCAGCACCTGGCAACCTGCCGGGCCTGCCAATTGGCGGGCGAAGCCATGTCGGCGCGCGCCCATTTTGTGCAGCGCCGCCTATCCGGTTTGGAGGGCGATAGCCCCTGGTTGCGCCCCATGCCGGTTCAGGCCGCCCGCCGGCAGCTAAGCCGGCGACTTAACCAGCGCCTTGCACAACCTCAATCGATAACTTTTAAGGAGAAACTGAGCATGTTTAAACAATCGTTTACTCGTATATCCCGCTCCGCCTGGGCGGTCATTGTCGTCGTCGCGGTTTTGGCGCTGGTGTTGGCTTTCCCCACCACCCGCGCCCTGGCAAACGAATTCCTGGCCCTGTTCCGGGTGCAGCAAGTGCGCGTGCTGCCGGTGGATATGAATAAGCTGCCTGGAGAAATGGCTCCCTCTGCTAGCCTGGAAGCTCTCTTCCGAGACCGCGTGGAAATGCAAAGCGGCGGCGAGCCGGAAGCCGTGGCCGACGCGCAAACCGCCGCGCAAATGGCCGGTTTGGCTGTGCGGCTGCCTGCCGCCCTGCAAGACCCGGCCCTGTACGTGCAAAAAGGCGGCGATCTTTCGCTGACCCTCGACACGGCGCTGATCAATAACGTGATGAAAGATATGGGCCATGCCGAACTTAAGCTCCCGGCTGAGCTGGACGGGCGCAAAGTGAACGTTTCGGTGGCGAGCAGCGTCATCGCTATGTACGGCGACTGCCCCGACCCCACCGTCGAGATGGCTAAGCCTGAGACCGGCGACGGCCCGCATTCCGCCGACTGGTCGAAGAATGAGATCCCGGCCTGCATCGTCTTTATGCAGATGCCCAGCCCCACCATCGAGGCCCCGCAAGAACTGGACATGAACGCCTTGGGCCAGGTTTACCTGGAGCTTTTGGGCATGGACCCCGATAAAGCCGCCGATTTTGCCAAGACGGTTGACTGGACGAACACTTTTGTCTTGCCGATGCCCAGCGAGCTGGCCGACTATAAGATGATGACGGTAGATGGTGTTCCGGCGACGTTCATCCGCACCCGCAGCCAGGACCAACGCGGCTACATGCTGTTGTGGATCAAGGACGGCGTGGTTTACAGCCTCACCGGCCCCGGCGGCGGTGACGCCGCCCTCGACATCGCTAACTCGATCCGCTAGTTGATAAGGAAGGTGAGCCGCCGGCGCGCCCTGGCGCGCCCGGCGGCTCACTGCTTACCTACCGTGACAATATCCCCTGCGATTGAGACCACCGGCCTGAGCAAGCGCTTCGGCGAGAAGGCGGCGGTGCGCAACTTAAGCATCACCGTTGAGCGCGGCGAAGTGTTTGGCTTTCTTGGCCCTAACGGAGCCGGCAAGACCACCTCGGTGAAGATGCTGCTCGACCTGATTACCCCCAGCGGCGGCCAAGGGCTGTTATTTGGGCGCCCCTTACACGACCCCCAGGCGCGCAGCAGGGTGGGCTTTCTGCCTGAACACTTTCGCTTTCCCGATTGGCTGAGCGCCGCCGAGTTCCTGCACTTGCATGCCGACCTGTATCATATCCCTGGGCAGATGGCCCGCGCCCGCATTCCGGAGTTGTTAGAGCGGGTTAACCTGGCCCCCCACGCTAAAAAGAAGCTGCGCGAATTTTCTAAGGGCATGCTGCAGCGCATCGGCCTGGCCCAGGCGCTGCTCAACCAGCCCGAACTGGTCATCTTGGATGAACCCACCTCCGGCCTCGACCCCGTGGGTCGCCGCCTGGTGCGCGATATCATCAAAGACCTGCGCAGCCAGGGCTGCGCCGTGTTCCTCAACTCGCATCTGTTAAGCGAAGTGGAAATTACTTGCGACCGGGTGGCTTTTATCAAGTTTGGGGAAGTGGTGCGCATTAGCCCGCTGCAAAACCTGGTGGAGGGTGAACTAACCGTGCAGGTGCGCCTGCGTAATCTGCCGGCCGAGGCGCTACCCGGCCTGGATGCGTGGGGGCAAAACGTGCGCCTGGACGGTGAATTTTTGGCCCTCACCATGCAAAGCGAAGCCGACCTGCCGCACCTCAACCGCTATCTGGTGCAGCAGGGCGCAGATGTTTTCGCCATTACCCCCCAGCGCCTTTCGCTGGAAGATTTATTTATCCAAATCATCGGCACGGACGGTGGGCTATGAGCAGTATATTCACGATTGCTGCGCTCACGTTCCGCGAGGCCGCCCGCCGGCGTATCTTGTTGGCAGGTTTCGTTTTAGGGGTGATTTTCCTGGTGATCTATGGCTTAGGGGTGCATTATATTATTCAAGAGGCGCTTGTGGATGCGCCCAAGGCTGGTCGCACGCTGCTTTCCAGCCAGCTGAGCAACTTCTTTTTGATAGCGGGCTTATACGTGGTTAACACCCTCACCGGTATGATGGTGGTGTTGACCTCGGTGGACACGCTTTCGGGTGAAATTTCCTCCGGCCTGATGCACACGATCATTTCCAAACCCCTGCGCCGGTGGGAAGTGGTGATGGGCAAATGGCTGGGTTTTGTGGGCCTGTTCACCCTGTATTTACTGCTGATGGGCGGTGGGGCGATGGGTCTGGTGTATGCGCAGAGCGGTTACATTTCGCCCAACCCGCTGGCGGGCCTGGCGCTGATGTGGCTTAACGCCGCGATTCTGTTAAGCGTATCGCTGCTGGGTGGAGCGATTTTTTCTACCCTGGCGAACGGGGTGTTGGTGTTCGGCTTGTTTGGGGTGGCTTTTATCGGTGGGTGGATCGAACAAATCGGCTCGTTCATCCCCAATGCCGCCTCCAGCCAAACCGCGGTGAACATTGGCGTCGTCACCAGTTTGCTGATGCCGGTAGACGCCCTGTGGCGGCGGGCGTCGTATGAAATTCAATCCGGCGTGATGTCGGCCATGGGTTTCGGCCCCTTCACCGCCGGGTCGCATCCTAGCAACGTGATGCTGGTCTACGCCGGGCTATACCTGGTGGTGGTTTTAGGGTTGGCGATGGTCAAATTCAGCCGGCGCGATATTTAATCCTGTTTCCCACAGCACGCTGTCGCAAAGGCCCATAACGGGAAATCACCTCCCATGTTAAAATGGTGGTGTGAATGCAATGGCACGGCTTCACCGCGAACGGCGGATTTTTAACCTGGCGAGCGCGCTGGCCTGGGCGGCGGGCGCAGCCATGGTGTGGGCCGCCTGGGGCGGTGCAGCCGCGGGGCGCTGGGCGATCTTACCCGCCCTGGCGCTGATTTATCAAAGCCGGGTGCTGCTGCGCCACCTGGAAGATAACGTCCGCCCCGGCGAAGACGTGCTGCTGCCCAGCCTGG
The DNA here is from genome assembly GCA_964531975.1 of uncultured Anaerolinea sp. Classification (GTDB taxonomy): domain Bacteria; phylum Chloroflexota; class Anaerolineae; order Anaerolineales; family UBA4823; genus RBG-16-57-11. The sequence continues at coordinate 8,486 of CAZHFU010000027.1, read as the reverse complement.
GTTGGGGCAACCGCCTGAGCCTGCTGCGCGCCGTGCTGATTGCCGGCATGATGGGCTTCTTGCTTCTGCCTAAGCCCGCTCCCTTCACCCTGTTAAGCTGGACGCCTGGCATCCTGTATACCCTGGCCTGCGCCGCCGATTTCTTCGATGGCTATATCGCGCGCGTCACCGATCACGCCACGCGCCTGGGCGGGGTGTTAGATATGAGTTTCGACGGCTTAGGGGTGTTGGCCGCCGGGCTGCTGGCGGTGCACTATGGGCAGGTTCCGGCCTGGTACGTGCTTGTGGCGGCGGCGCGCTATGCCTATCTGTTGGGTATGCGCCTGCGCCAACGCCTGCATTTAGAGAACTATCCCCTGCCGCCACGCTTAGAGCGGCGCATTTTCGCCGGCTTACAGATGGGCTTTTTGGCAGTGGCGCTGCTGCCGCTGTTCGCCCCGCCCGCCACCACCATCGCCGCGTTTTTGTTTGGCGGCCCCTTGCTGGCTGGCTTTACGCGCGATTGGTTGTACACCGCCGGGGTGTTGCGCGCCCAGCCGGACGGACCCGGCAGCGCGTCGACCTGGGCGGCCCGCTTGGCGGCCGCGCTGGCGGTGGCGCTGCGCCTGGGCGCTATCGCTATCGCGCTGGTGGGGGGCGGGTGGGCGATCAACCGGGCCTTAGGCATGCCCGCCGCTTACGGGCTGGGCTGGGAAATTTTGCATGGCGGACTGCTGCTGTTGATCTTGCTGGGGGTGACGCCGCGCCTGAGCGCCATCGCCGGGCTGGTGGTGTTGGGCTTCTATCAAAGCTATGGCCCGCTGCTGCCCGCCCACATTGCCCTGGCGGTGATCTATACGCTGATCTTGTATTTTGGCGGCGGGCGCTGGAGCTTGTACGCTCCCGAGGAAACCCTGTTCCAGCGCCCGGCCGGCGGCGCGCCGCGTACAACCACGCGAGTTGGGGGATGAAGTTTTCCGGTGAAACGTAATCTTTGGAATGCCGCGCTGCTCTTAGCCATCCCGTTGGGGTTGGGCTTGCTGCTTGCGCGTATGAATGCGGTGGATTGGCGCGCCACCCTGGCGCATATTCACCCGAAGGTCATCCTGGCCCTGGCGGCCTGGAATGTGATCGTGGCCCTGGCTTTTCCGCTGCGCTGGTACATCGCCGTGCGACTGCTGGGGCATCGGGTGGGTTACCTGGCCCTGGCGCGTTATCGCTTTAGCGCCTTTGCGGTGAGCTACCTCACCCCGGGGGCGCAGTTCGGCGGCGAACCGCTGCAAGTGGCCGCCCTGGTTAACCGGCACGGTCTATCTCGCGACGAGGCGCTGGCTTCCGTGGCGTTGGATAAACTCTTCGACCTGGTGGCTAATTTCACCTTCCTGGCGATTGGTTTAGGGTTAATCTTTCAACAAGGGCTGCTGCCGCATCTCTCGGTTGGTGGAGCGCCGGTCTGGTTGGTCGGTTTGCTCAGCTTGCCGCTGCTTTACCTGGCCCTGCTGGTGGCCGGGGTGCGTCCGCTTGGCGCCGCCGCCCACACCGTTGTGCGCCGCCTGGCGCATGGCCGCATCACCGCTCGCCTTAGCGGGCGTTTGAGCGCCTGGTCGGCCGCCATCGCCCAGGCTGAAGATCGCCTGGGCTGCTTAATTCGCCTGGAACCGCTCTCGGCGGTGTGGTTGGGGTTGCCAGGGCTGCTGATGGTGCTGCTCAGCCTGAGCGAATATTGGTTGGCGCTCTACGCTCTGGGCTTTCATCTCACCCTGGCGCAAACCGTCATCGCCTTCACAGCCACCCGCCTGGCGTTTCTCACCCCCCTTCCCGCGGGGATGGGGGCGTTGGAAGCCGGGCAAATTTTGGCGCTTGGCGCGCTGGGTTTTGGCCCAGGCGCAGCCTTAGCCGTCAGCGCCTGGATCCGCCTGCGCGATGCCGCCATCACCGCCGCTGGAATTGCCTTCGGGGCCGATTTTCTGCGCCCCCTGCCGGTTAGCTTAGCCCCAAAGGATGGATAAATGGACTCGAAACTTTCTACCCCTGGCATTATGATTGCTGTATTAGCCGTGGCGACGGCGGCCATTCACTTATGGTTGGGCATCCCCGCTGGGCTGCCGCTGTTCATCTTGAATGGCATCGGTTATATTGTGCTGGCTGGGCTGTTGTTGGCTCCCCAGGCGGCGCCCTACCGCCCATGGGTGCGCCTGGCCCTGGCGGTCTTTACCCTGGTGACAATTATTGGTTGGGTGGTAGTTGGTGAACGCAGCCCTATCGCTTATATTGATAAGCTGATCGAAGCGGCGCTGGTGGCCTTGCTGGTGGTTGATTGGCGCGCTAAATTGTAATCGGCGGCGGCTGTTAGCCTGGCTGTGGGGGGCGGTAGGTCTCCCGGCTTAGGCGGCTGCGCTACAAAGCGGCGCTCGCCACGCGCCAGGCGACCGGCTGCGGCGGATCAACCGCCTCCCCTGCGCACGTCTCGTCTGCGAATATCACCCCACAAGGCGGAGTTCGCCCTGCGCCAGGTGACCGGCTGCGCTGAAGCCGCCGTTCGTTGGAGGTTAGCGCCTGGCTCCCAATTTTGCGTTAGCCCGGCGCGCATCATACCGGCTTGCAGCACAAAGATCGCCCCCAGCCGGCCCACTACTCGTTAGTAGACCGGCTGCGACGGATCGACCGCCTCAGCCCAGGCGTTGACGCCGCCTTGTAAATGCCGCACCTTGCGGAAGCCGGCGGAAAGCAGCACTTCCAGCGCCCGCGCCGAACGCACCCCGGCTTTACAGAACACCACCATCTCCTCGGCGCGGTCTAATTCCGCCAGGCGCTGGGCCAACTGCCCCAGAGGAATGAGCGTGGCCCCGGCAATGTGCGAGATTTGCAGCTCGTGGGGTTCACGCACGTCCAGCAGGCGCAGCGGTTTCCCCGTTCCCAATTCGGCGGCTAAATCGGCGGCGGTAATGTCGTAGCCTCCGCCGGCCGCGCCGGCTTCCGCCGCATGGCCGGGCGCGCCGCAAAAGGCTTCGTAGTCGATCAGCGCGGTCACTTCGGGGTCAGGCCCGCACACCTTGCAGCGCGGGTTCTTCTTGAGCTTGACAAATTCAAACGCCATATCCAGGGCGTTATACAGCAGCAAGCGGCCAATGAGCGGCTCGCCAATGCCCAGGATCAACTTGAGGGCTTCGGTGGCTTGTAATGTGCCGATCGTGCCGGGCAGCACCCCCAACACGCCGCCCTCGGCGCAAGTTGGAACTAACCCCGGCGGCGGCGGCTCGGGGAACAGGCAGCGGTAGCACGGCCCGAAGCGCCCATCGAACACCGATACCTGCCCATCGAAGCGGTAGATCGACCCATACACATTGGGCTTGCCGGTTAACACGCACAGGTCGTTGGTCAGGTAACGGGTGGCGAAGTTATCGCTGCCATCAATTATCAGGTCGTAACTCGCGGCGATGTCGAAGGCGTTGGCCGAAGTGAACGGCTCGTCGAAGACCTGCACCTCGACGCCGGGGTTGAGGTCGAGCATGCGTTGGCGCGCCGAGGCCACTTTTGACCGGCCCAGAGAAGCGACGCCATGGATCACCTGGCGCTGCAAATTCGAAACATCCACCGTGTCGTAATCCACCAGGCCGATGCGCCCCACCCCGGCCGCCGCCAGGTACAAGGCCACCGGCGACCCCAGGCCGCCCGCCCCGATCACCAGCGCCGAGGCGGCTTTGAGCTTGCGCTGCCCGTCTAGCCCCACATCGGGGATCAGCAGATGGCGCGAATAGCGCAGAATTTCCTGGCGAGTCAAATCGGGCAGCATGGCAGCTCCTTAGCGGCGGGTGGCGCCGTGGGCAATCGCTTTGGTCGGGGGCGGCGAAAATCGGCGCATGATTTGTTGGGGCGGGCATACACGTAGGGGCAGGTTTCAAACCTGCCCCTACCGACCTGCCCCTACAAGGACTGTTACGCCTCAGGTTCTTCGCTTCCGTCGCCGATGCCAAGCGGTTTCCACTTGCTTGCATCTTTCAGACGGTGCTGGACGCCGTGACGGTCGTGGAGTTCATCGAAACCCTCCGGCTTGATGAACATTTCCTCGCCTTCCAGCAGCCCGTAAATGCCCGCCTGGCCTGGTTCGGGACGTTTGAGGCCCTTGAACTTGGCCGCATCGGAGGGCAGATAGCCGATCGGTTCTTCGTAGGTGGTGATGTAGCCTTCGTAGTTGCGTAAAACAACCTTGTGATCCGACATGCTGAGCAAATAGTTGGGCGATAGGGGAATCTTGCCGCCGCCGCCGGGGGCGTCAACGATGAACTGCGGCACGGCGTAGCCCGAGGTGTGGCCGCGCAGCCCTTCCATAATCTCGATGCCCTTGGCCACCGGCGTGCGGAAGTGCCCCGCCCCTTCCACCAGGTCGCACTGGTACAGGTAGTAAGGGCGCACACGGATGCGCACCAACTGCTGCACGAGCTGGCGCTGGATTTCTACGTTATCATTCACACCCGCCAGCAGCACCGATTGGTTGCCCAGCGGAATGCCGGCCCGTGTCATGCGGTCGGCGGCTTGGGCCAGCTCCAGGCTGATCTCGTTGGGGTGATTGACGTGGATGTTGAGCCACAGCGGGTGATACTTCGCCAGCATATCGCACAACTCTTGGGTGACGCGCATCGGCAAGAATACCGGCACGCGTGAGCCGATGCGGATGATCTCGATATGCGGAATGGCGCGCAGGCGTTCGAGAATCTCCTCCAAAATTTTGGGAGCCAGCACCAGCGGGTCGCCGCCTGAAAGCAGTACGTCGCGAATTTGCGGTGTGCGGGCAATATAATCGAGCTGCATCTGAAATTCGGCGCGCGAGAAGGTGGCGCTGGGGTCGCCCACGATGCGTGACCGGGTGCAGTAGCGGCAGTAGGTGGCGCACTGGGTGGTCACGAGCATAAGCACCCGGTCGGGGTAGCGATGCACCAACCCCGGAACGGGTGAGTGGCGATCTTCGGCCAGGGAATCTTCCATCATGGCGGTGAAGGGGACCATCTCTTTGCTGGTGGGAACCACCTGCTTGCGGATGGGGTCATCGGGATCGTCGGGGTCGATCAGCGAGATAAAGTAAGGGGTAATTTCTACCCGAAACAGGTTGGCCGCCGAAAGGGCCTCGCGCTCGCTGGGGGTGAGGGGAATAACCTTCTCAAATTCCTCGACCGTGTTAATGCGATGGCTTAACTGCCAGCGCCAATTATTCCACTGCTCATCGGTCACGTCCTGGTACGCCGGGGCGCGGCGCGAAACAAACGGGTTATTAAACATAAGAGGCCTCCAAAAGCTTTTTTCAGACTAACACAACTATCATTGCGGGGTTAAGGGGGCGATTCGCCGCAGCAACTTGCACAGAAACGCTACTTGCTCAAGTAGGGAGGATCGTGATCGGTGCGGAAAAATTCGCTCTGCAATCCGGGGCAATCTTTTAGCATACAAAGATTTTATATTAAAACGGGGGGAAGGTCAACCTTACGGAGCCAGCAGCACCGGCACACTGGAAAGGTGGGCGATTTCGCTCATCGGGCCGCCTTCTTCGAATATCACCAGTAAAGCGGGTGTAATCTCAGGCACATTATATTCAACCTGGGCGACAAAACGCCCGTAATCGCCGGGGACGACAATTTGGACACCCGCCAGGCGCTGCCCCAAGATGCGCCCATCTTCACCCACCAGGCGCAGGCGCAGCGGGGTGTTCGGGTTGTTGGATAAGGCGCGCCCGGAGACAAACAGCGCGCCGCCTACAATCAGCGCCTTAGGCTGGGGTTCTTCGATCACCAGGCGCTGCCACAAGGCGGTGGCCGGGTTGATTTGACTGGAACCTAACGACAGCAGAGTCAAGTCTACCGAGTTGACGGCAATAGTGCGGCCAAAACCGTCATCCAGGCTAAAGACCAGCCGCCCGGCTTCGGCGGCGGCGGAAATTTCAAAGTCCAGGCTAATGCCCATGCGCACCAGCGGGCCAGAGCCGTCTACCCGTGAGGTGCGCAGATAGCGCGCCAGGAGTCGCCCGTCTTCGCCGTGCAGCTCCACGCGGGCCACCCGCGCCTGGTCGGCCTGAATGAAGGCGCTGACTTCGATGGGCGAAACCACCAGCGATTGCTCGCCCAGGCGGTAGATTTGGATGGGGGCTTCTGGCACGGGTGGGCCGGGGGTGAAGGTGGCCGTGCCGGCAGACGGGTCAAATGGTTGGGCGGCCTGGGCGGTGAGCGCCAGGGAAGTGGACAGGGCGGCCACGTCGATGGTGGCGGTGGGGGTGGGTGTGAGCGAGGCGGTGGCGCTAGGCGTGGCGGTGGCGGTGGCGGTGCGTGTAGGCGTGAGGGTGGGGCGCGAAGTGGCCGGTGGTTTAGCGGTGCGCGTAGGCGGCGATTTGGTGGAACCGGCGGGTGTGCCTGTGCCTGGCGCACCCTCATCGCTCCCGCCCTGGCCGGGCGGGCGAGTTGGCCCCTCTGCCCCGCTGCCGGAATCCGCCGAGGCTTGCAGCGCGGCGGAAGACGGCTGCGCCGGGGTGGTGCGTGGCGCGCCGATGCCCTGCGCCGCTAAGGTGAGGGCGGCGGCGGTGGGCGGGTAATTGGCGGGCATGGGGGTAACGGCTTCGGCTGCGCCGGCCGCGCACCCGGCTAGCAGCACCCACATGACAGCTAACAGGCAGCGACGAATCATAGGTTGCTTCGCCCACGGCTGCGCCGCGCCCATCGCGCCGCGCCGCCGTGGAGATGTTTAGCGGTTCAGCTCATAAAGATCGCCAAACTTGGTCTTTAGATAGGCCATGTAAGGCGCTGAGTCGATTTTTGAACCGGTCACTTTTTCGATTAACTCTTGCGGCTCATACTTGCTGCCGTAAACATGCACACTGCCGCGCAGCCAACCGAGCAAGGCCGAGAACTGGCCGGCGCGCATCTGATCGTTCAGATCGGGGATGTCTTGCAACATGCGATTCCACAACTGCACCGACACCAGATTGCCCAAGGCGTAAGTGGAGAAGTAGCCGATCATGCCGCCCGACCAGTGCACATCTTGCAGCACGCCTTCGGCGTCGTTGGACGGGGTCACGCCCAGGTATTCTTGCATGCGCTGGTTCCAAATCGCGGGCAAGTCTTTGGCCTCGATGGCCCCTTCCATCAGGGCGATTTCGATTTCCAGGCGCAGCATGATATGTAGATTATAGGTGGCCTCGTCGGCTTCCACGCGGATGAGCGAGGGCTGCACCTTATTGATGCCCTTATAGAAGGTCATCAAATCCACCTTGCCAAGCTGATCGGGGAAGGTGCGTTGTAAGCGCGGGTAGAAGAACTCCCAGAAAGGCAGCGAGCGGCCCACCAGGTTTTCCCACATGCGCGACTGCGATTCGTGCATCGCCAGCGATGCGCCGCCGGCCAGCATGGTGCGGTCGAGTTCTGGGGCGTAGCCCTGCTCGTAGAGGGCGTGGCCGCATTCGTGCATCGTGCCGAAAATGGCGGCGTTCAAAAAGTCGGGATATACGCGGGTGGTGATGCGCACATCGCCGCGGTTGAGGCCCTGGGTGAAGGGGTGGGCGGCTTTATCTTGCCGGCCGCGGTTCCAATCGTAGCCGAAACGGGTGATGACATCCACCCCGAAATCCCACTGCTTTTGCACGTCGAAAGGCTGGTGTAAGAAGCTGCTGTCGGCCAGGGGTTTTTCACTAATCGCTTGCACCAGGGCCACCTGCTGCGGTCGCAGCGCTTCAAAGATGGCCTTGACATCGGCGGTTTTCATGCCGGGCTCGTAGTCGTCGAGCAGCGGGTCGTAGATATGATCGTAGGGGCCAAAAAGCTGGGCGTAGCGGCGTTTAAGCGCCACAATTTTTTCCAGGTAGGGCAAGAATTTGGCGAAGTTATTCTCGGCGCGGGCTTCGGCCCACACGCCAAACGCGGCGGCGGTAACCTGGGCTTCTTCAGCCACCAGGTCATCGGGCACTCGTGTGGCCTTCTCGTAAAGGCGGCGCGCTTTTTTGAGCAGGCGGGCGTCGTCGGAATTGGGGTCGAGGCCTTCGGCGTATGTGCTCAAATCATCGAGCAAGCGCCCCACCTCGGCGCTGGTGAACTTCTGATGCGCCAGGGTTTGCAGGGTACTCATGGCCGCCCCGCGCGCCTCTGCGCCGCCTGGCGGCATCGCGGTTTGCTGGTCGTAGCCCATCAGTGACGCAGCGCTGTTTAAATCGAACACTTCTCCGAAGAGGGTCTTTAGCTGTGCCAGTTTTTGTTCCATGCAGTTAGTTCTCCTGGGCTGATTCTACCGCAGATTCGAGCATCTCGGCCCTGTCTGAAAGGCCGATTTTCTAAGCTCGCGTCGCCCATTCAACTGCATCTTCGCCAGGGATAGGTTCGAGGCATAAGATTCAATCCGCTTTATGCGCGGCATAGGGTTAGTACAATCGGTGTCATCCTAGCGGTGCTGATCTTCCGGTACTTATTTCAATCCGCTTTATGAGGGTTAGACCAACGAAAACGATGATTACGCCAAAGCGTAACCAAAGCGTAACC
>CAZHFU010000026.1:0-56131 GCA_964531975.1 uncultured Anaerolinea sp. | reverse complement strand
TGAACGCCAGTTGGAAGCCGTGATTCTTGTTAGCGGTGTACTTTGTGACCGGCCGCCGGTGCGGCACGAATAAGGGAGCTGACCAGGTGGCAAATGTTGATGTGGTATGTCTACGTCCCGGCGCGTCACGTCTACACCTGTAAAGCCTATGGGTTGATTAACCCCTTACGGATGGCGTATTTCACCAGCTCGCTGCGAGAGTGCAAGCCCAACTTGCGCATGATGTTTTCGCGGTGTCGCGCCACGGTATGCCGGCTGATGAACAGCTGTTCGGCAATCTCATCGTTGCTTAAGTCGTCGGCCAACATTCCTAACACTTCTTCCTCACGCCCGGTGAGGGCCTCGAGCGGCTCATCGGGCGCTGTGGCCTGGCTGCGCTGTACGAAATCGCTTACCAGCGCTTTGGCCAGCGTGGGATAAAGGTAGATTTCATTGGCATAGGCCGAGCGAATGGCGTAAATCAGGTCATCGGGAGCAGCGCGCTTGGGTATATAGCCGCTAGCCCCGGCCTGTAACATTTCAAAAAAGTACTGCACATCCTCGTGAATGGTGAGGGCCACAACCGCCGTGTGCGGGTAGCGCACTTTGATGCGGCGGGTGGCCTCGATGCCGGTGAAATCCGGCAGGGTGATGTCCATCACCACCACATCGGGCAAAAATTCCGCCACCATCTCCACCGCCTCGGCCCCGGTGCTGGCCTCGCCCACGATCAAAATATCCGGTTGGCTTTCGAGCAACATGCGTAACCCGCTGCGCACCACGGCGTGGTCGTCCACCAGGAGCAAACGAATATCAGGCATGGGCTGCTTCTCCTCGCAGGCACACCCGCACCTGGCTGCCCTCACCCACCTGGCTTTCGATGGTAAAGGCGGCGTTAATCAGCGAAGCGCGCTCTTGCATGCCCATCAGCCCCCACGAAGGGCGCTTCTCCGCCGCCAGGGTGGCGGCCACGTCAAAGCCCCGCCCATCGTCGCAAACCACCAGGCAGCATGCAGAGCCGCGGAAATTGAGGGCGATGCTCACCCGCTGCGCCTGGGCGTGGCGAATTGCATTGGTGACAGCCTCCTGCGCAATGCGAAAAAGCACCACGCGTTCTTCGGCGCTCAAATCGCACGGCGCGCCGGTCGATGTAAAACTGGTCTCCAGGTTAAAATTGGTTTGAATCTGGTCGGCGTACCAGCGGAGCGCGGCCGGCAGGCCCAAATCATCCAACTGGGGTGGGTGCAGCCCGCCTACCAGGCGCTGCAGCTCGGCGATGCCGGCGGTGGCCACGCCTTCCAGGCGCTTTGTGTTTTGCTGCAGGCGTTCGGGGTTGGCGAGGGCGTTTTCAGACAGGGCGCGCAAGCCCAGCGCCAGGGCGGTGAGGGTTTGACCAATTTCATCGTGTAACTCGCGAGAGATGCGCAACCGCTCCGATTCCTGCGCCTTTACCGTGCGATGCAGCAGCTCGGCCCGGGTAGCTTCCATGCGCTTGCGCTCGTACTCTTGTTCCACGCGCAGCTTTTCCATGCGCCGGTGGTCTTCCAATTCGAACGCGCGCAGCGAACGGATGATTGAGACCGCCGCAATCATCGCCATTAGCGCCCGAAACACCTGGATGGGAAAGCCAAACCAGCGCATAAACGTATCGGAGTTCAGATAAGCCGAGGGGAAGATAAAGGTGGGTGAAGCAAACAACTGCCCTACCCCGCCATATAGCCCAAAGGCCAGGGCGGCCACCACCACATCGTGTCCAAAGCGGGGCATATCCATGGCGATAAAGCGCCGGCGCTGCAGGATTAACCCCCACACGGTTAGCACGGCGCTCGGAATAGCCAGAGCGTAACGGGTGTACACGTCTGCGAAGAGCCAGCGCTCCGCCGCCGGTGTGCGTGGCAATGTGAGCAGCAGCCCGGCCACCCATAGAAGAATCACCGTGGCCATAACCCAGCGGCGTTGGAGCAGCCCCTGCTGCGAACCGGAGATCAGCCGCATGCCGCAAGAAATCAACATCAGAAACGATGCCCCTAGCAGCGCCAGGCGCAGGGGCGGTAAATAGATACTAAAGGGAGGTTGGTTAAATTGGGGAAAAATCAGGATGAACATTTCCATCCATTCGTGCCCGCCGTGCACCAATCCAAAACCGGCCAGGGGCCGTAAAGCGCGGCCAAAGTCTAGCTCGGTGGCGTGATAGGCTTCTAACCATACCACCAGGCCCATCGTAAAAAACGACAGGCCGTAGAAGAAGTACACCACTACAATATAGCGAGCGAAGAATTCGGCCATATTTGCTTGGACGTCGTGAATTTAAGACCCACTTGAACAACCTCAAAGCAGTGGGTTTGCTCGCCGCAGCCAGCCGACCATGAGCTGATGACGTGCGGCGCATCGGAGGTGTTGGCCGGCCGGGAACAGGTTGGCTCAACACCTCCGGATGGACGGCTAAGCGCAGGTTACTGCTCTGGCGCGCCGGCTTTGATCCACTCGATGAGGTTATTGAGTTCTTCGGTGTTGAGTTGGCCGGGGTGTTTGCCGGCGGTCTGAATCTTTACAATTTCGCTAGCGTCTGGGTTGCCCGGCACTACGCCTGGTCCGCTGTTGCCGCCCTGCAGGGCGCCTGCGTAAGTGTCCAGGCTTAACCCACCGACGGCGGTGCGCACGTGGCATGTACCGCATTTGTTGCGGAATATGCCATTGAAATAGCCTTCCCAGCTCAGCGGGTCGATCCCCACGGCCAGTTCCGGGGTGGGCGAAGCAGCCAGGGTGGGCCGCGGTGTGGGGGTGACGGGCACAAACACCGCCGCGGTTTCGCCTTGCGGTAAGGTGGTGATGGCCGAGAGCGGTTCGATGGTGATAAAGCGGATTACGCCAGCTCCTAGCGCCAACGCCAGCACCCCGGCGATGGGGAAGAACACGGTTTGGCGCTTGCGTAGGGTGACCGCATCTGGCATTTGCCACTGCTCGCCGGCCCGAATCCTCGCCAGTTCGGCGGGATGCTCGTCTTCCATTTCTTCCAGGCTCATTTTGCCGGTGAACATGCTTTTGTTAAAGCGCTTGATGTGCACATGGTAAAAATGCCATAAGATGATGGCTAACACTGCCAGGAGCGCTTCGCCGCCGTGGGCGGCTTTGGCCGCGGGGATAAATTCGCCCGGTAGGATCCGCGCCGTGGTGATGGGGTTCCACATCATGAAACCCGTAATCGCCATGACCAGCGTACCCCACACTACCGCAAAGTATTCAGCTTTTTCGGCGTAGTTATAGCGCCCATAGAAGGCCTTGTGCTTGCGGCGTCCCAGGTAGTACTGGATGTCTTGCCACACTTCCTGGAAGTCGGATATCCCCGGCATCATCGTCCAGGGTTGGCGCAGCACCAAAAGGCGGTAAAGTACGGCGATGATATGATAAACCGTGATCCACATCATGATAAAGGCGGCGGTGCGGTGGATCAGGCGTGTGCTTTCAATTCCGCCAAAGGCGCGGAGGAACACCAGGCTGAGGGGTGATTCAGCAAACTTTTGGATCAGCCCAGTGAAGCCCAGCGTGGTAAAGGAAAGCAAAAACAACAAGTGTTCGATACGCTGGAATAAGTCGAAGCGCACAAAACTCACCGGTTGGCGCGCCATCGTTTCAGGGTTCATAGGCAGCGGCTCGTTCATTGGCTCGCCTCGCTGGAGGATGCATCATCGTCAGGGGTAGGCGAAGGGTGATTGTCGTTCGGGTCGCCCGGTTGGGTAGAGAGCGCCTCGGTCTGGGGCCAGGCGTTGGGTGAGGCAGCGTCCGTGTCTGCCGCCGCCAGGTCGGCGGCGTCAGCCGGCGGCGCATCAAACACCTCGGCCGGGCCAGGGTAGGCGGCGGCGCGGCGTCTGCGGCGGTTAATCGCCCCGCGGCTTACATCGGCCAGCACCAACACTGCCATCGGAACCAACACACCGGGGATGAAGAACTTATAAAACAGGTTGACATAATAGACCACCGGATACTTATCCGGTGAAGGCGTGTAGTGAGAAAGCCAGGCATCAGGGAAGTCGGTTGTGGCGTCGGGGTGGCAATTCTGGCAGCGCGCCAGCAAATTTTCTTTAATTTGCAGGCCCTTTTGGGGGTCGTCGGGCCGAGCAATATCGTGAATGCCGTGACAGTCGTAACACACCGCCTTGTTCACCGGCGCGTTGGGGGCCGTTTTTTCAAAGATCGCCACGGTGCTGCCATGGAAATCGGCCACATAGGTATTAAGGACGTTGGTGTTAATGCCATACTTGCCCATAATGCGCTCATCGGTGTGGCACTTAGCGCAGATATCGGGCGAGCGCAGGCGGAAGAAGGCCGTGGTGGGGTTGCTGATGTTATGCACACCGTGGCAGTCGATGCACGTCGGCACATCGGAATTATTTTCTTGTAATAAAGCTGCTCCATGCACACTATCTTTATATTTTTGATAAATGGCATTATGACACAAGGCGCAGCGTTCAGGAATCCACTGGCGGGTCTCGGGGAGGAGCTTGTGCGTCTTAGGGTCGGTTAGGCGGCGCACCTCATGCGCAGTGTGGCAATCAACGCACACGGCGGCTTCGCGAATGCCGCTGCGCTGGGCCGAGGCATGTACATCATCTTCCGCCAAAGCGAATTGATGCTCGTGACAGGTGGAGCACACATTGTTGAGCTTTAGGGTAGCATCGCGACGATCTGCGGCTTGCCAGGCCGGGTGCGGATATTCGCCCACATCGGTATGGCACTGCACACACGCATAGCCTTCTTGCCCATGCACCGAGTTTTGATGCCATGCGGGGTCTACATACATATCGAGGGCGTCGCCGTTTTCGAGGGCATATGGCTCAATCGGCTGGCCGTGGCAGTCGAGGCAGTACTGATTGCTTATCGATAGGTTGGGCATACGGTTGGCGGTAGGGGTTGCGCCCGGGGCGGCAGGCGTTGCGGGCGGGGTATCCTGTGGCAGCGGCGCAGCCGCAGCGGTGGGGGTTAACGCCCACCACCCCGCGGCTGTGATTGCTATCAAAACCAGGATCAAAACAATCGGTGGTGTGCGGCGAATCGGTGTGCGACGAGTCGGCGTGCGGCGAGTCATAGCGAGGGCTTCCTCCTGGCATGTATTTCCATAAGGCTAAACAAGCTAATATTCCATGCCGATCATCCCAGAGGTTTGAGCGGCATGGAAGCTTATTTCAACAGTTCTAATCAAATGCTACTGGTCTTTTGGCGTCTTGGGATTATGCCGTACCAATCCCAAATGTTCCAGCAGCTGCGTCAGGCCAATGGCAATTGCAATTGGCACAGCCAGGCGCATCACCAAGAGCAGCAGCACATAGATCGGGTTTGTTCCGTCCATCTCTACCCTCCGCGTGTAATATCTTACTAAAGTATAACCCACAACAAAGCGCAAGCGGATGATAGAAAGTGAGTCTAGGAGCAGTCGATCCTATACCCGCTTACGGGTCTACCCGTGCGCCTCGTCTTTTGGGAACAAAGGCAGATACATCACCCCTAGGGTGAGCAGCAAGAGGGCATAGCCGATGATGAGCGACAGGATGCCCCATTCCGTCAGGTTAGGGAAGTAACTGCCTACCGGCGCAGTATACAGTTGGCCGGGGGAATAGCTGAGGGGAACAGTGAGGCCCGAAACCGTCACATTCCAGCGGTTCACCACAATTCCCATCATCGCCAGCAGCGTGCCTAAAACCAGTAAGATGGGCTGCTTGTTGAAGCGTGGCGCCAGGAATATGATCGCGGGTACCAGCACCCCCAGGATAATCTCCAAAGTCCAAAAGCTGAAGTTATACGGGGTATTATCTTGCAGCAGCTTGAGCGATGACATGACCGCCGGTGTGCGTCCGTAGTAAAGCGTCGCCATCGTATCCCAGAAGCGCAGGTAGCCATAGATTAACAGGGTCAGTCCGCTAAAGCGGGCGATGGTGTGCAGCACTTCGTGCGGCACGGTGCGCTTGGCGGTGATCCACTCTACCACCCAGGCCACGGCCGCGGTCAACGCAGGCCCCACCGCGATGGCGGAGAGGATAAACATGATCGGCATCGACGGCTTGAACCAGATGGGCCGCGCTTTGAGGATGCCGTAGGTGGCCCCCAGCGATGATTGGTGCAGCAATGAAATTCCCAGGCCTAATACCGCCAACGCCGGAGCCAGTTTGTGCAGCCCGTGCATTGTTTTTCGCAGGCTGGGGCGCTTATCGAAGAAGCGCGCCTCTGCAATCACTGGCATAAATTCAATCAGCATAATCATCAGGTAGATGGTAATGCACCAGGTAATTTCCCATAAAACCGAGTGGACATTCCAGTATACCCAGGGATGCCAGAATCGATCGGGCCGGCCAATATCCATCACCAGGGTGAGCAAAGCTGAGGTGTAGCCAATAAAGCCCACGAACACCGCCAGGCGGATGATGGACTGGAAGCGTTTGAGGCCGAAGATGTATACCACTGCTGAGAGCGTAAAAGCCCCCGCCCCCAGGGCGATGGATGAAAGGTCAATCGTGATCCACAAGCCCCAAGGCACGGTGTCATTCATGTTGGTGACCGTCAGGCCATGCCAAAACACATTGATGGCCGCCGTCACGCCGATGATTAACAAGACGCCGATCAGGGCAAACCAGGCCAGCAGGCCGGGGTTCAAGCGTGGATTTTTGGTTTCAAGGGTTGCTGTCGCCATAGCTACAGACCTTCCTTAGGAGGAATGTAGTAAACGCTTGGTTGCGTTCCCAATTCTTCGCGTAATAAGATGGTGGGGTTGCTTTTAATGGCTAGCGAAACCGGGCTTTCCGGGTCTTTGAGATCGCCAAAAATACGCGCCCCCACCGGGCAAATGTTGACACATGCCGGCGTCGCTGCGGCGTCTACCCCTGGAACCAGGCCGGTTTTTAGACCGTCGTCAATGCGGTGGCGACAGAAGGTGCATTTTTCCACAACCCCGCGCGGGCGGCGTTCAATTTCGGCAATCCCCCAGGTAGGGATGTAGGGGTTTTCCTCGCTGCGCGCTTCCCAGTTAAACTTGCGGGCGTCGTAGGGGCAAGCCACTTCGCAGTAGCGGCAGCCAATGCAGCGATCGTAATCCATAATCACCAGCCCGTCTTCACGGTGGTAGGTGGCCTTTACCGGGCAAACTTCAACGCAAGGCGCGTTTTGGCAGTGCAGGCACGGACGTGAGAAATAGAATGGGTGGCCGAAGGAGTTCTCCTCTCGCACCACAATATTCCAGGGCTTATCGGTATTGACATCGTTGGTGGCGCTGCACCCGCGCATACAATACTCGCAGCCAATGCAAGTGTCCAGGTTGATCACCATCCCCCAGTGATGATCTCCAGTGGCTCCGTGGCCGCCTTCGGCTTGTTCTCCCGTTATTTGTTCTTTCTGCAAGCTTGAAAAAGGCGAAAGGGGACCGCTCGTGAGCAGCACACTGGCGGCCGCCGAACCGGCGGCAATGGCTGCCAGGTTCAAGACATCGCGGCGCGTCAGGTCTACCGTCACCTTGGTTTTTTTGCCTGTATCAGGTTTCTCTTCACTCATTTTCGTCTACCTCAATAATTTTAATTCGACGGCTCACGATCCAGGCCGCCGCTCCCCCGGTTACCAAACCGATAATTGCACCCTGGATTAAACCGGTAAACAGCCGCGATTGGCTGGAGACCTCCAGGTTGCTGATGATCTCTTCCTGCTGATGAACGGTTTGTTGTAATTGATCGATGCCAATTTCAGGTGTGGGCAAGACCACGCCTTCCAACTTCAGTAATTCGTCGCGCGTGTGCACGGTATCTTTGTGGCAGCCTACGCAGGCTTCCGATCCTACCAGGAAGGTGTGGCCGGTGGCGGTTAATCCACCAATCGGCGATCCTTCGCGGGGCGGCGTATACATATGACAGTTAGAACACTGCAGCCCCGCGTTTGCGTGGGTGGAATGGGTGAAGGTATCATCCATTGCCTTATGACAGTTCGTGCACAGTGCGGTGATTGAATCCGCCATCGGGGCCTGCGAATGAGGGTTGTGGCAAGCCTGGCACTGGATATTTTTCTTGGCATGTGGGCTGGCGCGCCATTCATTGGTGGTGTACTTGTGGCAGGTGGCGCACAGTTCGGCGGTAGGCTCAATCGGCATTTGCTCTTTGGGGTGGTTTGGCTGGAATGGCCCATGGCACGATTCGCAGGTCACCCCTTCTTCGGCGTACGTTCCATCGACGGCGTTAAAACCGGTCACATGGCATTCCAAACACGCCACTTCGTTTTTCTCTTTGGTCCAGTCGCGCTGAAAGATGGGCGAGGAGAACGCGTGGGCGTGACGGGTATCCATCCAGGTTTCGTGGATGTTTTCATGGCAGGCTGCGCAGGCGGATGAGCCTGCATAGCTGCCGCCTTGCACGGGCGGAGCTGCTACCGTGGGTTGGGTGGCGGTTACCGCGGCAGTGATCGCCAGGCTGAGGGCAAACACAACCAGGAAAGTCAACCAAATGGCGTGCCTGCGGTTTCGTTTTTGTTGTGGCATTTTTACATTCTCCTGGGCGGTTGGGTTGCTCACCCTAACCTCATTGGGCTATTAAGTCTAACTCGTAGCATAATTGTAGAACAAAGCATAGGTGCTGGATAGTAAACAATGTCATTAATGAAGATGATGGATGTAATGGTTCTGATACCGAATATTTCCCCACCGCTGCAGGCAGGAAATATTCGGTATCAGGCGTTTTGTTTGCAGCAGCGCGCCATCCACCAGCTAGGGCTGCGGTTGAGGCTGCGCCTGGTGATACCCATTGGCGGCGGCGCGTAATTCTTCATCGCTTTTTTCAAGAGGCCCGCCGGGGGTGTGGCAGTGACGGCATGCGCTGTTCAATCCGACATTTGGCAGCAGCTGGCCCTGCTCGTTTGTCTGCGGAATTTGGTTAGGATCGATGGTGACACGGTGTGTGCGCATATCGGCAGTGAAAGTGTCGGGGTTGCTCCAGGCCACCTGGATAATCTTGGGCATGTGGCATTCAATGCAGGCGAAACCGTGCTGGGCTACTTTCTGCACCTGCGCTTCACGGAAGTGGCATTGTTGGCATTGGGCTTTGACGGTAGGCTCTTTGGAAAGGCGCGGCTGTACCACTCCGCTGTGGGGGTCGTGGCAAGCCACGCATTGCAGCACACTGTGCTTGCCCTGGAAGAGGTCGCCATAGGTGTCGTGGTGCACAATAAAACCGTCCTGGGTGGCGGGTTCGGCCACATCGCCCATCAGGTGGCACGATTGACAGGCCTGGGCGTCGCGGCGGATATCCATGCGGATTTTTTGTGGATTGGTAATATGATTGCCGCCGGGGCCGTGGCAGGCCTCGCAGCGCACGCCGTCTTGGGCCCATGCGCCCACCAGGCCGGGTTTATCATCCTGGTTGCCATTGGGCGAATAACCAGTGGTGTGGCATTGGCCGCAGTCGTATGGCGCATTCTCTTCCCCCGCCCGAAACGGAACCAGAGCGGCGGACTGCTCAAGCTCGTCATTAGCCAAGTTCAGCTGCCCGTTAAAATCGGCCGGGCCGGTGATCATGTATCCATCTTGATTGACGAAGCGCGCCTTCCAGTTGTAGCCGCCCACCACGTACAGGATGTCGGCCCAGCTAAAGCCTTCGGGTAATGGATCGAGTTTGCTGTGGGGGTAAGCAGGCGCTTTTTCTTCGGCTACCTTGTTTAAAATCCATGGGTGACCCGATTTTACATACACATCATAGATGGGTTGGTGACAGCCGGCGCAAGCATTATCGCCCACGAAATCCGGCGCGGCGTCCGACACCTCCCCGGCGGGGCCGGCGGGGCCTTCCCTGCCGGCCGGGCCTTGGGGGCCAATCGCCCCCGCCGGGCCTTGCGGGCCCACCGGGCCAGGCGGCCCTTCACGCGTGGCGCAGGCCGATAGAATCAGCAAGAAAAGCAGCAAGATGATGGGCAAGAACCGTTTCACTTATACGCCTCCTTCAATCGAAACAATAAAATCGATAACCCTTACCCATTTTACCATCAAATGAGAATGCTATGAGCACAGCTTAAATCTCGCCTGAGCTTTTGGGTACTTATCCATCCTATAGACCGCCCAAAAGCGCAGAAAATTGTGTTGTTTAGTCTAATTTAACTCTCGTTTCATTGGGCTGGTTCGACTATAATGAAACCATCGTGTTCAATATGACCCTAATCTACTTCATATATGGGTTGGCCTTTTTTAGCATGGGGTTGACATTGTTGTTCGAGACCCGCCGCTCGCCCCTGGTGGCCGAAGCGGGCGTGCTGCGCCCACTGGTGGTGTTTGGGTTTCTGCACGGCGGCCATGAATGGCTGGAAATGTTTCTGGATAAAAGCGATTGGTTTATCTTTATCCATCCTCTGGCGTTAGCCTGGGGGCGGGTGGCGCTTTTAGCGGTTTCATTTTTAGCCCTGCTAATTTTTGGGCTGTTCATGCTGCGCCCTTTCGATCTGTTTCGCAGCGGCGCCCAAGGCGACGGCAGGCGGCCTAAGCCCTTGTGGTGGCAGCGCTGGGTGGGGCTATCGGCCTATGTGGCCGGGGTGATGGTGATTGCCTTGCTGCTGTACCCCACCCACGCCGACCGGTTAACCCATATCGATGCGACCATTCGCTATTTGTTGGCGCTGCCCGGCGCGGCGTTGGCCGGCGTGGCTCTTTGGAAGCAGGCCGCCTTAGCCCGCCGGCGTGGTCTGGTGTGGATGGGGCGGGCGCTGCGCATGGCCGGCGTGAGTTTCCTGCTCTACGGCCTCACTCAAGCGGTGGTTCCGCCGCTGCACGATGCGCCCAATTTGTGGCTAAACACGGTTTCCTTTGCTGCTGTTTTTGGTTTTCCGGTTCAGCTGCTGCGAGCCGCCGCGGCCGTGTTGATTACTTACAGCCTGGTTCGCACTGTTCAGGCGGCTGAAGACGAGCGCCGCGAACAGTTTCAACGCCTGGAGCGGGAACGCCTGGACGCCCTGGAGCAAGTGCAAGCCGAACTCCTCCAGCGGGAGGCCATGCGCCAGGAGCTAATGCGTTCAATTGTGTTGGCGCAAGAAGGCGAGCGCGCCCGCGTGGCCCGCGAGCTGCACGACGAAACTGCCCAAACTCTAACCGCATTCTCGCTGCATCTGGCGGCTTTACGCTCGAAGACCGATGGCGAACTGCGCAGCGAGTTAGAACTGCTGCAAGGGTTATGTAAGCAAATGTCACAAGATATCTATCGCCTGGTGCGCGATCTACGCCCGGCTCAGCTGGACGATTTGGGCCTTGCCCCGGCGCTCAGCTACCTGGTGGACGAAAGCCAACCACGGCTGGGCTTGAAGATCGACTTGCAAATCGGTGGGCCGCGCCGCCGCCTGCCCCCCCTGGTCGAAACCGTGCTGTTTCGCGTCGCCCAAGAGGCGCTCACCAACGTGGCGCGCCACGCCCAGGTGAAGGCTGCCCTGGTGCGGCTTGATTTTGGCCCCGAGCAGGTTGTTTTGCAGGTGAAAGATCAAGGCCAGGGGTTCGATGTGAACCAGGCGTGGGAATATAACCAGGGCAGCGGCCTGGGTTTGGTGGGGATGCGCCAGCGGGTAGACTCGGTGCATGGCAGTTTGCGCATCATCAGCGCCCCCCAGGAAGGGGCCAGTGTGGAGGTGCGCATTCCCTTGGACGGGTGGGCCGACATGCCTGGATCGGAAAAATTGGAGAGCGTTTAATGAATGATATTCGCGTAATGCTGGTAGACGATCACGAGGTGGTGCGCACTGGTCTGCGCGCCTATCTACAGTCGCAAAACGGCGTGTTGGTGGTGGGCGAAGCGGGCAGTGGGCGAGAAGCCTTGCAAATTATCACCCAGGTCGCGCCCGATGTGGTGATTATGGATATAACCATGCCCGAAATGGACGGCCTGGAAGCCACGCAGTTGATAAGACAATCGTGCGCGGAATGTAGGGTGTTGGCTCTGACCGTGCATGCCGATAAAGAATACTTCTTTAAAATGTTGGCCGCCGGAGCGGCCGGCTATGTGACCAAGCAAGCCGCCGCCGATGAATTAGTGCAGGCGATCCGTTCCGTGGCGGCCGGGTATGTCTACCTTCAACCTGCCTTGGCCGCCTGGCTGCTGGAAGATTACCGCCGCTTGTTGGCCGAACGCCCCATCCAGCCGCCCAACGAACATGTAATCGACCCGGTGGCGTTAGGATCGCTTTCGATGCGAGAACAACAAGTGGTGGAATGCGTGGCCTTGGGTATGACCAATAACCAGATCGGAGAAGACTTGGGAATAAGCCCGAAAACGGTGGCGCGCCACCGCGAACGAATTATGAATAAGCTCAATATCCATACCGGCGCCGAGCTGGTACATTTCGCCATTAAAAACGGCCTGATCGAAATCTAAGCGCGTCATATTAGCGCATTCCTAACCTCAAAGTAACTGCTAAGGCATATTCAGTCTGAATATGCCTTAGCAGTTACACCTCAAAAACGATATAGTGGTCACTCTCATTGACTCTTTTCCGACTTCTCAGATTATATTAACCTTATTATGACAAAATTTTTAAACCCGATGGTATAACAAAATCGGCTCCCAGGTGCGCGCCTGCATTATTTACGCCGGCAAACATCTCACTTATTGGCGGCTCTTTCACAGGCATTCCCGGAGGATGTAAAACAATATGGAACAGACTACTGCACTGGAAAACACCCACTCAGGCGGGCGAATCAAATTCATCATTGGCGGCTTGTTAATTGTGGCGGCCGTGGTGTACCTGATTTTCTCATCCACCGCAGCCGGTGCGCAATATTTTCTCACCGTGGATGAACTCTTGACCAAAAGCGAGGCGATGCAAGGGCGTGACGTGCGCCTTTCAGGCGCAGTGGTGGGCGATTCCATCCAATACGATCCACAGACCCTGCAGCTTTCGTTTACCATTGCTTCGATCCCCGGTGATAACGCCGAGGTTGAAGCCGCCGGCGGCTTAGCTAAAGTGCTGCACGATGCCGTAGTCGATCCGGGGCGCGCTCGTGTCCAGGTGATCTATAATGGCGTTAAGCCCGATCTGCTGCGCGATGAAGCCCAGGCCATCATTACCGGCAAGCTAGACAGCAGCGGAATGTTCCAGGCGGAAGAGCTGCTCTTAAAATGCCCTACCAAATATGAAGAGGCTGTGCCCAGCCAGGCCGAAGGATAACCCTTAATGTTTGCAAATTTTGGTTTTGGAGCGCTGCTGATCGCCTTTGTCGTTTCCATTTATGGCATTGGCGCATCACTGTATGGCTTGCGTAAGAACCGCCCGGCGTTTGTGGAAAGCGCCCGCCTGGCGATGCTGCTTACCTTTCCCCTTATCAGTATTTCGGCCATTTCCTTAATGATCCTCCTGGCGAAAGGCGACTTTAGCCTGGAATATGTGGTTTCTGTTACCAGCCGCAGTATGCCCATGTATTTGCGTTTAACCGCGCTGTGGGGTGGGCAAGCGGGTTCGCTGCTATTTTGGTCTTGGCTCATGTCGGCGTTTGCTACGGCGGTCACTTTCCGTCGTTGGGATCGCGATCGCGAATTCTTACCCTGGGTGATTGTGGTATCTTTGGTTACGCAGGCTTTTTTCTTAGGTCTCAACCTGTTTACCACTGAAAACCCGTTCGTCCGCATCTGGCAATCGCCCACTGGGGCGTTTGTGGTTAGCATGTTTCAACCGGCTGGAACCGTCTCCGCCGCGCTGCAAGACGGTCAGGGCCTCAATCCTCTTTTGCGCCACCCCGGTATGATTATTCACCCGCCCATGCTCTACCTGGGCTTTGTGGCGTTCGTCATTCCCTATGCGTTCGCCATCGCCGCACTCATCACCGGTCGCACCGATTCGCGCTGGATTCGCCTGACGCGCCGCTGGACGTTGATTGCCTGGCTATTCCTTTCGCTTGGCTTGTTGCTGGGCAGCCGGTGGGCCTACGATGTGTTGGGGTGGGGCGGTTACTGGGCCTGGGATCCGGTGGAAATCGCCGCCTTCATGCCCTGGCTGAGCGGGACCGCCTTCCTGCATTCGGTGATAATTCAAGAGAAACGCGGTATTTTAAAACAATGGAACATGGTGCTGATTATCTTGACCTATGTCTTGGTCATTTTTGGCACATTCCTCACCCGCTCGGGTGTGCTCAGTTCGGTGCATGCCTTCGCCCAAAGCGATATTGGCCCGGCTTTTTTCGCCTTCATCGGTGTGATGACGGCGCTATCGTTGGGGCTGCTGCTGCGCCGCTGGGATAGCTTGAAGGGCGAGAACCGCATGACCTCGCTGCTCTCGCGCGAATCCTTGTTCTTGCTCAACAACCTGCTTTTCTTGAGCATCTTATTTGTTTGCTTTTGGGGGGTCATTTTCCCCATCATTTCCGAGCTGTTCACCGGACAGAAGGTGACTTTTGGCCCGCAGTGGTATGAAAGCGCCACCGGGCCGTTGTTTGCCGCCCTGGTGCTGTTGATGGGCGTGGCCCCGCTTTCGGCTTGGGGCCATTCAACCCTCAAGACGCTAGGCAAGGCCATCTGGAAGCCTTTCATTGTGGCGCTCATCTTGGGGCTGGGACTACCTTTGGCCTTAGGCGTACGCTTTTGGGCGGCTTTGTTGGGCTTCTTCTTGTTGGCTCTGGTGAGCTGCGTTACCCTGTACGAATTTTGGCGGGGGGCGCGGGCGCGGCAGCGTCGGGCCGGCGAAAACTTTGGCCTGGCTTTGTGGCGCTTAGCCGGGCGCAATCGCCGCCGCTATGGCGGTTACATTATTCACCTGGGGGTGGTGTTTATGGCCTTGGGCATCATCGGCATCGAAATGTTTCAGACCGAAACCCAGCGCAGTATTCCTTTAGGTGAAGATGTAACCATTGGCGCTTACACGGTGCGCTACGATTCCTTGGCGATTTTCGATACCGCCGATGGGCGTAATGTGGCTCGGGCGGTTTTATCTATTTTCAAGGATGGCGAGTTCGTGGGCGAGCTTCACCCGCGCCGCGATTACTACTTCGAATCGCAGCAGCAAATGACGATCCCCGGTGTGCGCAGTACCTTGGAAGGTGATTTATACATCATCCTGGCGGAGTGGATGGAAATCTCCACCCAAAACGCCACGTTGAAGATTTACCTTAATCCCTTGGTCAACTGGTTGTGGTTTGGCGGCATCATTTTCATTTTGGGCACGCTGGTGGCGGCCTGGCCGGAAAAGGACCCGGAGAATGAAGCTGTTCGCGTAACCGAAAAAGCTTACGCCGGTGCGCCGGTGGGTGATTAGAAACCACGTTGGAGGAAGGCGCTGCCCGACTCGTTTGCGCGGCGCCCTCCTCCGTGGAAAAAAATAATGACCATGAGAAAAATCGTTTTTTCTTGCTTGTTAGTGGTATTGGCGTTAGGCGCCGCGTCGCGCCACGCGTTGGCGCAAGGCCCTTTGCCCCCCCAACCCACCCCTGGCGTGACCGACGATCAGGTGAACGCCATCGCGCGCGAGTTATACTGTCCGGTGTGTGAAAATGTTCCCCTGGATGTGTGCCCCACTGATGCGTGCGAGGGATGGCGCGACCTGATTCGCGAGCAGTTGGGCGAAGGCATGAATGATACCGAGATTAAGAGCTATTTCGTCACCCGGTTTGGAGATCGGGTTCTGCCAGCCCCACCGGCGCGCGGTTTTAACTGGTTAGCTTACCTCATTCCACCCCTTGCAATCCTGGCCGGCGCAGTAATCTTGTGGCGCGCCATGCTTTCCTGGCGCCGCCCGGCGGCTTCGCCAACCTTGAATACAAGCCGCCCCGAACCCATAAGCCCGCCTCCGCCGGACGCATCAACAGCATCGGATGAAGACCCCTATATTAAACGCCTGGAAGATGAGCTGCGCAACATGTAGATGCGCGCTGGAAAGGTCTATGCCGTTGAACACCGAACCACAAGTTGTATCGCAAAACCCCTCCCGCCCCCGTTGGGGGCGGATTCTTGCTTGGACGGCGCTCATTGCTCTGTTGGCGCTCGTGTTCTTTGGGCTGCTGCGCGCCCAGCGCGGATCTATTCGCGTGGGCGAACAGGTTCCTAATTTCACGCTCACCGCCTTCGATGGTAAAACCTATACGGCGCAAGATCTGCGCGGCAAGGTGGTATTATTGAACTTCTGGGCTTCGTGGTGCAAACCATGCGAGCAAGAAGCCAACGATTTAGAAGCCGCCTGGAAGCTTTACCAGGGGCGCGATGATGTGCTCTTCTTGGGCGTTGCTTGGACGGATACCGATAAGAAATCGATGGAGTACCTCACCCGTTACGGCATTACCTACCCGAATGGCCCCGATCTTGGCACACGCATGGCCCAGGCTTTTCGCATCACCGGTGTACCGGAGACATTTATCATCGGAAAAGATGGCAAACTGGCTAATTTAAAGCTTAGCCCCTATCTTTCCGTGGCTGAAGTTCAAGCCATGATCGACCCCCTTTTGGAGGATTGATGGATCTCGGTTCGATTTTTCTTATTTTGGCGTTGTTGATGCTAACCGGTTGGTTTATCGGGCGGCCATTTTTTGAGCGTCGCCAGGAGGCCCTCACCCCGGAGCAAAGCGCCCAAGAGCGGGTCAATCACGAGCGTTCGGCGCTGTTGGCCGAGCGCGACCGCCTGATGAACGCCCTCACCGATCTCGACTTTGATAACACGCTGGGCAAGATCCCGCCGGAAGATTACCCCACACAACGCCGACGCTTAATGACACTGGGGGCGGAGGTCTTGCGCCGGCTAGACGCCTTTGAGCCGGCGGCGGACGCGGTTGGAGAAACCGCCGCAGCAGTCGAAGATCGCCTGGAAATCGCCATCGCCGCCCGCCGCGCCGACGGCGCAGCTCACGCCGGCGGCAATAGCCGCAAGCGCCCCATTTCTTCCTCCCCAGATGACGAATTGGAGGCTGCTTTGGCCGCGCGGCGGCGGCAGCGCTTAGAAAAATCCGCCGGTTTCTGTCACCGCTGCGGCGTGCCCATTCAAAAGTCAGACAAATTTTGCCCCAAATGCGGCGCAAAAATCGCCTGATCCCATATGACCTTTTCCCATTTCATATTACTGAAGAAACTGTTTTACTATGACTCTTAATAAAACGCTTTGTTTTACTATGCTAAGCATTTTTACAGCCTTGCTCTTGGCGGGCTGTAACCTGTCTTTGGCGGCGGATGTCACCCCTCCGCCGGGCTATCGTCCTCCGCCGTCCAAGGCCGCCGCCACTGTTGGGCCGGTCTATCCCTTAACGCCTCCCAACCCACAAAATGGGGCGGTGATTTATGTGGAGAAATGCGCCCCCTGCCACGGGGTGAACGGCCTGGGAGATGGCCCGCAGGCTCCAAATTTGCCTAATCAGCCGGCGGCCTTGGGCGCGCCGGAGGTTGGGCGGCAAGCTGTGCCGGCGGAATGGTTTCGCGTTGTCACCCAGGGCAACCTGGATCGCTTCATGCCGCCTTTCCCCAGCCTGAACGATAAAGAGCGCTGGGATGTGACCGCATATGCCCTCAGTCTGAGCGCCTCCTCCGAGATGATCCGCCAGGGTGGGCAGGTGTACGCCGAGGTGTGCGCCGCTTGCCACGGCCTCAGCGGCAAGGGCGATGGCCCTGACGCGCCTCCTTCAACGCCAGATTTCACCGACCAGGTGGCGATGACCGCCAAATCGGCGAATGTGTTGTTCCAGGTCGTCAGCCAGGGTGCGGCGGAGATGCCCGCCTTTGGGGATAAGCTCAGCGAAGAACAACGTTGGGCGGCCGTCTATTACGCCCGCAGCCTGAGCTTTGCTTCTGAAGCGAGCAACCTGCCGTCTGCGGCTGTCACCGCCCTACCGTCCGCCGTCACCGCACTACCGGCCCCCCTGACCGCCACGCTCACCACCACTGTACCAGTCACCGGCAGCCTGCTTAGCTCCATTCGCGGCGTGGTGACAGACGCCTCGGGGGGCATTCCCTCGGCCGGTGCAGAAGTCAACCTGCATGGCTTTGACGGTATGCAGTTAGCCATGACGGCCACTGCCACCCTAAGCGGCGATGGGTCGTTTGTTTTCGACCAGGTGGAAATCCCTGCCGGTAGAGCATTCCTCGTCACAACCGAGTATGACAACGTGCTGTATGGCTCGGATGTGGCCCAGGCCCAGGTTGATGGGGAGCCGCTTTCGTTGAACATTCAGGTTTATCCGTCTACCACCGATCAAACCGGTTTGAGCGTAGACCGCTTGCATTTCTTCTTTGAATTAGTCAATCAAGACACGCTGCGAGTGGCTGAACTGTACATCATCTCCAATAATACCGGCAAGACCATCGTGGGGCAGGCTCCTGGCGAACCTGTCTTGCGCTTTAGCCTCCCTCAGGGAGCGCAGAATTTGCAGTTTCAAGAGGGGCAGCTTGGTGAACGCTATATCGAGGTGGGGGAAGGCTTCGCCGATACCTCGCCTGTCCGTCCAGCGGCTGCGGCCTACCAGGTCTTGTATTCTTATGAGCTGCCTTATACGCGCAAGCTGAAGCTAACCCGTCCGATTCAATGGAACACCGACGCTATCGTGGTGCTGGCCCCAGCAACTGGGCTGAGCATCCAAGGTGACGGGCTGCAAGATGCCGGCGCGCGCGATATTCAAGGCGCCGCTTATCATACCTATAATGGCCCGGCCATGCCCGCCGGCAGCACCCTAACCATGACCGTTACCGGTAAGCTGAGTGGCAATTTGCTGCAAACCGGGTCTTCGACCAACCTGTTAGTGGGTGGCGGGGCTTTGGGCCTGGTGTTAATCGCAGCCGGGGCATGGTTATGGCTGCGCAAGCGCCCCTCGGAGGACGCCGACGCGCCCGAGCAGATGGAGTTATCGACCGCTGCGCCTGGGCAGCGCCCCGAATCGGCGGAAGCAGTGATGGATGCCATCCTCGCCCTCGACGACCTTTACCAGGAGGGTCAGCTTCCCGATGATGCTTACCAGGCGCGGCGCGCCGAACTTAAAGCGCGCCTGGCCGAGCTGAAAGAACAGTAGGGGCGTGGATGCCTGAACAGGCCATTATTGAAGTGCGCCGGCTGGTTAAGCGTTTTGGGCTTAAAACGGTCCTGCGTGGGGTCGATTTTGAGGTGCACCGGGGCGAATTTGTGGCCTTGTTGGGGCCAAACGGCGCCGGTAAAACCACTTTCTTGCGCATCCTCTCCACATTATCGCGCCCGGCTTTGGGCGAGGTGCGCATCGCCGGTTTCCGCTTGCCCCAGCATGCCGGCGCGGTGCGGCGCATTTTGGGCGTGGTTTCACATCAGCCGCTGCTGTATGGCGACCTTACCGCCGAGGAAAACTTGCTGTTCTATGCCCGCATGTACGCTGTACCGGAGCGCGACCGCCGGGTGCAGGAAGCGCTGGAGATGGTGGGCCTGGCCGCTCGCCGGCGCGACCTCGTGCGCACGTTCAGCCGCGGCATGCAGCAACGCCTGGCAATTGGGCGCGCCGTTCTTCCAGACCCCGAAGTGATGCTCTTTGATGAGCCGCACACCGGCCTCGATCAGGACGCTTGCGCGATGCTCGACAAGGTGCTGCGCGAAGTGGCCGCGCGGGGGCGTACCGTGGTGATGACCTCTCACGACCTGGCCCGCGCTGCCGACCTGGCGTCGCGCTTCGATGTGCTTTCGCGCGGCGTCATCGTCGCTTCCACCCCGCGCAGCCGCCTGGCCCCCGATGCGCTGCTCGCTTTCTATCGCCAGGCTTTGGAGAGCGCACCCGCATGAGCGGCTTTCTGCGCGCCGTTTGGGCTATCGTATGGAAAGACTTGGCTGCAGAACTGCGCAGCCGCGAGCTGCTTTCGTCCATGCTCGTCTTTGCGCTGCTGGTGATCTTTATATTTAACTTTGCTTTGGAGCTAGACCCGGCTACGCGCGTGAATGTTACCGCCGGGGTGCTGTGGGTCACGTTTGCCTTTGCAGGCACGCTAGGCCTTAATCGCTCGATGGCGATGGAGAAGGATCGTGGCTGCCTCGACGGCCTGCTGTTGGCCCCGGTAGACCGCACCGCCATCTACTTCGGCAAGGCGTTGGGCAACCTGGTGTTTATGCTCATCGTCGAAGCGATTGTTTTGCCGGTTTACAGCATTTTGTACAACATTAATCTGTTAAACCTGGGCCTGGTGGGGGTAATTTTGTTAGGCTCGCTGGGTTATGTGGCAGTGGGAACTCTGCTTTCCAGCATGGCGGTGCAGACCCGCACTCGCGATGTGCTGCTGCCCATTCTGTTATTTCCGGTGGCGCTTCCGCTCTTCATCGCCGCGGTTAAAGCCAGCGCAGGCTTTTTGGGCGGCGTAACGTGGGATGAAATTAGCCCCTGGTTGAACCTGTTGTTGGTTTACGACGTGATTTTCACGGCGGTGGCTTTTATGGTGTTTGACTTTGTGGTAGAAGAATAGGCATTGTTCGAGTAAGCCTGATATTATTCAAGGAGGTTGTATGGAACCGAAATCGAAAGGGTTGCAAGTTCTAGACGCCATTACGCTGGCAATGTTGGCGATTTCCACCGGTATGGTGTTCTTCTATGCGCCGCTTGAGGCGGTGATGGGCTATGTGCAGAAGGTGTTCTACTTCCACGTGGCCGCCGGGTGGGTGGGCATGCTGGGCTTTCTGGCTGCCGCCTTTGCAGGGGTGATGTTCTTAGTCAACCGGCAAACTAAGTGGGATATTGTTGGCCTGGCGTCGGTTGAGATTGGGCTAGTCTTCGCTTTTATCAACGTGGTGACGGGTTCGATCTGGGCGCGCCCAATTTGGAACACCTGGTGGACATGGGACCCGCGCCTGACGACCGCCACCATCATGATGCTCATCTATGCCGCCTACCTGATGCTGCGGTCGGGCATCGAAGACCCAGACCGTCGCGCGCGCTTTGGCGCAGTCTATGCGATCCTCGGTTTTCTTAGTGTGCCGCTGACTTTCTTCTCGGCCCGATTGTTTCGCACCATTCACCCCATCGTCATCGGTTCCAATCAACCTGGGGCCGAGGGCGCATTTGATATGACCGCCGATATGCGCCTGGTGTTTTTCTTTAGCCTGATCACCTTTTCCTTTATTTTTGCTTCTCTGCTGTGGCATCGTATTCGATTAGGCCGCCTGCAGGATACCGTCGAGCAGCTTAAGCTCAAAATCAACGCTTAGGAGGAACCGATGTTAATGTTTTTACTACAAGAAGGTCCCGCCCAAACGATGGGTTATTTTATTGCCGGGTACGGCATCATTTTTGGGGTGATGGGTATTTACCTGATTACCCTGGCGCTGCGAGAGCGCAGCTTAAAGCGCGACCTGGAAACGCTGCAAGAACTGCCGCCCTCGTTGGATAACCGATTATGACCATCCCCACCTCTCAGCAGCCGGTGGAATGGAGCGAATGTTTACCGCCTTCCCCGGCGATTGGCGCTCCCGTCCAGACTGCTTGCGGGGTCACCATCGCTTATACTGTCAACACCCCGTGCGTTCATTTGGACGGCCAAAATGTGTATTTTTGCCATGCAGTGTGTAAATGCGAATTTGAGGCCGATCCACGCCATTCGTGCGTGAACCTGGGCGCGCTGCGCCGTTAACCGCCTGGCCTTTAAAAGCGTTCGCCGGCGTTTTTGGCCGGCGAACGTTGGGTTAATCGCTATCTCAGAATTTCTTTTAGGAAGCTTTCGCCATACAGGGGGGCTTCCAGGCCCAACCCTTCGGCGATGGTTGCGCCCACATCGGTGAAGCTGCCGCGGTCGCCTAGGGCCGCGCTTTTCACCGGCGGCCCGAACACCAGCAGCGGAGAGTACTCACGTGAGTGGTCGGTGCTGGGAGTGGTAGGGTCTACGCCGTGATCGGCCACAAACATGGCAATATCTCCGGGCTGCATACGTTCCAGGATGCCGGGCACAAAATCGTCCACGCGCTGCAAAGCGTTTGCATACCCTTGCGGATCGTTGCGATGCCCATAGATCATATCAAACTCGATCAGGTTGACGAAAATCATCCCACGGAAGGGGTCTTCCATGGCCCGCAGGGTGGCTTTAAGCCCTTCAACGTTGTTTAGGGTGTGATTCTTACGGGTAATGCCGCGGTGGGCGAAGATGTCATCGATCTTACCGACTGATACCACTTCCATCCCAGCTTCGACCGTCTTTTCTAAGATGGTTTTAGCGGGCGGCAGCACGGGATAATCGCGGCGGTTGTTGGTGCGCTTGAAGGTTTCGGCCGTCTCGCCAACAAATGGGCGGGCGATCACACGTCCCACGTAATGTTCGCCGTGCAGCATCTCACGGGCTTGTTGACACATCCAATATAGTTGATCGAGGGGGATGACGTCTTCGTTGGCGGCAATTTGGAATACACTGTCGGCGGAGGTGTAGACGATGGGCTTGCCGGTGCGCACATGCTCTTCACCCAGCTCGCGGATGATCTCGGTTCCGGATGCGGGTTTGTTGCCCAACACCTGGCGGCCAACCCGGCGCTCGAACTCTTCAATCACTTCCGGGGGGAAGCCATGAGGATAGGTAGGGAAGGGGCGATCCAGGCGGGCGCCCATCAACTCCCAATGGCCTGCCACGGTATCTTTGCCTGCCGCTTGTGGGGTCAGTCGCCCATAGGCCCCACGCGGATCCGGCACACGGGGGACGCCTTGCATCGGGGTGATATAGCCAAACCCCAGTTGAGCCAGGTTGGGAAGGTGTAACCCGCCGATGGCGCGCGCCGTGTTGCCCAATGAATTGCTTCCCACATCGCCATAAGCCGCCGCATCGGGCGCTTCTCCCGCCCCCACGCCGTCTAATACGATAATAATAAAGCGGTTAATCGACTCAGACATTTCATACTCCTTAAGGCGAATTATATCAGGTGATGCCTGTGAATGATGGCAAATCGGCCTTGTCTTACACGCGGCTAAGCCACATCATCCCTCCCCCCTCGCCCTCCCCGCTCTCCGGTCTCGGCGCCAGCCCGATTGCCGCCAGCGCCCCGCTCTTGCTCTTCAGTCTCGGCGCCAGCCCGATGGCCGCCGGCGCCCCGCTCCTGCTCTCTGGTCCCAGCGCCAGCCCTACGGTCCCTGGGTCGCATTGCCCTGGCTCCCAGCTTGCAGCCCGGAGGCCCAGCAGCTTTCCGATCCCAGCTCTGTGATCCCATCGCCTCCGCACTATGGCTCCCAGCCCCAAGCTTCCATCGCCCTCAAGAACGGCTGCCCGTTAGACAGCGCGGGCATTGCGCAAATTTTACGCTTAGGGACTGATATAATTCTCCCCACTTTAGCGTACCGGCTTGGGTGGATATGCAGGGGGAGACCTGGCGGCAGGAGAAAGCCAGGCGGGGCTGTTCCAGGTGGAGCCAGGCGCGCTAACCCAAAGTTTAATTTACCAGGAGGGGCGGCTATGCCTAAGTTATTTGGAACGGATGGTATTCGGGGGGTGGTGGGGCAGTGGCCCATGACGCCGGAATTTGCACTTCAGCTTGGTTATGCCGCCGGATGTGTGATTCGCAAAGACCGGCGCGAAGCCACGGTGGTAATTGGGCGCGATTCACGCCAATCCGGGGCCATGCTGCAAGAAGCCCTCGACGCCGGTTTGATGGCCGCCGGCGTGCATGTGATCGATTTGGGCCTCGTGCCCACGCCGGGGGTATCGTGGTTGGTGATCCACCTCAACGCCGATGCCGGGGTTGTCATCTCGGCTTCCCACAACCCCGCCGATCAAAACGGCATCAAATTTTTTAGCAGCCAGGGCCGCAAGCTCTCGGAAGCCATGGAAGATCAAATCGAATCCTGGCTGCCACAAGCCGTCGGCCAACCGCCGCAGCGGCCTGTTGAGGTGCAGGCTCGCGTGGGGCATATCCATAATGGGGAGATTTTTCAAGAACTCTACCAGCGCAGCTTGCTGAGTGAACACCGCGATCTTAAAGTGCCGGCGATGAAGGTGGTTATGGACTGCGCCAATGGGGCGGCTTCGGTAATCGCCCCGCAGGTCTTCGCTCGCCTGGGGCTAGATGTGATTGCCATTCACGATTCGCCCAATGGTCTCAATATCAATCAAGACGCCGGTTCTGAACATGTGCGCCGTTCCACTGAAGAAATGCGCCAGCTTATCACCCATCACCAGGCCGAATTTGGCCTGGCTTTCGATGGCGACGCCGACCGGGTGGTGTTTGTAGATCGTCAAGGAGTCCTCATCGACGGCGACCATATGTTGGGGTTCCTGGCGCGTTATTTCGCCGGGCAAGGGCGTTTGCTTGGCGACGCCGTTGTTACCACGGTCATGCGCAACAGCGGCCTCAAGAAGCGCCTGGAAGACGACGGCATTGTGATGTATGAGACGCCGGTGGGTGATAAATATGTTACCGATAAGATTTTTGAACTGCGCCGCGCCCAAGACGACTTTTCTAAGGTTGGGGTGGGGGGTGAGCAGGCCGGGCACATTTTGATTGTTGATGACGATCATCCCACCGGCGACGGCTTGCGCACTGCGATGTTCGTCCTGCGCGCCTACATACAATCGGGGGCGGCCTCATTAGCCGAATTCGCCGCGGGGGTGGGCAAAACTCCGCAAATTATCGCCAGCGCCTACGTGGGCAGCGGCCCGCGCCTGGAGAAGGCGCCTCTGGCCGAATTAGAAAGCGCCACCATGGCCGGCTGCCCTGGTCTGGTGCGGGTGAACTTGCGCTATTCGGGTACCGAGCCGCGTTTTCGTGCAATGCTGGAGGCGGACGACAGCCTGGATGAAGAGCAGCTGGCCGAAGTGGCCGTGCTGCTGTGCCGCCGCTTGCAGCACCTGGCCGGCGTTGGGCGGGCCGAGATCGACGTGCTGAACGCCTCGCGCGGCGGGCTAATCGCGGTCAAAGATTAAGATTGGCGCGGGAATTGGGTGCGGCCCCGGTATTTATTCGCGTATGCGGGTCACGCCCGCCGCCCAACGCGCCAGGAAGAAGGCCGCGAACACACTCACTATGCGCCACATCGTGCCCAACCAGGCCAGGCGCTCTCCCAATAGCCAATCGGGTGCTTTCAGCAGCAGCGCCAGCGCCAACCCAAACAGCATCCACATGATTAGCCCGCGTTGGCCGTAGTAGCGTGGGCCAAAGTAGCGGTACAACCAAAGGCCGCCCAACAAGGTTAAGCCGGCAAACAAAATTAAGACCACCAGCGCCACCCCCCCAGCCTGACCGGGGGCGATTTGCACGAGGGGCTGTCCGGTTGCCAGGTAGGACGGCAGCAAATTGAACAGGGCGCTGGCAATGACTAATGGCAGTGTGGCCGCCAGGCTGAGCAGCATGGCGCTGGTTCTACTTTTTCTTAGCACAAGGTTTCTCCCAAGTGGCCCGGTAAACACGCTCAACCGGCCCGGTGAGGCGCAGCGCATGGTTGAGACCGATTTCAACCTGGAGATCGCCGCCGGGGTTTTGCACCGTAATCGAGGCGTCGCACAGCCCCAGGCGATGAGCGGCTGCGGCTGCGGCGCACGAGCTGCTGCCCGAAGCCAGGGTTAGCCCTGCGCCCCGCTCCCAAATGGCGATGCGAATATGGCTGCGGTCAACCACCTCCATAAACTGCACGTTGGTGCGGTTCGGAAAGAGGGGGTGTGTTTCGATAAATGGCCCTAGCCGCTGGGCTTGCGCCTCATCGGCCCCCAGCCCATGCACAACGCAGTGCGGGTTGCCCAGGTCCACCGCGGTAAAGGTTATTCGCTCATCGCCAATCATCAGCGATTCGTATAACGCCAGGCGGGGCGGCCCTTTGAGCGGGATGTGGCGGCTGTCAAAGGCGGCGTGACCCATCTCGACGCGCACACTTGCCCCGCCGGCTAACACCACCGCTTGCACTTGCTCGTGGGGCAGTTGAATGGCGAAGGGCAGCGATTGGTCTGCGGCCTGTGGATCGGGGCGCAAGTAGCCTTCATCCCACAACCAGCGGGAGAAAATGCGCAAACCGTTGCCGCTCTTTTCCGCCTCCGAACCATCTGGGTTAAAGATGCGCAGCCCAAAGGCGAGGGGGTTGGCTGGCAAGGGGCCGAGCAGCAACCCATCGGCCCCGGCTCCGGTATGGCGGTCACAGACGGCGCGCGCGACTGCGGCCGGGTCGGCGTCGCCGAGCTGGTCGGGTTGGGCTGCCAGGTAATCGTTGCCCAAGGCGTGATATTTCACCAGTTGCATTAAAATTCGAACCCTTCTTCCACCAGGCGGGCTTGCATCTCTGGCGAGATGCCCCGGCGCAGCCACTCGGCCCGCTCGATGACCCGCAGCAGCCAATGCCCGGCGGGCAGTAAGGCGTGAATTTCGGCGCGGGTGAGCCAGCGCATCTCGGAATGTTCTCCCTCAAGCCGCACCGCCTGCGGGTCTGCCAGGGTGCAAGCAAACATTACGCCCAACAGCTCGTTTTCGGGCTGGGCGGGGCCGCGGTAGAAATGGGTCAGGCCAAGCAGCAGTTCGATTTGCGCCGCAGAGCCGGTCTCTTCTTCGACTTCGCGCCGGGCGGCTTGCGTGTAGCTTTCGCCCTGATCGACGCGCCCGGTAACGCATTCCCATTCGCCGCTCAAGAAATCTTTATTGGCGGCGCGCCGCATCACCAGGTAGCGCCGCCGGGCTGGATCATAAATCAGCGCCGCTACGCCGCCTAAAAAGCGTCCAATGCTCATCTTATGCCTCCCTTATTCCCGCATGTCGTCCAGGCACGGCCTGCATGTGGGGTGGTTTAGCGGTGATTATAACGCCAGCGCAAGGCGTTGACGATGTAATTCTCCCACAGCGGCCCCACCACGCGGTAGGGGAAGGAATGGCTGCTGAAACCTTGGATCGTCACCTGTCCGTCCATGCACACCGCCAGGGTTCCATCTCGGTAGCTCTCTTGGGCGTTAGTTCCAATCAGCAATTGACCATCGCCTGTGCCGGTGAGCGCCATCTTGGTCCCCAAGTCAAAGCTCCAAATCCACGTGTCCATCGCTTTGGTGAAGGCCATGGTGGTGTTCGGGTCGGTGAGCAGGGGGCTGTTAGCCGGCGGCAGAGCGTACATCACCACATCGTTGACCGTGCGCGTCTTGGGCACATAGGGATACACCTGTAAACCGCACTTTGCCAGCAGCGGGGCCACCTTGCCCTCGGAAATATCTTCCAGATACCAGGACTCCATGATGAGCGGAGTGCCATTATTCAGAACGTTGCTCAGGTAATCAAAATACTCGCCAGAAACCTGGTCGCGCGCCTCGGCCGCGATAATCACCAGGTCCCACGGTTTTCCGTTGGCCCCGGAAAGCAGGTCGGTTTTGAACCAGCCCATGGCGTTGCCATCCCATTTGAAACGCAGCCCCATCGACTTGAGCGTGTCTTTGACATACAGCGCGTAAGCGTCGTTAACTACCATATCTTCAAAAACCACGATGTTGGCGGTCTTCATCCATTCCTTGAATTCAGGCCCGCCGGTGTTATTGGATGGCGGCGGCGCCTGCGTGGCCTGCATGGGCGGCGCTTGCGTGGGGGGGACGGGGCTTTGCAGCATAATCGGCGCAGGCTGATTCAAGACGGCGGCTGTAGCTTCCACCGACATAGCATAAGATGTGGCGGCGTAATCGGGTTCGGCGGGCTGCGCCACTGCAGTTTGTTCTGCCTGCGCCAAGGCGGCCTGGGCTTCGCTTACTTTTGTGGATTGGGCGGCTAGTTCGGTCTGTTGGATGGCGATGGAAGTTTCAAGGCGTTCGAGGTCTTTATCGTTCTGGTTACTGAGGTTCAGCGAACAAGCGAGGATTCCAGCCACAAGCGCGCTAAACACGGCTAATTTTGGAATAAGCCTGGCTTTCATATTTCTACCCTCCTTTGGGCTTTTACGTGCTTTTGAATGGGGCCGCCTCGGCGCCTTAGCGGCGAGACAGCCCCTCCCCTCCTGTTTTTTGCAACCCCACCCAGCCTCTACTTTAATGTCTTATATGTAATGCAGTTCTTTCGCTTGTTGGGTTAATAAGTCGCGAAACTCGGGATGGGCCACGGCGATTAACTGTTGGGTGCGCTGGCGAATGCTTTTGCCATAGAGCGCGGCTACGCCGTATTCGGTGACCACATAATGCACATGGTTGCGGGTGGTCACCACACCAGCGCCAGTCTTGAGCATGGCGGTGATCCGGCTGATCACAGAGCCATCGCGCAGCGTGGTAGTGCTGGGTAAGGCAATGATCGGCACACCGCCTTTCGAGCGCGACGCGCCATAGATAAAGTCTAGCTGGCCGCCTACGCCAGAGTAGATTTTGGGGCCGATGCTGTCGGCGCAAACCTGCCCGGTGAGGTCCACTTCGATGGCCGAATTGATCGCCACCATGCGGTCGTTTTGCGCCACCACGAAGGGATCGTTGACGTATTCGGTGGGGTGCAGCTCAATCAGCGGATTGTCATCGCACCAATCGTACAGCCGTTTCGTGCCGATGATAAAACCGGCGATCATCTTGCCGTTATGAATAGTTTTGCGCGCCCCGGTGAGGATGCCCGATTCGACCAGCTCGATTACGCCGTCTGAAAACAGCTCGGTGTGAATGCCGAGGTCTTTTTTCTCGCGCAGATATGGCAAAACGGCGTCGGGAATCGCGCCGATGCCCATTTGCATGGTGGCCCCATCCGGAATCAGTTCGGCAATGTGACTGGCGATAGCGTCGATGGTTGCTCCGCCTTCATCGCCCATGTGCATTTCTTGCAGCGGATAATCAACCGGCACGATGTGATTCAGCCGGCTGACATGGATGAACGAATCGCCCAGGGTGCGGGGCATCTGTTGGTTGACTTCCGCAATGATGATCTTAGCCGATTCGGCAGGCGATTTGGTCAGGCCCACTTCAACCCCCAGGCTGCAAAAGCCGTGTTCGTCGGGTGGAGAAACGTGGATCAGGGCTACATCGAGCGGCAGGAGCTTATTTTTGAACAGCAGGGTAAATTCTGATAGCAAAACCGGGGTAAAATCGGCGCGGCCTTCATGCACAGCCTGGCGTACACCGGCGCTAACAAACATGGTGTTGACGCGAATGTGGCCTTCCATGGCGGGCTTGGCGTATTCAGCCGGGCCGATGGTAAGCGCCTGGCATAGCTCCACATCATAGAGCTCGGGGGCGTAGTCCACTAGCGCCGCCAGCACCTTTTGCGGAACCGAACAGTTGCCGGTGAGAAACACGCGGTCGCCCGATTTAATGTGGCGAACAGCCTCCTCGGCGCTAACCACTCGCGATTGGAACATTTTGTTGTAGTCCGCCATGGTTTAGGCCTCCGCGCCGGTGAATGGACTGAGTTGAGATAGGTTGCCGATCTTGCCCTGGTAGGTGGCGACCCCATGAGCGATGGCCGAATTGGCTCGGATGGCTTCATCAATGCCATACGTCACCAGGTCTTGGATAAAGGGCATGGCGGCGTTGAGATAGGCGTAAGTGGACGTACGCGCCACCACGCTGGGTATGTTAGGCACGGCGTAGTGAATCACCCCTTCGGCAATAAAGGTGGGTTGTTCACTGGTGGTGGGCCGGGAAGTCTCCACGCAGCCGCCTTCATCGATGCTGATATCCATGATGACCGAACGGGGTTTCATTTGCTGCACCATTTGGCGGGTAATCACCTTCGGCGGCTGCTCGCCGGGAACGAGAACGGCGGCAAGCACCAGGTCGGCATAGGCTACCGCCTTTTCGAGGTTGACCGCGTTGGCAAGCATCGTCGCGGCGCACGGCAGGACGTCGTGAATCGCCTCCAGGGCGTTGTAGCTCACATCTAAGATGGTGAGATGGGCGCCCATAGCGGCGAAAGCCTTTGCGGCGCATGTTCCGGCGAAGCCCGCCCCCACAATTACCACCTCCGCCGGAGGTACGCCGGGCATACCGCCGATCAAAATCCCCTTGCCGCCGGAGTTGTTCTGCAGCAGGCGCGCCCCAATTTGCGCGGCGAGCGTTCCGCCGATTTGGCTGAGCGGGCGGCGGATGGGAACTGTCCCATCCGGCAGGGTGATTTGCTCATAGGCAATCGCCGTGATATTATTTTCGAGCATTTTCTGGATTTTATCGTGCCGCGCCGAAGCAAGGTGCAGCAACCCGGCCAGGGCTGCGCCAGGCTGCAGCCATTCCAGTTCCTCCATCATCGGACGGGTGACCTTAAGCAGCAAGTCGGCCCGCCCAAAAACTTCGTGAGGGCTATAGGCGATGGTGGCGCCGGCCTGGATATATTCCTGGTCGCTAAATCCGGCGTTTTCACCGGCATCGTGTTCCACATATACGGTATGCCCCATTTGGGTCAATAATTTGACGCCCGCCGGGAACAGACCCACCCGGTATTCAAAGGTACGGCGTTCTTTTGGAATGCCAATGTTCATTCATCCTCCTTACCATTATGCTGAGTTTTGTTGCGAAGCAGGTATCCATATTTTAGCAGAGAAGCCGTTTAAAAACGACTGGTGTTGGCAGATTTTACCAACACCAGCGCCTGGCGCACATTATTTTATTGTCCAAACCTTACCAGCGGCGGCCGGGGTAAATTTTGACTGCCTGTTTCCATTTCTCACCCTGCTTCAGGCGCTCACCAACCAGGGTTTCAGGCTGGCGGCGGCGTGGTTTGCAAGGTGATGGTGACGGTTGTGCCTTCGTTTTCCTGCCCGGCGATTTCAATTTTTCCGCTATGTTGCTCAATTACCTGGCGAGCGAGAGAAAGCCCCAACCCTATCCCGCCGTATGGGCGTTCATGGGTTTGATCGCTGTGGAAAAAACGATCAAAGACATACGGCAGCTTATCTGTGGCGATGCCGATGCCGTAATCACGAAATTCTATCATCGCCTGGTTTTCCCGGCGGGTTAGCGAAACGTCGATCTGTCCGCCGTCATGGCTGTATTTGATGGAGTTATCCAAAATAGCTTGCAAGGCGCGCTGCAAGCTGTTGCTATCGCCTGAAACATACAGCGGGGTGGTAGGCAAATTGAGAAACAAGTTGAGGCGGTTTTCCACCAGTCGCCCCCGGCAGGCTTCCCCCACCTGGCGCAGTACTTCCGCCAGGTTGGTTGGGGTAAAGGGGGGCAAAACCAGATCCATTTCTTGCACCAGCAGCAGGTCGTTTACCAGAGCGATGATTTGTTGAAGGCTGGCGGAGGCGGTCTGGATGGCCTGGGATTGTAGTTCGGGCGGCATGGAGCTGCCGGCGGCCTGGCTGGTATTTACCATTTGCACAAAACCCTGGGCGGCGGTGAGCGGCGCGTGCATCTCGTGGGCGATGGTGGTGAGAAATCCGCTGCGGGCGTATTCTTGTTCGGCCAGCTGCTGATACGCGCCGGCCAGTTCGCCGGCCTTAACGCGCAAATCTTCAATCGCCATGGCGTCGTTCTGGCGCAAACGGCGCACCACCTCTTGCACCATGGCGCGCGCCAGGCTGGCGGATGACCGCAGCAGCTCATTGAAATATTCTTTTCGAATTTCCAGCACTTCGGTCGGGGCGGTGGTGGTGACGGTGGCCGCACGGGGAGAGTTTTGCAGAAGCGCCATCTCGCCAAAGAAATCGCCCGTCTCGAGCGTTTTGAGGGTGCGCACTTCGTCATGAGCGGCGCCCATCACCTTGGTGACCTTCACCCGCCCATCGAGGATGATATAAAAGGTCGATTCATACATATCTTCCTGGCACAGCACCTGGCCGGTGGGGTATTGCTGCACCTGTCCGCTGGCGATTAATTCTTGCGCCTCCTTCACCGGAATGCCCGGAAAAGCGCGCAGCATGATGCGTAGAGGGATAGCGGAGTTGGTCATTATTTCACCTGGTAAAAAGCAAATAATACGCTTCCATAGGTTCTCTGGTCAAATTCTTCAAGCTTTTGCAGCGTCAAAGCTTCATATTCTACCGGGTGAATTTGCACAATCACCCAGGCGTCTTCGGCCAGCCAGGCCGGTTGTTGGTCCAGTAAAAGCAAGGCTCTTTTCCACATATCCTTGTATTGGGGCGGGGCCACAAACACATAATCGAACGCCCGGTCGGGGGCGCCCTGCAGGTGATGAAAGGCGTCTTGCTTCAGCACCTCTGCTTGTTTGCTCACATCGGCCACCGCCAGGTTAGCTTTAATCGTTTCGAAAGCCTGGCGGTTGAGATCGATGAAGCGCACGAAGGCCGCCCCGCGGCTGAGGGCCTCAATGCCCACGCTGCCCGTGCCGCCGAACAGATCGAGCATGGCCGCGCCTTGCACATCCGCGCCGAGAATGTTGAACAGCGACTCTTTGGCCCGGTCGGTAATGGGGCGGGTCGAATCGCCCGGCACATCTTTCAGCCGTCTGCCGCGCGCTGCGCCGCCGATAACCCGCAACCCACTCATGTTTGGCTACAACTCCACGCTCTGCCGCACGGCCATAATGTTGCCGAAAGGGGCAATCACGGGGGTAACGCAGCCCGTCCCCAGGATAAAACGCCCGGCCTGAACAGATTGAAAAGCTTCCAGGGCTTCACGCCGAATATCTTCTTGTGCGCCGAACACCAGGGTGTTCTGGTCGATGCCGCCGCACACCGCGCCTGCAAAGCGCGCTTGCCCCAGGCTGAGCGATGGGGCGGTTTCACGGTCGTGCCAGTTGATGATGTTGACCGGGTAATCGGCGATCTGGTCGAACATCACGTTCAGGCCATGCAGGTGCAGCAGGCGCAACCACATCGAGTGCGCCGCTTCCAGAAGGGGTAGATCGTACATGCGCCCAAATTGTTGGTACTCTTGGGCCGAGAGCAGGGCGTACTGGGCATGCTGCACAGCGTAGAAGATCCCATCCACGCCAGTTTGTTTAACCGCCTCAATATAACGCTGGGTGCTTTCGGTGATAGTCGCCAGCCCGGCGTGCACTGCATCGGGATATTGGCGCAGATGTGCCAACAGGGTGCTGCCGCCGGCTAAATTTTTGGCCTGGGCCAGTGGGTTAAAGATAGTCATGATAATGGGCGTGTCGGGGCCGAGTTCCTGGCGCAGCAGGCGCAAAACCTCTAGCTCGGCCGCCAACTGGCCGCGGTGGCTATCAAGCGGCTTAAGGGTCGTCCAGTCGTCGGGGTGTTGCACCACACGATGGGTGTAATCGCGTGTGCCTTCGGGGTTGCCGCGCCACTCATCTTCAGACCCCCAATCTTTTAAGCAGTACGATGAGGCCGGTGTGACTTTTACAAGGTCAAAATCGTATAAGTTCTGAAATGACAAGATGGCGGCGGCCAGGGTGTGCGGCGCTTGATCGTCCACCGGGAAGTGACGCCACAGCGCCACGGGTGGGCGATCTAAAACGCTCCCGGCCAGGCAGGCTTCCAGGCGGGCGCGATGGGTGATGATGGGGTTATTCATGCGTCTCCTCTGCGTTGGGTTGGAGGAAGGATTGAGCAATATGTTTAATTTCCTGGTCTTCGCCGTCTTGCAGGGCGAAGAACTCGGCCATGAACGGCGAGCGGCGCGAGCGCAGGGCCATGGGGGCCACCGTCGCCAGGTCGGCCAGCGTGACGGTGGCGCGGTTATCGGCGGCGGCGTAGGCCCGCCCGGCCTCGAACATGGTGATCTCGGCGCGCAGCGAATCGATTTGCAGCGATTGCACCATCGCCAAACCGGCGCGAGCCACGTCTGCGGGTAGTTCAACCTTGGGCAGGGCGTCGCGCGCGGCCTGGATTTCAGCCCGCAGCCAGGCGGTTTCTTCGGCGAAGTTCGCCGCGGCCAGGTTGGGGTTGACCAGGTAAGTCTGTACACGCCGATAGGCTTCGAGGCGCTCTTGCGGGTCGGTCAGGCCGCGTACGATGACGCGCAGCCCGAAGCGATCCATAATTTGCGGACGCAGACGGCCTTCTTCGGGGTTCATCGAGCCAATCAGGCTGAACCGCGCCCGGTAGGCGGCGGAAACCGGGCCGCGCCGCACGGTGAAGCGCCCTTGGGCGGCGGCGTCGAGGATCGCGTCGGCAATCTCATCGGGCAGCAGGTTCACTTCATCAATGTAAAGCAGGTTGCGGTCGGCCTGGGCGAGCAAGCCGCGTTTCAGGCGGGTGCGATCGTGCAGGGCGGCGCGTTCATCCAGCCCACCTACCACATCCTCCATCTGGGCGCTGAGCGGCAGCTCCACCAGGCGCACATGGTCTGGCTGAGCAAGCGGCTGGCCGAGGGCGTATTTCTGGGCGCAGTCGGGGCACACTGCGTCAATACCGCCGCTTTCAATGTCTTCGGGCAGACAGCCATAGAAGCACAAGCTGCGCGGCGCAGCGGGCAGTAGATCGGTGAGGGCGCGCACGGCAGTGGTCTTGCCCACACCGCGTGGGCCAACCAACAGCACCCCCCCAATCGCCGGGTTAATCAAACCCAGCACCAGGGCCAGCTTCATCTCGGTTTGGCCCACCAGCGCCAGGAAAGGAAACGGCGGCGCTTCGGCCAGGCCGGCGTCTTCGGCGACGGCGGGCGGCCCCAGCCCTCGCCCCGAGACGCGCTCGATCAGTTCGCGCAGCGAGCGCGGCCCGCCG
Organism: uncultured Anaerolinea sp.; assembly: GCA_964531975.1. GTDB lineage: Bacteria > Chloroflexota > Anaerolineae > Anaerolineales > UBA4823 > RBG-16-57-11. The sequence goes on along the minus strand of CAZHFU010000026.1, from coordinate 21,780 downwards.
GAAATGAGTTCTCCCTCCGAATGGCTGTCGCGCCCCAAAACCAAGGGTTCGGTGGCGGCGGATGGCTGGGCGGGGTTCATGCCGGTTTCATTCACCGCGCTGCTTGCTCTGGGCCAGGCGGTAGGCCTGGCGCGCCTTGCCTTCTTTCATGCGGCCGCGTTCGTCATCGGTTTCAGGAATGAGGGGTGGGGCTGGCACAGGCTGTCCGTCCACATCCAGGGCCACGTATACAAGGTAGGCCGTGTTGGTGTGGGTGCATTCACCGGTGATGGGGTTTTCGGCTACAACATGCACTTCGGCTTCCATCGAGGTGCGCCCCACATAGCTCACCTCAGCGGTGATGATCACCAGGTCGGTGGTGCGAATGGGTTGCCGAAAAACCATTTGATCTACAGCCACCGTCACCACGCGCTGCTGGGCGTGGCGCATACAGGCCAGCGCCCCGGCCTCGTCCACCAATTTCATAATCCAACCGCCATGCACATTCCCCAGATTGTTGGCGTGTTCCGGCTGCATTAGCTGGGCAATGGTGACGCGTGATGCAGCCACCGTCTTTCCGGTTAAGTGGCTTGAGTCCATCGCTAATCCATGTCTTTCCGAAGTTCGCCGTAGTCGATGCACGGCATGAGTTCGGGCATCTCATCGAGAACGTCGATCATATTGCTGCGCAGTTCCGGCAACATTGGCGGCAGGCCCACCCGCGCCGGAAGCTGCACCGCCGGCGGTTGCCGCTGGGGGATGAGCGCCGGGCTGCCGGCGCTGTTTTCGCGCTTGCGTATGATGCGCGGCTCACTGGTAATTACGCCCACCCAATGCCCGTGGACCGAGTAGACCTGGTGATCGGCGCTAACCCAACCGATCCAATCGCCGGTGGGTGAGAAGATCATCTCGCCCGCTAAAAAGCCACCCAAGGCGCCTCGGGTAGTGAAAATGGGTTTGAGCAGCGCGTCAGTCATGTCCGTTATTATAACCACGAATGCGGGGAAAAAGTACCGATTTGTTTTTAGAAATTCGCTTGTGGCTGCTTGCCGGCTCATTCAACATCGGAATAGGTCCAGTAGCGGTTGGCGAAGAAGTTCCAAAACATGACAATTACCACCGCCAGCGCCAGGGTGAGATTGTCGCCCACCGTTTTGGCGTCCAGGTACGGAAGGATTTGCAAACCAAATGCGGCCGCCAGATGTTCAAAGACCGGCTCGAGAAATTTGAGGACCGGCACACGAATCCCCAGGCCCAGGGCGTTAATCAGGAAGAACTGCGCCATTTGCCGGTGAACCGGTTTGGAGCGTGAATCGGGGTAGGTCCAGTAACGATTCCAGGCGAAGTTGCTGGTGATGGCGCAGAGGAATGAAATTGTTCCCGCTAACACCAGGGGGGCGTGGGCCAGTTTGACCAGCAGGTTGGCGATGCCAAAATCGACCACCGCCCCAATCACGCCCACGGCAGCGAAGCGCAGAAAGCGAACGCGTTCACGGCGGTTGTGTAGGATTAAGGCCATGCGCTATATTATCCCCAGCTCGTCTTTGAAGTATGGGATAGTGCGCCGGATGCCCTCTTCGAGGCTGATAGTGGGTTCCCACCCCAGGATAGTGCGCGCCCGGGTAATATCGGGACGGCGGCGCTGCGGGTCGCTTGCGGTGCGCGCTTGCGGGCGGTAGACAATTTCGGCTGGGCTGCCGGTCAGGCGGTTAATGGTGTGGGCGAATTCTAAAATGGTGGTTTCAACCGGGTTGCCTATGTTCACCGGGTTATGTTCGTCGGAGAGCAGCAGGCGATATAAGCCATCTACCAGGTCGTCTACATAGCAGAAACTGCGCGTTTGGCGGCCATCGCCATATACCGTGAGCGATTCTTTGCACAGGCCTTGTTTGATGAAATTAGGCACTACACGACCGTCATCCACATTCATGCGCGGGCCATAGGTGTTGAAGATCCGTACAATGCGGGTGTCAATATCGTGAAAGCGATGATAGGCCATGGTGAGCGCCTCGGCAAAGCGTTTGGCTTCGTCGTAGACCGAACGCTCTCCGTTCGGGTCAACATGCCCCCAGTAGGTTTCTTTTTGAGGGTGTTCGAGCGGGTCGCCATAGATTTCGCTGGTGGAGGCCAGCAGAAAGCGCGCCTTATGCGCCCGCGCCAATCCCAGTGTGTTGTGCGTGCCCAGCGCGCCGGCTTTCATAGTCTGGATGGGCAGGTTAACGTATCCGAAAGGCGAGTTCTCGTTGGGGCTGGCTGGCGAGGCGAAGTGCAGCACCGCGTCGAGCTTACCGGGCACAAATATGAAGTCCGACACATCGTGGCGGATGAATGAAAAACGTTCGTGTCCGGCCAGGTGAGCCAGGTTAGCTGGCCGGCCGGTGATGAAATTGTCCATCCCCACCACTTGGTGGCCTTCATTAAGCAGGCGATCACACAGGTGAGAGCCTAGAAACCCGGCTGCGCCGGTGATTAAAATTCGCATAATCTTCTCCTTGATTTAAGCCCTTCACCTATACGAAAAACGATGCAGCCGCGGTGCGGGAATGCCGTAAATCGGCGCTGCTGTAAATTGGCATCGTCACAAATCGGCGCTGCCATAAATTGCCGGCTCGCCAGGGACAGGGCCGGTCGCCCGTCCTCGAGGCCGCGCTTGCTGTGCGCGCCTAGCGCCACAAGACGCGTGTCGTTAACCCATCGCCGGTCACTTGCGTAGCTCGCCCGGTAGCCGCATCCACCAGCCACAGGTTGCCTTCGTAAATAACCGCCACAGCATAATTGCCCGATTCGGGCAGCGCCGCCGGCGACCATGCTCCCCAATGCACTTGCGGCGTCAGGCCGGTGCTTTCTTCCGGCGGAAATAGCAAGCGGCGATCCGAACCGTCCCGATCCATGATCCCGAGGCGGTAATGGCTGGTTTCGCTGCGTTCAGGAAACTGAGCCTGCAAATAGGCAATCTGATAATCCGGCCCGCCGCCTATATCTTGTAGGGAGGAGGCCAGGGGGTAGGCGAACATGCCAGTTTGGGTCACGAGCGGCAGGGCTTGCCGGCTGCCAATCAGCAAGGCGGCCAGATCGAAGTTCTGCGATTCTTCCGGTGAGACGGTCCCACCCGGGGCGGCGTGGTTCACCACATACAGCGTTTTGCCGTCCGGCCCCCAGGTCAGCCCCGGCGCCCATGCCCAATCGCGGTAGGTTTGCAAGGGAGTAATTTCGAGGGTGGGGGTCATTTCCCCGGTCTTGACATCCACCAGTCCCACCCCATCGGGGCGGTTATACGCCAGCTGTGCGCCATCTGGCGACCATTGAAAGGCCGTGCCCCACCAACCATACACGCCGCCGGCGTTCGGTTCAAGCACCGTGGCCCATTTGGTGGTCCACCCGGTTCCGGCGAAGGTGAGATAGTGTAGATCGTTGTTGGCTTGCCAGCCAGGAGCGGTGGGACGGGGTTCCACCGTTGAGAAATATATTTTTGTGGTGGAGCCAGGCGCCCAATCGGCGAAATATAGGACGTTGGTCACGTTCAGATCAATCAGACGCTTATCTTCGTCCAGAGGGTCGCCGCCCAGGTAAGCCGCCCACAAGTTATTGATGCGCCCTTCCACCGCGGCGCGGCGGGTTATCAGCGCCCACTCCCCACTATCGGAGACAGAAAAGATGCGCCCGTCCAGGTCGCCAATCGTCAGCACCGCCCGACGGCTGCCGGTGCTTTCTTCAATCACCCACAGGTTGCCGTCGCGCATATAGTACAGTTTGCCGGGGATTTTGACCGGGGCAAAGGGGGTTTGCACACCGATCATGCGGATTTCTGGCAGGGCTTCTTTAAGGATCACCGAATTCACGGGTACGGGTTCGCGGGAGATCTCAACCCCATCTTCAAAAACGCGCCGGTACGTAATTTCCTGTAGACCGTTCTGGCCGGCTTGCAGCAGCACCTCTTTTTCCACCGGCAGCGATTCGTTGCGCAGGGTTTGGCGCTCGAAAGGCAGCGTGACCTGTTCTACTTCAAACGATTCGGTCATTCGCACCAGGCGCACCTGGGCGTTATCGCCCAGAGTGGTATAAGGGGCGGGTTCGGCTCGGTCGAGGGCGTTCAAACTCAACTCGGCGCGCTCGAGCGCCGCCTGCACGGTGCTGCCGGGCGGCAAATCCACGGTGAGGGTTTCGCCGTCCGCGCGAATATTCACCCGAATGAGTCCGGGCGTGGCGGTGGGGGCCGCGCTGCAACCACCTAACAGGGCGGATGCCAGGAGAATAAACAGGCAGATATGAATAGGGCGATGGTATAATCTCATTTCGCGCCCGATAACCTTTTGGTCCTCACGGAGCGTCTCCAAGGCGAAGGGTGGGGGAGCGGCGTGTGACAATTGCCAGGCGCAGCTCCCTTTCCAGGCCGTATCATGCGGGTAAACAATAACCCGGCCAGATGAAGGCGCTCTGTAATGGCATACACCAGAATGTTTAGCGGCGGTGCGCAGCGATGGTCAGCTGGCCGTCGGCAATCACGATGCTGTCAACAGCAATTTCGCTGCTTGTGCCGCCCAGCTGCTGCATGATCAATGGGTCGATGCGACCCTGAATCTGATCAACGACGCTCTGCGGCATGGAAAATGGCCCCACCTTGGCTTCGACCACCTGGGAATGCGGGTTGCTGTTGGGGTCTATCGTGAAGGCCAGGGAGATGGTCACGGGTAGATTGACCCCACTCTGGGTGGTGGTTCCGGAGACGATCATCAGGCCGTCGCGCAAGCGCACTTGCACATCACGAATTTCGTTGTTGGTTTGTGCGCCAAGTTCGATGGCTGCGGCAGAGGTGAGCTGTTGTTCGGTCATCTGCAGGGTGAAATCTCCGCCGGCCTGGGCGGTTTGGGCGGCCTCCATGACCTGCGTGGCAAGGGCCTCCATCGCTTCCGTTGAAACCGGAATTGGCGCTTCTTGCGTTGCCGGGCTTGCGCCAGGTAAATTACAAGCTAACATGGCCCCAACCATGACGAGAGATACCAGTAAAAGTTTCGTCTTAGAATGATGGTTTGTCATCAGTTTCTCCTTATAATAAAAACGAAGTATAACATAAGCTTCCCAGCTGTGTTATGAGGGACTCACCTATGCCAGAGCGTAATTTCCCTAATGACGAAGAGCTGCGCGCCTCGGTTCCAGCCGACCAGGCCGCGCCTACCGACGCGGCCGCGTCTTCCGACCAGGCCGCGCCGGTCGCTCATTTGCCGGCTTATCTTGAAGCCTTGTTGTTCGCCGCTCCAACGGCGGTGACGCCGGCGCAGCTCGCCGCGGCTTTGGATCTGCCCACCCCGCAAATCGAGCAGGGCCTGGCTGAACTGGAGGCGATTTACACCCAAGAGGGGCCGGCGCGCGGCCTACGCTTGCAGCGTCATCGTGGGCGTGTGCAGCTCACCACTGCGCCGCAGCTAGGGCCGGTGGTGGAGAAGTTTTTGGGGTTGGAGATTAGCGGGCGATTGAGCCGCGCCGCCTTAGAAACCCTGGCGATTGTCCTGTATCGCCAACCGGTAACGCGCCCGCAGATTGATGCAATTCGCGGCGTCAATAGCGATGGGGTGATGAAGAGTTTGCTTAACCGCGGCCTGGTGCAAGAGGTGGGGCGGGCGGACGCCCCCGGACGACCCATCTTGTACAGCGCCACCTCGGAATGCCTGCAATATTTTGGTCTCTCTTCCCTGGCGGAACTACCTCCGCTCGATTTGGACGGTGGAGAAAGCGCCCCCCTGCTCAAGGAATAACACGTTTTGGACAGGAACTATCTTAATAAGCCAGTCGTCTAGCTTCCAGGCAACATTCAATTTAAGGAGGCAGCGATGCGCATTCGTCCACTCGTCTGGTTAACTGCGTTGATTATGTTCCTGTCCGCCTGTAATTTTCCGGGCGGCGCAGTAGCTGAGCCGCAGGCCACTCTACCCGCTCCAGCGCCGGCGACTTCATTCCCGCCTGTGGAAGTCGCCACCGGGGCGCAGCCGCCCCCTGTTGAGGCAAGCCAGGCGCCGGTTCAACCGCCGCCGGCCGCTATAACTTTGCCGCCCGTGAGCGCCCCGCCCGTCAGCGCCCCGCCTGCGAGCGCCCCGCCCGTCAGTGCGCCCGCCCCCGGCCTCTACGCCGTGATAGGTGTGGGGCGCAGCGATACGCTCAATATGCGCCTTGCCCCTGGTGTGCAGGCGAAAATTGTCGATCAACTCAGCTACGATGCCGTTAACATCATGCTCACCGGCCAGGCGCAGACCGTCGATGGCCGGCTGTGGGTGGAGGCGCAGCGCCTGCATGGTTCCGGCTCAGGCTGGTTGAATGCTTCATATCTAACCGAATATATTCCTCCGGCTGTCTTTTGCGCGGATCAACGCGCTTTGGCGCTGCTCGATCAAACCGCCCAGGCCTTTCAAAAGCAGGATGGTGAACAGTTGGCTGGCCTGGTTAGCCCCCGGCATGGTCTGGATGTGGCATATTTGCGCATGGGCCGGGTGGTTAATTATGCTCCCAGCCAGGTGAAATGGCTCTTCGAGAGCACCTATGCGATGCAGTGGGGCAACCATCCGGGCAGTGGCAATCCGCTGCGTGGGGCATTCCATACCCTGGTTTTGCCCGATTTGATGGATGTGTTTAATGCGCCTCACGAAACCCATTGCAATAGCCTGGCATTGGGCGGCCATTCATATATCGTCGAACGGCGGGCCATCTATCAAAATATTAATTACTATGCGTTGTATCGCCCCGGCCCGCCTGGGGAAGAACTTAACTGGCGCACCTGGGTGGTGGGTGTCGAGTACGTTCAGGGCCAGCCGATGCTGTTTGCTTTAGATCACTTCTTTTGGGAGCCGTAGCCTGGGCTTTGGCGCCATTCCACCATCACAGTGGCGCCTTGGCCCGGTATGGCCTGGATGGAGAGCGCCGCATTGATCAGCCGGGCGCGTTCGACCATGCCTAAAATGCCATACCGTTTACGCACCAGTAGATAGGGGACATCGAGCTTATCTGCAGTCGAGAAACCGTTGCCATCATCTTTCACTTGCAAACGCACATAATCGGGCTGAAGCTCGCCGGTGATGAACAGGTGGCGGGCGTTGGCGTGATCCAGGGCGTTAAAGCTGGCCTGTTGAACGATGCGGTAAAGGTTGAGTTCCGTATCAAAGTTGTAGCGAATCTCACTGCGGGCGATCTCGAAGATCACTTGCGGCCCGCCAATATCTTGGGATTTTTGGCGCAGGTCGTCCATTAAATCGTCCAGGCCCACGAAGAGACCGGCTTGTTCCAGCAATACTGGTTGCAGCCGACCGATGATGGCGCGAATCCGGGTGGCGGCGCTGTAGTAGGCGGCTTCAAATTGCGGAGGACGGTCTTCCAGGCTGCGGAAGATTAGGGTCATTTGCTGCAGCACATCGTCGTGCAGGTCGCGCGCCAGGCGGCGGCGTTCTTCTTCTCGGCGCTGGATATCCTTCTGCTGAAGATTCAGGATGCTTTCCGTAAGGGTGCTATTAATGATCGCCAGGCCCACTTGCGCCATCAAGGCCCGCAGCGTGTCGATGTCTGCGGCGAAATATGTATCATCAGGGTCGCGCTGTCCAAATAAGGCCAGCCCCACGGGTTGGGCTTGGTAACTGATGGGCAGCGCCAGGCGCACCCACTCCTGGTCCTGGGGTTCCATTAACCTGCCATCACTTTGAAGCAGCTGGGGGGTTATTTCAGGGGCGGGCAGTTGAGACGCTTCTACGCCATGCAAAAGTAGATCCTGGTAAGCCGGCTGGATCCGGAAGCGGTCGGGGCTGTCGAACCATAACAGAGCCGCCTGACGGATCATCAGGCTGGGTAAAACGTCATTTTGGATGAGGGCGATCACCTCACCGGCGCCCTGGCTGGCCGCCAGGCGCAAGCTGGCCGCCCGCACGAGCTCCTCGGCGGATAGGCTCACCTTCAACAGGGCTTTTTCAAACCATCGATAGTATGCCCGAGAGAAAGCGGCCCCCATCCAGGCGGCGCAGATTGCCATGACGGTGAGCCATATAACCTGCTCGTAAGGATCGCTAATGTAGAAAATGATCCCGGCCGCCAAACCGAGGATAACATAGGCGAGGAGGGCGGAGTAAGTGACCATGATCATCCAACGACTATCGCGTGTTACCATTCCACTGGGGCGATGGCGGTAGAGTGTGTGAAAGTAGGCGGTTGGAAGCAAGGCCAACAACAATACCCCGCCGTTGGCGATTCGGGGTTCTAAAACAGATCCAATGTACGGAAGGGTGATGTTGATGATGAGAATGACTATAAAACTGAAGAAGGGTAAGCGCAGCGCTGCCCGGCTGTCCCGTTGGCGCATGTGCCACCCTAATAAAATAGTTGACCCCACAACCAACGCGATAATCGGGACAAAATAAAGATTGTTTGGGGTGTAGTCGAATAATTCCAGGCAGGCCAATATTCCCGCAGCTCCGTAGTGGCTGAAGATAATTTTGCGCGGGAGTGGACTAAGGGTGTAAGGAAATAACCAGTGCAGGTGCAGTCCCACAACTAATAATATCCAGCTTAACGCCCTGGTGATGAGGGGGCTATACCAATCATAGGACATGCTTTGGGTCACCCCGGTCACCAACCATGCGCCGAGGATGAAATAAAATAAGCAAAGCAGCAGCCAGCGGTCATCGCGCGGGCGCACCAATAAAAATGTTAGTACGCCAAAGATCCAGAAAATTCCGCCCACCAACCAGGTATTAAAAAGGCGATTGAAGAATTCGTCTTTGCCCCAAGTGGGAACGGTATATTCCACCCAAACTGGCCCGCCATTGCGATCTACTAATATGGTCAGGTGATCGCCGCCCTTTACCCCGGCGAATATTCCGCGGGTCAAATCAGCTTGCGCTTCCTTAAAATCGACGCCGTTAACTAAGCGGATTTTATCTCCCAGGCGTAGGCCTGAATTTAGGGCGTTGTCGCGCAGGTCGATAATCGAACCGGTTGAATTGTTGTAGCTAAAACATAAATAGGGAATGATCTGGAAGCTGTTATAAACCATTACAGCAATAATCAATAAAGTTGTTCCACCCACAAAAAACGCGAGAAAAGATCTTCTAGATATGTCCATAATGGCTCTCTCGAAAAATTAATGAGAGGTGAGAATATTATATACCTAAAATAATGCTTTGGCGAATACTGGTACGACCGGCAAAAGGACCTCTAGAAAGCGACTTAACCGGGCAGCCCGCGCGTGATTTCCACGCCCACCGAACGTGCGAAGGGGAGAATGCCGGGCTTTTCCACCCGCACCGTCACGCTTTGCACGCCGGGTTGGGCCAGGCACAGATCGGCCAGGTCGGCGGCCTCGCTAACCAGCGTGGACGAGATACTCACCCCGCACAACTGCTCCACAATCGCTGAGACCTTGCGGGTAGATACACCTTGTACGTACATTTCGGCCAGCGTCAGGGTCAAGGCTCGCTCGCTGCGCAGCCCCTTTTCTAGCGCGTGCGGATAGAAATCGTATGTCGAAAGTGATTTTGCACATCCGATTGTTCAGGGTCTTGGGCTTGAAACCATTAGCGTGGCCTTGCCTTTCTCAAGAACGTTGATAAGGTGCTGCTCCAAGATGCTGCTGGCGCTCGGCTTTCATGGCGGCGTTGACCAGCACCCGGATCAACTCAGGAAGGAATTCTGTTCCCTGGGCTGTGATTTGCTCCAGAAGCTGCTCCGATAAGGTAAAATCGTCTTGGTAGGTCATGGTGTCTTCTCCTTTGTTTAGCTTAGTGGCTTCAAAGGATACACCCGACCTGCTATTTTTGGGGCGGAAGTTTTACAGAAAGAAGTTTACGCTAATTTATGGCCGCGCAACAGTTGGGCATTGATTGCAACGATAACTGTGCTAAGAGACATAAGAATCGCACCCATTGCCGGAGAAAGCAAAATGCCAATTGGGGCTAAAATGCCGGCAGCTAAGGGTAAAGCAACAATGTTATATCCGGCGGCCCAGATCAGGTTCTGAATCATTTTTCTATAACTGGCCCGGCTGAGATCGAAGATTTTAACGACATCCATCGGGTTGCTTCGCACCAGGATAATACCGGCTGACTCGATAGCAACATCTGTACCACTACCAATGGCAATCCCCACATCTGCGCGAGTGAGCGCCGGGGCGTCGTTAACTCCATCGCCCACCATCGCCACCATTTTTCCCTGTTTTTGAAGTTCCATAATCTTCTGATCTTTATGTTCAGGCAGAACTTCAGCAAAGTAGGTATCGATACCAAGCTCATCCGCCACGGTTTTCGCTACCGCCTGGCTATCACCAGTCAGCATGGCTACCTCAATGTCCATTTCGTGTAGTTTTTGAATGGCAGCCTTGCTTTCTGTTCGGATGACATCTGCCAATGCGAAGGCGGCAATTACCCGCGTTTCGTTTGCACCTTCTTCCACCAGATTGACAACGCTCTGCCCTTTTTGGCTGGCTTGATGTTCAAACGCAGCAATATTATTGGGTAAATCTAATTTGAGCATTTCCAACAAGCGCGGACCACCCACATATACAGGATGATCATTATAGATGGCTTTTACGCCACGTCCCTTGATCGCTTCAAAACCCGAAACGGCTGGTAAAGAGAGGGTTCTCTCTTCTGCAGATTTACGTATTCCTCGGGCAATGGTATGTTCTGAATCTCCTTCAACCGCGGCAGTCAATGCTAAAGCTTCTTCTTGGGTTACATCTGCCACTGTTTGAATAGCGACAACGCCAAATTTTCCTTCAGTGAGGGTGCCGGTTTTATCAAAAACGATTATATTAATCTGACGGGCTTTTTCAAGCGCCAGACGATCACGAACCAATATTCCGTTCTGGGCGCCCATCGCAGTGGTAATTGCTACTACCAAAGGGACTGCAAGCCCCAAGGCATGCGGACAAGCGATTACGAGGACAGTGGCAACCCGCGCAATCACCTCCACATTAAACCCAACTGCGATTGTCCATACGACGGCCGTAATTGCAGCCATACCCAATGCTATATAAAATAACCACCCGGCTGCTTTATCGGCCAGAACCTGGGTTTTGGATTTGCTTCGCTGAGCTTGCGCCACCAGACGCATGATACCTGCCAGAGCAGTTTCATCGCCAGTGGCGGTTATTTTCACCCGCAGACTACCATCTCCATTGATTGTTCCAGCAATGACTTTATCTCCCACACGCTTTTTCACTGGCAGCGATTCGCCAGTAAGCATAGCTTCATTCACATCCGATTCGCCATCTTGCACCTTACCATCCGCCGGCACATTCGTCCCTGGGCGCACTAAAACCATATCATCATTTTTTAATTGACTTATGGCGATGGTCTCTATCTTGCCACCCGGCAGGATTCGTTCGGCTGTGTCTGGCATTAAGCGCGCCAGTTCATTCAAAGCTCCCGAAGCCTGGCGTATGCTGCGCATTTCGATCCAGTGTCCTAAAAGCATGATATCAATCAGGGTAACCAGTTCCCAAAAGAAAGAGACACTGGTGGGTAGGAACAGCGCCGCCAGACTGTAAACGAAAGCCACACTGATCGCAAGCGAAATCAGGGTCATCATGCCCGGTTGTCGATTTCTTATTTCAGGAACTGCCATTTGCAAAAAAGGCAGCCCGCCATATAAGAAAACAATCACCGCAAAAACCGGGGTGATCCAGTTGCTGCCCGGAAATTCCGGTGCGTTATAACCCAACCAGGTTTGGATTGAAGGACTAAACACTAATACAGGGATTGAAAGTATCAGAGAGACCCAAAACTTTTTACGGAACATTTGCTCATGCCCACTGTGATCTACGTGGGCGCTATGATCATGTCCATTGTGGGCGTTATTCTTCATATCAGGTTTTTCACCCGCTTTTACAGGGACGCCGTCATCCATCTGATGAGCACCCATTTCCCCGGAGGGATGGGTCGCCGTTCCTTTTTGATTGTGTTCGGATGGGTGTTGGTGTTCATGCGAGTCTTTCATTGATACTCCTCTCCCCATTTGATTACAAAACTGACCAACTACACGATGTCGTCGTAGTAAATCTATTATACAACTATAAAAATGAAAGAATGCTCAACCGGGCCGCCCGCGCGTGATTTCCACGCCCACCGAACGGGCGAAGGGGAGAATGCCAGGCTTTTCCACCCGCACCGTCACGCTTTGCACGCCGGGTTGGGCCAGGCACAGATCGGCCAGGTCGGCGGCCAGGGCTTCGAGGGTCAGGCGCGCGGCGCTTTCGGCCAGCGCCTTCGCCTGGCGGGCCACCTGGCTGTAGCTCACGCCGCCGGCCAGGTCATCGCTGGCGGCGACTTGGCGCGTATCAACCTCCAGCGCCAGGTTTATAAGCATCATCTGGGGGCGGCGGCGTTCCCACGCATTGACCCCGATGATGCCATAAGCATGCACATCGGTAATGAGAATTTTATCCAAAATCTATTCCAGAAACGCGTCGGTCACTTCTCGGCAGCAGCGCACAAAGTCTAGCACCGTGGGAACCGAGCGCATTAAGATCGCCATATTGCCTTGCACACCAATCTTGCGGGTTAGCAGGGCTTGCATGGGTTCGATTTCGCCCTTAAGCAGGCGCACGTAGTTTTCGTAGGGGGCTTTGAGGGTGAAGGTTGCTTTGGTATTATCGGCGGCGTCCATTGGGCGTACGCCGCGACATTTGCCATGCCACAGGTCGATATACCAGCGGGTGGTTTCCTCCAAAAGCCCACCTGGTTCAATGAGAAAGATCATATCGCCTTCCCAGTTATGGGCCACTTGCGCGTATTTTTCATCGCTGTTTAGTTTCTGTTCCAGAGCCTGCAACCATTCGAATGAGGGAAATTGCGCCATTGTTCTCCTCCCGTCTTTCCCCGATAAGCGTTGGGCCGCCCCACGAATTATTGTGGGGCGGCCCAGCTTGACTTGCGTGCCTGTGCGCTGAGTGGGACTTGAACCCACACGCCTTTCGGCACATGGCCCTCAACCATGCCTGTCTGCCAGTTCCAGCACCAGCGCCAGAGTAAAAGGTATTATAATCGGGTCTGCACGCTTGTCAAGCCAATTTGCAAGTCGTCCTTGAGGTGCGCACCTTGAAAGTTTTGGGGAGAGATCCCCACTTAATGAAAACTTTTTCAACAAGTTAGGGTTACACCAACTGAATCCGTTCAACAGCCATTTCCCGGCAGGGCCGGCGCGGCATGAATGGATATAAACAATCAATAGGAGTACGCAATGCGGATTGTATTAGACGCGATGGGCAGCGATGCTTGCCCGGAGCCGGAAGTAGAAGCAGCCGTACAAGCTGGGTGGACCTTTGGGGATGAAATCATCCTGGTTGGCCCCATCGAGCGACTTCAACCTATGTTGGCGGCTCAGGGGGCTGGGGCGGCTAAGGTGCGCCTGGTTGACGCTCCCGATACCATCACCATGGAAGATAAAGGCATGCAGATGGTGCTAAAAGCCAAGCGCCGTAATTCAAAGACCTCCATGGCAGTGGGTATCGACCTGGTGCTGAACGGCGAAGCCGATGCGTTCGTGACCGCCGGCAACACCGGGGGCGCCATGACCACTGCATACTTCCGCCTGGGGGTGATTCCGGGGGTGGAGCGGCCCGGCCTGGTGGGTCTGTTTCCGGTGAAGGGCGGCTCGTGCGCGGTGGTGGATATTGGCGCCAACCCTGAATGCCGCCCCGAAAATCTGCTGCAATTCGGCATTATGGCCTCCATCTATGCTCAACGTATGCGCGGCATCACTAACCCGCGTGTGGGGCTGCTCTCCAATGGCGAAGAAGCTGGTAAAGGCAATGAGCTGGTCAAGGCAACTTACCCGCTCTTAGAAGCCAGTGGGCTGAACTTTGTCGGCAACCTGGAGGCGAAGGAGTTGTTCGCCGGGGCGGCTGATGTGTTGGTAACCGATGGCTTTACCGGCAACGTGCTGCTCAAATCGAGCGAAGCAGTAGCCAAGTGGATGACTGAGGTGCTAAAGGCCGAGTTAACCAGCAGCCTTATCACCAGCGTGGGGGCGTTGTTGGCTAAGCCGGCCTTTAATCGGCTTAAGCAAATGCTCGACCCAAACGAAATTGGGGCGGCGCCCTTGTTAGGCGTCAATGGATTGGTGTTTATCGGTCATGGTCGTTCTGATACCCATGCCTTGGTAAGCGCCATCCGCACCGCGCGCCAGGCCGTAGAAGCCCAGCTTACCCAGGCCATTCACAGCGCCATCCAAGAACAATTAGAACGCGTACCGGCGGCTGCCGCAAACGCGCATCATCCGAATTAATTTACCGAGGAGGAATATGAACAACGATCAAGCCCGTAGGCGGGTAGTCATTACCGGTTTGGGAGCGATTACTCCCTTGGGTTCAACGCTAGAGCAGTATTGGGAGGGCCTAAAAGCTGGGCGTTCGGGTGTACGGCGCATTACTCAGTTCGACGCCAGTAATTTGCCTTGTCAAATTGCCGGCGAGATTCCCGATTTTGATCCAGAACTGTATATGGACCGCAAGGAGACACGCCGCACCCCGCGCGCCTGCCAGGTGGCCCTGGCTGCGGCTACTCAGGCCATGCGCGATGCCGGCTTTACCGATAAGACTCCCGACCCCGAACGCAGCGGAGTGATCTTTGGGACCTGTATGGCTGGGGTGGATAACCTGGAAGACGGCATTCACACTATCCGCGAACGCGGCGCCAGCCGCATCGGCCCGTTTGTTCTGCCCATGGCTATTCCTAACATCCCGGCTTTTATGATCGCCCTTCAGTTCCAATGCCAGGGCACGAACATGACCATCAGCACCGCTTGCGCCACCGGCACACAGGCCATTGGGAACGCAGCCGAGGCGGTGCGGTTGGGCAAGCTGGATTTGGTGATCACCGGGGGCGTGGAAGCCCTGATTAAAGACTGGGCCATTGGCGGGTTCACTGCCATGCACGCCCTGCCCGTCGATTATAACGATAACCCCACTGCAGCCAGCCGCCCGTTCGATATCCGCCGCCAGGGGTTTGTCTTTTCGGAAGGCGGCGCCGGGTTGGTGTTGGAAAGTTTGGAACACGCACAGCAGCGTGGAGCGCATATCTACGCCGAAGTAGTGGGCTCCGCTTCTTCCGCCGACGCTTATCATGTCGCCGCGCCCGACCCCAGCGGCATTGGCCCGATGCGCGCCATGCGCTGGGCGTTAGAAGACGCCGGCCTGCCTCCGGAAGCGGTGGATTATATCAACGCTCACGGTAGTTCCACGCCCATCAACGACCCCACCGAAACCAAGGCGATTAAAGGCGTCTTTGGCGAGCATGCCTACAAACTGGCGGTGAGTTCCACCAAGTCGATGATCGGCCACCCCATGGGCGCTGCCGGGGCGCTGGAGGCCATCGCCTGCGTTATGGCGATGCACGATGGCGTGATTGCTCCTACCATCAACCTGGATGAACCCGACCCGGAATGCGACCTCGATTACGTGCCTAACCAGGCGCGCCAGGCTGAGGTGAATGTCACTCTGTCTAATTCATTTGGCCTGGGTGGGCAAAACGCCTGCCTGGTGATGAAGAAATACCAGGAAGCCGCATGAATATTTCGCGTAATGAAAAGATGATTAAACGCAATGCCCGCATCGGCCAGTTGGGAATGTTGGCCGGCCTGCTTATCTTGGGCGGCGGCATGTTTTTCTCTTTCCAATATCCCGAACAAGTGACGATTTCCCTGTCTAGTTTGTTGTTTGGCTTTATCGTCTCGCAAGTGGGCATTTTCTACATGAACCGCTGGGGGCGTAAGCCAAGTATGGATGAAATCCTGGATGTCGGCTTAAAAGGGTTAGATCGCAAGTATCACCTCTATCACTACACCACCCCGGTGGCGCATTTGTTGGCGGGGCCGACCGGTTTGTGGGTGCTGCTGCCCTATTATCAGCGCGGCAATATCACCTATCGCAAGGGGCGTTGGAGGCAAAGCGGCGGCGGTCTGCTGTATACGTATCTAAAAGTCTTCGCGCAAGAAAGTCTGGGGCGGCCCGATCAGGAGGCTGCTCGTGAGGTTCAGGCGCTGCACGATTACCTGGCGAAGAAGATGCCCGAAGATCAGATTCCACCTATCCGCGTCGCCCTGGTGTTTATACATCCAAAAACCACCATCTCTATCCCAGCCGATGAAAATCCACCGGAAGAAGCGGTGATGATTGGTCGCCTCAAGGAAACGGTGCGTAAGCCAGGGAAGAACGCCGCCCTGCCTGCTGAACGAGTGCGTCTGATTCAGGATGCGCTCTTGGACTAAAACTAAAAAATCCCCCGGTTGGCCGGGGGATTTTTTAGTAATGCGGCCAGCTTAGCTGCCCAAGAAGGTGTCGAGGGCGTCTTTGCTTATGCGGTAGGCGTTGCCGATTTTCTTGGCTTTGAGATCGCCGGAAGTGATGGCGGCGATTACATCCTCTTCCGAAACGCGCAGATAAGAGGCGGCTTCAGCGGGGGTCATCACCGAGGGGATGGGAGCGGGAGAACCGCCGCCCGGCTGTCCACCGGAGGGATTATTCGCGCCCGGCCCGCTCATGCCTTGCAGCGATCCGGCAAGCACGTTGCCGATGCCCATTCCGGCGCCAATTCCGGCCGTGAGGCCCGCTCCGCCGGCTGGGTTCTGAGCCGCGTCGCGCATCGCATCGGCGGCTTGCAGCTGGGTATAAGTTTGCATATCCAACATACCCATGGCGCGCAGTTCCTCCGCCGATTTGCTGGACGGCTTAAGGTTCTCGACGTAAAAGACCTTCAGGGCCAAGCCCACGGCGGCGAAATCATCCTGCGATTTGGCCCGCACCCCGGCGCTTAGCTCTTCGGTCAGGCCGATGAGTTCTGGAACACTGTGCTTGGCGGCGGTTTCGCCTAGCAGGTCTTGCAGCTTGGAAAGCAAAATGGAGCGCAAGCGGGATTCAATATCCTGGGTGCGGAACACGCCCTGCTGACCCACAATTTGGGTCACAAACTGCTGCGGGTCTTTCACCTGAAAGCCATACGTGCCAAAACCTTGCAGCAGCGCCACGCCCAGGCCCATGTTAGGGTTGCGCACGATGATGGGCTGCGGCGTGCCCCATTTACGGTCAGAAAATTCGCGCATCGAGACAAAGTACACTTCCGCTGGGAAGGGGGTGCGGTCGTTGAACAGCTTGCCGATCTTGTCAATCAGCAGGGGGATATTATAGGTCACCAAGGTATGGCGGCCAGGGCCGAAAACGTCCAAGGCCAGGCCGTCGCGGAAAAACACCGCGGTTTGCGATTCGCGCACCACTAACTGCGAACCGATGCGGTAGCTGCCCTGCCCGTGTTCCGGGAAGCGATGCACGATCTCATCGCGCATCTCATCGGGGTATTCAATCAAATCAATAATACGCGTCATTATTTTTTCTCCTACGAGCTAATCCGAGGTGGTTTACGGCTTACTGCTGCGGTTGGGCGGGGCCAAGCATGACCTCCTCGCGGCGGTCAAAAATATCAATACAGCGCTGGGCGATGTTTACCAGATTGCGAATAGCCGCTTGAACGCCATCGGTTCCCATGGCGGCCTGGATGTTATCGACGCCGCGGCTAACTTCATCGGATAGTGATAACATGGCGGCGTCGTACTCGTACAGACGGGCCAGTTCGTCTTGGTTGATCTTGACCGCATCGAACAGGCCGCCAAAGCCACGTGTGGCGCGGCGGATGCGGTCGGTGAAGGTGCGCAGCTTAATGGCAGCGGCTTCCAGGTCGTCCACGTATTCAATCTGCCCCTGGCTGATGAAATCGCGCTGAAGGGCCGAAACACGCCCCCACTGCTCTTCAAAGCGATCTGCCACGGTATCACGCAGCACCTTATCCGCATCGCGGCGGTTCTGGCGTTCCACATATCCCTTAAAGCCCGGAATGTAGCTCAAAATTTTCTTGAACGGGTCCATATCCGAGACGATCTTATCGTAAAATTGATCCGTCATCATTCCTCCTAGAATGGCTTAATCGCGCCGGCAACATATTTGCATTGATTATAATACGAAACCCGCCCGATTCGGTTGCGAGCTAAACCGCACCCGTTGTTCGTCTGCAAACCCTGTTATAATCTTATCGGGGGGCTGCTATTTTACACAATTATAAGGAGTTTGCTAATGACAACGCATGAAATGCAATCACTATTAGCCGAGCTGGATGGTAGCTTGGCCGTAAGTAATGGTAAGGCCGAAGTGAAAGATGCTGCCAAGCTGCGCCAGAACATCTATCGCCTGGCGGAAGCGTCTGCACTAGAGAGCGGTGTGCGCCAGGGGGTGGCGCGCTATTTGGTGCGCCTGGCGGGCAATGCCCTGGGCGTCTACCCGGCCTCGATTAACGACCTGTATATGGCGCGTGGACGCGGGGAAGTGCCCGCCACCTTCTCGGTTCCGGCCATTAACTTGCGCGCCCTCACTTTCGAAGCCGCCAAGGCTGTATTCCGCGCCGCTAAGGCTATCGACGCCGGAGCGTTTATCTTCGAAATCGCCCGCTCGGAAATGGGCTATACCGATCAACGTCCGGCGGAGTACGTCACCAGTGTGCTGGCCGCGGCCATCGCCGAGGGCTACACCGGTCCGGTTTTCATCCAGGGCGATCACTTCCAGGTATCTGGCAAGCGTTACGCTTCCGGGCCGGAGGCGGAAATCAAAGCTGTGAAAGACCTGATCGCCGAATCGATTCAAGCAGGTTTTTACAATATTGACATCGACACTTCCACCCTGGTGGATCTGAGTAAGACCAACCTGGACGAGCAGCAGTATCTGAACACCAGCCTATCCGCCATGTTTACCGCCTTTATCCGCAAGCTGGAACCTCAGAGCGTCGCCATTTCGGTGGGCGGCGAGATCGGCGAAGTGGGCGGCCATAATTCGACCGAAGAAGAGCTGCGCGCCTACATGGATGGCTACTATACCTACTTGAAGAAGGAAAACCCTCAGGCGGTGGGCATTAGCAAGATCAGCATCCAAACCGGAACCTCACACGGCGGCGTGGTGCTGCCGGATGGCAGCATTGCCAAGGTGAGCGTAGACTTCGAC
Source organism: uncultured Anaerolinea sp. (assembly GCA_964531975.1). Taxonomy (GTDB): domain Bacteria; phylum Chloroflexota; class Anaerolineae; order Anaerolineales; family UBA4823; genus RBG-16-57-11. Next base: position 2,798 of record CAZHFU010000026.1, on the reverse strand, counting down.
ACGATGCTCCGGCTCAGCCGCATTTCGCGCAACGAATATCACATTGGTGGGGCAGTGCAGCACGGCGCCTCCACCTTACCGGAAGACGCTTTTAGTAAGTTCGTGGAAGCCGAAGCGGTAGAAGTTCACCTGGCTACCAACTTCCAAAACATGCTCTTTGACCGCCTGCCGGAAGACCTGCGCGGCGAAATGTATGCCTGGTTGGATAAAAACAGCGCCGGCGACCGCAAGCCCGATATGACCGACGAACAGTTCTATTACAAGACCCGCAAGAACTGCATCGGCGCATTCAAGAAACAAACCTGGGAGATGAGCGCCGCAAAGAAGGCCGAAATTGGGCAAGCCTGGGAAGCGCAGTTTAACAAGCTGTTTGACTCGCTGGCGCTGAAAGGCACACGCAAGTTTGTCGATCAGACCATTAAACCGGTGGTAATTGAGCCTGATTTGAAATTCTATTTAGGCGACGTTGCCGCTGAAGAAGACGTTTCAGACCTGGCCGACTAACGCTCTAGAACCAGTGATCCTTTGACGTTTCCGCCGGTCAAGGGATCACTGGCATTAATGCCATGCCTGCTTCCGATCAGGGTCAACCAACCCGGCGTTACACTGTGGTTCCCCGCACGTTGATCTTCATCACGCGCCCCGGTGAAGTGCTGCTTTTAAAAGGCGCGGCGCACAAGGGTTTATGGGCCGGCCGCTATAATGGCTTTGGCGGGCATGTGGAGCGCGGCGAAAACGCGGCGCTTTCGGCGCGGCGAGAATTGGCTGAAGAGAGCGGCTTACAAACCCCCTTGCGCCTGTGCGGGGTGGTGAGCGTGGATGTGGAACCCACCTGGGGTGTGCTGTTATTTGTCTTTCATGGTGAATGGCAAGGCGATCAGCCTCAGGCCGGGTCGGAAGGCGACCCCGAATGGCTGCCCCTGGCGGCTCTGGATGAGCTGCCGGTAGTTGAAGACCTGCCGGTCTTATTAGCCCGGGTTCTTAACCATCTCCCCACCGCCGCGCCTTTCTTTGCTCATTCCAGGTACGACGAACAAGGCAAACTTCAGGTTGAATTTCAGGAGGATGTATGGCCGATCTGAGCCGTGAGCGCATTGTTACGCTAATTGCCCTGAATGGCCCCAAGGGTATTTTGCTGCGGGGGGTTAATTTGCAGGGCGTGGATATGCGCTGCCTGGCGTTGATGCACACGATCTTTACATTAGCCCAACTGCAGCAAGCTAATCTCAGCCAGGCCGATTTGACCAAAGCGGATTTCGAAAATGCGAACCTGGACTATGCGGATTTGAGCGAGGCGAACCTGACCGGAGCCAATTTGCGCTTTGCCAGCCTGGTGGGGGCCGATCTGCGCGCGGTGGACCTGACCGACGCCGATTTACGTGACGCCGATTTGCGCAGCGCCAACTTGCGCGGGGCTGTTCTGCGCCACACCAACGTGTGGAATGCCAAGTTAACCGACGCCAACCTGGCCTATGCCGACCTGGATGGCGTCAGAGGGCTGCCACCCGAACTGAGCGAAGAACTTCGCCGCGCCAAAGAAGCGTGATGGTGCGACTTTTTTAGCTTCCCTGCGTATATGAGTTAAGAAATAATATGGATCATTGTTATAGAGGCCGTTTCGGTTGTTTTGAGCAGCGCGGCTGCATAAAACAAACCGAACTACGCTGCAAATATGGAGGCTAAAAATGTCGGCGAATGTACGTAAACCGGTTCCCCTGTTATTATGGCCGTTTTGGCTGGTCTGGCGCTTGGTCGAAGCGATCCTGGTTATCACTGGTCGCCTGGTGGCGGTCATCTTGGGGCTGGTGTTGATGCTGGTGGGCGTTATCTTGACCCTGACCGTAATCGGGGCGATCCTTGGCATTCCGTTGTTTGTGATCGGTCTGCTGCTGGTGTTTAGAGGCCTGTTCTAGCTTTTGACATGCCGGAAGGCTGCCGCCCTCGGCTCGCGCCGCAGGATGAATGGGCTTCACCCGAGTAGATTGCAATGTGCACACTATTCCCCAAACTTGATCGAATAAATTTGGGGAATGGTTTTACAATAGGCGCATGGCAAAACACAGTACCCTGGTTGCCCTGGCAGGTTATCTTTGCTGGGCGGTATTTCCCATTTACTTTAAACAGCTGCAAGGCGTGCCGGCGCTGCAAGTCTTGGCGCACCGCGTGGTTTGGTCTTTTATCATCTTGAGTATTCTGCTCGCCTTGCGCGGCGAGTGGCGTACGCTTTTCCGGGGAATTGGCAAGCCGCGTCTGTTGATTGTGTCTTTCGTGGCGGCGGTTCTGCTGGCCATAAATTGGCTCATTTATATTTGGGCGGTCAATGCCGGTTATATCGTTGAGGCCAGCCTGGGATATTTTATCAACCCGCTGGTAAATATCCTGTTAGGGGTCGTGTTTCTGCGTGAGCGTTTGCGCCCCACGCAGTGGCTGTCTGTAAGCCTGGCCGGGCTGGGGGTGGCTTACCTGGCGATTAGTTATGGCAAGCTGCCACTCATTGCCTTAGGGCTGGCGTTTAGCTTTGGTTTTTATGGGCTGCTCAAGAAAACCGCCTCCTTAGGGTCGCTCCATGGTCTATCGTTAGAAACTGGGCTGATCTTCGCGCCGGCTTTAGCCTGGGTGTTATTCTCTGAAGGGCAGGGCCTGGGCGCGTTCGGGCACGGCTCGTTATCCACTTCCTTGCTGCTGATCGGAGCAGGAATTATGACCACCGTGCCGCTCTTGCTGTTTGGGTCGGCGGCGCGCTCCATCCCATACGTATCAAGCTAAACCATCATCTGAGAGGCTTTCGAGCAATTGGA
>CAZHFU010000025.1:0-57798 GCA_964531975.1 uncultured Anaerolinea sp. | reverse complement strand
GTGGCTTCAAAGGATACACCAGACCTACTACTTTTTGGGCGGCAATTTTACAGAAGAAGTTTACACTAACTGAGATATAGCAACCTGAGCCTAGGAACTAGGCAAGGGATTCATCACAATACTTCAAATAATAAGGTGGATAGTGAGGAATCTCATGAAGATACTTCGCAGAGTAATGTGTTTTTTCTGGTAGCTACTATTTTATGCGCGTGTGGGAAAGAGAGTGAGCGCAAGACTATCGATGGCCCGCAAGTTGCATTAGCCGAACTGAAGGATAAAAGAATTACATTTACATGTTTCAATACCTTCGCCAAAATTGAGATGAACAAGAAAGGGCTTTTGTAGTAGAGTTAGTGTCGACCAAGACAAAACCCAACTACAAAAAGCCCATGGAAAACATTTTAACACTATTACAACCCATAACACCTCTGATTTCAAAAACAACTTTGCGGCAAATGAGCCGAGTAATCGCTGGCATGCTGGCCATGACTGGGCGAGTAACCATGTTAGGGATTTCTCGCTGGGCTGGCAAAGGCGGTAGTTATCGAACTATCCAGCGTTGGTACACGACTGAGCTTCCTTGGCTGGGCATCTTCTGGGCACTGTTTCATAAGTTACTGTGGCAGCCAGGAGCAGAGTACATATTGGCTGGCGATGAAGTCGTGGTCAGCAAGGCCGGTGATGCGACGTATGGAAAAGATCGTATCTTCTCCAGTTTGTTCCAAAAACCAATTCCAGGGTTAGCCTCAATACCTTCGCCAAAATTAGGCGGATGAAATAGGGCCTTTGAGATAAAGTTGAAGTCTTCGAAAACCAAAACTAAACCTCAAAAAACCCATGACAGAGATTATAGTCCTATCTTAAGCGATTGTACCACTTTTGAAGAAGACCCCTTTGCGCCAGATGAGCCAATTTATCTTTGGGATGCTAGCAACCAGTAGACGGATCACCATGATGGGTCAATCTCGCTGGACGGAAAAAATTATAGAATCGCCTTGAAGCCAGTTCAACACAATAGCAGGTGAATAACCTGGCTAGCCACAGAAGGCCAAGAAATCTTCCTCACCTGGTTGAGATCAGATCCATGGGGTGCAAGGAATGCAAGGCGCGCAGATTCCAGCCGATGCGGCGTTGCTCGGTTTTATCCTGCCTCTAGAATGAACTCGCCGCTCTCCGCCAGGGCCTAATGATGCGGAAGGATGCAAGAATGCAAAGAAAGCAATGTATATGGGTTGCAAAGGATGCAAGGGCCGCACTTTCCTGGCATGCCTTGGTTGAGCAGCCGGGGCGATGCGGCGATGCTCGGATTTATCCCGCCCGTAGAATGAACTCGTTGCTCTTCGCCAGGGCCGAATGATGTGGAAGGATGCAAGAATGCAAAGAAAGCAATGTATATGGGTTGCAAAGGATGCAAGGCGCGCGGGTTCCCGGCGAGGTGGCGCTGCGGCGCTGCGGCGCTGCTTCGACTTATCCCGCTGCTAGAAGAAACTCGCCGCTTTCCACCAGGAGAGGCGCTTCGCCTGGAAGGGCTTGCTCGTAAACGGAGAATTTCAGCTGCATGGGGAAGGCTTTGGCGAGCATGGCCTGGGCCGGGCAGTAGCGCGTGGCTGAAAGCTCGATGGCGCGCAGCACGGCTTGGGGGTCAATGCCTACCCCGGTTACCAGGTATTCGATCACTGCCTCGGTAAAGACCTTGGGGTGGTCTCCGGCGCGTTGGGCGTGCACCTGCACTTCAAACGCGGTCACATTCTGGCGCTTCTTGGTCAAGATGGAGATGACATCCATGGCGGTGCATCCCGCCAGGCCCATGGCGATCATTTCCATGGGGCGAAACCCGCTCTCGTCGCCCACGCCGGCTTCGGCGTCCAGGGGGGCGCTGTAGCCGGTGTCTGCGCTGGCGGTGAAGGCCATGCGCTGCTGCCAAATGACTTTTGCTTCCATTGTTATTCCTCCAAAAGGGGGGTTACGTACTCTTCCAAGACCTGGCGGGTGATTGGACCGTCCCAGGCAAGGACGACCTGACCGGTTGGATCGATCAGAAACGAGGTGGGTAAGTAATTGACTTGAAACGCCCGGCTGCTGCGCCCATCCGGGTCGGCCCAAACCGGAAAGCTCAATTGTTGCTGTGTAACGAAGTCTTGCACAATATCCGCCGATTCGCTGTCATCAATCGCCACCACCACAAAGTTTTCCCCGCGATGATCTTGATAGTAGGCGTTGAGGGTAGGCATTTCCGCCTTACAGGGCGGGCACCAGGTGGCCCAGAGATTTACCAGCACCACTTGTCCTTTGAGCGCCGCTAAAGAAACCGGGTTGCCTTGCAGATCGGCCAATTCTATATTCGGGGCCTGGTAGTCAACCGGATAGGGAATGGCGGATTGATAATCGGGCTGGCCCTTGATCTGCTTAGCCAGGTTGGGCAGCAGCAGCACACCCGCTGCCAGGCCCAGGATGAGCAAGCCCGCTCCCAGCAGCGCCATGATGACGCCTTGGAGTATATGTGGAGTTCGATGATTGTCTGGGGTCATGGTTAGAAAGGCGAAAGGGTCTCAGGGTTTTAAAAAGTCGTCTAGATCCAAACAGCGGTACAGGCGTTCACGCACCTCGCCTGGCAGGGCCTGGGTATCGGCCTCGGTTTGATACATTGAAATCGTCTTACGCAGCGAATCGACCACGATGCGGCAGTTATCGCAGCTTTCGAGGTGGCGTTCGATTTCAGCGCAAACATCGGCGCGAGCTTCGCCATCCACGTAATCGGAGAGCAAGCTTAACAGATGCTGGCATTGGTGTTCTTCCATCGTATTCCTCCCCATGCGCCGCAGCGGTTAATCGGTGGCTTGTGTGCGGCGCAGGCGTTCAGCATAATAATGCGAAAGCAGTTCCCGCAACCGCCAACGGGCGCGCGACAGGCGGGTTTTGACGGCTTCTTCTGACAGGCTGAGCGCTTCGGCGGTTTCCAGGGTGGAAAGACCTTCCACATCGCGTAGCAGGAACACCGCCCTCAGCGCCGGAGAAAGCTGCTGCACGGCGTCTTCCATTACCGAGCGCGCCTCGCCGTCCATCAGTTCCGATTCGGGTAAACTGCGCCAATCTACCACCTGCACCGGCGCATCCAAGGCTTCGTCGGCCTCGTCGGGTTCATCTTCCAGGGGCGACGTCACACGTTTACGTTTGCGGATGAGCATCAGCGCCTCGTTGGCGGCGATGCGGTACAGCCAGGTCGATAAGCTCGAGCGCCCATCGAAACCGTTCAGTGCTTTGAAGGCTTTCATGAACGTCTCTTGCAGCACATCCTCGGCGTCTTGCGGGTCTTTGAGCATTTTCAGCGCCAGGCGGTAGATGACTGTAGAATAGCGTTCCACCAGGCGGGCAAACTCCGCCCGGTCGCCCGCTCGCAGTGCTTGCAGCGAGAAATCTTCATTTTTCTTGCCGTCTTGATTCATTAGATGCACCTGTTCCCAAAAAGTTGCGCCTGAATTGTAACATATTGACGATAGGCGAGCATCGTGCTATGCTAGGGAGGCCAATCGAAGGCGCTCACACCGGAGAAAATTTACAAGGATCGTTGCGCTCCATGCCTACCAAAATTATCACGTTAATGACCGATTTCGGCCTTAAAGACGGCAACGTAGGGGTCATGAAAGGCGTTATGTTGACGATTGCGCCCCAATCTCAACTGGTAGATTTGAGCCACCTGGTTAGCCCCCAAAATATCTCTGAAGCCGCACTTCTGCTGCACCGCAGCGTACCCTTTTTCCCGCCGGGGACGATCCACATGGTGGTGGTCGATCCGGGGGTGGGCACGGCGCGCCGTCCGATAGCCGCCGGCCTGGGCGGGCAGTATTTCGTTGGGCCGGATAACGGTGTGATTACCCGTTGGCTGGAGCGGGTGGAAGGGGAAGGCGGGCAGGCTCGTTTTATTCACCTCAACCGCCCGGAATACTGGCTGCCGCAGGTGAGCCACGTGTTCCACGGGCGGGATATTTTCTCGCCGGCGGCCGGACATCTGGCGGCGGGTGTGCCGCTCGAAGCCCTGGGCGCCGTCATCCACCACCCGGTGCGCATCGCCTTGCCGCGCCCGCAGCGCACCCCCGCCGGCTATCTCGCCGAGGTGATCCACATCGACCACTTCGGCAATCTCTCCACCAACCTGTACCAGGACGACCTGGGCGAGGCGCGTATCGCCGCAGTGAGGTTGGGCGGCGTGACGATTGACGGGCTGAACCGCACCTTTGGCGAGCGCGCCGTGGGCGAACTGATGGCCTTGTTTGGCAGCACCGGCAACCTGATCGTATCCGAAGTTAACGGCAGCGCCGCCGGGCGGCTGAACGCGCACGTGGGCGACGCGGTGGAAGTGATCCTGAAATGAACACGCCAGGCGCAGCGCCGGTGCTGGCGATTGCCAACCTGGGCTTTCGCTATCGCGATCGTACGGAACCCACGTTGAAAGATATTAACCTGGAGGCCGGGGAGGGGGAGCTGATTTTAATCGCCGGTTCCAGCGGTTCGGGCAAAACCACGCTGATCCGGTGCATCAACGGTCTGATCCCGCGCAGTTATAAAGGCGAAGTGAGCGGCAGGGTGTTGATTCAAGGCCAGGATGTGCAGACCCTGCCGTTGTCGCGGATTTCGCAGCTCGTGGGAACGGTGCTCCAAGACCCCGAGCGGCAGATTTTGGGCACGAGAGTGCGCAATGAAGTGGCGTTTGGCCTGGAAAACCTGGGCATGTCGCGCTCTGAAATTTACGCCCGCATCGACCAGGCCCTGGGCTACCTGGGCATCGCCGATTTGCGTGAACGCGAGACGTTTAACCTATCCGGCGGGGAAAAGCAGAAAGTGGCCCTGGCGGGGGTGTTGGCTATGCAGCCGCGCCTGCTGCTGCTAGACGAGCCGTTAGCCAGCCTGGACCCCGCCAGCGCCCAAGAGACCCTGGCCCTGGTGCGCCGCCTGTGCGACGAGGGGATGACGGTGTTGATGGTGGAGCACCGCGTGGAAGATGTGTTGGGCATTCACCCAAACCGGGTGCTGTTTTTAGAAGACGGCCGAACGCGCTACCTGGGTGAGATGGCGGGGTTATATCAGGTGGTTAATTATCACGACATTAAGATTCCGGCAGAGATGATTGTGGCGCGCGCCGCCGACGACCCGCCGCCGCCCCCCACGGCGTTCGCCCCCGCCGGCCCGGAGCGCTCCACCCCGCTGGTGCGCTTTGAGGGGGTGCGTTTCGGCTACGACCGCGACGCGCCGGTGCTGCAAGACATCAACCTCGATATTAACCGCGGCGATGTGATCGCGGTGCTGGGGCCAAACGGGGCCGGCAAAACCACCCTGGTGAAGCACGCCATTGGGCTGCTTAAGCCGCAGGGTGGGCGGGTGTTGGTGGATGGCAAAGACACCCACGCTTTGAGCGTGGCGGCGATTGCCAACACCCTGGGCTATGTGTTTCAAAGCCCAAGCCACATGCTCTTCGCCCCCACGGTGCGCGAAGAACTGGCCTTTGGACCCACCAACCTGGGGCATAAGCCCGATGAGATTAAGGCGCAGGTGGCCCAGGCCCTTGAGATTGTGCATCTCACTGGTCACGAAGCCGACCCACCCCTGGCGCTTTCGTTTGGGCAGCAAAAACGAGTCAGCATCGCCGCCATTTTAGCCATGCGCTCGCGCATTTTGGTGATGGATGAGCCAACCGCCGGGCAAGACTATCGCAATTATATGGATTTCATGGATGCGATTTTAGAGCTGCCCGGCTTTGAGGCGATCTTGTTCATCACCCACGATGTAGACCTGGCGGTGATTTTTGCTAACCGGGTGCTGTTGGTGAATAACGGCGGCTTAGTCGCCGACGGCCCGCCCGAAGAGGTGCTGGGCGATTTGGACAACCTGCGCCGTAATCGCCTGGTCGCCACCTCGCTGCTGCGGCTGAACCTGGAGCGTTACCCTTCCACCGGAAAATTCTTGCGCGCTGAAGCCCTGGCGCATATTTAGCTCGTTGGCATATAGGCCCTATTTTCGATTACGGAGGAAAAAGATGGACAAGAAGCTGCAAAGTATCACCCTTTCGCTGTTCGCCGTTTTGGTGATCTTCATCCTGTTAGTGTACGTGGGCGGTACACTGATGGGCGTGGAGAGCCTGCAAACCGGCGAGAACCCGCTGATGCGCTTCATTTTCGTCATCGTTGGCTTGCTGATTGCGTTTGGCGTGTATTACGCCAGCCGCGCCCACAAAGTGTGGGCGGTGGGAACGCGCGAGGTCGTCTATATGGCAATTGGCGCAGCGCTGTATGCGATCTTCTCCTACCTGTTCAACGGTACGGTGTTCGTGGTGCCATCGGTTAGCCAGGTGTCGCTGCGCCCGGCCATCGTGATTCCGATGTTCTTCGGATACACTTTTGGGCCAGTGGTGGGCTTCTTCACCGGCGCGGTGGGCAATATGTTTGGCGACGCCCTCACCGGTTTTGGCCTTTCGCCGCAGTGGAGCATTGGCAATGGGTTGGTGGGCTTTGTGTCGGGGTTGGTGTGGCTGTTCAAGAATAAGAAGCAGAGCCTCAACACCGTTCTGGGCGTGAGCGCGGCGCTGGTGGCGATTGCCACGGTGATCTTCTTCGTCTACCGCGATACCCCTAATATGCTGTTCTTCGACCCGGAAAGCAACATTTTTGGCGATCAACAGATCTCCATCGTGGCGGGCATTTCGGTGGTGGTGGGTTTTGTGCTGGCGCTGGTGGTGCGCTTCGCCTTCGCCTCAAACGTGGATGTGGCCGCCGCGGTGACATGGGGCATGTTCGGCAACCTGCTGGGGATCGGCTTCTCTGCGCTTTCGGATGTGTGGATCAACGGCTTTTCGCTGCCGGTGGCCACAGTGGGCGAGTTTATCCCCTCCGCCGGCCCGAACCTGATTTTCGCCGCCATCCTGCTGCCGGTGCTGGTCATCGCCTACGCCGCGGTGCAGCGTCAATCGGGGCGCTAATCATCACCGGGCGAGCGCCGGTTAGGCCGGCGCTCGCCCCGGATTGAGAGAGATATGCTTGTCACCTGGCGATACAAAGCCCGACCTCGCTCGCTCATCCAGAGTTTTGACCCGCGCGCCTGGTTCATCTTCTTTGGCTGCTTTCTGATGTCGGTGCTGTTTTTCTGGGATTTCCGTGTGCTGGCCGGTTTTGCCGCCATCGCGCTGTTTTTTATCCTCACCTCGCGGCTGCGTTGGAGCGAAACGCGGCGGGCGTGGATATTCATCTTGTTCTTTGTCAGCTTCTATGCGGTGCTAACATTTCTCACCGGAAGGGGGGGCATGGAGGTTTACAAGGTGGAGCACAGCCTGGCGCGCTGGCAAGCGCCCTTCACCCTGCTGGGCTGGCGGCCGGTGTTGAATGTGACGGTGGAGCGGTTGTTCTTCGCCCTCAGCCAACTGCTGCGCCTGTTTAGCATTTCGGGCATGACGGTGCTGATCCCCTATTCGATCAACCCGGCCCTATACGGAGTGACCTTCCGCGGCCTGGGAATGCCGGATAAGTTCGCCTACGCCATGGATTTAACCATGCGGTTTGTGCCGTCGTATGGGCGCGACTTCCAGCTGACCCTCGACGCCCAGCGGGCGCGCGGTTACGAATTGGAAAGGCTGAGTGGGGGGTTGGTGGCGCAGGTGCGCAAGATGATCCCGCTGATTGTGCCGGTGACAATCCATGCCATCATCGGCAGCGAAGATATCATCGACGCCATGGATCTGCGCGCTTTTGGGGTGGGGCCGCGCACCTGGCTGGAGGTGCTGCACTACCGCCGCCGCGACCGGGTGTTAATCGGCCTGGGCGTGGCGCTGCTGGTGATCTCGCTGGCAGCGGCCCTTTTAGGCTATGGGCGTTTTTACACCCCGCCGGGGTTAATTGGGGCTTAAGGGGCGCAGGCGGCAGACGATGAACGCATCTACAATGTCTTTCCACAATGATTTAACCCTTAACCGGGCGCGGTTTGGCCTGGCCTACACCCGCGGGGGCCGCCGGCGGGAGCAGTGGTGGCCGTGGACGGGGCAGCCGTCGGCAGACCACCCCGGCGAAGGCCTGACCCTGGTTTACGAAAGTCACCCCGCCCCCCTGGCGGGGGCGACGGTGTGGCGAGTGCGCCTGGTGAACCACAGCCTGGATGCGGTGACGATACAGCGCATTACGCTGCTGGAAGCCGAAGCGCCGCAGTTGGCGGGCGGGGCGGGGCGCGTATTCTGCAACGGCTGGCAATCGTGGAACTGGAGCGGCAGCTATGCGGCTGGTGAGCGCCTGCGCCGCAGCCGCCTGGGGCCGCTGAGCGAACCGATGCGCCTGGGCCATGCGCAGCCTCCGGCGGGCGGGGCGGGGCGCTTCCGCAGCGAGATGTTCGGAGTGGTGGGCGAACCTCAAGCCGGTTGGGCGCTTTTAGTGGGGTTCCTATCGCAGCGGCAGCACTTCGGCGGGTTGGATGTGCGCCTCGACCGGCCCAACCCGGCCTTCGGTTTATGGGCCGATGGCGACGATACGCTGCTGCCGCCGGGGGGCGAGATGGCGACCGATTGGGCGGTGATCGCCCGGTTGGCGCTGACCACCTCCGACCCACTGGGGCCTTACCTGGAGGCGGTTTTCGACGCTTCGACGCAGGGGGTTGAGGCGGCGGCGCGGCCCAATTTAGACCGCCCGGCCATCGCCGGTTGGTCGTCGTGGTATCAGTTTTATCGCAACCTGAGCGCCGAGGATATACGCCGCAACCTGCATTTCGCCGCCGCGCAAGGCGCAGCGCTGCCGCTGGATTTGATCCAGATTGACGATGGCTTCGAGACCTTCGCCGGAGACTGGTTCGATTTCACCCCCGGTTTTCCCGATGGTGTGGCCCCGCTGGCGCAAGAGATCGCCGCCGCTGGTCTTACCCCTGGGCTGTGGCTGGCCCCCTACATTGTAGACCGGCGCTCGCGCCTGGCCCAAGATCATCCCGATTGGCTGCTGCGCGGGCGCTCTGGTAAACCGGTGAATGCCGGTTTTTTACACAATCGCCTGGCCGCCGCGCTGGATTTAACCCACCCCCAGGCGCTGGATTATACGGTGGGGGTGATTGAAACCGTAGTTAAGGAGTGGGGCTTTCCGTTTCTCAAGCTCGATTTCTTATACGCTGCGGCGCTGCCGGGTCAACGTTACGCCCCCCAGCTTACGCGCGCCCAGGCGCTGCGCAGCGGGCTGGAATCGCTGCGCAGCGCGGCCGGAAGGGAAACCTTTTTACTGGGCTGCGGCTGCCCGCTGGGGCCAGGCGTGGGTATATTCGATGGCATGCGCATCAGCGCCGATGTGGACGGCGGGTGGGGGCCGTCTTTCAATGGCATCCAAACCTTCTTCCGGCACGAACCGGATATGCCCGCGGCGCGCAACGCGATTCAAAACAGCCTGACTCGCGCCATGCTCCACCGGCGGTGGTGGCTGAACGACCCCGATTGCATTATGGCGCGCCAGGATACCCGCTTGACCCTGGCCGAAACTCGCACCCTGGCAACGGTGGCGGCCTGCACCGGCGGCCTGACTCTGTTTTCCGATGACTTGCCCAACCTGGATGCCGAACGCCTGGCGCTGGCGCAAACCGTCTTGCCGCCGATCGGAGCGCGCCCGCTGACGCCCGGTTGGTTAAGCGAAACCACCCCCACCGGCCTGCGTTTGGATTTGCCCGGCGGGGGGCATCGCCTGGCGCGGTTCAACTGGGATGATCAGCCGCGCCGCCTGGTCTTGCGCCCAGCGGATTTTGGCCTGGCCCAGGGCGTTTATGCGGCGAAAGAAATATGGAGCGGAGAAACGCGGCGCTTAGAAGATGCGTGGGTCTTTGAGGCCGCGCCGGCGCACGGCTGCGTGTGGGTGGAGCTGCACCGCCTGGAATGAGGGCGCAGGGGGAGGCAAGACGGCAGCCAGGCGGCGCGTGGGTTGGTGGCGCTGGGGCGTAAGATATTCCCGCCGATTGCGCCGGCGACGATCCAGCCCATCACCGGCGGCAAAGACATCATCAACGCCATGGAGCTGCGCGCCTTTGGGCCGGGGCCGCGCGCCAGGTTGGAGATGCTGCGCTTCCGCCGGGTGTTGATGGATATTTAAATTGCGGGTATCCAGGCTTGTATATCCATTATAATGACCAGGGATTTTTAAACACTTTCGGAAAATACAGGTATTTATGGCAACCCCAATCAAAAGGCGTTCACCGTCACCTATTCTTAAGAAGAACGGATCGAAGAAGATCGCTTTCGGGTGGTATGGAGGAAAATATTCCCATCTGGATTGGCTGCTACCGCTTTTGCCGCCCTGTCATCACTACTGCGAGCCGTTTTCAGGTTCAGCCGCCGTCTTGATCAACCGTGATCCTTCCCCTATCGAAACCTACAACGATCTGGATAGAGAGCTATCGAATTTTTTCAGGGTCTTGCGGGATGACTCTAATCGATTGATACGGGCAATCGGTCTGACGCCATTTTCTAGAGAAGAATTTGCCATCGCGTGTGAGATTGACCTTGACCTGTCGCCCCTGGAGCGGGCGCGTCGTTTTTATGTGCGCGCCAGGCAGGTGCGAACAGGGTTGGCTCAAACTGCATCAGTGGGCCGATGGGCGAATTGCAAAAACACATCACGCGCCGGAATGGGGGGAGCGGTTAGCCGGTGGTTAGGCGCAGTGCGGGACTTACCGGAGATTGCGGAGAGACTTCTTCGTGTACAGATCGAGAATCGTCCAGCCATTGATGTTATCCGCCTGTATGATTCGCCCACTACCCTGTTCTACTGTGATCCACCATATATTCACGAAACACGTGGCGATGATGCGGCTTATGGTTTTGAGATGTCTGATAATGAACACAGAGAACTGGCAGAGGCGCTGAACGAGGTTGAAGGCCAGGTGGCAATTTCTAACTATGATTGCGACCTGATGAATGTGTTGTACTCTGCCCCTAAGTGGTATAAAAGTGTTTCGGAGGAACGCACAATTCACTCAACCAAGGGGAAACGAGTTGAGGTTTTGTGGACGAACTACGACCCGAACGATATTTTCCAGCGAAGCGTATGGATGATGGAGACCGACCCCGTGACAACACCAGCAGAAATCCTTGAACGACTATTGCAACGAGCTTCCATCGATCTGAGTAATCCGGCTGTAAAAGAGATTGCCATTCAGCAAAAAATCGAGTTTGTGACCCGGCAGATCGCTAATCGAGCCTGCACGAGATTGTTGATGGCGAGCATGTTGGCAAAGCTTGACCGACCAAATGTGGATGTGCGGAAGCCATACACTGAGATCGGCGGGGAAGATTCTTTTTCCGGTCGGACATATGATGAGCGCTTTATCACACATTTTATCAATGAAAATAGATTGCCACTGAATAAAACTACGGCTTTCCTGACACCGGCGTTTCGGAATGTTGATCGTCCTTTGACAACGGATGTAGAGATAATGGGCCGCCCACGTGAGCTTTACCGCGCTACCCTGCAAATTCTTGATGATGTCTATCGCGGTCGTGTTTTGGCGGATGATATATTGACGGAGATCATTCGTGTTCTGCTAATAATGCGCGAAGAGAAGAATGTTCGAATGCAAACCTTGCTGGCAGGATTGCAACCAACCGACGACAGAATACCCTTATCATCCGAGGATATCGTAACGCTGATTGAACAGCACCTGAAGAGCAAACATGCAAGCAGGTTGCCAGTGCTGATCGTCGCCGCCGCTTATCGTTCCGTGTCTCATAAACTCGGAGAAAAACCGCTGCCGTTGAACAGTCATAATGCGGCCGATTTTCAGACCGGAGCATTAGGAGATGTGGAAATCCGGCTCGAAAACGACGATAAGGTGGTGACCGCCTACGAGATGAAGGCGAAGCGAGTTACGATTGACGATATTGATGTGGCGTTAGAAAAAATTGCCGCCGCCGAATGCAAGCTCCATAATTACATATTCATCACCACAGATGTTATTGAGGAGGCGGTTCGACGCTACGCATTGGAGAGTTACGATAAAACGTGCGGAACAGAAATTGTTATTCTGGATTGTGTGGGATTTTTACGGCATTTTCTACATATGTTTCATAGGTCGAGGATGTCCTTTCTTGATGAATACCAGAAGCTAGTCTTGGACGAGCCGGATTCCGCCGTTAGCCAGTCTATGAAAGAACTTTTTTTGGCCTTGCTTCAGGCGGCAGAAGCCGACGAATAATACCTGGGTAAGCTTGCGGCCGCGGCTTAGTCTGCCCCACTGCCAAAGCGGGTCTGCAAATCGTGGAGGGTTACCTGGGCTAATGAATCCACCAGCCAATCGGCCTGGTGGAAGGGTGAGGCTTTGGTGAGCGGGTTGGGCGCAACCACGCAGCGCAGGCCGGCCTGTTGGGCGGCGATTAGCCCGTGCAGCGAATCTTCGAGGGCCACCGCCTGGGCGGGCGGAGTGTGCAGGCGGGCCACGGCGGCGCGGTAGAGCGCCGGGTGGGGCTTGGTTTGGGCCACATCGTCGCTTGCGACGATGGCCTGGAAGTAGGCAAGCAGGCCGAGGCGCTGCAAATGGCCCGTCACCCAATTGCAAGATGAGCTGGAGGCCAGGCCGATCTTCAGACCGGCGCGGCGCGCTTCTTCGAGCAGCTCGATCACCCCCGGCAGCACCGGCTGCTGGGCCACCAACTCGGCTTCGCGCTCCCAGCGCCAGGTTAGTTCGGGTTCGAGGTTGTGGGTTGGCTTCAGACCGGCGCGCTGTTTGAGCTGAGCGAGGGGGTCGAAACTCTCATCGGCGGTGCCGATATTGTGCAGCCAATCTTCTTGGGTCAGGCGGCAATCGAAGCGGGCATACAGCTCTTGCCAGGCGGCGAAGATGGCGCTCTCGGTGTCTACAATCAAGCCATCGAAATCAAAAACCAGGGCTTGCAGCATCATTCCGCCTCCGGCAGATGGCGATCCACCTGGTCGATCAGCGCCAGCAAGCGGTCGTCGCTGAGCGCCTGGCGGGCCGAGGCGAAGAACTCCGGCAAGTCGGCCAGGCCAAGGTGTTCGTAGACGGCGGCCTGGAGGCCCATTTCCAGGCGGTCAAGCCGGCGGACAAACACCGCTTCGGGGGTTTGGCCGGCTTCAAATTCGTTCCATAAATCGATATACTCTTGCCCGCCGGGCAGCTTGGCGCACACTGCCTGAACCGATTCGGCCTCGCGGCGGTGTTTTTCGTCGGCGTCTATGCCATCGCGGGGGGTAATATCGCCGGCGTAAATCTCGCCTAGCTCGTGCAGCAGCGCCATGCGCACCGCCTTATCGGCGTCTAACTGGGGGTATTCGGCGCGCGCCAACCACAGCGCCAGCACCGCCACGCCGAAGGAGTGATCGGCTACACTCTCTACGGATTGAAGCGGGACGCCGCGCTTCAACCAGCCCTGGCGAAAGAGTTGTTTAAGATACACCAGCTCAAAATAGGCTTGCAGCAGCGGGGCGGCGGCTTTATCTAACAGGGCTATGGGGTTGGGGGCTTTTTCTTCCATTAAGTTATCCTCAATGATAGGGAGTTATCCACAATGCTGGTGGAAAACTCGCCGGGGCAGGGTCGCCAGGGCGCTGCAGGCCTGCCGCACGCCAGGCGAAACGGCGGGGTTTCCCGTGGGAACGATGGTTGCGGCGGAGGCGGCGCAGGCGCAAAGGCGTGGAGAGTGCAGGAGGGTGGGTCATCGCATGATGCGGGCCAACACTTCAACCAAAATCTGGGCCAGCACAATCTTGAAGATGAGGGCGGCCGGGTAGACGCTGGCATACGAAATCATGGGAAGGTCGCTCTCGGTTTGGGCGGTGGCGGCCCCTAAGCCGGGTGGGTTGGTGAGGCCGGCGCTCAGTGCTCCCATGGTGGCAAGCAGATTCATCTTGTAACCCCAGTGCATCACCACCAGCCCGGCCGCCACGGCGCAGATGGTGATAAAGGCCCCGCCCAGGAGTAAGCCCGCCCCCTGTTGGCGTAAAATCTCGACGAAGTGCGACCCGGCGTTGATGCCCGCCCCGGATAGGAACAGCATCAGCCCTAGCTCGCGCGAGAGGTTCTTTGCGCCGGTGGGCACGTGCAGCTTAAGCGGCCCAATGCCGCCGAAGTGACCCACCAGCAGGCTCACCAGGAAGGCGCCGCCGGCGCTGCCCAGGCGCACTTGCAGCCCGTTGGACAGGTTGATGGGGATAGCGCCCAGCATAATGCCTAACAGCAGCCCGGCTATGAAGGGCAGCATATTGGTCTCTTGGGCTTTATGGGGGCGTCCATGCACCAGGCGCACAAACGCGTCTACGGCGGTGTTTTCGCCCACCACGCGAATGTTATCGCCCATCTCCAGCGTGGAGCTGCCGGTGGGGGTTAGCTCCAGGCCCTGGCGGCGGATGCGGGTAATCACCACGGTGTATCGCTCCCAGGCCTTCATCTGCGAGAGCTTATGGCCGGTGAGCAGGGGTTCGGTCACTTCTACGTCGATGCTGAGCACATTGGCGTTTACATCCATGCGTTCGTGGGTCTCTTCACCCAAGATGAAGTGCATCTTATCTAGCTCGTCCGGCGGGCCTACCACCATAACCACATCGTCCATCTGCACCGTGGCGTCGGGCGAGGCAGCGAACACGTTTTCGCCGCGCTTAATCCGGCTGATGTTCGCCAGGGTCATGCGGTGCGGGTTGATTTCACGCACCATCTTGCCGGCGCAGTTGGGATTGGTGATGCGAAACTGCCGTGCGGCTAAGCCGGGCGTTTCGCTTTCCTTCTCGCCGGCCCACCGGGCCTCTTCCTTGCGCAGGTCGCGCCGCAGCAGGCGCGGCAAAAACTGAATCAGCAGCACCGTGCCGATCATGCTGAATGGGTAGGCGATGCCATAGCCCACCGAGACCGGGGCGCTGGTTCCGGGGGCCAGGCGCTCAACAATATCCAGGGCGGCTGCCAGGGCGGGGGTGCAGGTGAGCGCGCCGGTGAACATGCCCGAAGCCAGTTGGAAGGGGAGATCGAGGACATAGGCCACCGCCACCGTAGCCAAGACGCCCGCCCCGGCGATGGCGATGGCGATCACCACAAACTGCCGCCCATGTTGGCGGAAGGTGCGGAAGAAGCGCGGCCCGGCCTGCAATCCGACCGCATACACAAACAGCAGCAGGCCTAAATCCATCACCCCCTTGGGGATGGCGAAGCCATAATGCCCAAATACCAGGGCGGTGAACAATACCCCGGCTGCGCCCAGGGTGACGCCGCGCACCGAGATTTGCCCTACCCACGTGCCAATGGTAAGGATGGCGAACAGGATGACCATTTCTTGGGCGAAAAGTGCGCTCATAAAGACAAACCATTTCTGTTATTTGATTAGAGGCGTATTATACTATCCGCCAGGGCGCCAGGCGGCGCAGCTCTGAAACCCCACTCCCCCAAAGCTGAAAGGCAGGTACATATGGCTTTTGAACCTTGTTACCATTACATGCTAGACGTGCTAGCCAACCGCAAACCGGCCCGGCTGCCCTTGTATGAGCATATCATCAGCCCGAAGATAATGGAACAGGTGATGGGCGAGGGGTTTGCCGAACTGCAAACCGGCGGCCCAACCGAGCAAGCCGAATTCTTCCGCCAGGTCTGCCGCTTTTGGCGGCAAATGACTTACGACACGGTATCGTTTGAAGTGACGATTACCGATCTGCTGCCGGGGCATGGGGCGATTATGGGCGGGATGGCCGGGCCGATCCAGAACCGGAGCGATTTTGACCGCTACCCGTGGGACGAGCTGGCTGAAATCTA
Organism: uncultured Anaerolinea sp.; assembly: GCA_964531975.1. Taxonomy (GTDB): domain Bacteria; phylum Chloroflexota; class Anaerolineae; order Anaerolineales; family UBA4823; genus RBG-16-57-11. The sequence goes on along the minus strand of CAZHFU010000025.1, from coordinate 42,057 downwards.
TTGGCGCAGCGCAGCGCCGCAGTTTGAGGCCTTGATCGCGGCCATGCCGCCCGGTATGGCCGCTTTGGGCGGGGTGGGCAACGGCGTTTTCGAGATTAGCGAAGACCTGGTGGGCTACCAACAACTGGCTTATATGCAGGCCGACGACCCGCAGCTGTATGCCGACCTGTACGTGCGCATTGGCGACCTGATGGTGGATGTGTGGCGGCGCTTTCTGGCGCGCTACGCCGGGGCGTTTGTGGTGTGCCGCTTTGGCGACGACCTGGGCTTCAAGACCAGCACCCTGCTTGCGCCGCCCACCATCCGTAAACACATCCTGCCGCAGTATGCCCGCGTGATCGCCTGCATCAAGGCGGCCGGCAAGCCGTTCTTGTGGCATTCGTGCGGAAAAATCTTCAACATCATGGACGATGTGATCGCCCTGGGCATTGACGCGAAACATTCGAACGAAGACATCATCGCTCCTTATGACGAATGGATCGCCCGGTATGGGGATCGCATCGGGCTGCTGGGCGGGATCGATGTGGACTTGCTGTGCCAGTCGCCGCCTGCCGAGATCGCCGGGCGGGTGTTCGAGCTGGGGCGGCGCTTCCGCGCTGCGGCGCACGGCTACGCCCTGGGGTCGGGCAACTCGATCCCCGAATATGTGCCGGTGGAGGGCTACCTGGCGATGATCGAGGGGGCGCGGCGCATCCGGGAAGCGGAAGGCGGTTAAAGAAAAGCTCCCCTGCCGGGGGGCAGGGGAGCGGTAATCAGCCGTCAGGCGGGGTTACTTAGCCGCTTCGGGTAGTTCTTCTTCGGGGGGTGTTTCGGCTTGCTTTTCCGTACTGCGGTGCTTTAGCACCACTTCGTTATCTTCCACATCAATCAGCACGCAGTCGGTATCGGTAAAGTCGCCGGAAAGCACCGCATCAGACAGCGGGTCTTCCACCTTGTTCTGGATGACGCGGCGGAGAGGCCGGGCGCCCATTTCGGGGTCAAAGCCCAACTCGGCCAGCTTCTCCAGGGCTTCGGGGCTGGGTTCCAGCTCGATGGCGTGTTCCTGCAGGCGCTCGGCCACTTTCTTAAGTTCCAGCTCTACGATCTGCTTGATGTCTTCCATGTTTAGCGGGCGGAAGACGATCACCGAGTCGAGGCGGTTGATAAATTCGGGGCGGAACACACGCCGCAGCGAATCCATCAATTTCTTGCGCATCTCCTCGTAAGTATCTTTCTCTTCTGCGGCCACATCGCGCTTGAGGGTAAAGCCGAGGGTGGAAGCGCGCTTGATCATATCGGCCCCCACGTTCGAGGTCATGATGATGATGGCGTTGCGGAAATCCACCTTGCGGCCTTTGGCGTCGGAAAGCTGACCCTCTTCCATGATCTGGAGCAGCATATTGTGCGCTTCGGGATGGGCCTTTTCGATTTCGTCGAAGACGACGATCGAATAGGGGCGGCGGCGGATGGCCTCGGTAAGTTGGCCGGCTTCTTCATAGCCCACGTAGCCCGGAGGGGCGCCAACCAGGCGGCTGACGGTGTGACGCTCCATGAACTCAGACATATCGAGTTGAATGAGGGCGTCTTCGCTGCCGAACATAAAGCGGGCCAGGGCCTTGGTCATTTCGGTCTTGCCCACGCCGGTGGGCCCGAGGAACATAAACGAGCCGATGGGGCGATGCGGGTTCTTCAACCCGGCCCGCGCCCGGCGCACGGCCCGCGCAATCGCTTGCACGGCTTCTTCCTGGCCGATGATCTGGCGGCGGAGTTCGCCTTCCATGTGCAGCAGGCGCTGCGATTCTTCGGCGGCCAACTGCATCACCGGCACGCCCGTCCACATCGCCACCACTTCGGCGATGTCGTCGGCGGTGACGATCGGGCTGTTGGCCCGATCCCAACCGGTGCGCAGCAAGTCCAGGTCGCGCTCCAGCGTATCCACCTGTTCCTGGTAGGTTTCGGCTTCATCGTTGCGCCCGTCTTCCTGCGCCAACGAAATGTTCTGGCGAGCTTCGCGCAGATCGGTGATCAGGTCTTTAGCGGTCTTGGCCTGGGTGCTTTTATACATGCGCACCCGGGACGAAGATTCGTCGATCAGGTCGATAGCCTTATCCGGCAAGAATCGCTCGGTGACATAGCGGGCCGAAAGATGGGCGGCGGCGTCGAGGGCGTCGTCGGAAATCTTCAAGCGGTGATGCTCTTCATAAGCATTGCGCACGCCTTTGAGGATTTCGATAGTCTCATCCACCGACGGCTCGGCCACCACGATGGGCTGGAAGCGCCGTTCGAGGGCGGCGTCGCTTTCGATATGCTTGCGGTACTCGTTGAGCGTGGTGGCGCCAATTACCTGTAGTTCGCCGCGCGAAAGCGCCGGCTTGAGGATGTTGGCGGCATCGACCGAGGAACCGGCTGCGCCGGCGCCCACCAGCATGTGCACTTCGTCGATGAACAAGATGGCGCCGGAGGCCTTAAGCTCGTCGATGACGCGCTTGAGGCGCTCTTCAAACTGGCCGCGGTACATCGTTCCGGCGACCAGCGAACCCACATCGAGCTGCAGGACGCGCTTATCGAGCAGGGGAGCCGGCACGTCGCCTTCGATAATGCGCTGGGCGAGGCCTTCGACGATGGCGGTCTTGCCCACGCCGGGTTCGCCAATGAGGGCGGGGTTGTTCTTGGTGCGGCGGGCGAGGATCTGGATGACGCGCTCAATTTCCATCTGCCGGCCAATTACGGGGTCGAGCTTGCCTTCTTCGGCTAATGAAGTCAAGTCGGTAGCCAACTGATCGACCATGGGGGTCTTGGCTTTGTCCTTCTGGCTTTCGGGCTTTTCCTTCTTGGAGCGGTCGGCGGTAGCCGATGGGGTGGAAGCCTTGGAAGGCGCAGCGCTGGTTTCTTGCAAAACGCGGCGAGTTTGGCGGCGGATTTGCTCGGCGGTAACGCCCAGCTTGCGCAGCACATTCATCGCCAATCCTTCACTATGGCGTACCAGGCCTAACAGCAAATGTTCGGTGCCAATGTAATGATGGCCCATGCGGCGGGCCTCGTCTACGGCAAATTCTAGAACCTGTTGGGTTCCGGGGGAAAGATCGAGCTTACCACCGGTGTAGTCGCCGGTTTCAGATAAACGTTCGACAATCTCCTGCACCCGATCCGGTTCCAGGCCCAATTCCCGTAAAACGCGTCCGGCTACGCCACCATCTTCGCGAATCAAACCGAGCAGCAAATGCTCGGTTCCAATGTAGCTGTGATGCATACGCTCGGCCTCTTGATGCGCCAGAGCCAGTACACGTCGCGCCCGTTGTGTAAACTTCTCCATGCCAGACACGATAATCCTCCTGAATAACACCTGACCGGAACACACCGCTCCGGTAATTTGAGACTTTTAGTCCGATTGGATTCTACCAGAGATTTAAAAGAAACTAAAGTTCCAAGCAAATAAAGACAGGAAAGTTAATGAAACTCCTATAAAGAGGGGTGGGATTTTCCTACGGAGGGGAAAAAGAGCGAGGGTGGGCTGTCACCGTTCATTCGACCCATTCATCAACTCAATGGTTAACGCGTAGAATGTTTAACTTTGAGTAATCCGCCGCTTTTTTATTTCGTTTGAGTCGAATATGGTTTATACCTCGCCGCCGCAGGGATTTGAACAACCATAGCATCGCTTCTATTAAACTAATTTCGGGTTGATCTCCTTGGTGGCCCTACGACGATGAGATGATTTTATAAATCGATGATATGGGGAATGCACAAAATTTCTTGCCACTTTGAGTCAGAAAATATTCTTTGAAGATATGGCTTTGTCAAAGCTAAATTCACAACTTATTTTGGGTTTTACAAAGATTGACCAGGCGAATAACTTTGCGTTATTGCAACATGTGATGATGTCGTATTATAAGCGTTTGCCATAACCCTTGTTTAAAATTTCCTTTGTGAAAATACAGCAGGATTTGATCTAGTTTTGCATTGTTTGAAACCTGAAAGCGCCCAACAGGGAATAACCTCCGAAATAAACCTGATAAATTCTGTGGTTGAGTTTTTAGAGAATAATCGTGGTAGCTTACCTACAACTGTTTATCTGCATGTTGATCGTCAAGAGGAACTTGACTTTAGAAAGCTATATAGTGAATGGTTATCCTTATCTTTAATGTCGGATTCTGAATTGATGGGTTTTGTAAGTTTCAGAGAAACTGTTACCAATTGGATTAACCAACAAAAAGGAAAAGAATTATTATGAAACGCCCTAGAATATTACCAGCCTTCTCTCCGGATGAAAAAAAGAAAGTACATGAACTTCTGGCTACACGCGTAGCATTTATGATGGGGAGAAAATTTGAAGAAGATGAAAAGAAACCCAAGCAAAAAGATACTCAGTAACAACGAATGCGGGAGCAAAAATCCAGCCATATTTTGATGTACCGCCGGCAAGCGAGCCAAACTTATATTTCTTCCGGGTTCAAGGCGAGGAATATGGTTCGGATTTAGTAAGAATTTGGATACCAACTTCTATGGCTCGCGAACTTAAAAGACTAACGGGGGATTTGACAGCCGATAAGCTTCAGGTAAACTGCCAGGCGGCTGGCTTAGGAATAGATCAAAACCTATCCGGCGCGGTTTTCCCCCAGGCTGGAGGGCGGCTGGGAGGAGAAGCGGCGCGCCTGGGCAGGCTCAGGAAGGTGAAAGGAATTTTATGGCGGCGAGGGAGAGGCCCGGTCTGCCACAGGTGGGCGGCAGGGTGGGCTTTGCTCAGGCATCTTCCAGGCTGTCTAACACGGCCTGGGCGGCCAGGGGGTCGGGGTAGGCGCGGCCTTCTGGGATGCGATTCATCACGTCCAGGAGGAGCTGCCGGGCCTGTGGAGCGCGGTTGTCGCGCAGCAGGCGCGCCAGGGCGGTGGCGGCGCGCAGCTCCCAGGTTAGCGCCTGGCCCTGGTGAGCGGCGGCGATGGCCCGGCGCAAGCACATCTCGGACTGGGCGGGGTTGGGCTGGGGGGCGGCTAGCAGCAGCTCGCCGCGCAGGCGGTAAAGCTCGGCGGCGGGGCTGCCGTCCAGGTTGGCGGCGCGCAACCGCGCCAGGCCGTCGTCGATAATCGCCAGGCCGGCGTCGATGCTGCCAGCGTGCAGACAGGCGTTTGCCATGCGGGCAAACCAGATATTTTGCGCTCCACGGGCGGAGGCCTCGGCGGCGGTCTTAAAGCCTTCCAGCATCTCCTGGGCGGCCAACATCGCTTCGGGGCTGCCTGCGGCAGACAGCGCCAATGCTGCTTCGGCTTTCATCATCATGCCATATCCATGAAAGAGGGGCCGGTTGTATCGGCGACCCAGCTCGGCCAGCTCTTCGGCCAAGGCTTGCAGCGAGACGATATCGGCGCGATGGATCGCCACCTGGCAGGCCAACACTAGCGCCGTGCTCAACGAAATGTCTTTGCCCAGGCTGCGGCCGCGTTCAAGGGCGGCGGCGGCTAACTCCCAAGCCTGGTCGGGCAGGCCCAACACAGTTAGGACGGAGGCCAACCAGGCGCGTGCGATAACGCCAATATCTGAACCAATCAATTCGATGGTGGATGGCCGTCCGGCGGCGGCGTAGGCTTCCAGGGCGCCCTGCAGGTGAAGGCGCGCGCTGGGGTAATTGGCTGTAGAAACCTGGCAAATGCCCATCAGCAGGCCGGCTATTGCCAGGGGCAAGCCGCCGCTGGGCTGGGCGAGCGTCAGCAGCTCGGCGGCAAGCTGGAGGCCGCGGTGAACTTCGCCCCGCCCGATGAGCGAGTTGCCTTGCAGAAAGAGCGCCGGAAACAGTTCGGGAGGTTGACCATCGGGGTCGGAATTGCGCAGGCGCAGCATCACCCGGTGCAGCACTTCTTCCATATCCGCATTGCCCCAGTTGCCATGATGAGACAGCGCCAGGGCTATCCCCAAGTTGAGGCGGATATCCAAGGCGGCGATGCGTCCGGTGCGAGTGATGCCGTCGATTAAATCGAGGCCATGCTGGAAGGCCGCCGCCGCCGAGTGCATATCGGCCAGGAACATGGCGTAATGTCCGGCTTGGAGCCAATAACCGGCGGCCGCTTCATTCATTCCGGCGGCTTCCAGGTGGCGGGCAATCTCGGAGGCGTAGGTTTCGGGGTGTTCGGCAGATTGGGTGAAGCTTTCCAGGGCCAGGCCCACCTGGGCGTGGCGGCGGATGCGTTCTGGTAGGGGCATTTGCTCGTAGAAATAGCGTTGAAATAGCGCATGTCGGAAGCGGAAGATGGAGAGGTGCTGCTCGCCCAACCACTGCACCCCTTCAAATTTGAGCAAGCGGTAAGAACCGCGCACCATGTTGAGGGGACCGCTTAGCTCACGCAGCAGCATATGCTCATCCAGCCCATGAACCCGCGCCACAACCTCGGCAATAAAGCTGTCGTTTTGCACGGCGGCGGTGCTAAGCCAGTCTTTCCAGTCTTCGGGCAGGCCGGCAATGCGCCCGGCAATTACCGCTTCCACCCGCGGGGGGATATGCTGCCAGTCCAGGTTGGAGGTATTAACCCAGGCTCCGTCGGCCGCGCGCTGCAAGCAGCCGCGGCTCTGCAAATCGCGCAGCAGCTCGGTTACGAATAACGGATTGCCGCCGGTGTGGCGCGCCAGGGCCGCATGGAAGGCGTCGTCCAGGCGGTTGGGCTGTAGAAACGGGTTGCCGGCCAGGAAGGCGTCGATAAAAGCGCGTTCATCCGATTGTTCGAGGTCGATGCTAAGGCTGCCCGGCTGGCGGCGCAGCTCCATTAGAACACTATTGATGGCAGGCCCGTTGAGGTGGGGGGCAGTGGACGCCTCGCCCTGGCGATAGGCGCAAATCACCATCACCCTGGCGGAGATCAGGCGGCGAGCCAGGTGAAACAGCAGCGCGCCGCTGCCGGGGTCCGCCCATTGAACATCATCGAGCAGCAGCACCAGGGGTTGGCGGCGAGCGATGCAAATGAGCAGGCGGGTAATTTGCTCAAACAGCGCGCCGGTCTCTAAGGGGGGTGCGCCGCGCAGCATGGAGGCGGTGGAGATGCCGGGTCTTTGGCGCAAAGCGGCCAGCCAATTGGGTTTGGCCCCTGGAAGCTGCGCCAGGCGCTGAATTAGCTCTGCGCGGCCCACGAAACGGTCGAGCAGGGCCGGGGCGGTCTCGACCAGGTTTTGTGCGCTGAGGGGCATGGCGGCTTGCAGGCGGGCCTGGTGTTCCTGGTCTAAATCCGCCGCCCAGGGCAGGGTATCCCACTCGCCGGCCAGCATTTGCAGGCTTTCAATAAAGGGTAAGTAAGGTTGGCCCAGGCCGGCGAAGGCGTTGCAGCGTCCGCCAATCACTAAGAGATCGGGCCGGCGGGCGAGGCTTTCCTGGGCAAAGGCGCTTAACAGGCTGGTTTTGCCGCTGCCGGCTTCGCCCATCACCAGCGTGGCCTGGCCCTGGCCGGTGAGCATGCGCTCAAGCGCCAGGTGCAGAACGTCCAACTCTTGCCGGCGGGAAACGAACAGGGTTTTAGGAGGCGAGAGCGGGTGGGAGAAAGAAACCGCAGTGGGAACGGCCGCGCTGGGAGGCGAGGGCGGGGGGGAGAAAGAAACCGCAGGGGGAACGGCCGCGCTGGGAGGCGAGGGCGGGGGGGAGAAAGAAACCGCAGGGGGAACGACCGGGCTGGGAGGCGCGGCCGGAGGGCGGCTGGTTAACCCGCCGGTGGCGAGCGAACGGCCTTTAATGGCCTGGTAGAGCCAGGTGGTATCGCGCTCTGGTTCTACGCCCAATTCGGATTGCAGCGCCTGGCGGCAGGTTTCGAATTGGGCCAGGGCTGCGGCGCGCTGACCGGATTCTTCGAGTAACTTCATTAAGTCGCGGTGCGCCGTCTCATCACATGGGCTGCGGGCTAGCAGCCGGTGGTAGGCGTCTTCAGCTTCGCCCGGTAAACCAGCCTGCAGGCAGCCCTGGGCTAACAGCCGCAGTAAGCGAGTATGCAGGCGCTCGATGTGCTCGCGCCGGTCTATCACCCAGGCGTCAAACGGCGGGCTGCCAGGGGATGAAAAAGCGTTTAAGAATGGGCCGCGGTAGGCGCTTAAAACACTGCGGATATGGGGGAGGCCGGAGGCCGGCGATGCTTCGGCAGCCTGGCGCATGAAGGCAACCGCATCCACCCAGGCGGGTGCTTGCAGGTTCCAGGCGGCCGTTTGACGGCTGACCAGCACCACGGGGGGCGCGTCTTGAGTGAGCTTCAAGGCGGCGCGCAAGTTCGCCAGGGCAAAGCGAAGGCTGCCCAGGGCGTTGGCTTCGCTCCGGTCGGGCCACAAGAGGTGCGCCAAAGCCTGGCGAGGGTGGGCGTGTTCGTTTTCGATTGCCAGGTAGGCCAGCAGCGCCCCGGTCCGGCCTGCCTCAGCGCCCAAAACCATCTGCCCATCCACGCGCACCTGAAAGCCATCCAGCAGATGAATTTCGATGTGGGCCAATGATCCTCTTTCCTGATACTGGGGTTCGAGGCTGATCTCTCATAAATATTATAAACAATTTTTTCGAGTGCGCACGATTCACGCACGTTCAGTTTATATACTATATTGTAAGGCGCCGGCAAAATCGAATTTTCCGCGCATGAAAAAACCAATGTTGGTGTACCGTCATCAAAGGAGAGGTCATGTTAGCCAAGAAACTGCTTCAATTTATGCGTTTACTGCTGCTTGTGGGCTTGATCTTAAGCCTGGCAGCGCCCGGCGGCGTGCGCGCCGCCCCGGCGGCGCCGATTGCGGGTGAGCAGCCGCCCGCTCGGCCCGTTCCTACCCCCAGCATTATGAAGCGGGCGGCGGCAGACTGCGGCGCGCCCACGCGGGTAATGGCCGGGCAAGACCTGGAGGCGCTGCTTGTGGGGCCGGCCAATAAGGTGATGCAGGTTAGCCAGCAGTATGACTATGTATTTCGGTTAGACATGGGCGCGCCATACAGCACCACCGCCGGCGCTACGGCGCTGGTTATTCCTGCTTTTAACGACAGCGCCAACTTTACCGCAGCGGTGCGCGATAATATGCGCATCGCCATGGCCTGGCAGCAGCGTTCAAACCACGCCACCCTGGGAAACCACATTATGGTGCAAATGATGGAGAATTCCCAATGGGGGGTGGCCTACGACGCGGGCATGCCCACGGAAGAAACCCTGGTTGGCAAGCTCGAACTGCTTGCGCCAGACCCATCTCAGTTGGTCTTGTTTTCGCGCACCGACTATTCCACCATTGTTTATAAAACCTATTTGCAAGAAAGCGGGTTTATCCCCGATTGGTCTACCATCCCCATGACCAGCACCGCGGTAGTATCTGACCCCAAAGCGGTAGTTATTGGCAGCAGACATGTGGGCTTGTTCTTCATCGGGTATGAAGGGGGGCGGCGCTCGGTATATTTTGACGAAGCTTTTGGAACTAACTGGCGCACTGGGCCGATCAACTTAGGCGTACCGGTGAGTGGGCAAGATGTGAATGATGATATCAGCGCCTTCGCTTTGCGCAACGATCATATTGTGGTGTTTGTTACCGTCACCGGCGCTTCTGGCTCAAAAGCCCTTTACATGAAAGAATGGGCAATCGATAAAAACCTGGCCGATTGGAGTGATACACAATGGGTTAGGGTGGTGAGCAGCTTTACTGACCGTTACAACGTCACCTCGCGTCATGCCACCCATATGGCGGTGGCTTACCAGGCGAGCGCCAACAGCGTTAAGGTTAAGGAATGGAGTCACATTAATGGCTGGCAACAGGACGCCGCCGCCCTTGACCTGGGCGCGCCCAACAGCACCGCGAGCATCGGCCACATTAGCCTGCTGAGCCTGTTTACCAATGAGATGGCGCTGCTCGTCAAGCGAGGCGAGACTTTCTCTATAAAATCGTGGAATAGCAAATCCGGTTGGGATGCCTGGAAGCCGGCAATTAATGCCAGCCAAATGAAAGAACCGTTTTTGGCGCTGGTTTCAAACCCACACAATTATCTCATCATCGCCCCATATGTCCAGAATTACCCGGCGGCGATGACATATGCCTCTCAGACTTCCAAAATAATAACCACCCCACTCACGAACAACAAATCTACTGGGGCAGACTCGCCTTTTCAGAAGGTGATCCAGGTCAACGGCAAAGCCTACTGGTTCAATGCCTATCTTTATAATGCCAAGTGGTTTGTTGAAGCGCGGGATATGAAAACCTGGAACGGCGTGGTGCAGCAGCTGGCTCACGCCGACAGCGGCCAAGGCGCTTACTTGACCACGGCGGCGATTACCGCGGGTGATATGGATCGCGATGGCGACGACGAAGTGCTGGTTACAACGCTCAAGGCCGATGGGTCGCGGATGGATATTTCTGCGATTGAATTGGCTGTCGATCCCAACTCTTCTGCTTCTCCGCCGGCGCTGGTCATCACGCCGCAGATGGTTTCGATTAACGCCCCGGCTAACGATAGATTTGGGGCTAATATACGGGTGGCCCTGGGTGAAATGGATGGCTTGCCAGGTGACACAACCGTTACCCCCGATGGTTTGAACAATGAGATCTTTGTGGGGGTGCTGCCACGCGGCAAAACGGCCGCTCGGCTGTATTATTTCCAGTACCTGAACGGTGTGCTTACGCCGGCCATGTTAGGCGGCGCCAGTTACGTGGATATATCTACTACCATCTCCAATCGCGCCATCGATGGCTTCCAAATGGCGGTAGGTCATTTTAGCTATGGCTCTTCCGACGCCCTGGCGATTAATCTTCAATCGGGCTTCAATACAGAGCTGAAATATTATACGCTCTTCACCCAGGCAGGTGGAATTCGCCGGACGCGCTTGCTGGCCGGCCCAGTCCCCAGCGCAAACGCCTATTATACGCCGGGAGTTATGGCGGCGGCCGATATCGATTCGGATACCCTTGATGAAGTGGTGCTGGTGCAGCCTGCGCCAATACCAGGCACGGTCAAGCTGTACGTGCTGGACGCGGAGGCCCTGCCCGAAAAAATGGAAGACGCGCCCATCCAGGTTGCATTGAAATTTGGTTCAGTTACCGCCACCCAACCCCAGCAAATTGCAATTGGCGACCTGGATCAAGATGGCGGCTTAGAGATCATTGTAAAATCCGCCACTATACCAACCACAGAGTATGCGCTATTTCTAACCCGCTTCGATGGAAAAAAGCTGTTGACTAACATTCGCGCCTATCGCGGTTTACAGAAGACTTCCACTTTGCTGATCGGCGATATAGATAACGATTCGCAATCGGCGGTTATCGAGAACTGCGAAGATTACACGGGCGCGGTATCAGTGCAGGGCGTGGTCTACACCCCGCCCATCTACTATAATGGGGCGCTGCCGCTGCAGAACTTTGGGGCCGAGTTCGCCCAAGGCTCTAGCTACGGGCGCAACGAAGAAAAGGGCTTCACCGTTTCTTTGGGCGGCTCTCTGGGTGTGGGCGTGGATGTGGAATTTCTCGCCCCTATCCTGGCCTTTAAGATCGGCGGCTTTAAGTTGATGTCTACCGCCGAAATTATCGGCAGCGTGGGGCGCTCGCTTTCCCAATCCCGAGAGATTTACTATGAGCAAACCCGCGCCATCGAGGGCGGCCCCAATAACGCCGATGGCATTTCAGCGGGGTTGGTGCTGTTCAGCAGCACCAACTATCGCTGCATAAACTATCGCATCTATGAAGCCGACAATCACGATATCAGCTATCCGATGAAAGTGTGCCTGCCGCCTTCCCGGGTGCAGAACACGTACGCCACGGTTGAAGATTGGTACAACGTCTTCAAACCCCAAATGGGCGATTTCTGGGTGCCGTTGGTTTCGGGTGGACAGGTGGCTACCGACACGCCGCCCACCAATAATATGGCCGACCTGGTAAAGTACGGCGTGCGCTCTAGCCCGCATGTGGACGGCAACCTGGTAGAGTTTGAGCTTCCGCAGGGAATATCTGTGCCGCGCAGCTCAGATAGCAATGCCAGCTCTGGTTGGTCCACCGATTCGGTCACCGGCAACAGCAAGACCGTCAAGGGCAACCTGGATTTCAGCCAGACCCTAAGCAGCGAGGTCACCTTTGGGGGGGCGGTTCTTGCGGCCAGCATTACAGCCGGTTTTGGGCGCGAATGGGCGACCACCCAATCGTGGTCGGAGAAAATAAGCTACGGCGCCTCCATCGGCGCGGCGCCAATCGCCTCGGTGTGCGCCGGCTGCCGCCCCTACACGGTGCGCCCCTATGTGGCTATCGCCACCGGAAAAACTCCGCAGGGCGTAATGTACCGCTATATGGTGCAAGACTATTACGTTTCATCTTTCGACGCCTACCGTCCGGCTTTGGAGGCGGCTCTAGCTCCTCAAGCTGTGAATGAAGCCCCGTTGGCGCCCATGGTGGTCAGCAATACCCATCCCGATCAGGATATGTGGTACAACAACAACGATGTCTTCTTCATGTGGTTCCCCGGCGCCGGAGACCCGCAAATGTTAGCCGGGTATCGCTATATCTTAACCCCTAACCCTACCGAAATTCCAACTTACAGCTTAACCGAGCCAGGCGGGGAGAATAACGGCTTCTGGGCCTACGATCTGCCCGATGGCGTTCGCTATCTGCATGTTCAAGCGCAGGGGTTGGATGGCAGCGTTAGCCCTACCACCCATTACCAAGTGAAAATCGATGTGGAAGCTCCCGAAGCGACCATCACGCTGACCCCCGAAGCTCCGGACGGCCTGAACGGGTGGTATCAGACGTTCCCGGTGACCGCCACGCTGAGCGGCGAGGATTCGGGATCGGGCGTTGCCTTTTTGGAATATCGGATCGACGGCGGCGAGTGGATGCCTTACACCACGCCCCTGGTCTTTACCTCCGCCACCCCAGGCGTTTTGATTGAGGGGCGCGCTCACGACTTTGCGGGCCACCAATCCGCCGCTGCCGCTGCAACGGTGCGCATCGATAACGTGGCGCCTACCCTGACCGATGTAGACGGCAAGGGTCTCTCTTACACGGCGCTAAAAACGGGGGATAACGGCAACGCCATCCTGAGCTTAGGCGGCGTGATTGAGGATGCGTTATCGGGGGCCAATAACGTGTTGATAAAGAGCGGCGAAAATGGGTTGTGGCATGATGTCGATGAGATGGGACGCTTTGATATGCCGGCAGATAACACGCTGCCTTCTTCACAAACCTTTCTGAATTGGATTTACCGCCCCAGCTTCGATGTGCGCGGCGTCTATCCCCTGATTAACTACGGCATCGATCAGGCCGGCATCGCCTCTACCCCCAGCGTGATCGGGACGTTCTCTTGGCAGCCGCAGGCCCAGCCGGTGTTTAACGAGAGCATGGTGAGCGCCAGCCCGGCGGCGGCAGCGCCCGGCAGCACCGTTTTGTTCACCCTGGCCGCTCGCAACTCTGGCATGCAGGAATCGCTGGTGGTGGTGACAGATACGCTGCCGGTGAATGTGACCGCGCTGCCCGATTCGATCACTGAAGGCGGGGTGTATCTGCCTGCCGAACGCCAGATCGTGTGGCATCTCAAGGGGTTGTGGCCGGGAGAAACACGCTACCTGCGCTTTGAAGCCGTGCCGGATGTATCGCTGCCTGCCGGAGGGCTGTACAACCAGATGGAGGTGATGGGGTATTGGGAATGGATGGAGGGGGATGGCATTCCGGCCGAGCCGGAGCATGTGCGCTTTACCACGGGCAACACCCTCACCATCCTGGGCGGAGCGGCGAAGCGATGGCTTAGCGAAGCGCCGGTGGTGAACGGCATGTTGGTGGTCGAGGGTCAACTGCTGTTCGATCCTAATCTGACCTTGCTGATTTCGGCCTCGCCCAGCGCCCAAAGCCTGATGATTAAAGAATGGATATGGGACGACCTCGCCGAACAGTGGCAGACGGTTCAACTTAGCCCCTGGCAGCCGTTTACAGACCCCGAACTGAACCTTTCGCAAGATGAGAGCGGGCAATATCTGAGTGCGCCCTACCACCTTACCCCACACGATGGCGTCCACTACCTGGGGGTGTGGGTGAAAGACGCCGCCGGGCAGGTGAGCAACCTGAACGAAGGCAACCTGGTGTTTACCAACCTGCTTCAGCCGGCGATTAAGACCCTCCCCGCGGGCCAGCACGTGCAATACCGCCTGCTGCTTAATGAAAATGAAGAGGTTGGCCTGGACTTGATCTCGGTTCATGGCGACGCCGATCTGTACATGTGGGGGCCGCGCAGCGCCTTCTATCCCGATGGGTACAGCAACGGCACGGCAACCGTGGAGCGGCTGGCTTACACCACCCCGGAAGCGGGCATGACGATTGTGGAAGTATATGCTGAATCGGAGGCCGAGTTTATGCTCATCGCCACGGCGGGTGGGGTAACAGCCGGCTTCTCCAAAGCGGCGCTGCCCTATCTCAACCTGGGGGATGATGCGGAAGCGGCCCTGGCGCAGCTAGCGCAGCGCGGCGCAGCGGCGGGGCTTCACGCGGCGGCGGACGAGAAAGAAATGCCCGCCCATCCGATCACCTTGACTACGCCGTTCTCGCTGCCCGACATCCTGACCCTGGTGCGCACGCTGTTTGCGCCCATCGTTTGCAAGTAGGTTTTCATCACGGTGGGTAGAGGCGGCCGGCAGTGCGCCTCTACCCACCGCATAAAGATCATCGTCTATGGCCACCAATGCGGAGCTATTTCTCATCCAACTGAGCGACGAGGCTTTCCGGGCCGCTTTTGAATGCGCCACGACGGCCGAGCGGCAGTGTTTGCTAGTGAAGGCCGGTTTGCGCCTGCCGGTTCGAGAAGCCGGGCTGATCTTTGACGCGGTGGCGAAGGGCGTAGGTAACGAAGAATATAACCGGCGCTTGCAATGCGACCAGGCCGACGACCCGTGAAGATGTTCGGGTGGAACGCGGCGGGCAGCCGGGTAAGTTGAGACGGGGGAATGGCGAGATTGCTGCGGGGGAGATAGGGGCCTTGCAGGCGCTCAGGGAACCAGGTAGCGCGCCTGCACCGCCCCATCGCCGTCCTTGAGGACGACCGAGGAGCCGGATTTCCAGATGGCGTGATCGAGGCCCCAAAACAGATCGATGATGGTGTTGGCGCCGGCTTTGGTGTAGAGGTTGACCGCGCCATCGGCGTACAGGGTGAGCTGCGGCGCTTCGGGGAAGATGAAGACGTTGCCGGCGTCGTCTTCCAGCCGCCAACCGGTGAGGGTGATTTCGCCCCCGCCGGCATGTTTGAGGAGCACCCGTTCGGTGTTCAAGTCGCCCACGCCAATCACGCTGTCAATGGTAACCACACCGCGGGGATGCACGGGAATACGCAGCACTTCGCCCTCCCCCAGGCGCTGCGATTCAGTGAAGCCGTTTTCGGCGATGAGTTCATCGGGCGAAATGCCAAATTCTTGGGCGATGCTCTCGAAAGTGTCGCCGGATTTTACCTGGTAGACCATGAAGGCGCGGGTGGGGATGGGCCGAGGGGTGGGCGCGGCTTGAGAGGCGGCGGGGGTGGGGGTTTTCGATACCGCCTGTTGGTAGGCAAACGGCAGCAGGCCGCGCGGCAGCGGGCCGACAAGTTGATCCCATACAAACAGAACCGTCAATGTTACACATGCGGATACCGCCGCGTTGAGCAACAAATAAAACATGGTGCGCTGCCAGGGTTTCATGACTAGGGGTATGATAGCATATTTTTGAATTGACGGGCAGCCGGTTTTCTCATACAATCAAGCCTATGCCTTTCTTGGTGGATGGACATAACCTTATTCCGCATTTGCCTGGCGCCAGCCTGGCGGATTTGGATGATGAGCAGCATTTGCTAGAGCTGTTGCAAGATTTCTGCCGGGCGCGCCGCCAGCAGGTGGAAGTATTTTTTGACGGCGCGCCGCCCGGCCAGGCGCGTCGGCGCGGTTACGGCGGCCTGCTGCAGGCGCACTTTGTGCCCAAGGGCGGCACGGCCGACGAAGCCATCCGCAAACGGCTGGCGGCCTTGGGCAAGCAGGCGCGCAACTGGAGCGTGGTGACCTCCGACCGGGTGGTGCAGAACGAAGCGCGGGCGGCCCACGCCCGGGTGGTGGGCGCGGATGAGTTCGCCCGGCTGCTGCTGAGCACGCTCGACCAGGCGCGCAGCAGCCCCACGCCCGGCCCGGCGGCGGCCATGTCGGAAAATGAATTAAACTACTGGTTGGATTTGTTTAATGAGAAGAAGAAACCCCGGTAAATGCGATAAACCATGTCTTATTTTCTAAAGCGCCTTTAATGCGCAGGGTGGGCAAAGTAAAGTATATTAAATGCACCGGCGCAGCAGACCAAAGATTTTAAACAGCGCCGCAACCTGAAGAACGCATTGTTAAAGTGTTGTTCTTTTGGTGGCCCTCCTTAGACCGCCGGACATGCGATTTTTGCATGTCCGGCGCACTGTTTAAGCCCCCGAATACTTAATCACCAGCAGGGTGAGGTCATCCGAAGCATCGGCTCCGGCGGTAAAGCCCTTCACGGCAGCATCGATCTCGTCTAAGATGGCGGCGGCGTCGGGCGGGGTGGCCTGGCACATAATCCGCTGGATAGTTTCCAGCAGCCGCGCTTCTGTAAAAATATCGCCGGAGGGGTCGAAGGCTTCTGTTACGCCATCGGTGTATAAAATGAGCGCATCGCCCGGCGCAATCCGGCACTTGCCGTCTGAAAGGCGAGTGTGTTCTTCCACCCCCAGGGCCATGCCGGTGCGTTCGAGCCGTTCCACGGCGCAGACGGCGGGGCGCATGAGCAGCGGCGGGTTGTGGCCGGCGTTGGCATATTCCAGCGCGCCGGTATCCAGGTCGAGCACGCCGTAGAAGAGAGTCACGAACATGCCTTTATAGGCTTCGGGGGCGATGATGTCGTTGACCCGCATCAGCACGGCGGCGGGCGAATCGACCTGCGACACGGTGGCGCGCAGCAGGGTGCGCACCAGGGTCATGAACAGGGCTGCGGGCATGCCTTTATCGGCCACGTCGGCCATCACTAACCCGAAGCGATTGCCCGGCAGCGGGAAGAAGTCGTAGAAATCGCCGCCCACTTCGCGGGCGGTGCACCACAGCACTTGCAGATCCCAATCGCGCAGCTGGGGAAGCTCTTGCGGCAGGAAGGCGGTTTGAATTTCACGCGCCAACTGCATTTCGCGGGCCATGCGTTCTCGTTCGACGGTCTCGCGTTGGAGCAGGTCGTTTTGGATAGCCAGGGCGGCCTGGTGCGAGATGCCGGTGATGATTTCGAGGCGCTTACGGCGCAGGCGGCGGTTGCCGCTGCCGCTGAGGCCGCTTTGGGCCACGCCCGGCTCTGGTTCTTCGACCAGGAAAACGCCCAAGACGTTGGTTTTGACCTTAAGCGGCAGGGCCAGCAGCAAGCAAGGGGCGTTTTCCAGGTAGTCGTCCATCAGATTCGGCGTCGGGGGCGGCAGCGCCGCCCACGCCATGGGAACCTGTTCGCCGCCGGGCGGCTCATCCCACAGCGGGGTGGCAAGCACGGTGTCTTCTTGCAGCACGGCGTCGAGCAGGGGGAACTGCCCGGCTGCAAAGACGGGCTGGTCGGCGGCGTAGGGCGCGCCGTAGGCCTGGGCGAGGGTAAAGCGGCGGTTGGCGGCGTCCCATAAATATACCAGGGCGCGTTTAACCCCCACCAGGATGGGGGTAATGCGCACAATCGACCCCAGGGCTTCGTCCAGGTCGTTGGAAGATACCACGGCTTGGGCCACTTGCAGCAGCGCGACCGAGATATAGGCGTCTTCTTTTTGCATGCGAAGCAGACGCATATTATCCACCGCCACGGCGGTTTGATGGGCGATGCCCTGCAAAATCGCCAGGCGCTCATCCAGGAAAGCTTCGAGCGAGCGGCCGCGCAGGCCTTCGGGGCCGGTGGAGTATTCCACCACCAGCGCGCCCAACACTTCGCCGCGGGCTTGCAGGGGAATGAGCACCGCAAGGCCCGGCGGATGGTTGCCGTCGGACGAAAACAGGCGGGTGAGGCTGTGATCGTCGGCGTCATCGTGCAAGATGATGGGGCGGTGTTCGCTAGTCAGGTGGTCGAGGGCGGCTACATCGCCGGGGGCGAAACGCCAGCGTTCAAACTCGGCCTGTTGGTCGGCGCTTAACTCGGAGGCGGCGGCGGGGATAAAATCGCCGTCTTCATCTAAAATGTAGAGCAGGCAGGCTTTAACCCCGGCCAACATGGGTGTGATGCGGATGACGGTGTTGAGCAGCTCGTTTAGATTTGTCACAGCCTGGGTGGCTTCGGCCACTTGCAGCAGCACGGTGGAGACCCAGGCTTGCTCGTGGGCGGCTTCGTAGAGGCGGGTGTTCTCGATGGCTACGGCGGCGTAACTGGCGAAGGCGGCGGTCATGCCACGGGCTTCCGACCCATAGCGGTTGGCGGTGCGGTGGATGAGGGTCAGCAGCCCCAAGAGGTGATCGCCCACTCGCAGGGGGGCGGCGGCGGCGGAATAATCGGTGGGGAAGCCCAGCACTGCGCCGAGCGGCTCGAATGGGGATTGTTCGGTGCGGCTGATGGCGGTTTCAGCCGACAGCGCCTGGCGCAGCCAGGTAACGGTTGGGAGCGGCGCGGCGCGGGGCGCGGCCTTAGCAGCTTCGTCCGCGCTTGCGCCAGCGCCAGCGCCGGGCGCGCGGGCCGGGTTGGAGGCCAACACTTCCTGACTGGTGAGGCCCAGTTCCAGGTCTAGCCCGGCCACCGCCGGCCCAGAGACGGCCGCCAGGCGCAGCGGGGCCGGTTCCATGGGGGGCGCATCCGCAGCCGGCGGCGCACCGGCGCTGTCTAAAGCGTCCGCGGTGGGATAGTCTGGCATCGATTCCAGCAGCGCCTGCTTGTCGTCGTCTTCGTCGAGCAGCCAGATGGCGGCGGCTTCTAACGGCAGCGATTGTTCGAGCTGCTGCATAATCTCGCGCAAAACCTGGTCAAGGTCGGCGTCGGCCGAGAGCAAGCCGGCCACTTCGCGCATGCTCTCGGCCACATGGCGGCGCCACTGCTCGGAATGGTAGAGGGTGGCGTTGCGCAGGGCGATGGCGATGTGATCGGCGAGAGCCTCGAACAAGAAGCGGTCTTCGTCGCCAAAGGTGTTGATTTCATCGCTTTCCACGTCGAGTACCCCCAGCACTTCCCCGCCAAACAGCAGCGGCACGGTGAGGGAAGAGCGGGTCTCATCGGGGGGCAAAATCGAAGCGCGGTAGCGTTCATCCTGGCTGACATCGTTGACCAGGGCCGAAAGGCCGTTGCGGGCCACCCACGGAACCAGGCCCTGGGGGTCGTCCAGGTCGAAGGCAAACTCGGCCTGTTTGAGGGCGGCTCCATAGGTTCCGGCTTCGTAGAACACTTTGCGCCGCCCCGGATGCACCGAGAAGAGATGCACATAGGGGTAGCCGAAACGATCGCGAATGAGTTCGACGACTTGTTTGAGCAGGGTTTCTTGATCGAGAATGGAGCTGATGGCGTTGCTGATGGCGTAGATGGCCTCGAGCTGACCGGCGCGGCGGCGCAGGGCGCGGAACAGCCAGGCGTCTTCGACGGCCACGGCGATATTCGCCGCCAGGGTGCGCAGCACCAACATGTCGGTTTCGTCAAAGTCGTCCACCTGGTCGGATTGGACATCCAGCACGCCCAGCAGGCGGTCTTGCACCATCAGGGGCAGGGCGGCTTCCGAGCGGGTTTCGGGGAGCGTATGGATGGGCCGGTAGAGCGGCTCGCGGCTCACGTCTCGCGCCAAGACTTCCCGGCCGGTCTCGGCGACGTGACCGATGATGCCGTCGCCGAGGCATACCTGCACGGGCTGCGGTTCCGGTTCGCCTTCCAAGGCCTGGGGGCCGGCGCTGGCGCGAAATTCGAGCTGCGATTGCCCCGGTTCGAGCGTGAACAGCACCACGTAGTAGTAGTTGAAGGTGCTGCGAATGCCCAGGGTAATGCGGCGGCAAATTTCATCCAGGTCGCGCAGGTTGACGATTTGCTTATTCACCTGGCGCACCAGGGCCAACTGCTGCATGCGCCACCGCTCGTCGATGATGGTTAGCGCGGTTTGGATGCCTAAAGCGGCCTGGCGGGCCAGGCTGCCGAGGATCTCACATTCCGAGGCGTAGAAGGGGAGGCCGGTGGGGCGGACAATTTGGAGCACCCCCAGCAGCATGCCGCCGGGTGGGGCTTCACCGGCCAGGCGCAGCGGAACAGCCATGGCGCGCGGCAAGCCGGCGGTGGCGAGATCGTCTTGCGTCCAAAATGTTTCGCCGGTGGGGGAATGGCCGAGGGTCAAACGGCCGGCGTCGAGGGCGGCCAACATGAGCGGGGAAAGGGCGGCGCTGTCGGGCGAGGGGGGATCGGCATGGTCGGGAGGGGCGTAGGGGTGCAGCAGTTCGAGCGCCAACCACAACACCGCCTGGCCGTGGAGCAGCTCTTCGGCGGCCTGGCGAATGGCTTCGCCCTGGTTGTTCAAGATCATCACGGCGGCGCGGTCGCCCTGGCCCATTTCGCCCGCCAGGGCGTGCAGGCGCTCGCCCAGGGTCATCAGCGCATGCAGGGTAGGGTGGCCCGGCGTTGGAATGCCGGTCGCCTTACCGGTTTGTTCGGCATCCACGGTTCAGGAGTCCTTATTTTTAACCATGGTGAGGAGGTTGCAAGCCTGGCCGGTTTCGGGGTCGACGCCGAAGGCAAAGCTGACATGATCCATGAGCTGGTGAATAAAATATAAACCTAAGCCGCCCACTTCGCGCCCTTCTAAATCGGTATTGAAATCCGGCTGGGGCACTTCCAGCGGGTTGAATGGTCGGCCACAGTCGCGCAAGGTGATCGAAAGGTTGGTGGATGAAATGCGGCAATCGCATTGGATAAAACTGGCCGGGTCTTCGCCCTGGTAAGAATGTTCGATAATATTGCTGAAGGCTTCATCCACCGCTAGCTGCACGGCATAGACTGCAGCCGGCTCCAGGCCGCACGCTTCGGCGGCGGCGGCCACAAAAGTTCGCACTCGTTCAAGGTTATCAAATTGAGCGGTATAAGTTACCGTTTGTAAAGACTGCTCGCCCATGAAACCACTTAAGCCGTGCAAAATGGAGAGGCGGAGGTTCCTCACTCCGCCTCTTAGCTGCGTCAATGGTGGGCGGGGTTAGATCGTCCCCACCGCGTCTAACACATTGTCTTGGAACTTGAACAATGGTACAAAACCGGCCAGCTCGAGAGCGTCGTAAATGCGCTTGGGAACCGCCGCCAGCACAACCTCCCCCCGGTTGTAGCGCTTGCAGGTCTTTTGCGTGGCAATGAGAACGCGCAAGCCCGCCGAAGACATAAAATCTACCCCGGAAAGATCGAGGACGATTTTATATTTGCCCGCATCGGTGGCTTCGTCCAACGCTTTCGCCAGCTGCGGAGCTGTGGCGCTGTCGATGCGCCCTTTGACCTGTACCAGGTCGCAGTGCTTATATGTGGTGTTAGTAATTTCCATTTGGGGAGGCCCTCCACAAGACTAAGAAATTCACGGTCATTATGCCTAAAGCGTTTAGGATTATATCATAAGAAACTTTGGCAATTCTTCTCACCAAATTTTCACAATTCGTGTAAAATCGCCGGTATGAAACCCTCATCCCGCTATCGTTGGTTCGTGGTTGGCGTATTTTTCGCCTTTATGCTGCTGCATCAAGCCGATAAGCTGCTCATCGGCCCGCTCACTACGCCCATTATGGAAGAATTCCATCTCACCCGGGCGCAGATGGGCTTTGTCTCCACCGGCGCGCTGATCGTGGGCGCAATTTTCTATCCGCTGTGGGGTTATTTATACGACCGCTACGCCCGCGCCAGGCTGCTGGCCCTGGCGGCCTTTATTTGGGGGTCTACCACGTGGCTGGGAGCGATTGCGCCAACCTATGGCACGTTCCTGGCGGCGCGCGCCACCACCGGCATCGACGATTCGTCCTATCCGGGCTTGTACAGCCTGGTTTCGGACTACTTTATGCCAAAGGTGCGCGGGCGCATTTACGGCTTCCTGGAACTAACCGGCCCGCTGGGGTATTTGCTCGGCATGGTGCTGGGGATTTTCTTGAGCGGTACGCTGGGCTGGCGGGGTGTGTTTTACCTGACCGGCGGGCTGGGGGTGGTGGTGGCGGGCGTCATCTTCTTTGGCGTGAAGGAGCCGCCGCGCGGCGCAGCCGAGCCGGAAATGCAAGGCGTTGAACAGAAGCATTCGTACAGCTTTTCATGGGCCACGGTGCGCGATCTGTTCTCGAAGCGCACTCTGCGCCTGCTGTTCATCCAGGGTTTCTTTGGCGTGTTCCCGTGGAATGTGATCACCTATTGGTTCTTCAACTACCTGGAAACCGAGCGCGGTTACAGCGAACAGCAGGTGTTTGGGACGATGGTGCTGGCGGTGCTGGTGTTGGCGGCCGGTTACCCCCTGGGCGGCGCATTGGGGGATTACTTCTTCAAACGCACACCGCGCGGGCGCGCCCTGGTGGCCGCTGCGGGGGTGTTGTTGGGCGCGCTGTTTATGGCGATTACGCTCAGCATTCCCATTGCGCAAGTGGGCCTGTTTGCCCTGATGCTGTCCATCACGTCTATTTTTATCCCCATTGCAGCGCCGAATGTGGTCGCCACGGTGCACGATGTTACCCTGCCGGAGGTGCGCAGCACAGCCCTGGCGATTCAATACTTCATCGAATCATCCGGGGCGGCCCTGGCCCCCGGCATTGCCGGGCTAATTGCCGACGCCAGCTCGCTGCGCACGGCGTTTCTGGTTATTTGCCTGAGCACGTGGATCATCTGCGGCGTTTTCTACGCCCTGGTGGCCTTGTATGTGCCTGGCGATGTGGCAGTGCTGCGCGGGGAGATGCAAGCCCGCGCCGCCCTGGAAAGAGCCTCGGCCTGAGAGGGGCGGGGGCGTAAGCCGCCCGGCGACCCGCCGGACAGGGGCGGGCGAGTGAGCTAGTGCGCCGCCGGGGGCCCTTGCTCGGCCAGCAGTTGGAGGGTGCGCGGGTGATCGGCGTAAAAACCGCGATAGGCCGGCGGCAGCAGAGCGGCTATGCGGCACATCATCTCTTCGGTGGCGGCTTGCAAGGCCTGGTCGCGGTGGCTGGTGGGCAGCGGCGGCAAGGTGAAAGCATCGCCCACGCGCAGGGTCACATCGCTTTTGCGTAACCGGCGCAGGTTGGCCTTCACCACGCGGTCTTCGGTGCCGGTTATCGCCACGGGGATGATAGTAGCGTTGGCTTTCACCGCCAGGTAGCTGGCCCCTGGGCGGCCTTCGAGCAGCGCCTCGGTTTGGCTGCGCGTGCCTTCGGGCGCCAGCACCAGGGCGCTGCCGGTCTTTAAGCGGTTAAGCGCCTCGCGCACCGTCTTAATATCGGGGTTGAAGCGGTCGATAAACATCGAGTTTAACTGGCGCACCACCCACGGAATGAAAGGCACTTTGGCGTATTTCTCGGCCACCAACAGCACCAAATCGTCGCGATCGAGATAATAGTACACCAGGGCCGGGTCTAAACGGCCAAGGTGATTGGATACGATGATATACGCTCCGCCTGCGGGAACCTTTTCCGCGCCAATCACGTGCAAGCGCAGCGTGAGGCGGATAATCAGGCGGATGAAAAACTGCATAAAACGAAAACCCCAAGAACCCATACACCTATCCCTATGATGATATTTACCGATTAGCCGGCGGCCCCCAAAAACGCCCTGCCAGGAATTATAACAGGGCCGCCCGGCGTGAGATGGTTTTTTCGAGGCGCGCAGGCCGCCATGCTCCGAAGAAGACCTGAAATTGGCTGCGCAAGAAACTGGGGGATGATAGCGAGCTTCTCGAAACCGTGCCAGGCATGGGTTATCACCTTCACATTAAAAGCAAACGCTAAACCCTAAATTTAAGAGAGTTTTATTAGGTTCTATCAAGGACACTTATAGTTCTATTCGGATAAGATAGATCTACGGATGGTAATCTCTGAATTAGAGAGTATAGGGAAAAATGGACACAAAACTGTATGTTGGCAAATTCATCATGAAACCACCGAAGAGGATCTGCGCACGATGTTTAGTGACGCCGGTGCGGTTGTCAATGCATGTCTGAGCAGTTACCTCGGCCGATAAGAAAGAAGGTGTCGGTCTTAAGTAATTGATGAGTTCGTTAATAAAGATAATAGACCTAAGAGGAGGTTATCGATGATCCATAAATGGATTGCCACAAGCACTCAGGTGGGTGCTGTGATTATGCTGGTTGTGGCTGCCATGGCGTGGCAGGTTTCACCGGCATTGGCCGGCTTTACTCCACCTGCGCCGGTTGATACGCCGGTCGGGCCGGTTGACACGCCGGTCGGGCCGGTTGATACGCCGGTCGGGCCGGTTAACACGCCACACGCGCCGCACTACACTCCGCCGGCAAAGGATAACTCACCACAGGGCGGAACGCCGGAAATGCCGGTCACAGGCGGACAGCTAAACGGTCTGGACAGAAACGAACTATTTCTCGTATTACTGGCAGGAATAATTATCCTTTTGTTCACCGTCTTCAGCCTGTTCATACGACAATCGACCAGAACAAAAACGGATAAGTAGGAGTTTAACCATGTTACACGCACTTTCTTTCCCCCGAATTATCGCCCTGGTGGCCATCGTCTTGCTGCTCTCTGTTCTTCCGACCGCAGCTGCGCCCGTAGCCACTTCGCCGCCGCTAGGTATGGCGGATAGCTTTGCGATTCTGGCCGCGACGGCAATCACCAACGTTCCTACTTCTGCGATCAGTGGGGATGTTGGGTTGAGTCCAGCATCTGGTAGTGATTATGCAGGATTAGGGGCAACCGATATGGTTACGGGCGCCATATATGCTGTGGATATGGCCGGACCGGCCGGGTCGGTCAATGCTCCCGCTTTATTGACTACCGCAAAAACCGACTTGGTCACTGCGTATAATGGGTTGGCCAGCCAAACCTGTGATATCACCTACCCCGGTACTAAAGATCTGGGGGGATCATCCCTTGCGCCAGGCGTCTATTGTGCGGATGACTTTGCGTTGTCGGGAAACCTCACCCTCAATGGCGCCCCCACGGACGCCTGGATTTTCAAATCGTCGAGCACGCTCATAACCACAGGTACGGCTAATGTTACCCTGTCTAGTGGTAATGAACCGTGCTATGTCTGGTGGCAGGTCGGCAGTTCTGCAACGCTTGGCACAAACACTTCGTTGGCAGGTAATATTCTGGCGCTAACGAGCATCAGTCTAGCGACCGGCGCAAACCTGGACGGTCGGGCCCTGGCGCGAAATGGCGCAGTGACAATGGATAGAAACGCCGTCACCCGCCCCATATGCGTCTTGGCTACACCAACCATTACCACGCAGATCCACGACGCCAACCATGTGGAACTGACCTCCGCTCCGTTGAATACTATTGTGCATGATATGGCGATGGTAACCGGTACCATGGGTATTATACCCACGGGGGTGGTTAGCTTCACGCTGTACACCAACCAGGACTGTTCTGGGATTGGTACTTTTGCAGGGGCGGTAGCGCTGAATGCTGCAGGTGTGGCTGACCCCAGTTATACGACTGTTATGACCAGCGCCGGGTTATCTTACCGGGCACATTACGGTGGGGATGCTATCTATGATGCAGCCGATGGCGTGTGCGAGGTTCTTACCCTGCCAACCTATGTGGAATTGCTTTACTTCCGGGCCGAGCGGTTGAGCGGCCAACAGGTGCGACTACAGTGGGCCACTGCGCTTGAGGTGGATAACTTGGGCTTCAACCTGTATCGCGCCAACATTAATGACCGAGAGCATGCCAGCCTGATTTCCTTTGTACCGGCGACCACTCAGGGCAGCGGCTCAGGGGCGACCTACGACATCATTGACACTGCACCCTACGCCGGCACGTGGTGGTACTGGCTGACCGATGTGGATACCAAGGGGCGCGAAACACTTCAAGCACCGAGAAGCGCTATGGTACAACTGACCGCCAATCAATCGTACAAGTTCTTTCTCCCTGTTATTGTGGCAAGATGATCTCGCTGTGGCGGAAACGGTGGTTTGATTTAACAATAGCTTTAGTGGGGGGCACACTGCTTATCAGCAGCGGGGTAGGGGGCGAAGCCAGGGCTTCGCCCCCCACGCCTTCTGCGCACCCGGTTGTGACGGCCACCGCCGATGGCCTGCTCGTAGAATGGCGCGCTCCTGAGGTATACATCGTATCGCATGCCGATGGAACCGTTGGTGTGCTGCTGCCCGATTACTTGCAGACTGCCCAGCCTGGCACCCCACGGTTGCCTTTTATCTCAGTATTAGTGGCTGTGCCGCCCGGTACGAATCCAAGCCTTCGGGTGGTCCTGGCCGAAGAGTCAGATAGACCTTTGCCCGGCCGGTTGGCGCTTGCGCCGTTCCCAAAGGGCGTCCAACGGGACGCGGCGGGCCATCTCATTGGAGGCGACTTTTCGCCCGCCTTGTCTGTCCAACCGGTTCAAAGCCGCGAAGCTGAACCAGTCCACATTGAGCCTGCTGGGGTGGCGCGCGGTGTGCGCCTGGTACGGCTGGTGTTCTACCCTGCTCGCCCGATAGGGAGCTATCCACAGGAGCGCCTGCGTGTAACGACCCATGTGCGCGTCTCCATCACTTTTGAGGGACAGGCTGACAGCCTGCCCGGCGCTGCATCGCTCGATCCTTTTCTTGCTGCCCTGCGCTCAGTGGTCATCAACCCAGAGCAAGTTCAGCCTTTAAGCTTCAACACCCAAAATCCACCGGTTGAGCTCCAAGCCAAAATTCAAAATTCAATCGATACCGGGCCGGCCTGGTCTGTTGAAGTCGCGCTACCCGGCCTGATTGCTATCACGTATGAAGCCCTGGCCGGGAGCGGCTACCCTGTTGCAAGCACTGACCCACGTACGCTCCGCATGACACAGGCAGGAACCGAAATCGCCATTGAATGGGATGGTGATGAGGATGCCAACTTTGAGGCAGGCGAACGCCTGCTTTTTTATGCCGCCCCGCGCTTCAGCCGGTGGACGTCCACCGACATCTACTTGCTCTGGCAGGATGGCCTACCTGGCTTGCCGCTGCGCATGCAAAACCGCCCAACCGTCCCACTCGGCCAGCCCGCTGGTATGGCCTGGGTCGATGAAACGGCCGAGATTAATCAGCTCTATACCCCGGATTGCTTTTGTGGGCCAATTCCCCCCGGGCGCGATGGCGACCACTGGACATGGGATGACTTGAAACGTCCAGGCCATTCAACCGCCTCGTATTCGATCAATTTGCCGACGGTGGACGCGACGCAACCGGCCACGCTGACAGTGTGGCTCATCGGTTATACCGATATCGACGCCGACCCCGACCATCGTGTAGATGTGGATCTCAACGGGGCGTCTGTGGGCCGCATTGAATGGAATGGCAGGCAGCCAATTACAACCAGGCTGACGATCATGCCCGGCATTTTGTACAGCAACATCAACACCCTCACCCTGAGTCTTCCCGGCATGCCAGGGGTTGGCATAGAAGGCGCGTGGCTGGATGCTTTTTCAATCCGCTATGGGCGGGGAAACACGGCATTTGGCAGTTCGGTCATCTTCACCGGCCAGCCGGCGCCAATGTCTTACACGCTTGCGCTCAGTTCTATCACTGGTCTGCGCGTCTACGATATAACCAGTCCTGAGCGTCCACTCCGTCTGACGGACGTGATTACCGCCGGCAACACGCTCTCGTTTAGCGATCCGGTTGCGGGTGGTTTACATCGCTACGCGCTGGCGGCGAAAAGTGGAGTGTTGTCCCCGGTTTCATTAAGCCCAGTGCAACTCTTGCAAACGAGCAGCAACTTTGCGGGCGCCGACGATATAATGATCGCGCCGGCAGGTTTTATCCCGGCGTTGGATGACTTAATCGGTTTGCGCCAGACGCAAGGGTTGATTGTGGCGATTGAGAATGTACAAGCCATCTATGATGCCTATGGCGATGGGCGGCCTGATCCAGCCGCCATCCGCGCTTACCTGGCGAACGCATACGCCACCTGGACCCCACGACCCACTTATGTGGTGCTGGTCGGCGACGGGAGCTTCGACCCCAGGCAATACCGCCCCAACTCGCCGCCCACATTTATCCCGCCTTACCTGGCGAATGTAGATCCGTGGGCAGGTGAAACGGCTGCCGATAATCGCTACGTGGCAGTGGATGGACAAGACGCTCTGCCTGATATGCTGATTGGCCGCCTGCCGGTCAAGTCATTGGCTGAGACGCAAACCGTGGTGAGCAAAATCGTGCAGTACGAGATAAACCCATTCTCCGGCGGCTGGAATGAGAATGTGACCTTTGTGGCCGATAACGCGGATGAGGCCGGCGACTTTGCGGCTGCATCAGAGATGATAGCTTCTACATATGTGACTTCGCCTTTTTCGTCGCAGCGCATTTACTTCACACCACCGGCCACAATGATTTCCACTACCCGGCAGGCTGTGTTGGATCATTTGAACGCCGGCGCATTGATTGTCCAATACACCGGCCATTCATCGTGGCGACAGTGGGCCACCGAGAATTTTCTTTCGCTGGACGACGTGCCAGCGCTGCACAACGACTTTCGCTGGCCGATTGTGGTCGAGATGACTTGCTTTACCAGTGCGTTTCACCGACCGGAATCGACATTAGACGAGGCGTTACTAACCCACGATGGCGGAGGTGCAATCGCGACCTGGGGTTCGACCGGCCTGGGAGTCAGCACCGGCCAACACCGACTGGATGACGGTTTCTTTCGAACCATTTTCAGCGGCACAGTGAGCACACTGGGGCAGGCTATCTGGGCTGGAAAATTATCCCTGGCTACTTCAGGCCAGCATCTCGATTTGCTAGATACATATACGCTTTTAGGAGACCCGGCTCTCAGGCCAAATCGGACCATCACCCCATGGGCCAGCCATAACTACCTGCCTGTCGTTATTAGAAACCTGAACACATTTAGAAGGTGACGGTACCATGCACTCTAATCCACACCATTTTGGATACACGATCTTGCTAGTTGGGCTATTTCTGGTGTTATCTGTGATGATATACCATGGTGGCTATGTATCTCCAGACAGTTTTGGGCCTGATCGCCCGCAGCCTGCTCAGATGGCGTCACCACCGTCTGTATCCACCTTCCCGGGGGCTACCAGAACACCTGAGATACGCCCTCCGGCGCTCGATATTCCCACGGTCACGTTGGCGGTCAAAATACCGGAGGTGCTTACTCCTACCCTATCTGTCGAAGAAATGGTTGTAGACTTCGAAGACGATTACCCGGTCAAAGAATCTTTGAGGGACGCTCAACCCAAAGAAGACCTAACGCCGACGCGCCTGGTTATTCCGGCTATTGAGCTAGATGCGCCGATAGAGATGGTGGGCTGGCATCTTGACAAACGAGATGGCCAACCGATAAACGTATGGGACGCGCCCAATCATTTCGCTGCCGGTTGGCTCAAAAGCTCCGCACCCTGGGGTATGCCCGGGAACACCGTACTGGATGGTCATAACAATATTGAAGGCAAGGTGTTCAGATACCTGATTAAGCTCAAAGTGGGGGACATAATCAAGCTGTATGGTGCAGACAAAGAGCGCATCTACCGCGTGGATCAAATATTGATCTTGAAAGAGGCAGGCCAGCCCCTAGAGGTACGCCAGGCCATTGCGCAGTACATCTATCCCACAGAAGACGAACGGTTGACGTTGGTGACATGCTGGCCGCCGCAAGGCAATTCACACCGCCTGATCATCATCGCCCTACCGGTCCCATTACCGTCTCCATTGAGCGCGTTTCCTTAAATTTAATTTCCGTTAGCGTAACTGCTCAGACATGGATTTAGGGTAAGTTTATCGTTGCCAGATACACAAAAGTGGACGAAAATAGAGTACTGACAAGCCTGCGCATTCGAACCGAAGAAGAAATCCGAGCCGTTGCCCGATAAGATGAAGATGCAATGGTGGCAATGGTTAGCGAACAGTTTCAGGCAATCGCGTTGCTGGCAAAGAGAATGTAGGAGTTAGAAGATCGGCAGGCAAAAAACAGCAACCACCCCAGCAAACTGCCATCCAGCGATGGACTGAATAAACCAAAGCGCACACGTAGCCAGGGTCAATCAAGCGGTAAGAAGAGCGAGGCGCAACAAGTGACTGCCTTCGAAATTCGTTACGATGAGTTAGTATTATCAGTGTCTGAGCAGTTACCTAAAATTCTTGTAAGCTGCGATGGGCTAACTCCATGCTACAATATAAAAATCTTGTAAAAACGGGAAGCTGAGTCGTTCTAACCAATAGACTATGGGGAGCATGCCTGGCACGCTGCCGCGGCGGCTCTCATCGTGACGACGCTTACGGTTCGATTGGAGGTTGGTATGCCCGCTTACGACGTGGTGTTCGTGGATGATGAGGTATCGCTAACAGAAATATTTCAGCATTACGTCATGGCGAAGTACAACCAGTGGCGCTTTCTCGCCTTCCATAACGCCGTCTCCCTTTATAAAGAAATTACTACCAGCCATCTCACCGCCACGGTATGGATCATCGACTTGATGATGCCGGGCAAGAACGGTGTGGATATTGCCGAAGCCATCCGTAAGGCGGGCGGAACGCAGCCGATCTTGATCGCGTATACGGCGCTTGACCGCGACGATCTGCGCCGCGACGAAACCTACAGCGGCGGCCTGCATTATTTCGATCATCTGATTAGCAAAATGGAAGACCCGGTGAGCCTGCTCTCTCTGGTGGATGTGTGGGTGCAGCGCGAGCACGTCCAGCGGGGGCCGGTGACGCCTACCCCGGCAGACTAAGCTGGCCCCGGCGGCGAACGGGTGCAGGACGCACCGTTGAAGGTGGTTGGCGCAGCCAGGCGCAGCGGTTGGCCGGCGCAAAAGGACCCCCCTCCCAGAAGAGGGGGGCTTTGTTTAATAATGGGAGCCGGCGGCCCCCACCCACCCCGATTGACCTTATAATAGTTCCAAAGAATAGGAGGACAACATGAAATATCGACGTTTTGGGCGCACCGGCTGGCAGGTGAGCGAGATTGGTTATGGCATGTGGGGCATGGGGGGATGGACCGGCTCGGATGACGACGAGTCGCTGGAGGCTTTGCAGCTGGCGGTGGATTTGGGCTGCAACTTCTTTGATACCGCCTGGGCCTACGGGGCCGGACACAGCGAGAACCTGTTGGGGCAGTTGGTGCGCGCTAATCCGCAGCACAAACTATATACCGCCACCAAAATTCCGCCGAAGAACTCGATTTGGCCCAGCCGGCGCGAGTTTACCCTGGACGACGACTTCCCCCCCGACCATATCGAAGCGTATGTGCATAAGAGCCTCGAAAACGCCGGTTTGGAGGCGTTCGACTTGATCCAGTTCCATGTGTGGGAAGACGCCTGGGTGCAAGACGACCGTTGGGCCAGGAAGATGGACGATCTGAAGCGCCAGGGCTTGATTCGCGCCGTGGGGATCAGCATCAACCGGTGGGAGCCGTGGAACGGGGTGCAAGCCGTGCGCAGCGGCCTGGTTGAGGCGGTGCAGGTGATCTATAACATTTTTGATCAGAACCCTGAGGATGAGCTGTTCCCGGCCTGCCGCGAGCACGACGTGGCGGTGATTGCGCGTGTGCCGTTCGACGAAGGCACGCTCACCGGCACGCTCACCTTAGACAGCCGTTGGCCGGAAGGCGATTGGCGCAACAGTTACTTTGTGCCGGTAAACTTGAAGGCCAGCGTGGAACACGCCGAGGCGCTGCGCCCACTGGTTCCGCCTGAGATGAGCATGCCCGAAATGGCGCTGCGCTTCATCCTGAATGAGCCTACGGTCAGCACCATCATCCCCGGCATGCGCAAGAGCAAACATGTGCGCGCCAACATTGCCGCATCCGAGAGCGGCCCGCTGCCGCAGGCGCTGCACGCCGCCCTGCGCCCGTTCCGGTGGGAGCGCACCCCCACGGGCTGGTCGCAGTAAGGGGGAGCGCCGACGCCAGACAAGCGAGCCGGTATCATCGCAGTGCCGCCGCCCGGATAAGCACCCGTATGCGCAGGTTGCTATCAGGCGAGCGCCGCCGCCCTGTTATAATAGACCAATTCTATCCACTTATAGGGTCGCGGGAGGCAAACCGATGAAGGGTCGTTTGGGGTTGGTTGGGGTAATCTTAGTGGGCGCGCAGTTGGCGTGTGCGCTGTTGAATAATGGGACGAACAGCTCGCCGGAGGCGTCTGCGCCGGCGCTTGCATCCTCGGCGCCGGCCATGGCGCAAGCCAGCAAA
Source organism: uncultured Anaerolinea sp. (assembly GCA_964531975.1). GTDB lineage: Bacteria > Chloroflexota > Anaerolineae > Anaerolineales > UBA4823 > RBG-16-57-11. The sequence continues at coordinate 9,895 of CAZHFU010000025.1, read as the reverse complement.
ACGCCGCCTGGGAGCGCGGCGAAAACGCCGTACGCGGCGCAGACGCTGCCCGTTGGCGCCACGCCGCCGGGCGCGCCTTCGCCGGAAGCGGCCGCCCCGCTGGATGCGCCCACGCCGGCGGCCAAGTTAGCGCCGCTGGAACTGCCCACCGCCCAACCCGGCCCGGCCACGCTCGATTTGAGCGATCCGGCGATCTACAAAGACCCGCTGCGCGATGAAATCGACCGCCTGGAGGACGCCATGCTTGCGACCGGCCCGGATGGTCAGCCCCTGCTGGCGCGCATCCGGTATGCGCGGCAGCGGCAAGCCGAGCCGCCGGCCTGGGCTTCGTCGAGCACACTTTTCGATGAGACTGCCCAGGAGGAGAAAATTTCGCTGCAGGGCAAGCTCTACACCAACCGGGGAAACGGTGAGTGTTCGGTGGTTGAGGCTCAGCTCCCGCCGCCGGCCGGCCCCTCCGCCGGTTTGGCGGGGCTGCTGGTGGGCGAGGCTCCGCGGGTGGAGCAAAACGTGAACGTGAACGGCATGGCGGCCGACCGCTACGCGATTAGCGCCGACAACTTGAAGCCCGGCGGCGAGTTAAATATCGTGGAGCGCTCGGCCGAGGTGGAGGCTTCATCCACAGCGACGATTACGATACCGCTGAGCGGCGCAGGCAGCCTGTACCTGGCGCAGCAGGGCGGTTTTATGCTTAAGCTCGAACTATCTGATACGGGGGTGGCCGGCGAAAGAGAGTTTTTCTTCAAACCGGGCAGCCCGATGACGCGCACCCTGGTGATTGAACGCATCCCGGCGGCCCTGGGGGAACCGCGCCTGGCTGCGCCCAAAGACTGCGGCGGCAGGGAAGAATCGGGTAACCCGGGTAACCCGGATGGCCCGGACGCGCCCGTCACGCTCGCGCCCACGGCCACCCCCCTGGCTGGTGGCTTGCCGCGCCCCGCAGACGCCCAGGTGATGGTGGAAGATCGCGCCCAGCTGCTGTTTACCAGCGCCCTGAGCGTCGAGGAGGCCACGAATTTCTATCTTGAGAAGCTGCCGGCGCTGGGGTGGGTGAAAGGCGATACGATGACGATGGGGGGGCTTTCCACTCTATCGTTTACCAAAGATGGCGGCGCGCTGACGATCTCGATTGTCGCCACCGACACAGGAACGCTGGTCACTATCATCATCACCTAATGGGGGCAGGCTGAGGGATGAACAAGAAGGGCAGGCCAAAAGCCTGCCCTTCTTGTTTAAAACCTAGGAACTCAGCCCCGGCTTGCTATTCGGGCAATTGGTACAGTTCTACCATGACCCCGTTGGCGGCCTTGGGGTGGATGAAGGCGTACTTGCGCCCCCCGATGCCATCCAGGGCGGTCTCGTTAATCAACTGAACGCCTTTGGCTTTCAACTGCGCTAACATGCCGTCGATGTCGTCCACCTCCAGGCAAATGTGGTGCATACCGGGGCCGCGTTTCTCCAGGTACTTCGCCAGGCCGGAGTCGTCGCTGGTGGGCTTCACCAGCTCTATTTCGCTGCCGCTAATGGGCAGGAAGGCCACCTGCGACTTTTCTTGGGGCACGTCTACCACGCCGTGCAGTTCAATCCCCAGGGCGTCGCGCCAGAAAGATACGGTTTTATCCAGATCGTCTACCAAAATGGCGACGTGATCGATGCGTTTAACGGTTGGCATAGCTCCTCTTCATGGTTAAATCCAGGCCGGGCTTTGATATTCGCCCCACACCCCGCGCAGCACGTTGCAAATTTCGCCCAGGGTCAGGTCGTTTTCCACACATTCAATAAAGAGCGGCATCAAGTTTTCGCTGGAGCGGGCCGCCTGGTCGAGGCGAGTTTGCAGCTCGGCGGCGCGGGCGGGGTCGCGGCGGGCGCGCAGGGCGGCCAGGCGAGCACGTTGGGCCTGCTCGATGGCCGGGTTTACGCTCAGGCGCTCTAAATCCATTTTTTCTTCCACCTGGAAGGCGTTGACGCCCACCACGGTTTCTTCGCCGCTCTCCATGGCCTGCTGGAAGGCGTAGGCGGCGTCTTGAATTTCGCCCTGGATGTAGCCGGCTTCGATGGCCGGCAGCGCGCCGCCCATGGCGTCGATGCGCTCTAGGTATTGGTTGGCGCGGGCTTCGATGGCGTCGGTGAGCTGTTCGATGACGTAAGAGCCGGCCAGCGGATCGATAGTGTCGGCTGCGCCGGATTCGTGGGCGATGATCTGCTGCGTGCGCAGGGCCACCCGCACCGCTTTTTGAGTGGGCAGCCACAGGGCTTCATCCATCGAGTTGGTGTGCAGCGACTGTGTGCCGCCCATCACCGCCGCCAGGGCTTGCAAGGTCACCCGCACCACGTTGTTTTCGGGCTGCTGGGCGGTGAGGGTGGAACCGGCGGTTTGGGTGTGGAAGCGCAGCATCCACGAAGCCGGTTTCTGCGCCTTAAAGCGGCTGCGCATGATGTTGGCCCACATGCGCCGGGCGGCGCGGAACTTGGCTACTTCTTCGAGGAAGTTGTTATGGGCGTTGAAGAAAAACGAAAGCTGACCGGCGAAGCTATCCACGTCCAGCCCGGCGTCGATGGCGGCTTGCACATAAGCAATGCCGTTAGCCAGGGTGAAGGCCACTTCTTGCGCGGCGGTGGAACCCGCCTCGCGAATGTGGTAGCCCGAAATGCTGATTGTGTTCCAGTGCGGGACATTTTGGCGGCAGTAGCGGAAAATGTCGGCAATCAGGCGCATAGATGGGGCCGGAGGGAAGATATAGGTGCCGCGGGCGATATATTCTTTGAGGATGTCATTCTGGATTGTGCCGCGCAGGGCGTTGGCTTCCACCCCCTGGCGACGGGCTACGGCGATGTACATTGCCAGCAAAATCGCCGCCGGGGCGTTAATCGTCATGCTGGTGGAGACCTTATCCAGGGGGATCTGGTTGAACAGGATCGCCATATCGTCCAGCGAGGAGATGGAAACGCCCACCTTGCCCACCTCACCCATGGCGATGGGGTCGTCGGCGTCGTAGCCGATTTGCGTAGGCAGATCGAAAGCCACGCTCAAGCCGGTTTGGCCTTGAGCCAACAGGTAACGATAGCGCTGGTTGGACTCTTCGGCTCCGGCAAAGCCGGCGTATTGGCGCATTGTCCAAAAGCGCCCGCGGTACATGGTGGGCTGCACGCCGCGGGTGTATGGATATTCGCCCGGAAAGCCCAACTTCTCCATGTAATCGGGGTCGGGGTCATTGGGCAGCCACACCGGCGGCAGCTCCACGCCCGAAGTGGTGAGAAAAGCCGGTTTGCGTTCTGGGAAGCGTTTAATCACCGGTTGGCGGGTTTGTTCTTCCCAACGTTTTTGTTCAGAGTCTAATGACATAAGAGTACCTTTCATATAGGCGCGCCGCGGCGCGCCGGGGTTAATCCTCCTGAGTATAACCCAAGCCGGGCCGGTAGGTTAGCGCGTTTCGTCCTACAGTATGAATGATGAATATCTTGAGATCAGGCGCCCAGCAGACCAGGACTTCACTCCGCCCGGGTGTTGGCCTGCACCACCTGCAAGCGGGGGTGGTCGGCGTACACGCCGCGATAGCTGGGGGGCAGCATGGCGGCGATGTGCAGCATGACTTCATCGGTGTTGCGGCGTAAATCGGCTTCGCGGGTGGCGCGCTCAACCGGAGGCAGGCTGAAGGGCGGCCCGAAGCGAATGAACACTTGTGGGTGCTGGAGGGTGAACATTTTGCGCACTGCCCCTTCGGTTTGCCAGATGGCGCACGGCACGACCTGGCAGTTCGCCTTATCGGCCAGGTAGGCCACGCCGGTCTTGGCGGGCTGAAGGGCGGCGGTGCGGCTGCGTGTGCCTTCGGGGGCCACCCCCAGCAGGCCCCCGCGGCGGATGGTTTCCAGGGCCAGGCGCATGGCGTTTAAATCCAGCCCTTCGCGGTTGAGCCAAATGCCCTCCCCGGCCCACACGATGGGGCGCAGGATGGGGTGATGGCGATATTTATCAGTTACCAGGGCGGTGGCGTCGGGGCGCGGCGTTACGGTGAAAACCAGGGGGGCGTCGAGCAGGCCCACATGATTTGAGGCTAAAATCACCCCCACGCCAGGGGGAGGAATGTTGTCGATGCCTTGCACCTCTACATCGGCCAGCAGGCGGACCACAAAACGGATAAAGCTGCGAAAGATTGGGCGGATTATCACAATGCTCCTTGAAGGCGAGTATAATTTGCCTGATGAATCAGACTCCATTTTACAACGTATCTTTCCGGCGAGCGGTTTCGATTTGCGCGCTGGCGGCGCTGCTGGCGGGCTGCCGGATGCCGGGGCGGGCGGCCTCACCGACCGACGGGGGAGATACGCCGGCGCCGCCGGCGGCTTCTGCGCCCGCTTCGGGAGAGACGTCCGCCGCTGAAACGGCGACGCCTCCGCCCGCAACCCCCACCATCCAGCCCTGGGCGGCGCGGGTTAACGGCTGGGTGATTCCCTTATCGGTGTACGAGGCCGGGCTGGCGCAGTTCGGCCAGGCGCACAGCGCCGAGCCGTCTCCCGAAGGACGGCAGCGAGTGTTAGACGATCTGATCGACCAGGCGCTGCTGGCCCAGGCTGGAGAAGCGCAAGGCTATGCTGTGAGCGAAGCCGATGTGCAGCACAGCCTGGACGATTTGCAGCAGCGCATGGGCGGGGAGCCCGCCCTGGCCGATTGGACCCGCGCCCAGGGTTACACCGCCGCAAGCTTCCGCCAGGCGCTGCACCTTTCTCTGGCGGCGGCCCGAATGCGAGATGCAATCGCCGCTCAGACGCCGGTGAGCGCCGAACAAGTGCACGCCCGTCAAATTCTGCTGTATAACGAGGCCACCGCGAACGAGGTCTTGCAGCTTCTGCAAAACGGTAACAGCTTCGATAACCTGGCGATTAAGTACGACCCCCTCACCGGCGGTGATTTGGGCTGGTTCCCGAAGGGCTACTTGTTAGACCCGGCCCTGGAAGAAGCCGTTTTTGCCTTACAGGCCGGTCAAACGACCGGGGTGATTAAGACTTTAGCCGGTTATCATATCGTGCAGCTGATTGAACGCGACGCGCAGCGGCTTCTGCTGCCCGACGCCCTGGCGAAAGCGCAGCAGCAGGCCGTGGTGCAATGGCTGCAAGATGCGCGCGCTGCGGCTCAAATTGAGGTTAACCCATGAAACGAAAACGTAAACTGTATCTTTACGAAGAAAAACCCCCGGCTCAGCCGATGGGGCCGGTGCTGTGGAGTTTGCTAACGGTAGTGCTGCTGTTGAGTGTGGCGTGCGTGGCTTTTGTGTTTGTAATTATCTTTACCAACCCTTACACTTCGCTCAATCCTTTTCCGCCGCCCACCGCCACCCAAACCGCGGCGCAGATTGGCCCCACCAGCACCGGCGCGCTGTACACCCTGCCGCCCACCTGGACGCCAACCATCGCCCCCAGTGAAACGCCGGCTCCCACCGCCACGCTCACGCCCACCCTACCGCCGACCCCCACCCCGATCATCCTCACCTCCACCCCGGCGGCGAGCGACACCCCGATCCCTTCGCCCCAAGGCGGGTTCGCATATGATGTGCGCCCCTCCTTCCCAAAGGCGATCCCGAATATCAATCACCCCGAAGATGCTTGTGATTGGATGGGAATTGGCGGCCAGGTGCTAGACCGCAACGACAATCCGGTCACCGGTCTGATCGTCAACCTGGGAGGGCTGCTCCCCGGTGTGCAGCTTAAGCGCGAGAATATGACCCTCACCGGTATATCGCAGAGCTATGGGCGGGCGGGGTTTGAGTTCATCCTGGCGGATAAGCCGGTTGCCAGCAAAGGCAGTTTGTGGATTCAACTGGTGTCCCAATCGGGCGCGCCGCTTTCAGACAAAATATATTTCGACACCTACAACGTATGCGAAAAAAATTTGATCTTGCTCGATTTTATCCAGGTGCGCTAGGCCGCCCGGCGGGTGGAGAAGCGCATTGATGACAGGCGCGGTACCGCGTTTTCTGGTGGCGGGGAAGCTGACGCGCGATTACGTGGTTTTCCCTTCACAAAAGCCGCTGCTGGATATTCCCGGAGGCAGCGCGTTGTATGCGGCGGTGGGCCTGGCCTTGTGGGAGCCGCAGCCCGCGCCGGGGTTGGTGGCGCGGGTGGGTGAAGAATATCCGCAAGACTGGCTGGATGATTTTGAGCGCCATGGGTTGGATGTGCGCGGTGTGCGGCGCTTGCCCCAGGCGCTGGACACGCGCACCTTTACCGCCTATATTGACCGCACCCAGCGGGTGGGCGACGACCCGGTGGCGCATTTCGCTCGCTTGGGGCTGGCTTTTCCCAAGGCGCTGCTGGGCTATAAACCGCCATCCTTTTCGATAGACAGCCGAACGCAGATGCTGCCGATTTCGCTGCGCCAGGGCGACATTCCCGCCGCCTACATGGACGCCGCCGCCATTCACCTGTGCCCGCTCGATTACCTGACCCACAGCCTGCTGCCGGCTTTTTTGCGCCAGGCCGAATTCACCACCGTCACCCTCGACCCTTCGCCGGGTTACATGAACTCGGCCTACTGGTATAACATTCCCGCCTTGCTCACCGGGTTGACCGCATTTCTGCCGGCGGAAGAAGAGGTGCGCGCCTTATTTCAGGGGCGCAGCACCGATTTGTGGGAGATGGCCGAGACGTTATCATCGTATGGCTGCGAGATTATCGTGATCAAGCGCGGCGAGCGCGGTCAGCTGATCTATGACGCCGCCTCGCGGACGCGCTGGGAAGCGCCCCCTTACCCCTCCCGCCTGGTGAACCCCACGGGCGCAGGCGATGCGTTTTGCGGCGGCTTTTTGGCGGGCTACCGTCAATCTTACGACCCGCTGGAGGCGGCCCTGTATGGCAGCATTTCGGCCTCGCTGGTGGTGGAAGGCAACCTGGCGACTTATGCGCTCGACACCTTGCCCGGCCTGGCCCAGGCCCGGCTGGAGGCGCTGCGCCAGAACGTGCGGAAGGTATAGGGGCGGCTTAGCCCCCCAAAAAGGAGCGACTGATGACTGATCCGGCTGTTACTGCACGTGTATTAGACCTGGCGGTGGCCGTGCAGCAAATTCCCGCCCCTACCTTTGGCGAGGCGCAGCGGGCGGCTTTTGTGCTGCAGCGCTTTGAAGCGGAAAACCTGCACCAGGTGGGGTTGCACGAACCGGGGAATGTGTACGCGTGTTTGAAAGGCAGCGGCTCGGCCCTGCCGGTGATCGTATCCGCCCACCTTGACACCGTGTTTCCCTTCGATACCGATCTGCGGGTGCAGCGCGAGGATGATAAAATCTTTGGCCCTGGAATTGGCGATAACTCGCTGGGGGTGGCGGGGTTGTTTGGCGTGCTATGGGGGCTGCAAGCGGGCGGCGCGCTGCCCGGCGATGTGTGGCTGGTGGCTAACGTGGGCGAAGAAGGCCTGGGCGATCTGTATGGGATGAAGGCCGTGGTGGAGCATTTCGGCGGGGATGTGGCCGGTTATGTGGTGTTGGAAGGCATGGCCTTGGGGCGCATCTATAACCGCGGCCTGGGTGTGCAGCGATATCGCATCACCGCCACGTGCCAGGGCGGGCACTCGTGGGTCGATTATGGCCGCCCGTCGGCTATTCATCACCTGGCGCGCCTGGTCACGCGCCTGGATGAGCTTAAGCTGCCGGCCAACGGGCGCTCATCGCTCAATGTGGGCGTGATCGCCGGGGGCATCAGCATCAACACCATCGCCTCGGAAGCTCACCTGGAACTCGATTTGCGCTCGGAAGAGGAAGCCACCCTGCAAAACATTGTTAAAAGCGTGCAGAATATTGTGGCGGCTGCTGAACGGCCGGATGTGCACTACCACATGGAGCTAATCGGGCGGCGGCCAGCGGGCAGTTTAGCGCCTTCTCACCGGCTGGTGCAGATCGCCCAGCGCAGCCTGGAAGCGCAGGGCTATGAGAGTGTGTTGGGGATCGGTTCGACCGACGCCAATACACCGCTCAGCCAGGGCTACCCGGCAGTGTGCGTGGGGCTGACCACCGGCTTTGGGGCGCATACCGCCCATGAATTTATCCATACGCCGGCGGTGGGGCGCGGCCTGGAGCAGGTGATCGCACTGGTGCGCGGCTTGTTCGATGCCTGAGGGGCGGGGCGGCTGCGCGGTCCGCGGCGGAAGGGCGTGGCGGTGGGTCGTTCAGCTTTCCGAAAACCGGTTTGTGCTGCTTTTGTTGGGGCTGCACCTGGCGATGGCGCTGGCGTTTATCTTCGTCATCTTCCCGCGCCTGGGAGACGCTACCACCGGCCTCGACCCAGACGGCTACGGGGCAGCCGGGCTAAGCTGGTTTAGGAGCGGGCGCTTTGAATATCTCAATAAGGCCCCGTTTTACCCGGCTTTCGTCGCATTGATCTGCCTGCTGGTAGGGGGCTATTCGATCCCGGCCATTCAGATCGGCCAGGCGCTGCTTTCGGCCAGCGCCTGCGGGGTGCATTACGCTATCTTCCGGCGCACCCTGCACGCCCCCCAGGCGGCGTGCGACCCCCAGGCGGCGAGCGCCCCCCAGTCGGCGAGCGACCCGCAGTCGGCGAGCGACCTCCAGTCGGCGAGCGACCCGCAGTCGGCGAGCGACCCCCAGTCGGCGAGCGACCTGCAGAGGCGACATGCCACGGCGCGGGCGGCGGCCCTGGCCTGCGCGGTGTTCCCGATGACGCTGTGGTATATCCCGCGATTGTGGACTGAAACATTTCTCACCCTGGCCGTGGCGCTGTTAACTCTGGCCTTCGTGCGCCTGGTTCAGCGCCCCAGCTTAGGGCGGGCGCTGGCGGCGGGCGCGGCGGTGGGTTTTGCGGCGCTGAGCAAGGGCAGCGCCCTGGTGTTCTTGCCCCTGGGCGGGGTGGTGTTAATCGGGTGGGGGTGGCGCAAACACTGGGCGAATACGCCGGCGGTGGTGATTGGTTTCATCGGGGCGGCGCTGCTGTTCATCGGCCCGTGGACGCTGCGCAATGCCCGCCTGGCCGGGGCGTTTCTGCCCATTCATACCGACAGCGGCTACAACTTCTATCTGGGGAATGGGTTTAGCAAGCATTTCTTCCAGGCGCCGCTTTCGTATGCACGGCTGAAAGCGTTGACAATGGCCGAGATGCAGGCCGATTACGCTCGCCTGGGCGGTCAACCCGACAACCCGGTGGAGGATGATCGTGTGCTGCTGCGCCTGGCGCTGGCGCAGCTGCGCGACCAGCCCTGGCTTTTGCCGCGCAAACTGCTGCTGGGGGCGCTGATGTTTTGGTACCTGGCTGGGGAGCCGTCGAAGAGTATCCTCACCGGCGGGATGCAATTTCCGGTGCTGCTGATGGGGTTGGCCGGGTTATGGCGCAGCCTGCGCCGGCGCGAGGCCGCTGTGGCGCTGCTCTTTCCAGTGATGGGGATAATGGGGGTAAGTATGGTGGTGTTTTCGTTTGCGCGCTTATCGGCCCCGATGATGCCTTATATCATCGCTTGGGCGGTTAAATACCAGAAGCCAGAGTGAGGGGGGCACCCTGGCTTCAGGCAACGAGATTATACACGAAAAACGACTTTGTGCATGAGTAAAAGATTAGAATTGGATTAATGCAATTAATTATGTAATTAACCCGATTTGGATACAATTAAAATAAAACAGCCCGGAAGCCTCCAAGCTGTTTGATGGCGCCCCAGGTAGGAGTCGAACCCACAACCTCGGCCTTAGGAGAGCCTTGCTCTATCCTTTGAGCTACTGGGGCGATACGGGGTGAATTATACCATTGTGATGAGGAACCTGACCCCCTGGCCTGGCCTGACCTGACCTAACCCCCTGACCCCCTTCCCGACGCAGGAAGGGGGAAACTCCCCTCTGTGACTATAATAGTGAAACAACTCCCGCCAATAATTTAGTGGAGGGCGGAAGGAGAACAGAGTGTCTCAGAA
>CAZHFU010000024.1:0-58857 GCA_964531975.1 uncultured Anaerolinea sp. | reverse complement strand
ATCAACCAGCCCAGACTCTCATTTCGGTTGGGTATAAAATCTGAGGCATGTCAGTAGCAATTGCGAGCGAAACTTTGGACCTGCACCAATGAATGCTAAGATAGTACAAATACCCAACATCAGTGACATCCCCCCCCAGTCACGACTAAGCAACATCATCACTAGGACAAAGCCGATAATTAAAATAGGCTGTCTCAATGACCAAATACTCGATATTAGAAACTCAAGAACATCAATTACCGATTTTTTATGCTTAATTACAATCCCTTTATTAATTGCGGCATATCGAGTAGAAAGGAAACCAGCAAGATATATAACTAAACCAAACTTAATAATATCGGTAACACTATAAAATTGGGTTGATGTAACATAGATAGCAGGTATTTGACCGTCATGCAAAACTGCCATAGCCGTACCAATACCAGCAATCACTGCAGTACCTAATCCAACCCATTGATGATTTTCCTCAAAGAATATTCTTCCTCTTGGCCATTTCCAGATTAGCCATACTGGTATAAATAGAAGAAATATACCGACAATTGCATAACGCCCTTGTTCGACGAACCACGAATGTGGAATTACCGGATCTATGAAAGATGGGTATTCTTTCGCGAGAATATTCCGAAGCCTACTCTTGTTATAACCATCAACAGTATCTCTATATCTTTTCACCCATTGAGAATCAAAAACATTGGCACAACTGACGCAGTCACCGGCTAGACTTTGATATTGTTGGGGTGTCAGGATGTTTAAAGTCTTATCATAGTCTTTCGAGTAATCTACCATTATAGATATATGGTTTAGTATTCTACGTTGGTCGACTCTGTTTTCCCAGTGATCTATAACAATAAGACCTATGGATAATAAGCTGAGAATGATGGGTAAGAAAATAGGTGAAACTGGAAGATGAAATCGTGAAAAAGCAATAGAAATGGCAATAGCTGATAATGCTAAGAAAAACCATATTCCAATCCAGTAAGCGCCCCATATTTTGGTTTGTGCAACTCCAGACCAACCCAAACTTAAATTCATATGGGATAAAGTTAAACCAGAGAAAGAAAGGATACTTACATAGATTATGCCAATCAATTCTATGTAACGTTTGTCATTAGCAGGCCGTTGATGGGACGGCTGGTTATTGATTGAATACCAGGCAGCATAAAGTAATACGACACCTAAAATTACTGCCATAGTATAAAGTAGGTTGAAAAAACTAACTAAAAAGTTATCCATAGAAAGATTACCTGATAAAAACGAGAGAACAACCTTGTTCATTTTCGCTTCGACTTTCCCATACGGGATTGTTTGGATCGCGAGGCCCAAAGCCCACTAAATCGCCAGTTTTTAGCATGGCAGGGATGGCTTGTCCGATACGCTTCCCATTAACATAAGTACCATTTTTACTGGAGCTTCTACTACCTGTTCTTGTCCAACCATCAATCAATTTAAATCCTCTCGAATCCGAAACTACACGTGCTTGACACCTCGAAACCCCCAGATAGCCAGGTGGTATAGGAGGTGAACCGTAAAATTCATTTTCTTCCAAAGTACGCCTAAATTGACCGGCCAACTTACCGTGTTTCTCATTGTCTTCTCTACCTAAGTAAGTTATTGAGTTTACGGATAGTGGGACGCGAATTTCTGATAAATCTGGGGCCATATAATCTACACAGACAAGTTCTGGCTTTGCGTCTTTTAAAGAACGATTTGTATCCTCACAGGAACAAACAATCTTCTCCGGGTTTAGACGTCCAGGCTTCACATCATCGCTTACAGTGAATTGAATGACAGGACTATAGAGGATTCTGTATTCGTGTTCCACTATAAATTCGCAAAGTCGAGTATATAAAACATCTTTATATTCCTGATCCCACTCATCTATGTCAGCTTCACTTATTGGTATTATTATTAAGTTAGCTGCTCTTGTAGTCTCATTATCGAAAATTTCAAGACGACGTTTAATTGCATCAAACAGGTTAGTAATTTCCAATGGTAATGTAGAAAGGGACCATTTCGGGAGCGGAAAGAAAAATTTTCGCTTATCTTTTCCTCCAAGATTCTCCGGGGGCAGAAAATCACCTTCTTTTACGACATCACTGTCTTTCACAATTTTTGGAAGGTCAAGTTCTCCTTCTGCTACACAATTAAGATCATCAGTCAAAGGATAAGGAGTACTTATGCTATCTTCATCTCTAGGAGCGGGAATATCATTCTCATAATTTGTTGGAGCAGAAACAACAGGGCCTAATACTATATTATCTATCTGGCTGAGATCCTCGTGTGTACCAGCATAACCATCTAAGGGATCATCCTTCGTCTTGATCCCTTCAGTTGGAGCATCAACAGTTATTAAAGATATATTATTATCAGAATTATTGGGTGGGATCTGTATATCAGCAATGGTAGACACATCTTTTTCCGTGCCAGGCAAAAGCTCTTTGGCCAAAACAGTGAAGATTTCGAGCCGAAGTGTTTCGACTTCATCTGCTTCGATAGCGTCGAGGGACTTCAAGAGGAGTACCATAGTTTCTAAAGCACGGTGCGAATCTGCAATCGAAAAAGCATTTGTAGCATCGGGATGGGCCCATCGATTCCGTATTTCTGTTAGCTCACCAATAAAACCTCGTTCAGTAAAACCTAGGCGAGGGTAACAACTCTGAAACACTCGCCAGTTATCCGCCATGACTTTGAATATTAAACCGTTATCTAATGAGAAATTTCGGGAATATCCAACAGGTAACCTAACCTGTTTAGTCCAGTCTTTTCCCAGAGCATCCCCCATACATTTATCAACTATAGGTTTTAAAGCTTTTTGAAGTAACAGCAAACCTTTACCAATTTTTTCATTGGTGTTGAAGTCCATAATTCCCATCCTTATACAGCTATTCGACTTAAATTGATTAACTATTCCAATACCTTATCAATCATCCTTCGTAGATATATAGGCATCTCGACCACCAGTAAACTGAAGATTACGCATATAAAGCTGGAAAAAACCACTGCGACAAAGTCTATCTCCAGGTGGAGTAAGATCATTACCAACAAAGTAATAATAGCCAAAGATACAAAACCAACCCCCAAAGCCCACAATTCTGGTTTGATGACCACCCTTCTCAGTAGTATGTTACTTAAAATTGCTATCCCTACCCAAACTCCTATATCGATCATAATAAACAATGCCATATTTAGAGAATCAGAAGTGATAGTCGTATGGAGGACAGAATAGCCCATAACTTGTGCTTCAGATCCCGTTAACCAGGGATGCATTTTAATACCCCACCAGAGGGCTCCCATAGCAGCAACAACTCTAGCTAACCCGACAAAGATGAAATTAGCTCTTGTATTCTTTGTCAGCAATACGTAGATAATTGGAGCTAGAGGAAGAAGCACATATGCGAATTGTGGTAAAAAGAACAATAAGCAGATCCAAAGAATGGATCTCTGAAAATCCGGATATTTCTTCAATGGAGAAGGTATAAATGCGGTGAAAATGCATCCTGCTGCTACCAATCCCAGCGATAAGTAAATAAGTTTTCCAGTTTGATTTACTGCGGGGAGCAAACAGGATACATAAGTATAAATGCCCAATACACACCCAATGAAAAATGACGGAAAACCTAAATATGTAAAAATACTAAACAAGCAAAACCAAACAATAGATGCAACAACACCAGTTTGATCTGGCCACCCGCTAGTAAAATAAGTAAAAATGGCCCAAATCCAAATAGAACTTAACATACCCGTCAGCAAATCAATATTCATCGAATAAAGAATTAAAGATTCAAGGCTCTCCTTCCATGGGATATTGCTAAGAAAATGCATGGACGGAATTAAACTTTTTATGCCTGCAAGCATTGTCCGTACATCTGTTTGATTTGTATTAATATAAGAATTAGCATTATCCTGAATTGAAAGTAATTCGCCCGTAGATGGACGTTTATTCTCATCCAGTTCCAGCCCTTTTATTAAAATATCAATAATGTTATGTGCAACATGATGTTTGTTAAGTTCCTTGAGTATTTTCTGTTTAAATTCTCTCTCAATCAAAGCAGCTTTAGTCTGGGAAAAGTCGTTTTGGCTAACTACCAATTTATAATACTTTTCTGGGTCTACAAAGGCTGTGTAATGTTTTCCTGTATACCAATAGAAAAATGTAGATGACAAAGCAAATACATCGGATTTTTCTGATATCTGATCGATTTTTTTGGCATCTATTCCGTATTGTTCGGGAGGGGCAAAAAAGTCAGACCAAAACCAGAACCCTCCTGCAGCAAAATTTACTGTTTGTCCGCAATGTGCTAGACCGAAATCTATAAAGTGGATTTTTACACCAGTGTCATGTTGATCCACGATAATATGCTCTGGTTTTAAATCGCGGTGCCAAATGCACTGCGTGTGCATTTTGTTCAGTAACTTAAAACTTTCCCTTACAACTTCATCTTTCTTCGCACTACTTCTTCCTCCTTGCGTTTGATATTTCAGAATCATTTCACCGGGGACTTCCTGCATTACTAAAAACCAAGTTTCAGGTTGCTGCGAATATTGCCACATTGAAATGAAACCGGGAGCGCCATCTACAAATTTCCGTAAAGCATCCTTTTCGCGTTCTAACCGACGATATAGATAATAAAAGGCCTCAGAATTTCGGTAATCTTCTGAAGTTAGCTGCCTAACATAATAGATCTGTGAAGGTGCCTTTTGGCGATTTTCAGGGCAGTTCTCAGCTCTATATGTTCTCAGTTTTAAGTTGTTTGTATCTAGTTTTGCCCCAGATGATACATTTTCAGAGTAACCACCTACTGATTCAACTAGTTCCCAATTTGTTATACATAAAGACCCTTGTCGTAAAACATCAGTTGGTAACAGTTCCATGTTCCCCTCGATTTAGAATCGATCATTATTTAACAATAGTAAAACGGAATATAGCCTGTTGTTGTCGATCTTTCTTATTGCAGATACCAAGACGAATAACCTGGTTATTTTCGAGTTTATGGGGATCCAAATGAGGAATAGGGTTCCCATCTATAAAAGTAGTTCCATTACCTTTAATATCAGTTATATAGTACTCGTCACCTGTAAATTCAATTACTGCATGCAAACTTGATACTGTCATGTAACTTCCAGAGGAGTTACTACTTGGTATAACTATACGATATCCTGGACCATGTTGACCACGTCCCAGTATTACTAGATGCCGTAAAAGTGCATCCGATGCAGGTTTTTCACCTTGCTCGCTCGTTAAACGTGCTCGCCCAAATCTGCTTTCGAACTTTTTCAAATCTTCTCGAACGCTATTTAATAAACTAACACGGGGTTTACCAATATTCAGGTAATCAATTGTGCTTTCGCTAATATTTACCAGTATTTGTATTGGTAAATATACCTGACGCTTTTTATACATTATCCGCAGCTGTTCGCTGATATAGCGACCAAACGTTGGTTCAATCTCCCAATCGCTAAGGCTATTCCGTATTAAACGGTAGTCAAAAGGTGAAAGATGGATCAAACAACGATTCGATGAAATAAGTTTATCATTTTGTCTAATCTCTTTCTGGATTTCTTTCACCATCTGGCCTGCAATTTGTTCTAGCAATGAATTGGCAGGTTGGTCGCCCAAAACTAACTTATGCAACCAAGTGGGGACAGGTATGAAATTACTTTTTACGTCTGGTTCATCATTAGTTTTTTCAGCATGCAATACCTTTCCTCTAGTTCGCTGGCCACCCAGGTCGATTTCATCGTCTACGTTGGGCATATTTCTACCCTCCAAATCCCTGATAGGTTTCTTAGATTGCTTTATGCTCTGCAGAGTCTCATTTCTAAACCTAATATTTCAAATACTGTGGGGTCTTGGCTACAGATCGCTTTTTGGTCTTCTAAAAAATTATTTACGCGTATCTGTTGACCCGGTAATGGCTCAACAGTCCAGTAATTGTCCCAGAATACGAGTCTGGCTATCCGTTTGTTTCCTGGTATACCTAAATGGATAAGATTTTCATCATTAAACAATTTACTTCCATCATTCTCTGCTAGAACATAAACTTTATATTTATCCAATTTGTATATCTGTTGTTTCTTTGAGGTAGTCTGAGACCAAGTTAAGATCCAGTCGTTCGAATTACCCCTGTCATCAATAATACCTTCTTTCTCAAAATGGGGATATTCATCGATAACTAATCCAGGTATATTCACTTCTTTATACTCAAAATCTTGATTCTGATCTTCAATACTATCTATAGACTTCAAAGGATATCCATGCGTTTCACCACGTTTATAGGCATTAATAAATTCTCCGAAAGTTTGCAATGGAGGTTCTATTTGAAGAAGGTCTTCTCGATACCTTCTCCTAATAATGAACACCGTGATGCTTACTAATACAACTAAAACAAAAAAAGGAACCAAGCAGTAAACAGGTGTGATCATTAATTATTCCTCCTATAGAATATTGCTTAGCAATAGCAAAACAACAATAACTATGCCGCTGGCTAATATCGCTAATAATCCAATTATCAGCATTATGTTCTTCCTATCTATCGATTTGACTCGAATGATTATGGCAGTGGCGTCATCACATCCCCGGTTGAGTTTAATTCGTTGAATCATATGCCCTATTATTTTTCTTGCGGACGGTAAACGGGCATAGTGGGCTAAAGTCTCAAGAGGAAGCGCTTCTGTTACTCCATCTGTCACCATTAATAAAACATCACCTTCTTGTAAACCTATAGTTTCCGTCTCAACATCACTCGCGTCTAATTGGGAATAACGTCCTAAATATCGAGTTAGAATATGTCTTCCACTATCATCCTCTACATCACCATTTTGAATATCACCCCTATCAATAGCATCTTGAGCCAGCGTATGATCTATAGTTAATAAATTTAGCTTTCCCTGCCTCCACAGATACAATCTAGTATCGCCAAGCCAAGCTATATGAAGTTGATCGTACCAAATCAAACCCATTACAAGTGTAGTTCCGATCTCCTGTTGTGAATTTCTTCTTAACTGTCTAACTGCAATATTAGCTTTTACAAAACTTTCCCGCAAATGCTTCGTAGTCATACCGAAATCATTAGGGATAGATTTAAGATTATTCAGGCAAACAGAAATTGCAGTTTTGCTTGCTAAATCCCCAAGTTCAAAACCGCCCATACCATCTGCTAATGCAAACACAGCAGAAGCAGGGCCATGCCTATATAAGTGATAGCCAGCTGCATCTTGCATGCTTTTCCGATTTGCTCCGCGTATCCCTCTAGTAGCTACATCTAGTCTAAATTTCCAGGGAGGCGGATAAAAAAATTCTCTTATGGTGTGCATGGTACTGACGAGATTTCTTTTACCTCTGACTGTCTAACCCATCCGGAGCTTCCCCAGTTGGGGGAGAACTGAATAAAATACCATAGACCACCGGTATCATCCCTTTGTTCATCCACAATCTTCACACACATATTTAACTGGATAAAATTAGGATTATGGTTTTCAGTTTTACGCTCACTATCGGGTTTAATAAAGGTGTAAACTTGGACTGCGCCTCTACCGTATAGTGGAGGACGGGTAGTCTCGGTAGCAAATAGCGTTTGAGTTGGTGGTGGGAGTTGCGTTGAAGTTTCGATCGCCGGAGCAGGAGATGGGGTAAAGACGATTGAATCAGTAGGAACGTTTGTTGGTTTAGCAAGAAATGGCAACTCCATCAAAGGGATTAAACCACCAGCAAAAGCCAACACAGTAAGCAAACAAATAATTGCAATAAATAAAAAGCCTGTCAATAAGATAACCCTTGTGTTGGGCTTTCTTACCGCATCTTCACCTGGTAATGTTTGCAGTAAGCTTCGTAGACGATGTTGGGCGGTATTTATTTCGATCTTAGATACGCGCTTCTTGAATAGCTCGCTGTTGAGCATTGAGATCATTTCGCTTGCTAAAACAGAGTTATTAGTATCAAGGGCAATATTAAAATGTCGCCAAATGTCCGATAAAAGTCTATCCTCGAGGTCTCTCAATTTTCGGGTATTCGCTAATGCCTCCTGAACATCTCCAAGTAAACCAAAGGCTTCGCGCGTATCCCGTTCATCGTTAGAGCCTAGTCTCCCTTCAATCTCCTTGATATTATCAACAGCTCTTTGTGTACTTTTTAATAAATTACTAACCTTAATAAGCAAATCGTGTTCTTTACCGCTTCCCGACCCCTTTGTCATATCCCGGAGAAGATTGTTTGCCTGGGTCAAATTAGTTAGTTTGGTATCTAGTTGCGAAGCCGAAATAGCATCATTGTAAAAATGTTCAGCTTGTATATACTGTTGAGTTGCCTGGCTAACCTGAAACCCCTTTTGCCTTTCAGCTACTTGCGTTAACCGTGCCCCAATTTCTTTTCCTAAATCAGCTAACTTCTTACTATTCGGGAACTTGATTATTAAGGAACCCACCTTTGATTCTAGTATTTGTAATTCATCGGATGCTGATTGCATACTTGGCAAATCATCAGCGTTGCTAAGCTTTCGATCAAGAGGAACGAGAGCTTGGCGAAGAGATTCAAAATCCTGCTTGAGGTTTATAGTATCTTTCAACTCCTCTTGGTATTCGGGTACTGGCATCCCCCTAACCAACTGTTTCAGTATAAAAATTGCATCGTCCCATTTGTCTTGATTATCCCGCAAGCCCTTTGCTGTATTGAATCTTTGTTCTGCAAGCTTTGTCTCGTCGAGCGTTCGCAATCGTTCAAGTAGCGGTTCAATATTTTTAATTTCCTTTTTTTCAGCTGCATCCTTAGCCTGTTTAATTAGACCTTCAGCCTCATCATACATTCCAATACGCTCTCGCGATTTAGCCAGCAGAAACGGTTCCTTTACCTCAGCCGGCCATTGGTTCATGTCAGGCCCTAGTGTATATTGGTCAATTAATGCTTGTGCTTTGCCTGATTCGGCATAACGATTACCCGGATCCATTGCAAGTACACGATCGTATACTTCAATAGCTTCACACCATCGCCCTTGATGGCGTAACTCACCGGCATAATAAAGCATCTCTTGAATAGGATCTGCGCTCCCATTCTGAGATGATGCGTTTTGGCTGGCCCTACCTTGAGACTTAATATCTACAGGCAGTTTGGTTACAACAATTGGTTCCAATCGAGAAATTGCACGTCGCCAGACATCGTCAGGAATCCTGCGAAGCAGATCAATAAGGTCCGATGGCACTGTTCGGACATCAGGCAACTTTAGTAAAGCAGCCAGTTCATTCTCTATTACATCTAGTTTGTCAGTTTCTGTGCCAAGCAAGGCATTTTCTAACTGGTTCTTTGCATCTATCAAGCGTTTCTTTACTTGATCTATTTTGTCAAGTAAATCGCGTGCATCTTGGTAATCGGGCGCATTCGAGTTGTAGGTCAGGTATTCATCCAGGTCATCACAAATTGTGCCTAGCCCTATTAGCGAAGGATTCAATAGTTCTTTTTCAGCTAGATTCTTAATCGTTCTGAAGTCTGTAGACATATTAACTCCTTTGGACATATCACTTTCGTGACTATATATTCTTTAGCTTCGGTAGGTGTTAAGAATGTATTGCGTTTTGCTTTTTAGCCATGCAGCATCCGCGTCTCCACATTCACTTAGCTGATCGGCCATCTTGAAATAATCCAGAGCAGTTAGTAATGAATCCTTAAAATTGGGCAATAGCGGATTTTGAATAGCATAAACAAAAAGTGGCAATCCTTTTTCCACTAACGCATTTATTTGCTTTTTCTTTTCAGTAGTTCTGACAACTCTGTTATCAAACTTTTCGCGGCCGAGGCGCCATGCAACATCTAAAACACCCTTCTTATCTTCTTTTCCGGACACAAGTTCATCAATTGACAAATAAGAACGATGGATCAAAGCATTTTCGACAATCATCAGCAGAGATTTATCTATGCTAATATTACCTGGAAGGTCAAAAGATCTGACCCCTCCGTATGTGTATTCAAAGGGAGGAGGGGCTCCTCTTGTAGTTTTATATTCTTTACCTGCTCCAAAGGGTGGCCACAACCCAGTTATCGCAGGAAATATAAAATCGTAAAACATTAATTCAATATCTTCTTGCACATACCCATCTTTTCCAGAACGCAAATTACGCATAGGATGATTCCAATCAATGATACGAAGTTTACGATCTGATCTATACCAAAATGCATGAGCTGGTTTTGTATCATAATTAAAAATTGGTACATCTAAAGAATGGATATATTTCAAGAGCTGTAAATATTGCTCACAAATATCTATAGTTTCTCGTGCGGTTAAACGATTTACATTATTGATTTCGGTTAGGGCCTTACCGCTATTAGAACCCACCAAGTTATATAAACTAAAATCCGACTCTAATAGCTCTAGGGCAATATAAGGACGCCAATTATTAGTAATTGCCCATCGAAGAGTATCTGCGTATGCATCGATTCCTTCATGCCTTAAGCTAAATATCTTTTCCTCAGGAGAAATATTTATATCCATATATTTCATTCTTTTTGCAAGTTTTTCACCTGATGATAAATTTAAGCCCGATTCATCAATATATTTAGGAATATGTTCGCTTGAAATAAATCCCCAATCATATATTCTGACAATTTGGGGTAATAGTTGTAATTTACTTAGTGTCCGCACTTCTTGAGCAAACTGCTCATAATGTCCATCGCGTTTTACATCAGGCTCGAACATCAAACTTGGTCTTAGAATTTTAAGCGCTATCTTTTCTGGATCGTTTATAGTTCTTTTTACCCATTGAGCACTCCAAACACGACAAAAGCCTCCCTGGGGATTATCTATGGGACCGATAATTCTAAATAAATTCTCTAACCTAACAGCGTCATGCATTTTATTTCCTCCTGATGACTATTTCATCAATCCATTATTCACTTGTACATAAATCTAAACTTCGAATAGATAATTCAATTCGTTGTGGGGTAAAGACCCACAGACCTATATTCTCTAGACCAGCTATGTCTATTTTTGTTTGATGAATGATATTTTTACCTAACAAGAACATCAAAGTGTTGCTTTCCGGTTTTATATAACTCATCATAGTTTCAGAGTTACTTGTATCTAATTCTTGTTCCGCCAGTATCTTGTGATCTTGTTCAATGAGAACTTTCTTGTTTTGTATGTAGAATAAAATATCAAGGCCATTATTCCTGATAATTAATCCATATTTTGTATCACCATTATTCACGCTCGTTTTTTCCCAAACTACTCTGGCTCCATAAAACTTGTTTTTATTGAGCATATTCAGCCTATCAAACCATAAACTAGTAGGCATATCGACTAATTCCACTGAGAGAGTCAATGGATAAGAGTGTAAGAAAGAATAAGGTTGAAGCCTAATATTTGATTCATCATAAGTTGCATCAATTTGTATAGGCGTCCATAAGCAGTTACCTATTATTACAGCACTCGTAACAGACGCATCTGTTGGGGTTTGTAGGCTGATGGTAGGCGTCGGTGCTGGTAAAACCGAACTTGGTGTTGGCGTGGAAGTTTGGTTTATTCCTGGTTTTACCGCCAATGTATTTGTAACTTGTAATGTTGGGATCGGCCCAGACTGGAAAAGCTCCTTTTTTAATAACCTTGCGCTTTCAGTTACATTGAAAGGAAGCATTGGTTCGGCTTGGTTTGCCTCTATCTCATATTTATTGAAGTAATCTAGAGACTTCAAGCCCTCCTTTTTTTCCTCAAGTGCTAGACCCAGATATATGACAGCGTTAACCGCATGAATATTTTTTTTACATGATGCAGAGATATCAAGCCACTCATACCCGGAATTTAGCAATTCTTCGTAAATCTGGGCAGCAGCAACAATTTCATTTTCTTTTATAAATTCTGAAGCACTCTCACACTGTCCTGATATATACGAACGCGTTTTGAGCTTTTCTCTCCAGGTAGATGAGAAGTAAATACCAAGACAACATAAAAGGATAAAACCAGTTATAACTAAAAAAACCTTTGTAGAGGATCGTCTTTTTTGCTCAAGCCGTTCACGGGTTAGTGATCGTGAGGGTATTTTGTCTGAAGACAGAATTTGTGCACCATGCTCTACAACAGGTTTAGTATCTACTGTTAAAACCTTATTCGATAACGGGTTATTAAACTGCTGAACTTTATCCCTAGTATCGGATCTTATATTATTGATATCAGGTGTAGTTTGTTTAGGTGTCGGGAGAGGTGGTGGATTTTTCAGTATTAAGTTATCTCGCACTTCCACTGATGTGGTCTTATCATCATGAGTGGCAACGAGCAGAGTTGTGTTGGAAATCTCTGGCTGATACTGTTTATTTTTTTCTGCACCTTCAAAATATGGATTCGGTATTTGTGGTACAGGTTGCCTTATCGGTTCTTTCACTGGAACTAGTTCAGCAGCTGGGGGAGCAAAACGCTCATATACTCTTTTGTAAGGTGTTCCGTAAATCTTATTGTAGGTTATCCAAATGGTTTGTTGATCAATTTGTTGGGCAACAATCGTCTGGTATTTTTCCTCCAATTCCTTTCTTCGGGCTTGCCAATCTCGAGCTATGCTTCCTCTACTGGTAGGGTCAGATTTAAACCACTCATCCCATTGTGATAACCAACCAAGCAAAGGTTCACTAACAGGGTTATCAACCGTAGCAAAGACACGATTTTCACAAATTGTGCCTTGAATTAAACCTGCACGTATTTTTTTATAGATATCCGAAGTTATTTCGTTTTCACTGTTTTTAAAGAAAGAAGCTAACTCTTGTTGCAAACTAATTATTTTTTGAACGCGCTTTTTATATGACTTAATTCTCTTCTGCCATATGAGAGAAAAATTATCATCTGTGCGGAGGGCTAAGGTGCGCTCACACTGCTCTAGTGCCCAAAGTACAGAACAATATCCGCCCTTATTTCTGATATCTGTAATTATGTTCCTAAATTGATTATGTTTCTCTTTATTATTGTTGTTTTTACTAATTAACTCCATCATCCTTACAAAACTCAGAATGCGTACATCATAAAATAATTTAAATGGTGTGCCATAAGGGTAATCAGGAGAAGTGCAAATATATTCTAATTTTTCCCAATTACCACTATTCAGCGCTTCTTCAATCTTCGACAACTGTGAGTACCATTTTGACATGGCAGAATCTGAGAAACCAGACAAATAAATATTTTCATTGTTGATAACTTCTGCTAATTTTGACTTCCAGATTCCTAGATCAAATTGTTCGTACACTACAAAAAATGACAAATTAAGACTTTTGCGTAATTCAGTGAGAGTAGAACTGGTTTTCTTTACTTCATCGGTTAACTCTGATAAATAGTGATTTATACCTTTAATATGGGAAAATTCTTTATGGATGTTCCTTAGCCCATCTGCTACTTGATCATACTTCCCAACCCCTAAATCATTTAGCTTTTGGTGAACACGTATAGAAAGTCTAGAGAGGTCAGTGTGTCTATTGGGTAGGTAATAAAAAACTGCTAACTCATTAGCCAAGAACCATTTTTGATGTTTTATGGCATCTAAAATATCACTATCCCCAACTTTTAATTGTTGGTCGTAAAACACTCGACAAGGATCGTGAGCATAAAGCCAGTTTTCTTCTCTTATGTATTCCTCTATGATTTCACGCCAGTGCGGATCCTTTTTACCCCAATATGAACTTACTTTTTTCAGCCTATTTAGCCATTTCCCTGATGGATCATTCGCTATGTACTCTGGCCATACTTGCTTTGATTTATCATATAAAGAGAGAAGATCATTTACCCAACAATCAAAATCCAATTCTTTAACTAGCAAATTCTTCGATTTAGTACATTCGATTATTTTTTCTCGGAAATCACGAAGCTTTTTGTTAACCTCAGCACATTCATTGCGTAATTCTTGAAACCTAATAAACAGTTGTGTTTTACTTATAGCTTGGTATTTTTTGTCGCTTAATAACTTCGTGATTGTTGAAAGAACAGCGGAATATTCAATATATTGAGAATTAGGATTCAAGTTACGGTCAATATTCTTCAGGAATTCTTTTATTGGGTTTATCCATGTGCAACTAACTACCCCAGCGATTTCAAGTGAAGCACTTGACCAATGATTCGCCTCCATTTCTGCCCAGCTTGTAGAACAGGCCTTTAAAATGGTGTATAAGTTCGATTTGTAAGCAGAGTCTACCCATTTACAGACAGAATCCCATTCGTAAAGTTGAGCTCTCTCCCAATCTAAGATGATCTTTGATGCAAATACATGATCTTTTTTAATTTCATCATTATTAGATAATTCACTGCACACAGAGAGAGCTTTCTTCGACAGCTGCAGGGGTTGATTATTTTCGATATAGAGCAAGCTTTGGATTATTAATCTTTGTGCATTTGATTCGCGGGATAGCTCTTCATCAACTTGATCAAGCCCCTCCAGCATGTTTAGAGCTTGCTGGTAAGTCCCCTGGCGAAAA
Organism: uncultured Anaerolinea sp.; assembly: GCA_964531975.1. Taxonomy (GTDB): domain Bacteria; phylum Chloroflexota; class Anaerolineae; order Anaerolineales; family UBA4823; genus RBG-16-57-11. The sequence goes on along the minus strand of CAZHFU010000024.1, from coordinate 44,432 downwards.
TATAATCTACCCTTGTCAATTTTAAAGCGGATATCAGACCGTTTCCTCAATTGCTCTCTAAAATAAGACCACCAATCCACCACACCTTTCCCAAAGAGGGGTATGGACTCTGTAATTTCACGTTCAATGATTGGAGCTACAGTTTTATCAGCCAATTTCAGTGCATCATCATAATTGCCCTGTTGGTTCAACCGATTTATATTTTCCAATTCTGAAATTATGCTAGTCCTGTATACCTTAATCATTTGCTTCCATTTTTGCAATGTTGCACAGGATGGATCCTTTTCACATAGTAAATCCAATAATTTAATTAATTTTGTGAGTGATTCAACAAAATCGTCCCCTTTTTTGAACACGTAATGACTCGAGATTATATGGTTATCCAAATCTTTTGCTTGTTGCGCTAAAACAGCAAATCCTGGACTTTCTATTTCATCGACTGTTCCTGCACTTAAAAGACAGGAACATGACTTAGCGTAATTTAACTCGTTGCGAGCACTTTCTGCATCATTGAGATAAGAAACTATTGTCGATATTTTAGGTAATAATTTATCTGGATTAGATAACCAATTATGTATCGAAACCGAAATTTGTCTCCTTCCTGGGCTTTTGTTTGCTTCAGATAATTTCCCACCAGTAGCCCAAACAGTCCGGTAAATTTCAATTAATCTTGGTAAGCTGGATAACCCTGAGATTTCTAACTCGCGAGCAGTTAGTAAAGTAATTTCATCGGGAAGACAATTTAAGTATGCAACACGTAAACGTAGCGGATCCGAATGTCGTTTTATTGCACAGTAACCAACTAATCTTAACTGAGCAGAACCTAAGTGTTCCCAAGTCGGTACGATTTCATTAACTAATTTCTCAAAAGAATCTAAATCTATCAAATCGTTCCACTCAAGTTTTGTAAGAGAAATTCCGCTCTCTTGTAAAGCTTCAGAAAGTAATACCATCCTTTCCACGAAATCCAATGATGTATCTGCAAATCTATCAAGTTGCTCTAATGCCTGTATATAATTATTTTGGCGAATAAAATTGAAAGCCTTTACACATCCATCAACTATATTAATTTCACGAGTTGAACGACGTAATGACGCTAACCGAGACCGAACGTTCTCATCACTTGGATCTAGATCAGCAGCTTGTTGGACAATTTCGTTCGCTCGGTCGACGTTATTTTTTAGATCATTTATAGATGATGGATTGTCAAATTGCTGCCATAATAGGTCAGTTCCTTTTAAAACTGGTATATGTATTTGTTCTGATGCAAGCAGTAGATTTTGAAGCTCACCAAATCTTTTGCGTTTCATACTATGGACAACTGTATACCAGTCTGTACCATCTCCTTGCCATTCTTTAGTTTTTTCCGCTAATTCAATGACTTCTGTCCACCAATCAGGCCGCGGGTTTACAGAATATAATAAGGTATCTGAAATCATCTCCCCAGCCTGGCGTACATCCAACATCGGTGATCCATATTCCGGGATTAGTGATTTGACTCCTAAAATTCTCCCATTGCCAAAATCCACAACCTTTAAGCCAGCTTGGCCATCCCAGAACATGTTATCGCTCTTTACGTCATTCCATATAATCCCACCACGATGGAGAATAGCTAGCAAGTCAGCGAGCTGATCAATTATTCTTATTATTTCAAGTGGAGGTAGAGGCTTTACCTCTAACAGTTTGTTTAGGAGCTGTCTTTGCCTATCAATACTTCCAATGTAACGCGCATCTTCAGTTACATAATGATAATAAGTAGCCCCTGGATCTGTTTGCTCCCATATGACTTTGCATACATATTTATTGGCTGAAGGAATCTCTGATATTTGCTTTAGTACGGCCGCGGCCTTTCTTAGATTTGTTTCCTGTCCACTACGGGCAATTTGATTATCTTCTGCCGTGGCCCTTAGGGCAATCACTGGAATCCCCTTTTGATCTTTCGCAGCCCAAGCCTGAGAAAAATTGCCGCGACCAATTATCTCGACAATTTCAAATTGGTTGTTGCCTACTTTTAATCCGGGTCGCCAGCCATCAGCCATTTGAATTATCCAATTTCAAGAGTACGGATTATGGCTATACTATCATAAGTTGGGGGGACATAAGGGAGGGACAGATCTACACGAATCCAGAAACCTTCAGATCATGTAAAGCTTGTATAACATCTGATCTGCCATTTAGGTCACCGCGTATTACAAAACCACGATCCCGTAGTTTGGTCCGTAGACGACTAGCAGCCTTTCTTAATGTTTCAGGATCTTTTCTCAATCTTACAGCCACTTCAGTTTCAGTCTCATTTGGAGCATCACGATACCAAAAAGCTACCTGTCTTTCTGTATCCGAAAGTTCAAACTTGGGTTTTTCAATAGACTTATCGACTAGTGGTGTATCTTGCCGGTATTTTGCTATTAAAAAATCTCGTATTATACGAGGCAGGGGTAAATCTTCTTCAAGAAATAAGAGATCCAACAATATTCGGGCTGTTTGAGGCTTTAGGATAAGCGATTTCTCAATAAATTGGAAACCTTTACTCACTGCTTCTAGGGCAACACTTGTATTGTCAACATCGGTAATAGTCATTATGGTAACTGGCATTTCAGGATACACTTTTCTTAATATCAATGCCGTTTCTAAACCATGGCGATCGTCATCCTTACCTCGCAAATCAAGCAGGGCAAGGTCAGGTTTATGACTTTTAATAATTGATAAAACTTCTGTTTTGTCTCTGGCAAACCTACATCTATATTGTTCTGCTAAAATTTTTTCATCAAACAGCCGCCTATATTGTTCTTGCATAAACAAGGCATCATCCATAACCAAAACATATCTAAGCTTATAAAAACCCACCTCATTCATACCTTACACCTCTTGACAATCCTATGATGCACTTGATGATGTAACTGGAATGCTCACAGTAACTATAACGCCCGAACGATCTTCTCTCGCGTCCAAGAATAGTTTGCCTCCCATTAATTGAGCTCTACGCTCTATATTAGTTAGCCCGCTACGCCTTGTGATTTTATCCGGGTCAAAACCGGCCCCATTATCTTCAATCATAAGATTAACCGCTTCATCTTCATAATAAACCTCCACCCAAATTGCTCGAGCATTTCCATGCTTAATTGCATTCGTGATTGACTCTAAAGCAATTGCGTACAAATGAATCTGCCAATCATTGGGCAATTCATGAATCTCCTGTACAGCTGAAATTTCAAGATAAAACTCTCTATTTGGCGAATCTCTTCTAAGGCGTTGAAAAAGTAAACTCAATTTGTCATTTAATGGTTGATCTGTTGTTCTATCTAGTGAATAGAATTCCAGTCGTACAATTCCAGATAGGTCACTAATTGCATTAGAAATAAGATTAAATGAGCGCTTCGCATCTTCAATATTAGAAATCTGGACAGATTGATCTTGAGTAATGGCTATTAACCTGCTCAGGTGTGTTAGTGTCATCTCGTGAATAACTCTCCATCGCCTCTCGCTATCTAGCTTTATCTCTTCCTCATAGGTTCTTAATCGTTGAATTGCGAGACCAGCTAAACCAGCAAAGGCATTGAATAACTGTTGTCGGTCAAAATCTGTTTCTAGCAATTGTTTTTCGTGATATCCAAAAAAAATTATTCCTATTAGCTTCCTTGCATGCTGAGATACTAGATAATTATCAGTAAACTCACCCTCACTTTTCCACAGCGGTAAAGACACTAGGGAAGTGATACTTTCGTTAATAAAAAACATATTAAATAGATTCATGGACGGACTTTGATTTTGAAGAATATCATCCAGGAAATAAGGAATTTCAAGGCATTCGACACTTCTAGCGAGTTCATGTATTTGCTCAGTTAGAGGGACTTTCCCAGCAATACTTCCACATGCACAAGGTTCACTTATTATTTGGTACTTGCTATCTACCAATTCCAACTCATACATGAGCACCAAATCCGCAGATGACCATGCTTGACCTTGCCCAACTATTTCCTTCAATATTTCACTTTCTTGAATAATGGAGAAAGGTAATCCAGATAAACGCTCGATAACTGTTTTCAAACTATCTAGCAATTCTCTTTGTGAATCTAACCACTTTAAATCGATCATGTTTTTCATCACAGTGCTAAGACTCACTGCAATAGTCATAACAAGCCGTTCATCTTCCGGAAAAAACGAGTTTTTAGAGTAGCTAAGTATTTCCAATGTTCCAAGGGGTTTAGTAGATACCATAAGCGGAACAACCATTTCAGATTTCACTTTTTTGTTTAATCCATAAAAGTCCGCCAAATCCTTGAAGTTCGAGTATGCTATATCATTGACTATTACCGACCCCCGAGTAAGAAAAGCCTCACTGTTTGGCGTTGGTTTGTCTAACGCAAAGTAATAATCTATGTCTATAAAATTTTTATATATCAACTGCGATGAGGTTGCAGTCACTACAAGCCCCTGTGGTGTATCCAGGAATATGTTTACTTCATCATACCCTAATTGTGAAACAAGTTCTTGAACCGTTATCTGTGCAAGTTCATCAAGATTGTATATTCTTGACCACTTTTCAGTCAACGACTCTACAACTTGGAAAGCGAGGGTTCTCGTATGTGAGTAATTAAAGCTTAGATAAAGAGCAATGCTTCCCCCAACAAGCCACAAATTCTTAATCAATACCATCCAGCAAAAACTGCTATATGAAGCCGAAGAACCTATTCGTAAAACCTCTGTTAGAGTCAAAACAATACAACCATAAGAGATAGTAATTAAGATAAACTTTCTATTCCCCTGTCTAGCCACAGTTAACCCGATGGCAACTAATACTAGCCATAAAAAATCATCTCCTCCTACTAACTTGTAATATGGTGTAGTCGAATAAATTAGAGCGAGAAAAATACCAACCAAAGTAATCAGTGCAATGGTTCTCACAAGCAGCCCACTGTTGCCACTAGATATTGTGAGAAACCTCGACTGATTCATAAACAACCGTCCTCCCAGAAATAATCCCAGATAACAAATCAAAGGAATTATTATTGTCCACACTATAGATATATTGCTGACTTGCTCATTTCTGGAGTATTGATAGGAATAATATAGAAGAGATGCAAGTGTAAGGGTGATTATTATGAAATTAGTAATTTGCTCGTTTTGTCTTAACAAAATACGAGACAGTAAGTACTTATTAAAAGACAACGATAGCTTGTTAGTGGGCAAGATTTTAATGAATATCTTTCTCATATCTTTTTTCTTCAATACTTAGATTTATATAAACCTTAAGCGTGATCCGTTGAAAGACTAATAATATTTTCTATCCATGTGAAACAGTTAATATTAGCAAACCACGAACACTAAGCACTAAACTGAATTCCCCAAAAATATGCTATTTTTACTTCTTTTTCCTATCAAGGAATATATAACTAATTTTATCTCTTTCTAAGCTTCTTAAGGCCTTATTAAAATCTCATTTTTCCTAAATATTTAGTGCTAAATTAGCACTCTATATTGACAAATTATCAATACCACCTTATAATCGCCACTGTTGAGTGACAAAGCTGTGCTCTCTTTAGCGCAGTTGCATTTAAGAGCGTTTTGCCTAAATCGGGCAGTAACGCTCTTTTTTATTTCCCAAGTTTAGCTTTTAGGAGAAACTAATGAGTCGCATATTTCTCACAACGCTCGCCTTCATACTTACCTTTACTCTGCTGCTAGCGGCTTGCCAAAACAGCACAACCAGCGGCGTTACATCACTTCAAAACCAATCAACAAAAACCATCTTATCTTTCCCCAAGACGCAACATACACCAACCACAGAAATAACAGTTGTGGCTACTCAAGCCCCAATGCTTACTGAAGTGCCACTCAGTTTGCCACCAACTGAAACAATCATTAATATCACACCCCAAATAGATCTCCCAGCAGTCTGGCCCAGCCAGTTACCCATATTGACCACAAACAACCAAGATCTGGTATACGGCCCCAGACAGGCAATCATCGCCTTTGCCCAGAACTTCCAACCCGGTGAGAACATCGCCATCGCACTGATCCATGAAACCCAGGGGATCGTAGCCAACAAAAGCGCTACCGCCGATGCCTTGGGCAACGTGCAAACCGGTCGGCGGTTGAAACAAACTCCAACCGAGCAAGATGGCCTTCCGGCCGGGAAATACACCTACCGCTTCACCGGGACATCCCAAACCCAGACCTTCACCTTCCAGGTCGATTACCAACACCGCCCATCCTACGACTACAAGGGCTGCGGATACTTCCCATCCAAAGCCGTCTTCGAAGGCGCCCTGGCGTTCTTCTGCAGCGGCTTGAAACCGAACGCCAAGTACACCCTGACCACCAAAATGGATGACAAAGTGGACGCTATCATCACCGCCAGCGACCCCTTCGGCCTGGTGATCTTCCCGCTGCGTCTGACATCCAAAACCCTTGCCCCCGGCGATTGGCAATTTACGCTGGGTGAAACGACCGACCAGGTAGGCAAACCGCTTGACCTGGGCTTCCCCCCATTGACGATCCATATCCTATCTTCTACGGAGATTACGAACCCATGAGATTTGCCCCAACCCTTTCCCGTTTGTTCCCCCTGGCCTGCCTGGCAGCCCTGCTCGCCCTGGCCCTGGGCCTGTTTGGCCCGTATGGTCAGGTCGATATCGGCCATGCCATGGACTGCGAGATCGACTGTTACAGCGGTCTACCACCGCCGCCTGAACCCAAAGACACGGAGGAGCCGGAAGATCCTGACGACCCCGGTGACGACCCCGGAGATCCAGGAGATCCAACGAGCACGCCATGCCCACCCGCCTGGGCGCCGCCGGCTATCTCGACCTCGCTCTCCCTGAACCCGGCCCATCCGATCACGATCGGGCAGGACCCGGAACATCTGGGCGTTGATGTGAGCGGCCTTCTGGCGACCGGTGGCGCTTCTCGCTGCCCAAACCAACCGCCCGCCAACATCGTTCGCTTCTCGATCACCGAAGTCCGCCTGGCGGCTTCGAGCGTCGCCTGGATCAATGGCGACCTGGCCCGCAAATATCCTGGCGCACGCGTGAAAGGCAGCTACCCCTTCACGCCCCAGTTCCAGGCTGCTGGCCTGGGATCGCCCATCGCCCGGATTGCCTTCCACCTGGACCCGCTTGACCCGGGCTACTACGAAGTCCATCTGCAGGCGGTCCAATCGGATGGCCAGCAGGTCACCGCAATCCTGCACGTTCCGGTGCACCTGATGGAGTCCACCATCATCCAGTAGTTTTCGTTGTGCGATCAGCAGCCAGGGCGCCTAGTCCTGGCTGCTGATCCCCGAGGGTATACCTGTGCTGCTTCGATCTTCTTCCATCCACACCCGCCGCTTACGGAGACTGGCTCTGACGCTGATCAGCCTGGGTCTGTTGATCCTGGCAGCCGTCATCGCCATCAGTTACTGGCGCCAGGTTCAAGCTACCCGAGCGCGAGAAGATTACCTGCAGCGCATCTTCTTCAACCCTCCTGGCAGCGAAAAGATCGACCCGCCCTTCCTGGTCGCCAACGGTGCTCAGTTCACTTACGGCCCTGGCCAGACGGCAGTCGCCTTCGCTGAAGGCTTCCAACCCCATGAACCGGTCTTTGTGCGCTTGTACTCTCGCACCCGCGGCCTGCTGCGCGCCTACCAGGCCATCGCTGATCTGCGCGGCCAGCTCCTGGCGGCCAGCCCGCTCAGTACAGTGGACGACAGCCAGGAATACACGCCGCCAGGCGGGTTGTGGTTTGAGATGGAGGCGCTTTCCGGGCGCGAGCAGGTCTTTCGCTTCCGCCTGGATACCGGCAAGATCATGGAAACCGCTGCGTCCAAAGGCGTGTACCCGCCGAGAGCGGTTCCTGGCACGATTTTGGCCTTCTGGTGCAGCGGTTTTCAGCCTACCGAGTTGGTCACGGTCGAGGTACTGGTCGATGGTCAGGAGCTTTCCCCTGAGCAGTTCAAGACCCAAACCTATCCCACTACCACAGATGGACTGCTGTTGGGAATGCTGGCTATTTCACCCAACAGCCCGGCCGGCGAATGGCAGTTACACGCCAACCATTGCCAGCTCACCTTTCCTGTTCATTCCACCTATGCTCCTACAAGCATAGACGAAGGAGTTTTGGATGTCTATCACGCCCCATGAGTTAATGCTGCCATTTCTTTGGGTGCTCAACGGTCTGCTGGCCCTGGCCTATCTGCTGTACGGTCGCATCCTGGCCCTGCTCCTGATTCTGCCGCTGTCCTGGCTTGGGGTAACCGGTCCGGGTGAGCACCGCCCATGGGTAGCCGCGGCAGCCGGCTTATCGATTGCCTCCGCTGCACTGGCTCCCCAGCCGGTCCCTTTGCTGACCCTGATCATGGCCGTAAGCGGAATTATCGCCATCCTGCTGGAGCGCTTCAATCCGATAGCGCTGCGCTGGCGAGCTTCCGGCGGCCTGGCACTGTACGCCCTGATGGGATTGGGCTTCACGGCTTACCAGATGTTGGCCCCCACCTGGCAGATCGACAGCCCGCTGCTCACCCAGGGGCAGACCTACCTGTCCGTGCTGATCAGCCTGGCGATGTGGGCTTATCCCCTGGGATACCTGGCGTTGCTGGCCCAATCCATCTGGATCCACCCGCCCCTCGCTCAGAGCCCTGAGACGATGATCCACACGTTGCGCGCCCGAGGCAAGCGATGATTGCCGTGCCAGCCTGGCTGGTTGGGCTCCTGATCTACGTGCTGATGTTCGTCATCGTGCTGGTTATCAACCTGCTACCACATTCAGATAAACGCAACTGACCGGAGAAATATGCCCCCCCGAACCCTGTTAATCACGCAAAAGACCTGGCAGACCTTTTGCGAAAACTTTCCCAATGCTGCCCAGTGGCTGGCGCTTGAGCTGAACATGCCGCTCTATCAATTGCCATCGCTGACCCCGGACGGATCGCCGGTGTCTGTTGCTGTGTTGGAAGGAGAACCGAAAAGTGACGATCACTGTCATCAATAACGGCATGTATGCTCCGGATGGCGAGCTGCGATTTGCCTGGTTTGAGCTAAACACACCGGCTGGCCGCCGCTACCGCTGCATTGCGCTGCGCGAGCTCTCCAGCATCCCGATCAGCTCACGTGAAGACTATGCCCTGTTGGGGAAACAATGGGCCGCCTGCCGTGGCCTGTATAACGCCGGCGTCGATTTCCTCTACTCGGCAGCCGGGATCTTCACCCCCGACCATATCGGTATCGTGCAGTATTACGGTGCGGCGGCAGAAGAAAGCACCATGGAGGCAGCGTCCCAAATGGCGGAAAGCCAGATCGCCGCTGTCGTGGCCACCCTGGCAGCCAGCTACCCACAGTCGGTCACCCGTTCGCCGGCGCTGCACCTGGTTGAATGGTATGTCGATTTCATTGCCAACCGGGCGCAGCACGTCGTCGCCTTGCTGGGCCACCCGGATCCACGCGAAACTCGCCGCGGGTTAGGCAAGGACGGTGAATTGCCCAACGATACAGGCGAGGACCTGGCGGCCGAGCAGAACGAGCTGCTCTTCCGTGGCCTGGCCAAGCTGCGCGAAGATTTCGTCTTCCAGGTCACCGCGGAGCATATGCGGCGGGACGGTCTGACCAACGCCCTGGTGCGCATTGCCCAGGTGTCTTCCAATGTCGCCTCCCGCCGGCGCGGCGCTTTATCCATCGGCTTTAGCATTGGCATCCCGCTGATGGCAGCAATTTCCAACTCGTTGGCTTCCGGCATCTCACGCGCCGATTCCCAATCCCATAGCACCGGAGACACCCAGTCGCACGGTTGGGGCCAGAGCCACACCGACAGCTACTCCCATACAGACAGCCGCTCATCTTCCTGGGGTGGCAGCGAGTCAAAGGGCACCGCCGTTTCCCATGGCACCAGCGTCGCCGACAGCACAAACTGGGGCCACTCGGACGGCCGGGCGCACGCCGACAGCCGCTCTCAAAGCGAGAGCTATGGGCACACCGTGAGCCAGTCATCCACCCAGTCGAGCAGCGTCTCACATGGCGTGTCTCAATCGACTGGGCAGTCGACGAACTGGTCGCAGGGAACCTCCAACAACTGGTCGCAGGGCGCCGGCGTGACCGAAAGCTCCAGCGTGACCAACAGCGAGCAGACCGGCGTCAACGCTTCGGTTTCCGGCAGCGTCAATGCCAGCGCCACCGTGGGCGTCACCGAGCTGTCCCCGGTAACCGGTTCAGTTAGCGGTGGGGCTTCAGTGGGCGCCTCCGTCGGCGGCAGCATGGGCTGGGGCACGAGCACTCAGGAGGGGCAAAGCACCTCGCTCAACGCGTCTGTAGGTGGAGGGGCATCATCATCCTTCGGTGGTGGCACGTCATCGTCTACTGGCACATCTACTACCTCGACCCAGGGCACAGCGCACTCGCAAGGCACAGCCGACAGCTACGGTGTCGCCAATACGGTAGGTTCATCGGATTCGGTCAGCAGCTCTGATTCGGTTGGCGGCGGTCGCGCCGTGGGCCAATCAGACTCGGTCACCAGCTCCCGCACCACCAGCAAATCCTGGTCCAGCTCTGTCGGCACAGCCGATTCGCAGGGCGTGGCCACCGGCAAAAGCGAGAACTGGGGCAACGCCCATAGCGAAGGCGATGCCCTGGGCATAGCGATTGGGCGGTCGGGTGCGCACGGCATTTCCGGTGGGTTCTCAGCCGGCCTGGCGCCCAGCATTTCCCTGGGGCGTTCCTGGCAAACCGAAGATGACGTGGCCGACCGGGTTACCGAAGTGCTGCGCCAGTTCGAAGCGCTGCTTAACACCGCTTCCGGCGAGGGCGGTTTCATGACCGACGCCCTGCTTTTCACCGCCAGCGAAAAAGGTGCCAGGGCAGCGGAAGCATTGGTTCCACAAGCCTTCCACGGTCCTAACGTACCCACTCCCGTATTGACAGTACGCCCGGAAAAGGAAGATACACACATCCTGCGTGAATACGCCTGGGCCTTCCTGCCTTACGGCGAACCTGATCCCAATGATCCTTTCGATGGGCTGCTGTGGGGCAAATACTCAACTCTGCTCACTGCCAACCAGCTCGCTGCTTACAGCGCCCCAGGGTTGATCGAAGAAGGCACGGCGGTAACGGTCATGCCGCCCATTCCGCAGGATATCGGCTTTATCCCCCAGATGCCCGGCGACGTTGTGCTGGGGCACCAGATTTCCCCCACAACGCGCGACCTTACCCCCGCCCCGGTTCGCCTGGACCCCAGCCGGTTGATGCACACCATGTTCTCCGGTGATACCGGCTTTGGCAAAAGCGTAGCTGCCATCCGTATGGCCTACGAAACCACGCTGCGGTGGAAGCTGCGTACTGTTGTGCTGGATTTTGGCGCCGGCTGGCGGCAGATGCTCAATGCCCAAGGGCTAAAGGATCACGTCGACATCCTGCAGTTATGGCCAAATGCTGCCCGGCCGCTGCGCTGGAACCCACTGCAGATCGGCAGCAATATCGACCCTGAAACTCAGTGGCGCGCCTTTGCCGATATTTTCGGCTCGATTGCACACCTGGGCGTTCGCCGTCAGAAGCAGGAGCTCCTGGAGGCGCTGCGCCAGTTGTATTTGAGAAATGGCGTTCTGGTCGATGACCCAGAAGTTCGTAAGGATCCAGAGCAGGGACGTGTCAAGGCCAGGGAACACGAAAAACTTGGTTTTGAATATGGCAAGCCCTTGAAAGACCTGACACCTGAGCAGCGCCAGCGGCTGGCTGTTTTTCGCTCCAGTAAGGTTGGCCTGGAGGATCTGTCTAATGAGGTCAAGGCGCGTCTGGCAGGAGTTCCAGCACGCGATGCCATGCTCACCGGCGTGATGGAAGGCATCATCTTCCGTCTCAACCCCCTGGTGCAGGGGGCGGCTGCCGCCCAATTTGCGCCTGGAGAAGATGTCATGGCCATCGAAGACCTGGGCAAGTTTCTGCACTTGGAAGACGAGCAGGATCGCGGCTGGGGCATCACGATCATCGAGGGCGGTATGTTCCTGGATGATTTCGGCAAGGCCTTCCTGCTGGGCTGGATCGGCTGGCACCTGTACAACGATATGGTGGCTCGCCGGGTCCACGAGATTAATACCAACGAGCCCATCCTGCAAATCTTCTTTGAGGAGGCCAACAAAATATTTACTGGGTCAGAGTCGGGAGGTGGGGATGATGACTCCGGCGGTGTTTCCGCTTCGCAGCGCTTCGGCGACATGTTCCGGGATGCACGCAAGTATAAGGCCCGCCTGCACGTCATTACCCAGGCTCCCCATATGCTGCCGGCCGACATCGTATCGTCCTGCAACAACCTGGTCGTGGCCTTCCTGAAAAACCCGAAAGACAAAGACCTGGTGCTCTCGGCCCTGGCGCGCTCGGAAAAAGGGTTCCGTGACGAGGAATGGAGGCGCTTCGTCACCGATATCCCTATTGGCATGGCCATCGGACGCTTTCCGTACACCACCGATCGTGACCTGCAGCGCACCTTCCTGTTCCGTCCCATGCTGCTGAACGTCCGCGAACCATCAGATGCAGAGATTGAAGCCCGGTTAGGAAAAATCGGGCTTGGGAGTGCCAGCCAGTGAAATTACTTCTGAAGCGTCCTTTGAAAATCAGCCCCCAGGCCCTGGCCTGGAGCCTGGCCCTGTTGGCCGCTCTGGCAATCTTGCTGGTGGCCAGCGGGCTTCCGATACTCGACCTTATTAGCGGAAGCCCGCAAGGCACGACCTGGAGTACGCCGGCTGTTACGCCATCTACCCCCACACCCACTGCTGTACCCGGGTGGTGGGAACAGATGCCAACGCCGCAGCCCGTTTCTCCAACCACTTCTCCTGGAGATAGCCCATGAACGATTTCATCCAGCGGCTAACCAACCTGGCCGCCCAAAGTCTGCTGCGCAACCAGTTGTCGCCCGGCGACCCACACATACTAGTTCTGGTACTCGGCCAGAATCGTCAGACGGTGCTGGATTGTGAGCTGAAACCTTTTTCTGAGGTAACCGCCCTGTTTGCCAGCCAGCAAACAGATCATACCCAACCGAATGCAATGTCAGATTGGAGACCCTAAACATGAAACGTTTTCTTCCCTTACTGATCGGCGGCGTTGTCTTCCTGTTTGCCCTGGTCATGATGCAGCCTGAAGCCACCGTCCCGGTAGTGGTCGCAGCAGCCAATTTACCTTCCGGCCACACGATCGTCGAAGCCGACCTGACCCTTCAGGAATACCCCAAGAGCATGGTTCCCGAGGGGGCATTCATCGAGATGGCGCCCTTGATCGGGCAGACCCTGAGCACCGACCGTCACGTCGGCGAAGTTTTTTATCCCGAGAACCTGGGCGGCGAGGCGATTGTGCTTGGCGCCGACGAACGCGCCATTGCCATCCGCGTGACTGACTCAGGTGGCCTGGCAGGGCTGCTTAAACCAGGCGATCACGTCGGCGTGACTGCGGTTATCCCCGACAGCAGCGGAAACGGCACATTTGGGAAAGCGGTGATCGGCGGCCTGCGTGTACTGTACATCTCGCCGTCTTTCAAAGCCGAAGAGCCCCAGGCCGAGCCGGCCGAGGATGACGGCGGTGGGCTGGGCGCCAGCACCGGCAGCTTTGCCCAGGGTCGCCAGGACGCCGGCACTGTGGTGCTCGCCGTACCCATCATGGCACGCGTGGTAGGCTACGATTTTGCCGCTTTTGGCGTCCCCAATGATACCCGCCTGGTGTACGCCGTTGACCTGCTGCCGGCGCTGGACCAGGCCGGGAATGCAAAGCTGACTCTCTATCTGGAGCCTGAGCAGCCAATGGCGTTTGTCTCATCTGGCGTCTACCTGCCCGACCTGGTACGCACCCCTGGTCCTTCACCTACACCGACCGCCACGCAGGTCAACTATGCCGCGCCAGCAGCGACCGCTACCCCCGGCGCGCCGGCCATTGTCCTGCCGACATCGACTCCCACCGCCAAACCGAAGAAGAATTGAGGTGTTCATGAATGCTACCTGGAATTCGACCCCGGCGCCGACCGCCGAAACTGTCTCAATCCTCCTGGCCGGGCCGCAGCCGCGCACTAACGCCTGGAATGCTGCCCTGCAATCCGACGCGCGTTTCCGGGTACTGTCCTGGGCCTACGATGCGGAGGATCTTACCTCCAAGCTGGCCAATAACCCGGATGCCTTGTTATTGGATGCGTCTATTTTTCGCGGCCCCCAGGACCTGGTGAATTTCCTGACTCGCGTTCAGGCCGCTGCTTATGTGCTGCTGCCGGTGAATGCCACCGATGAGCAAAACCAGGCCGTGAAAAGCATCAAAGCCGTCAAAGCCACCTACAAAGGTGAGGTGCATCTGCCTGAGCTGGCCAGAAAGATTTACGAGGATATCCATTCCTTGCGCCAAAGCGATCAACCGGGCATGCAGGGATCATGGGATGCGATGAGCTACGCCCGCGGATCAACGCCGGTGCAGATGCGCATCATCACAGTCTGGAATCAGGCCGGCGGTGTTGGAAAGACAACCATCTCGAGCAATCTGGCTTACGAGGCGGCCCGGCGCGGTCTGCCCACGCTGCTGATCGGCCTGGGCGCTCCCGACGACCTGCCGTTGATCATGAGCCTGAAGAAGGAGCCCAATATTACCCACTGGCTGGGCAACCCGTCCGAGGAAGGTCTGCGCAAAGCAATCCAAAAGAAGGATCACCTGGATGTGCTGGCTGGTTTTCCCAGCGTTCTCGATGAAATCCAGAGGACCAGCTCAATGCAGGAGCCGTCCATCTCGATGGATAAGCTGGTCATGCATGCCATCCATAACCAGTATGCCGTGATCGTGCTGGATGCTCCACCTAACGCAATGGCGGCCAGCGCCATCTCGGCCGCCAATACCCTGGTGCTGGTTGCCCGCCCGTCGTTGGAGGGTATCTTACGAGCGGTTGAGAGTTACAAAACGGCGGTGAAGTATCTGTCCGTGCAGCACGTTATCCCCTCGGGGGCTGTATATGTGGTTCTGAATCGCATGGGTAACCGGATGGATAGTGGTGAATGGCACCGCTCCGCTTCCGCCACCCTGGAAAAGGCCTTTCCACCCATCATCGCCGAGATACCCGATGACCCGCGCGTCGGGCAGGCCCAGGACCAGCGCACCATGCCGCTGGTGGTCAGCGATGATTTTGCCCGGGCACTGCGGCCATTGGCCGATACCCTGATCGCGATTCGGGATGATGCCCCAGTCAGTACCAACAAAAAGGTTCTGCATTTCGGACCGATCAAGGTCAAGGTGTAGCATGGTCTTGGGTAATACGTGGTCCAGCATGATCCAGACCCTCTCCGAACAGGAGCAGGCCTGGGTCGTCAGCGAAGCAGTAGATGTGCTGCAGCGCCAGGGACTAACCCTGACGGCAGTGCGGGACACCACGCAGTTAGCCGCCAAGGCGCAGCCGGCGCTGGTCAGTGCGGCCGGCCGACGCGGCCTGGTGATCCCCAGCGATCTGCAGAGCACCCTGGTGCAGCGTGTGGTGGCTCAAGTGGGTGGGCTTGGATTTCTCAGCGCCCTCCTGCCCAATGGGAGTTTTGACCCCGGCTATTCAGAAATCACCTTGAACCCGGATGGTAGCGTCTGGGCGCGCGCCAAGGGTGTGCGAGATTTTGACCAGTTATCGCTTCGTCCATCGATTGCCGAAGTCTGGCGAGCGGTGGAAACCTTGCTGGCCCCGCTCGGGCGCTCGGTTTCTGAGGCGATGCCCTCGGTAGACGCCAAACTGCTGCGTGCAGAGGGCACCGGTGGGGCGCGGGTCAAAATCCTTCACCCTGTCCTGGTCCCCGGCTTGGGATATCCATCGATCAACATCCGCCTGTTCGAGGCCAAACCGGTGCAGCCGGAAAGATTGATCGAGTGGAAAGTGGCTCCTGCCTCCGTAATTCACGGGTTAGTGGAAGCCGTCTCACGCCAGACCCGCCTGCTGGTGATCGGCGGCACCGACACGGGCAAAACCACCGTGCTTTCGGCGCTGGCCAACGGCATCCCCAAACAGGCGCGCGTGGTCAAGATCGAGGACCCGGAAGAGATCTGGCTCGACCACCCACACGTGGTGACGGTTGAAGCCCGTCCGGCTGTGACGGGATCGACGGTCCCTGCCTATAACCTCAAGAACGGCGTCGATGATGCCATGCGCATGTCGCCGCGCTGGCTGATCCTGGGTGAGGTGCGCACAGGCGATGCGGCCATGTCGCTCTTCCGGGCGCAGATGTCCGATCACCCCGGCCTGTCCACCTTCCATGCCGAAGGTCCCAAACGAGCGGTAACCCGCATGGCGGTCATCATGGGCGCCGATATGCAGGTAGATCGCGACACGGTCAACGGTATCTTTACCGAGGCAATTGATCTGGTGGTGCAGGTCGGTTGGGTGGGCAATCGCCGCCAGATCCTGGGCGCCTGGGAGGTAGAACCGGAGCTGCAGGACAACAATGTCAGCTTCCGCCAGGTCTACCAACTCGGCGACGCCAATATGCTGCCGCTCACCCGGCGTTAGGAGAACCACCATGCAAGCTGTCCGATTGATCTTTCCAATGATTGCCGCCGGGGCGCTGGCTGTCATGGCTCATTTCATCTTGAAATGGCTGCTCAGCCTGGCCTTTGGCTCGCACAAAGCATTGTCCGATTTCAATGCCACCGGCGCAACTGAAAAACAGCGCACTGAAGCCCGCATGGGCAGCAAGCCCTACATCATTCGCCTGGCATTTTCTGGCTACGGCATCGACGTATCCGGATGGGAAGAAACCGCCTTGTACACCGCCTATGGCGTCGTTACATTAGGCCTGCTGCTCCCCATTGCATTAGCCGGTTTCCCCCCGCTGATCTGGCTGGCTGCGCCCGGCCTGGCCTACGTGATTGTCAACGGCCTGGTCAGCAGCAAGTGGACCAAGGTCCGCCAGGCGATGGAAAAGGAGATCCCGCTGCTGCTCACTCGCCTGTCGGGCGGCCTGCAGGCCAGCTCAAATGTGTTGAGCGCCTTGAGCGAAGAAGCTGAAGATCTGCAGCCGGGTGGGCCGTTGCAGGCCTGGGTGCAGCGCCTGGTGCGCAAGATGCAGGCTGATGGAATGAATGGGCTGAAGGAAATGCAGGATGAAGCCAAAGATATTTCTTCAGCGCTACTGCTCTTCGCTGTGCAGGTTGAGCGGTTGTACGAGACCGGTGGCCAGGGGTACGTACAGGCCTTCCAACAAACCGCCCAGAATCTTTCCGGTCTGCTGGAAACCCGCGCCGAAGCGATGGCTGTGGCCGATGGCGCCTGGGGCACGGTGCGGATCATAGCCCTGGCCCTGGGCGGAGCTGTGGCCTCGGTCATGCTCAACCCGGCCAGCCAGGCCATCGCCGATAACCCGATTGTACAGATCGCCACGCTGATCGCCATCGTTTGGGCCGGTATCGGCTGGTGGTACATCGGCAACACGATCAACGAAGCCACCCAGTAAAGGAGCCATGCTTATGGAAAGAATCGTTCATCTTGCCGCCTGGTGGGCCGGCGCACTGGCGATCGGCGGCATCGTCGCCTACCTGGTTGCCATTATCCGCATCGAAACCGGGGCTGCCCGCCAGCTTTCTGATTTCAAAGGCGGGCCGCGTCCCAAGTCGACTAACGAAAAGTTTGGCGAGCGGGTTGCCAGCCGACTGCCCATCTCGCTGTCTACCTGGGAGGACCATCTGCGCTGGGCGCAGCGCGGCGGCTATTACCCCGAATGGAGCATCGGGCAGCTCGTCTTCGTCGCCATGCTCTATGGCGCCTGTGCCTGCGGCATCCTGCTGCTGTACCCTGCGCCGATCAGCCTGGGTGCGCCCGTGCTCGCCTTTATCTACCCCTTTATCGGTGTGCGCAGCAAAGCCAACCGGGTGCGCAAGCAGACCATTCGCAGCCTGCCTGAAACCGCCTCACTCATCGCTGCCGAGATGTCCGCCAACGTTCCCCCCGAACAGGCGCTTAATCGCAGCACCCGACTGCCCGGCCCGCTGCCGGTGCTGATCGGCGAAGCTGTGGCGCTCTCGCAGCGCAGCGGCAAACCCTTGTTCAGCCGGCGGGATGGCGGGCTCAACAGCGGCGCTAAGCTCCAGGGCGCCCTGATCGAGACCTTTACTCAGGCCAATCTCCCTGCTGTGCGTTCCTTTGCATCTCAGCTCGACCGGGTATCAGAAAAGGGCGTAGCCGGCGCGGACCAGATGTCTGCCATCGCTCAGGCGATGTCGCGTGAGTATCGCGCCCGTCTGATGAGCGAAACCAAGAAGCTCGACTCACGCCTGGTGATGGCCACCGCCCTGTTCTTTTTCATTCCCTTCGTGATGGTCATCCTGGGTTCGTTTATGCTGCCAATCCTGTCGATGTTCTGATCTCAGAAGGTAAACCGACTTATGAAAGCAAAACTGCCTTACTTCACCAACATCCTCGCGCTCGCTTTCTGGCTGGCCCTGGCCGGGTTACGCCTGGGACAGGCCTGGATCGAACGCAGCCTGCTCATTGCGCTGCTCGCTTTGCAGGCCGGCCTGGTGGCTTACGCCCTGGTCACGCGCCGCTCTGACATTGCTCATGTCCCATCCGGCCGCAAGCTGGCAGCCTGGGTCTCGGCGCTGCTGCCTTTCCTGATGCAGGTCAGTGGGCAGCCGGGCATTTTCCAGACTATCCTCGCTGTGACTGGTTTGCTGCTCACTGCCTGGGGTCTGTTCAGCCTGGGAAAATCCTTCGGGATTGCCCCAGCCGACCGGGGCCTGGTGCTCCATGGCCCATACCGTCACCTGCGCCACCCGATTTACACCGGAGAACTGCTGGCTGTATTGGCCGTCTTTATCAACAACCAGTCACCCTGGAATGCGCTTGTCTTTGGCGTGCTACTCATCAACACGCTGGTCCGCATCCGTTGGGAGGAGCATACAGTGAGTGGGTACAGGCTGTACGCCCACCAGGTTCAGTGGCGTCTGATCCCAGGGTTGTGGTGATATGGATCCACTTGCGATTGCCTGCCTGTGCGGCTTTCTCTATTTCGCCACATTGATCGGCGTGCTGATTTACATCGCCAAATGCACCTGATTGCTGCTTTGGTTGAAACATTACTGGAGAAAACCTTGCTCAAGGAATTGCTTTCCACTTTTCTGGATGTCCTGATCCTGGTAGGCTGCCTGGTCGTGTATGTCGGCGCACAGATCTGGATGCTGTTTGTCCGCTCCAAAGATGATGAAGTCGAAGAGATGGATCACTTTTTAGTCCCGATTTACAAGGTGTATCACTACCCTGGAACCGGAAGTAAGAATCAGGATGTTTAATTCCTGGCCACCAGTACGGAAATCTCGGATGGGTCTACTGAGGAGCTGCTGATGAACGATGAACGTTATTGCCTGTTTCTATTTTGGGCCTCCCTGTTTATGGTCATGGTCCCATTTGTTTGGATGGTGGTTTTTGTGGTCGTGATGCCAGTTTTGGTTAATGAGAGTTCGGTACAGGGCTTTCATCAATGCACCTTCTTTCGGATGCTATGTCTGATTACCGCCTCCTGGTAGCAGTGTTTGTCTGGCTTCTCGTCTGCGCTGTGCAAGACTGGCGCAGACGAGAAGTGGACAATTGTCTTACCTTATTGCCTCTTGGCATTGGTATCATTCTGCGACTGACAGGAATAGCTCAGGAACAATTACTTCCTGTGTTGATCACAGCGATCCCATTAGTTATTATGTGGGATCGGGGCTGGATTGGTGGAGCAGATATCAAAGCAAGCCTCACACTGATGGTTTTGGACATGCAACTTTTTGTATGGGCCTGGCTTGGACTCGGTTTTTGGTTTATGGGATTGAGAATATATCATTCCCATACCTGGAATTATCGGATGCCAGCTTTTATAGGTTATGCTGCAGGAGTTGCAACCCTTCTGGTAATCAAGATTTTCCAATAAGAATTTCAATGTCATTATCTAATCATCCTGTTACTCAGTGCACTTGTGCAATTTGCAGCCTAGGGGTCGACCACCCCGAACAATTGTTACATAATCATATTAATCTTTTAATGAGCCAGCTCAATGAACAACAACGTCGATGGTTTGCAGCTATATTGGCTGAAAATTATGGATTAGAATTACGGGGTGTTTATTTAGTTTCTCAGATTACAGGTTTAAGCGATAAGACTATCCGTAGAGGTTTAAAAGACCTTAGTGAAAATCTATCGAAAAACAATGATGAGCGAATTCGGAAGCCAGGAGCCGGAAGGCCAGCTAAGTATAAGTAAGCGATAAAATCAAGTTATAAAACTTAGGACAATCAATGATCACAAAAGTAAAACACTTTCCGGCAGTAATAGTAATTTGTGGACCTCCAGCGAGCGGAAAAACCACAACAAGTCAACAGTTAAGAAATTGTTTCGAACATGCTATTGCAATCGAGGTGGATGCTATTGTAGATATGTGTGGAAGCCAGTTTATTCCCCCTATAAAAAGGTTGGCTCACTTGGGTGCTCAAGAGCTTGCAAAATTTTATTTGCAGCATGGCTGGACGGTAATTGTAGATGAGCTATTCATTCGTTCCGAATACTTAGATGTTTGGAGACATCTAGCCACTAACCAGTCAGTACCATTTTTCGTCTTTCAGCTTACTGCACAGACGAATGACCTAATAAAGCGTAATCAAAGTAGGGAAAAAGTTTTGGATCAAGACCGTTTGGCGTTCCTTATCCCTATGTGTACAGGTAAAATAGAGAACGCGAATATAATTAATACATCTGTTATAGATGAGAATGAAGTAGTTAATAAAATTATCGATATACTATACCCAAAAGAGGTTCAAAGTTAATAGAGTCGCTTCCTTAATTGTAAAATTAAAGTGTTCAGCCTTCTCAAGTCAAAGAAAGTTGACAGCAACGCTTAGATGTTTTCTATTTTTTCTGCGTATGGTCTTAGAATAATGGATTTGAAAAGAAAGTGAATAGCTAAGTGCAGTTTCAAAAAGAATTTTACAAAATAAGGCTTTCTTCCAAAGAAAATATTTATTATTGGCCTCTACAAAAGGTCATTGTATCAACCGAGGAGAAAATACAAGAAGATTTGGAAGATTGTATTACCTCCAAACTTGATCTAGCAACTTTTACTAAGAAGTATCCTGACCTTACAAATACTTTAATTGACAAAGGATTAATAGCACAAAAACAAGCCCATCTCCCTCGCTTAAAAAAGTTTTCACTCAATCCTACTTCGGCGACGATTATATTAACACAACAATGCCAATTAAATTGTGCCTATTGTTATTCAGAAGCAAACTTAGTTTCTAAACCAATAGATCTCGATACCGTAAATACAACAATTAATTTTTTAGTTCAAAATGCTATTTTATCGAATACAAGATTTGTCCGCTTAAGATATCTAGGTGGAGGTGAGCCAACGATAGCGTGGGATACCTTAAAGTCATCCATGTCATATGCACAGGAGCTTAGCCGGTGTGAGAATTTAGAATTGAGTGCATCGGTAAATACAAATGGAATCTTGAGTTATCATCAAAGAGATTGGTTACAGGAAAATTTTAGTGAAATAAAGATATCTTTTGATGGTCTTCCAAGATACCAAAATTCTCAGCGCCCGTTTCGAGGGGGGTCTTTCACCACTGATCATGTACTAAAAAGTATTCAGTTTTTCTGCAGCAACGCCAAAACCAAGCTGACGATTCACACAGTGATTACAAACTCTAGCGTTAATCACATGGTAGAGATGATTGATTACATTGCTAATATAGCTCCAGATTTATGTATTGAATTTGAACCTCAAGCTATTTGTGGGCGTTCGCTAGCAACTCAGTGTAGTGCACCTTCGCCGGAAGATTTTGCAACAAATTTTATATCAGCTTTAGAAGTAGGTCTCGCAAAAGGGATGAAAGTTAAGTCATCGGTATTCCGATTAAACGAAATTGTTCCTCGTTACTGCAATGCGGCCGGCTTAAATATAGTTGTCACACCACAAGGAACAGTTACCTCCTGCCATGAAGTTTTAGACCCTAGTGACCATCGTTTTGAATTATTTTATTTGGGAAAAATCAAAGCTAGGACAAATCAAATCAACATAAATCCTGATAGCTTCTACAGCTTATACCAACGCAATATATACAACTTAGAGCAATGTAAACTTTGTGCCTTCAAATGGCATTGTGCAGGTAATTGTCTGGCTCGTTCAGCTCTAGAAACATCCCTTGTAAAACCTTGGGCCTCCACTCGTTGTAAAACCACACGATGTGTGTGTAAAAATGCAATTGCAAAATTTATCCAGAAACCTGAATTAGCTGCTTCATTAGGGTTTAAAATCATAAAGTACAAGTGAACAATCTTTTTGAGATGCTATTTTAGAATACGGCGTATCCTTTGCTAAGGAAATTCGTGCAGAATCGGCATTGAATTATTCTCTCAGCAAGCAACTTGTAGTACATTCATAATGCTCTGCACATCCTACATGACAAAAATGGTGCTTCAATAATGCCGAGTTGTTATAACAACCGAAATCCGACAAATCGCAGAATTCTCTGAGCGGAAGATTATGATACCTATTTTGGAGGATAAATGAAAAGAATAATCGGTGGGGTAATTGGCCCAGGATCTAAAATAGACTTGAACATTGTAAAGTTACAATTTTCAAAGATGAGTTGGAAAATAAAAGAAGGTACTTTTATTGGCGTTGAGCAGTCTGATGTGAATTCAACAGATGATAAACTTTTTTACCAAGCTTATAATGACAATATAATAGCTGTTGTTCAGGGAAATATCTTTAAACTAGATAAAGTATCCGGTATTCGAACTGATATTAAATTCAACTCACTGGAAGAAATGATTCCATATGCCTATAAGGAGATTGGAAATTCCTGCTTTAAGTTTATTGATGGTCTGTTCTCGGCAATTGTAGTAAACCAAAACCAAGTGGCAATTTATAGAGACCCTCTAGGAAGCAACCCTATATATTACTTCCATGACAACCATTGCTTATTATTCTCATCCGATATTAAAACGATTTTGGCCATCCTTGGGAGTCCTCCTCAACTAAATCTACAACTTTATATTGATAGTTTTGTATTGTCACATCCAACCGGAACAGAAACCTATTTCAAAGGTATATATTTATTGGATCCAGGTGCTATTTTACAAGTTACGCCCAATGATGAAAAAGTTACTATCCAAATAGAGAAGCTTACTGATCTACCTTTTACTAATAAATCTGATATAGGTTTTAGGGAAGCGATTCTGAATTTGGATGAAAAGCTTAGTAAAGCAGTTCAAACTCTTTCGAATATAAATAAGACAACAAGCATTATTCTTTCTGGTGGGCTTGATTCATCAATAATCACTCTGTATTTACCTGAAAGAAGGCGAAGAGAAATTAAAGCGTTTACCGTTGCAGATAATCCATCCCATCCAGATATCTATCAAGCTGGTCGTTTGTGTGCAAACTTAAACATGAAGCATCAAACTGTATTGATTGGGTTGTCTCAATTTCTCAATGCCTTACCTAAATATATTTACCATAGTGAACAGACTACGAGGAGTATCGGTGGATTGATGTTGTTTTTACTGAGCGAAGAGATCAATCATCAAGGATATGATTTAATGATAAGTGGGGAAGGTGCGGATGAACTTTTCTTAGGTTACCCTGAATTTCTAAACCCGCAGCCACTTGCAGAAGGTATTCGTGGAAACTGGGAATACTTAAATAAATACGGGCTTTCTTTGAGTGATCGCGCCTCTAATATTGCCGAAAATCTTATCGCCACAAACAGCCCTACATTTATGGACTACATCTTTCGTCTAACATCTACTGAGAAGCTATATTATTTGCACATACAACCATTATTGAAATGTGGAGCTGTTTTCAATCTGGATATTGGCTTACCCTATATTTATCCTGATCTGTTCAATTTCCTTATCAGTATTCATCCTGAATATAGCATTAATCGCAAACTGGGTATACAAAAATATATTTTAAAAGTTTTGGCTTTGGAACAATTTGGAGAAGCTGCTTATAATTCAGTTCTACGCCAAAAGATGGGTTTTCCGTCAACAATGGGAAAACTACGAAAAGATTTTAACGATCTTTGCAATAAAATTGTTACTGATAAGCAATTGAAACAACATGAGTTAGGATTATTATTCAGAAACAAAAAGGAATACGTACTATTTGAATTATTCGCATCTTCATTTTTAGGTAGGTGTGCTTTGGATTGGGATCAGTTTTTATTTACTGCATCTGAATGATTCCCTTTTGCATAAATCTCTTGATAACCTCAAAGAGCTTTTCTAGAGGAATCTGGGTCATATTATTGGCTAATTGGTAAATCGACATAGGAGTTGAAAGAATATTTAGGAGATCATAACACCCTTTTGAAATAGATAAAATATTTACCTGCCCAGCTTCTTTGGTACGATAAAAAATAGCCCATGTGGGCGAGACAGATAAATTCTTTATTTCGAAAAGCGAAAGGTATGGCAACGGCAGAACATTAAAATCAAATCTCGCGATAAAAACATTTCGAGAAGTGAATAGCTGACGGTGCCAGTCGATGTTTTCTAAATTTAATGCATCTACATGATGGGTGTGTTTTGTTAGATAAAATAATCCCTCAATACTTGCAACATCACGAATTAACGCTGAGAATGGATTAGCCCCACGATTAGACCCAGCAACAAACATTCTAAAGCCGTCAATTGCTTCTCTACGGGTAAAGAAACTAAACTCAGAAAATTCCACATCACCTTGGTAAAGTGCAAGAGTCTTAGGAAATGTTCGCTTAATAAATTGGTCACAAACGGTATGATGAGAAAACTTCACGCCTAGGAGCGCTGTTGATCGTTCATACGCGTCACGACTTATTGCTTCTTGGCGTGCTATCATCCAGTCAAACTCAAGTCGGTTAGATTGATTAATGGAAGGAGATGGATGGTATGATTTAGTAGTACCAGTGCTCTTTGGCTTATGGAAACAAAAGGGATTTTCCTTAAAGGGATCACCTTCAATACCATAGACTGAGGCCGGGCATCCACGGCATACAGAATATAATTCACAACTACCACATTCTTGATAATATTCGTGACGACGGAATTTCCTCATTAGCGAAGATCCCAGAAATATTTCTTCAAAGGATTGTTCGGGAAGTTTTCCAATCACTAGTGGTAATCTTCTACATGGCAAAACCGAGCCATCGCTCAAGATAGCAACTCCCCCCCATCCAATAGAACAGCCAGTAGTAATTGGCGCACCAGGAATATCAGGTACCTGATATTCTCCTTTTTCATAGTGATACGCTCTAAATAAATGGCACTTCTCCCCTAAACGTATTGAGAAACCTCGAGCTTGCAGATCAATCCTCATTTCATTATAACGATCAAATATATTTCTGATTTCTTCAGAGCTAAAATTGGTGCCTAAGGATTTTGCACTACCAGCATTAACTCCTATATCAAAGGAAAACGAAGAAGTTTTACTATTTGAGGAAAGTTCATGGATGAGGGGTAACAGGTCTGCTTCATTCTCCCGAAAAAGGGTAAACATTATATTAGTACGAATACCATGACTTTCAAGAAGTTCAAGTTTCTCAATTGTCCGTCTAAAAGTTCCTCGATCGTGCCTAAAACTGTCATGTTTATCTTCCATCCCATCCAAACTCATTTGAAAAGAACGGATATTACATGCTACTAACTGGCGAACAGCTTTTTCATCAAGCGTTTCTGGATTGCCCAAAAGTTGAACTCTTTTATGTCGCCGGTTTAATTCTTCCAATAGGTCAAATACATAGGGGCTCTTTAAGGGGTCGCCACCAGTAATTGTAAAAGTATCCATGCGCACCCCCCACTGTTCGGAAAATTTATCCAGCGAATCCAATGTAGCAATCAAACTATTATAATCTCGCGGATTATTGCGTTCTAAGGGATAAGTAGATGGATCTGTAACATAGCAATGTTCGCAATGATGTCCACACTTAGTAGTAATATGCCATTGGATAGATAACTGAAGGTTGCTCATAAATATTAATTAACTTCAAGGATTCGTCGACTTACAAATGATGAAAGTAGGGGAAGTAGTTTTTCCTGCTGCAAGGGGAATTTCTCGCACAAATCTTTTGTTGTTACTCCAGCCGAGCAACAAGTAAGTAGGTCTAACACCGAAGAAGATACCTTTAGTACTCGCGTGTTCGCTTTCGATGGACGGTAAACGATAAGGTATGTTGGTATTCGCTTAATATTCTTCCAATCAGGATTTGTTAAATCAAAAACTTCAGTTACATCATAAGAAAAAGTATCAAAGAAAACACTTGGGCCAAGAGTTATAAGAGACTGAAAGCTAATCTCATGGATATCTTTCGTTTGACTCTGGTTATTAATATTGACAAATACTTCATCAGGAAAAACTAAAAGTCTCGTTTTGGCTAGATAATATTCAAACCGAAGACAGTCTTTTAGAACGGTAGCAGTTCTTTTAGAAGAATAAAACTTAGCATAAAAGGTTTCTATTAGATTCAACTCACTAACATTTTTTGGCAATGAATTTATATAAGTGCCAACTGACCGAGATTGAGCATGGTTGAGCGTAGTGAAAGTAAATGGATATAGAGTTTCTAGTGAAGCTCTTACTTGGTTTCTATAATCCTCATAGTGTACATTGACGGGGTCTGACTTTATTTTTTGAGTCAAATTTTCGATGCTTCTTCCTACCATTTCATAGGCCTTTTGTGCATCAAAGTACAACTGAGGCTGGGAGAGTTTTTCTCTCAACGATTTATCTTTTAAGGCAATAATCGCCCGTGCCAAATCTTCTGGATCGTTAGGGTTTTGCAAGATGTAACAATTAATTAAGTGGTTGAGGTGCTCCTGATAAATAGGTTTGTTAGCTACCTCATAAGTCGTAATTAATGGACGGCCACAAGCAAGAATTTCTTTAGGAATACCCGGAGTATGAAACTTTATTCCGAAGTTATTCTCCAGGAATAACATTACGTCACAACTATGAATAAATTTAGGAATTTCCCAATGGGGAATAAAAGGTTGAATATCAAAATAACTTTCCAGCCCCAAATTATCGATCTCGAGTTGGATTTCACTCAAGTTATTCCCACCCCAGTGAGCTCGAATTAAAACTTGTTCACCCTTATTTTTAAGAATATTTACAGCCTCTATAAGAACATTCGACCCCTTAGCTCTCCCAACTTTACCGTATATTCCGAGGGTATAGGTGGAGCTTTGTGTAAGAGGTAGTGGTTTAAAATAATCAGGATGAAGATAACTAAAAGGTAAAACTACTAACTTCCGGTAAGGAATACCAAGAGAGAGGAAACTACCAATAAACGCATCAGAAGTAATTACATATTTTGCTTGTTCAAAAACTTTTCTGTAAATTGGGTATAGCTGTTTTGTACCCATTAGGCGTCCAATATCACTCCCGGCATGCCGAATAACATAAGGAACGCCGGTTAGAGAGCTTACTGTTAAAGCCGCCACGCCAAATGGTTCTAGGTAAGAAGCCCAAATAAAGTCTGGCTGATTTTCTTCAATTTCAGCCAATGTAAGCCCACAAAGTTTAGAATGATAAGGATTAGCTTTAGGAATATAAAAATGCTGAGTGTCAAGAGCAGTACTAATTACTCGTATTTTGCCATTCCAATTTAAACTATCTTCGTCTTTAGACGAAGATAGTTTAATTCTATAGGGCTGTTCAACTTCAGCTGCGTTTGTTACTACTGTAACTTGATGACCTTTTTCAACAAACCGTCTAGAAAGCCAATAATTATCTCGACTTACACCACCCTGAATGGGGGGATACTTGGCAATCATTAAGATGTTCATTACTCTCCGCTACAATCACCACTACAGGACTCACCCGGGCTACAACCACAAGAACAAGTTTCTTCAGCTACGTTGGTAACCCGAATCACTATCTCATCATATATTTCAAAATCAGTATTAGGATTATTTACAACAACCGACTTTTGGGGTACAGATGATTTCATTATGGGGCCCCTTTCTAGCTATCAAGACATATAGAGAATGGAATAACATGTATAGAGGTTTTGCTATTGACAATTATAACCCCATAAAAACATTTGTAAAGGACAATCAAAGCAAAAACATGTGCAAAATATTCGCATCAAAATAACCGATAGGTAAGTAAATTTATTTTCCTTTATATCTGATAACTTATTTTTCAATCATCTTATACCCTTGCCTCTTCAGGTATCAAAGATATAATCGATACTGTTTCTGATGCAATGCCTATTTGGCAAAGCGTTTCCACCACATGTGCTGCTTCACTTCGAAGCGGCACTTTTTGTTTACCCCATACCAAGGAGTTGCTAATTATGCTTACATCTCTAAAAAACCGTCTCACTCTGGCTGCCATCAAAACCCGCTCTACTCTTGCCGACCTGCTGCACGACCAGCGCGGCGAGCTTGACGAGAAAGCTATCTTGATCGCCTTCTTCGTCATCGTCGTGGCCGCTGCGGTGACCCTGCTGGGCACCCGCGTCAGCGCCCTGTTCCAGCAGCTCGCCGGAATGGTGTAGCCCAGGGAAGCGGACATGCGTACCCTGATCTCTAGTTTGCGTGCTTTAGCCCGTGACCGGCGCGGCGAAATGGACGAAGCAGCTTTTGTCTTTCCCGTGCTGCTGCTGATCGCCATCGCCCTGGTCAACATGGCTTTCTACGGCGTCGCAGCGGTCAATGCCGGCAACGCGGCCAACTACGGGGCGCGCATGGGCGCAGTAGCGCAGTCGAACCCGGCCGGGGTGGCTTTTGCAAACGCCAATCAGGCGGTCCGAGCTGCTCCTATCGGAACGTACAGCATTGGCGTTTCCGGTGGTGGAGCGCCAGGCAGCCTCATCACGGTTTCGGTAAGCTACACCGTACCGAACTACTTCGCTGCTCTGGCCGGGTTCTTTGGCGTCGGCATGCCGGCTCAATTTACAGGCTCGGCATCCTCTCACTTTCGGCAGGAGGGTTGGTGAAATGGAGCAATTTCAAAATTCCAGGCCCGGCATTCAGAAGCGTGGCTCTGAACGTGGCTCCAGCGCAGCCTGGACAGCCATCTTTCTGGCAGCCGTGGTTGTGCCGTTGATGATCCTCGTCATCGATGGCGCCCGGCTCTTTTATGTACGCGGCCGGCTGCAGACAGCCACCGACGCTGCCTGTGAAGACGCCGCCTGGTCCGGAGCAGACTACCGCGCGTTCCGAGACACGGGAGCCACACAATTCCTTCCCAACCTGGGCGGCGTGTTGGGCAAAGCGCGCAGTACGTTCGACAACACCCTGGGCGACCGCTCTCAGATCAACTTCAGCGCATCGGTGTCGATCGTTCCCAACTTCAACCGGGTTGTCATGCAGTGCAACAGCGCTGCAGCCGTCCCGCTGGCTGTGATGCTGGGATCATCCATCAATATCCAGGCCAGCGCCGTATCCGCCATTCGTTTTACCCGCTGATACAAGGGTGACCGCAGTGGAGTTTGAACTCGACTTCTCGAAGAAATGGAACCTGGCCGCCTGGCTGCCGGCGCTGCTGCTGATCCTGGCCGGCCTTGGGACGCTGGGGTACTTCACCACCCCACCAGGCGACCAGGTTCTCACATGGAATGAGTGGCGCGTGCTGCAGGCGCGCCGGGCCTACGCAGCCGAGTTGACGCTGATGCGCCAGGACAGCGAAGCGCTGGCAACGCTCATGGAAGGCTCTCCCGATGTGGTGCGCGCTCAACTGGTGGTCGAGCAGGTGG
This sequence comes from uncultured Anaerolinea sp., assembly GCA_964531975.1. Lineage (GTDB taxonomy): Bacteria > Chloroflexota > Anaerolineae > Anaerolineales > UBA4823 > RBG-16-57-11. The sequence goes on along the minus strand of CAZHFU010000024.1, from coordinate 14,757 downwards.
CGCGCGATACCGCTGATGGACAGGCTGCCCTGGCTGATGAGCGTGAAGCGCTTTATCAGGCTGCGCTGCTGGTGCGAGATTGGGCCGCCGGCGCAGTCGACCGGGTAGAAGCGGAAACCGCTTTGCTGCAGACCATTCAGCTATTGGATGAGGCGAGCCACCAATGAGCGATAAAGCTCCCGAACCATCGATCCTGAAACAACCGGCAGAAACCGCAGCCGACCGCTCGTTTCGCGCCATTGCCAATATTGAACGCCAAAAGCGAGCGGAGGCTGAACGCTGCAACGAAGAATATCAGAAGCTGCTGATCGATGTCGCCAATCACAACGCTGGGGCAGATCTGGAGACAGTCCAAAAAGCCGATCCAACCGCTTTTGCAGCCTGGAAACCCGAAGACTGGCGCAATTTCTTTACAGCCCACGTATTCTTGCAGCCAGGCTCGGTGTGGGGTGAATCAAAAAGCAAGGGAACAACTAAACCGGCCAAGGGCAGTTTCAACCGACAAAAGCTTGAAGCGCTGCACAAACAGCTTACCAAGCTCCAAAGCGAGCTGACCCTGGCGATGAAAGAGTTCGACAAATTGGATAAGCCAGTAGATCAGCAAGCCGATGAGCCGGACGAAGCGGTGGAAGAGCGGCCTGAACCACTGGTTGAGGGTGAGCCGCTGCTAAACGATATTGCCCGGCGCCAGGCGGTTGTTCCCGCCCCACCGGCAATCCCTTCGGGGCCGGCCGCTGGAATCGAGCGGTTAATCCCACAACCTGTAAATGATGCGCCGCGCGGTCATGAAGGCATCATTGACGAGCTGCGCCGGTGGCAGGCTCCCTTGATCCCGGTGCGGTTCAAGCAGCTGGCGAAAACAACAGAAGAGCGATGGTACCGGCAGTCGATGGCGCTCTACGTGCTGGCCCGCTACGGAGTGAGCTGCCGCATGGAGCTGGATGCCCTGCTCAGCATGGCCGATGAGGCGGAAAAACGCACCTCCGCAATCCGTAAGGCGGTTGACCAACTGCCGGAACTCGGCCTGGTACGGCGCGATATCCTGGACGTAACGGCCAAAGAAGGCCTGTCTTCCCGTCTGGTGATTATGGATTTCACCGATCAAGGTCGAGAGTTATGCGGGATCTTCGGCTGGCAGATTGAAGAGTCGGATTGGGGGCGGGCCTCCCGGATATTCCGTGGCTCCACTACGCACTTGATGGGCGTCTTTTTCCTGGCCGCCCATGCCCGCCTAAGGGGTTACAAAGCCCTGGTATTCCCACCACCCTCCTCGCCTGCTGGAGCCGATCTGCTGCTCAAGCGCGGCGAGGAGCGCAGCCTTGTTTACGTCGAGTTTGCCGAACAGGATAGCGGGCGCTGGCTGCTGGGCGATGCGCCCGTCAGCCCACCCGCATACTTTATGCTGAATAAGCAAGCCCGGGCAGGCCTGGTAGACCGGGTAAAGGCTGGGTTACAAACCAACCCCCGCCTGGCACATGGCGCAGCGACGGATATGGAAACTTTGATTGGAGTACAGCGCATCGCAGCGAATTCGCCGCTTTGGGCAGAGAGCTGGTAGCTTTCAACCATCAGCGATCGCTCGAACGTGTTTACGAGACACCGTTGGACGCTGATTGCTGAAAGTTACTTCGGGCACCTTGACAATTGAGCAGTCGAGACAAAAGGCACCCTGGCAGGAATGCCGGTGATCCTTTGTTTGCACCTGGCGCGGTTCGCCAGTTCTCCCCTTGCGCAGGAGGGTTTTATTTCATCGTTTACCCGTCCCTGCTGCGTACAGGGGTGGAAACGGAGGACAAGTCCATGGACAAACAACTGTTTACTTTCACTGGCATCCCGGCTATCGAGATCCCGCAGCGGCTGGCCGAGCCGTTCGATGATCCCAAAGCCTATAAGGGCGTACCGGGCGGCGCTGATCTCACAGACATAAACACCGGCTACATGCTGGAGCGCATCACCCAGGTTTTCGGGCCGAAAGGCCTGGGATGGAACTTCTCGTTCAACCCCGCTGACCTGGAGCTGGTCAACCCCGGCGAAAAGCGCGTGCTGGTGCGTCTGCGTTATGCCGTTTTTCAGTACACCCTGTTCACAGCGAGTGGTGAAACGCATACCTTTGAGATCGCATCTTCGGGAGCGAACGCCAACTCAGTGGAATACGCTGAAGAAGGCGCTCGTACCAGCGCCCTGGGCGCGGCGATCAAGGGGTTGTGTTTCCAGCTCCCGGTCTACAAGGGCTTGCTGGATCATCACAACGCCGGCAGGTTTGCTGGCGGCAATGGAAGCTCCAAGGCTGCAGATCCACGGGCAGAACCAGCTCGCCCGCCAGCGGCAAAAGCCGAACCGGCGAAGGAGCCGGCACCAGAGCCTGAAACTGCCGCCAAGCCATCCGGCAACGGTGGTTCGTCTCACCCGGGTGAGTTCGTGATCAACGTGGGCGCCAAGTATCGTGGCAAGCGCGTCAACGAGCTGGCCGACAACGTGCTGGCCTGGTTCGCCAATTTGGACGGTAAGGGCTTTGCCCCGCAGTCCGAAGACGGCCAGGCGGCTCAAGACGCCTGCCGGCGCTACCTGGACCTGCGCCAGATCGAGCCTGTGTAGTGAGTGATGCTGCCGAGAACAGATCATTGCACTGTATGTGATCAAGGCAGCGCCAGGACTTTTTTCTCGACGCTGCCTTGATCGTCTTTGGGCCTGAATATAAGAGGAGGCCATCCCCCTCCTCTTTCAGCAATTATTTCTGGCGGGATCCCTGCCAGCGCACGTTAACAACCTGCAACTGTAATTTGCTTTACCCCTCATAACGTATTTTGTTCTCTCACACCTGAATGATAGGAGGAATCCAGTTCCATCATGATGACATCCACAGCTTCCCTGACCCCCGAGCGCTTCGATGCCAACCAGGTAGAGCTATCTGGCGTAATCACGCGTATCTGGGCGCGTCGTGGGGATATCTTTGCCCGGTTGGATACCAACAACGCCCCGGAGAACGACGAGCGCACGCTTCACCGTGCCACGCTGTGTTTTCCAGCCGGCCTGGTAAATGGGCAGGAAGTCAGCCTGCTCAAAGGCGACTTCCTGCACCTTACCGGCTACCTGGAAGACCTGCCCGGCGAGGAGACGCTGCGCGATTTCCTGTTCAAAGCCGGCGAATTAAACTTGCTGGAAGAACATCCGGCGTTAGGTAAGTTGGAAGGTCGCACCCGGCGAGCAATGACCTATGTCGTACCGGAAACGGCCTGCATCAGCGCTGCGCCAAACGTCTCCACAAATGTACCTGCCAACGCCGTTCGCATCGAAGGCGTGGTAGCCAAATCCTGGGACTACGACGGCCATCGCTTCGCTCGCCTGGCTGTTTACGACCAGTACACCCATACAACCAATCAGCCAGGGAAAAATGGCCGGCCCCATCGCATCCCGCATTATGTCACCGTGCAGTTTGAAAACGGACAGATTGCCGGTCGCCCTGTCTCTTTGAAAGCCAAAGACCGTTGTCGCATCAGCGGCCTGCTGGTGGATCGACCTTACAGCGAGAATCTGCGCACCTTCCTGTTGGACCTGCGCCAGGTGAATGTGCTGGCCGAGCTACCCAATAGCGACGATCTGGCTGAGATCCGCATCCGGCGATCTTCAGCTTGCGTTCTCACTCAGGCTATGGTGCAGTTCACCCGCTAATGGGTGACTCTATCCCCCCTATGAAGCCTCCGCAGGAAGCTATGGCTGGTCCAAATGCTGTCCTGGTGGCGGGTCGCTCCCGCCCGGAGGACCTGGAAGCCTACCCGGCTTTTAATGTCTGGCGGTATCCAGTCCGTCAGATAAGCGCTTATCCCTATTCTTCTCTTCTCCTCAAACCTGTAAGAAAGTTCAGGCTTACACCCTACGACCAGACCGCCTGGTAGGGAGATTACGTGCTGCTCTCCCGGCCATTATGCGGACAGGTGATTAAGCCTGAATGCCCGGGAAAGCGCACTCCACCAAAAGGGAGAGGTCTCACTGACCTCTCCCTAACTTTTTCATTTCACCCAACTCGAGGACAGCAACATGACCACCACATCTACCCAAAGCGGGCGCCCTGCGCGCAACCTAACGCCGTCATCTTCAACACGCCGGCCGATCTACCTGGTTACCCACCAGCGCAGCCGGCCACAGAAGTATCACAAGCGACACATCAGCGAACTGCCCAAAGCCCTTCGTGTTGCAGCTACCTTCTTCATCGGTAGTTGCCTGGGTTGGTTCGTCCTGGTGAGCGCTGGTCTGATTACCTTTCTGTTCCTGTTCATCAGGGTTGCCAGCATGGTTCTGCCCGAAATACTGGCTCATCTGCCCTGATCCAGGTTTGCTTTTCTTTGCCGTGTAGAGCTATCCGCTCTACACCCCCTTCATCCCGTCCGGCGACTGCAAAGCCTTTCAAGTACTGCAAGCAGGTTCGACTCCTGCCGGGATGACCTGACCACGAGCAGTGTGGCTCTAAATCATTTCAGAAGCGTATTCCAGATCATCTTCGCTCGGCCTGGAATACCGGGCGGTTGTATCCAGCCGGCTATGGCCCATATAAGTTGCCGCAGTCACAATATCCACCTTCGGATTACGAACTAACCGCGTGGCTACGGTATGCCGGAAAGTGTGAGGGCTAACGTTCTCCACGTTGGCCAGCGCCGCATATTTCTTTACCGTGTACCAGACTGCGTAAGGGGTCATGGGCTGGTTCAGGCGGCTTAAAAATAGCGGAACGTTACGATCCAACTTTGACTCTTTTGTTTCACCCCGCGCTTTCAAATATGCTTCGAGCGCCGTACGAGCGCGCACGTTAACCGGCACCTTGCGTTGTTTTCGTCCCTTACCCGCACGCCGAACTGTCACCCATCCTGATCGATCACCCATCTCCAAATCGCCTCTGCGTAATGCCGCGGCTTCTGCAGCTCGCAGTCCAGTCGCTGCCAGGAACTCCAGCAAGGCAATATCACGGAGGTTTCCGCTGTCCTTAACTCGATGCAGAATACGATTCATGGCCTGTTTCGATAGGCTCTTTGGTGCAGTTTCCTGTTGTTCAATCCCATGCACATGCTGGCTTGGATCTTGTTTGACCAGCTTCTGTTCGCGTGCCCACTCAAAAAATGTAGACAGGGCCGCCAGCCGGCGATTTACGGTTGCAGGTTTACGCACATCTCCTTGTTCATCACGCCAATCTTGAACATCAAATTCGGTTACTGAGGTGAGCGAGACCGATTCGCCGATATGCTCTTGCATCCAGGCAAAAAACAAACGCACATCGGACAGGTAAGCGCGAACCGAATGAGCGCTTAGATCGCGCTTCTTCAAATGGGCCTCAAACTTATTCAGCAGTGCATCGATGGGGTTGTTGTCCTGGTCCATTGATTTTTCTCCGCATTATCTTGGGTAGAAAAGGGGTCTTACAGGAGGTCAAAAAGGCTTCCAACAGTGTTTTTGACCCTTTTAACCCAAGATAATTCATATTATCTTGGGTTAACACCTGAAATGATACCACACGTCCACGCATATATGTCAATAAGAAAATGAACTTAATCTCAAAGATATTGGGAGTAGCTCAGATTTTTCTATCCCAATAATTTCATCCACCCTTCTACGAAAGGAACTCTTCGAATGAAAAAGCCGTTTACCTTTACGATCTCTTCCAACAGCGTCAAGAGCCTAGAGCTGTATATGCAAGCTTGCGAATTCATCTCTGTTGACCATATTTATACGGAACTGAACCTGGCGGAGATTGCACAAGTTGTGAGAGCAATTCGCTATGCCTATGAAGATAAGGTGCGTAATACCCCCTTGGGCGCGGGCCCGAACGTGGATATAGATCAACTGGAATTGATGAAAGAATATTTCCAGAACATGGTGTACCTGACCAACGAAATGATCAGGGATGCCCTGAGCTACCGTCGCTGGCTGAGCAAATCCTCCGAGAGTAAACAAGGTGAAGATCGCCCACAACCTGAGAACAGCAATTTCCAGAAGGAATACACAATTAGCTCTCAGTAATTCTGTCCGCTTGCTTACGTACAGGAAGGCATTCACCGTCAATCAATAACGATCCATCCTACCGAATTTCCACCTGAAGAGTAATCTTATTTTGCCTCTCCCTGCCTGTACCTCTGATTGTCAGGGATACAGCCAGGGAGAGGCAAAGCCCAACGTCTCCACCTCCGATACCATGCGAGATGCACGCTCAGGAAGAGGTCTATTACCGACCTCTTCCTGAGTTTTTTATTCCGGTGGTCGTTCTTGACCTGCCTTGTCTCATGGCAACGCAGCTCAAGGGCGATCACCCATCGCTCGAAGTGCAATCTCACATTCTATCCGGAGGTAAATCATGTTGGAGACGTTGGGCGTACTGATTGGCGTTCTGTTCCTGATCGGCTTTCTGATCTTTGTGATTCGCATGGCGATTTACATTGTTTCAGGGCAATACGAGCTGGATCAACGGTTCGACCGCTATTGCAAGTAACAGGCTGACAGGTCTGTGCTTCTCTCACTGCCAGGGATTACCCATCCCTGGCTAGCTTGCTCCAATCGTCTTTACCCGACGTTGAATCACTTCCACCTGCAATTATGGAATTTTCACTGGAGGCAACCATTTGATGGAAGAACGTAACTTTCGTCCGCTTACCCTGACCGACTTTATCGGTCAGGCCAAGATCAAACAGACCCTGGGCTTGATGCTGAACTCAGCTCGTATCCAGGGTATGCCGCTTGAACACGTTGTTTTCTTTGGACCACCCGGTCTGGGGAAAACAACTCTGGCCCAGATCATCGCCAACGAGCAGGCGGCCGCCTTGCGAGAGGTCTCAGCGCCGTCCGTGGAACGGTTAGGCGACCTGGTAGCCATCCTGGTGGCGCTGCGTGATCGCGATGTGCTTTTCGTCGACGAAATCCACGCCTTGAAGCGCGAAACCACCGAGGTTCTCTACTCGGCCATGGAAGACTTTGTAGCCAACATCCCTGTGAAAGGCGGATCAGCAGAAACAGGGGCCACACCCCTCTCACTGCCGCTCCGGCGTTTTACGCTGGTGGGCGCGACGACGGATTTCGGCTTATTGCCGGGACCGCTGCGCGCTCGTTTTGGGCACCTGTTTGCCCTGGACCTGTACAGCGTTGAGGAACTGGAAAAGGTTGTGATGCGCGCGGCCGGTTTATCCGAGGTGCTCATCGATCAGGCCTCTGCCGCCATGATCGCTGAACGCGCCCGTGGTACGCCGCGCATTGCACTGCGTTTGTTCCGCCGTACGCTCGACGTGGCTATCAGTTTGGGGGAAGACCTCACGCTAGACGTTACACAACAGGCGATGTCCATGCTGGAGATCGACGAGCTGGGCCTGGATGATGCCGACCGCCGTTACCTGGCTGTCCTGGCGCAAATCTATCACGGCGGCCCGGTAGGGCCAAAGAGCCTGGCTGCATCTACCGGCTTTGATGAAGCTACAGTTACCCAAGCCATAGAACCATGGTTACTGCGTGCAGGCCTGCTGGCCCGCACCCGTCTTGGCCGGCGCCTGACCCACCTGGGCTGGGCACATATCGGCCAGTCGCTAAAAATATCCGTCCCTGAATCCGCTTTGTGTCAGGAAGCGGATCTCCCTGCCGAATTGACCGAACCTGACCCCAAACTAGAGGATAGCACCATGCACCAACTGACAGAATCTGTATTGCACGGAGGCGAACGATGAGCTTCGCCGGTTTTATTTGCGAAATCACCGCTCAGCAGGTGACACCCACGGAGTGCCTGGCCTGCGCTCGCTCTGGACCATTGCCTGGATGCCCGATGTCGGCCCCTGTGGTCAAAGGCATTCTGGATGGTTTACGCCCGGATGACTTTGGCGTTACGGTCACCACCCTGTTGGGCTGCGCCCGGAAACACCGTCTCAAAGTTGAACACACGTACTACACCCGCCCGCGTGAATTATGGTGGGCCTATCGTGGCCAGCTCCTGCACGGCGTAGCCGCTGCGTATGCTGCTACCGATCCGCATACCATCGCCGAGCGCCGCTTCTCCATGGTCTTAGAGGCCAATGGTCACTTTCTGGAGATCAGCGGCCAGCCCGACCTGGTCTATGCAGACCGTAAGCTGGTGATTGATTTCAAGACCACCAAGGCTGTGCCTGGACCCCAGCGGATCTACACCTGCCCCGAGTCTGAACGGGTTATTCGCCAGGGCTCTTTCGCCTGGCGGAATAAATACATTCCCTGCCCTTACTGCCCGGATGGCGAACACGTTGCGCGTGGGATCCTGCAGGAAGGGCCGCCACGGCCCTATCGCACCCATGTGCAGCAAGTCTCAGCCTACCGGCTGCTGATGGTCGAAAACGATGTCGAGATCGAGCGCGGCCTGATCATTTACCAGGATATGCGCGAGCAGCTTCCGATCGAGGTTGAGCTGATGTCTCTTCCCGATACGTTAGCGCTGCTGCAGGAGCGCCTTGCGCTTTTTACCACGCCCGATCTGCCGCCTGTTCTCACCGACGCCGAAGAAGTCTGGCAGTGCGACTACTGTCCGCTCAGATGCGTGTGCGAAGAACTGCACGGTGGCCCAGTCGGCAAAAACGCCGAAGCCTGATGCGTCATCTTTCTCAACAATATTCCTGAATTCCCACTACACGGAGGATTTTCCCATGGCTAGCAAAGCTCTCAGTAATTTCAAGAACTACATCTCGTTGACCGCGATGGTCAGCGGTGTGGAACACAAGTTTTCCAAGTCCGGCAAGCCTTACGCCATCGCCACGGCTACCGTGGATCAGAATGAAGGCCAACCGCCCCTGACTTTGCGCGTGGTTGCACTCGACAAAGTCAGCGAGGAACTGGCGGATGGCGTTTACACCCTGATGGGTCGCCTGGGGTACGAGGAAGATCGCAAGGGGCAGGGTGCCCTGGTGCTCTATCCCACCAAAGTTGAAGTGGTCCCGCCGGAAGGCAAAGTATACAACTACGCCAACCTGACCCTGCGTGTCGGGACCGAACCTTTTGCCGCTTACAGCAAAGCCGGCCGTTTCTGGGTGCGCCTGCGCGCCTTCCTGGGCATGGGCAAAACCGAGGACGGCAAGAGCTATAAGCCATCGCTCTGGATGACGGTAAAGGCGTTCGACAAGGATGGCGACGACAGTCTGCCATCGCTGATCACTTCCCTCACCAAGGGTGAAACGGTCACCTTCAGCGGCCGGCTCGCCTGGGAAGTCTACAAGGAGCGCGGCAGCCTGACGCTGTTTGCCTTCAAGGCAGAACCGCTTGTGGCTGAACCCGTAGAGGAGGATTGCCCCCTCTAATAGGCAGTTGTACGCTGCTGTTGTTTGCGTTCAGGAGAGGTCTCACCCGACCTCTCCTGTTTTCTTTTCCAAGACAAACACTGGAGGAATTCCCATGAAGGACATTCAACCCGAGACCAACAATGATCAACCAGCCCTGGATGATCCATCTGCAAACACCCTGCTTGCCTGGCGCATCCTGGCCGAGGCCGAAGAAGCGTTCGATGCCAAAAGCATGGCTTGCAAGCGCGCCGCCTGTGGCAACTGGCCATCCCCGTCCACTATTGCTGACTTTTTGATGTGGCTGGAGGATGAGGCCAGGTTACAGGAGCAGCAGATAGGCAGCGACACCCCAGATGGTCGTGAACAGGCGGCATATGCCCGCGCCCTTAGCGATCTGGCTAAAGAGCTGCGCAGCCTGGGCTTTGAACCAGGTCCAGCTCCCTGGGCTGCTGCAGGAGATGCTCTATGCCTGTCAACCTGCTAACGATCCCAAGCCGGCCAGCCAGCACCGAGATCCTGCAGCTTGCAGTGATGGAGGCGACTGTTTCCATCTCCGGGTTTTGTTACGTGGTCGATCTGGGAGAAGGAGTGCAGCCGCGTCGCCATTACGTGGACACGGATCTTTACTGTGCCTGCGAGCTGGTTCAGGCCTGCCCGGCCGTCCATGCCGTTCAGGTCTATCTGCAGGCAGGCGGTCAGCCTGCTCCCCAGCCCCCACCTGGCTACTATCCAATCCGTCCGGCTTTCTGCCCGGTGTGCGGCGCAGCCACCTGCTGCGAACCGAAACTGAGCAGCAAACGGCGCGGTATCGGTTGGCGCTGCCTGGCAGGCGGCACAGCCCATTATTGGGAAATGATGGGCAGGTCCCTGGCCATCAAATTCGCCGCCAATCCCTGGTTGTTCCCACCGGTTGTCCTGCGGGAAGGCCAGCAGTTTTTTGCCTGGGAGGGCGTCCAGGACGGTGACCAAGTTCTCCAACCTGGCATTCGCCGTTCAGAGGTTGTCACCGCCATATAATTTCCAACAAACAAAAAGAGGAGGTTGATCGACCTCCTCTTATCACATCATTGACAAATGCCCAAACATGATAATTAGATTTACAACTCTACTGAGCTTACACCTACTTTCCTTATGCTAGGCTAGCCTTGAGGTGACATCCAAATTGCACAAGCTTTATCCCAGAGCAGCTCAGCGCGTTTATGTATTTCGGTTTCGGTCCATCTATCCTGGCTAGCAATCCAGGCATTCATAGAGAAGTGACTATTAGCATAGATTTCCTTCTTTTTATAAAACGGTAAATTTGATAAGTCAGGGTTATACCCTGTCAGTGTTAAGTTGCCAATCGTATCCCCATATTTCTCATTAATCTCATCAGCTTTTCCGCCAAGCATCTTGTACCACTCATCAGTCAGAGTTTGTGGCATTATGTGTTCTATTGTTGCAGCCTCTAAATCAGCAAGTTCCTTGTGATCATAACTTTGCTCTAACGAATCCAAGATAAGTTTACACCGTTTTCCTTTACTATAAGCTTGATAACGTGACCAAGCTTCTTTGAACTCTGGGTCTTTTGGCCAACGTCCACCGGATGATCCGGAGCTCAGTTCTTTCCGAAGCCAAAACCATGTATTTATCTCTTGAAAGTTCCGTGATGTCTGTAGGAATATTCTTTTTAGTTGGTTGGTAGGCACACCACATACATCACGACGAACAACAAAAGACTCTATAGTTCTGAGACAATAATAAAAGTCGTCTTTGTCCAATTTTCCAGCATCATATATTCCATATAGTTTAAGCAAAAGAGGATGTGCAGTTGTTACATCCCAATTTAACAATTGATAAAACTTTTTTCTTAGCTGTAGTTCAGGCTCTTCTGCTGGATGTATAAACTTCAAGTAATAGCTGGATAACTTATCCATGTCGGCTAAAAAGCTTTCTACTTCGCTCGGTTGCAAATCTTGTAATCGCTTTTTTAGCTCCGAATACACATCGCCCTTGCGAACTTCGATCCCATCACGCATAAGATAATGACGCATGAACTCAGTTAAATCACTGTTTAATCGTCGCTGCATGGGGAGCCATAAATGTTTATATATATCATCCTGGACGTTGATGGGAAAACGCATCAAAAAATAATTTCTTACTAAATCAGCTTGCGTCAAAGGTGACCCCTTGGCATTTAAGCTCTCATAAATTAAATATGGGTCATCAGAATTTCCTAAATTAATGTTTACAATAATTAGTTTGCGCTCAATAGTGTAGAACAGCCTTTTAACATCAATAGGATTCCCATCGCTATCAGCAGAATCCAATTTCTGCAAGAAATACCTGTAAGCTTTATGCATAAGTGATAAATTCTTCTGATGTGGACCAGTGACAATTTCTTTGAAAGTTTCTCTATCATCCTGTGTAGGAAGCAGTTTTAGATAATCCCAACCCTCATATCCATCATTTATTAGATAATGGTTCTGTATCCTCTTTTTCTCAATAGAGTCAACTGGCAATCTATCTCTAATGGAGCAGAGTAAAAGAGCCAAAGTAGTAAGGCGTTGTTGTCCATCAATAATTGTATGTTTACGGACTCCAAGTGGTATTGACCTTGCGTCCATCGTTACAATTGTTCCCATAAAGTGGCTAGCATCGGTTTCAGCCTCATAACGCTCCAAGATATCCTGCCACATATCTTCCCAACGTTTTTCCTGCCACTCATACGGGCGTTGATAAAGTGGAATAACAGATTGCCTAAATCCATCAAAGAACTGAATTATTGGATTTGGATATGCTTCCATGAAATAAGACTCCCGCTGATTATGGTGAAAAGGCGATACAGAAGTTGCTTCTACAGCAATTTATCATCCGCCGTTATAGGACTTTCCCTCGGCGGAGATTCAAAATTACAAATAGCTATCCCAAAAGTTCGTGGTGATTAATTTGGATCTGTATTGTTCTAAATTTAAGAACGCTTTTATCCCTACATAAAGATTCTAACATAGAGATCAAAAAATTCCGGCCCCGTCTCCTGGGAACCGCCCCAGGTGAGAGGGCCGGAGTCTTTTCGCGCCCCATTTACTTTTCATTAAAATCGGAGGCAACCATCTCAATGGATATTTACCTACTGTTTCGCAAGAAATCCCCGCTCACAGAAGAGGGCCTGTCCTGGCTGCGCGGTGCGGAAGAACACACTTATGCTGCAAAGCGCAACGCCAGCGGCCGCGGCGTTATCTCGGCCGTGCTGGTGCGCTCGCTGCTGGCCTGCCTGGATGGTGCGGTCAGTTACGCTGAGAGCAACGCCGGCGACATTTACGCCCGTGTGCGCTCCAGTTCCGCTCCTGGCAGCCAGGCCTGCTGTGCGCAGAAAGGCGGCAGCTTCTACATACCACATGGTGATGAAAGCAAGATCACCTACCACGTTGGCGTGCTGGGTATGCTGCGCGCCCTGGTGCATCCATGCCAGGCATTCGACCTGCTGGATGCCTACCAGGCCCTTCAAAACGAATATCAGACCCGTGGCCGGGTGGAAGCGATTCGTGAAAGCCTATGCAGGGCGGTTGATGAGCTCTACTACTGGTTACGCTACGCCAACCTGGATCCCCGCGCCGAGAACGACTTGCTCGTTTCCGCCGGTGTGGCTTCCAACGTTGGCATCGACACCGGTTATGGCACATCGATCGATCTTGCCCCGCTGACCGATCCAGCCGCCCTGCAGCGCTTGTGCCGCAAGGAAACCGCACCGATCCCTGTGCTGCCAGTTGCTCCTGTCGAGGAGAAGCTGCCTGAGCATGCCGGCGAAGGTTTCGTCGGCTGGCAGGTGCGCGCCCTGACTGAAGCCCTGGCCGCCGGTGAGAACATCCTGCTGGCCGGCCCGACCGGCACTGGCAAGACCGCCTGCTTCCAGCAGGTGGCCAACGGCCTGCCGTCATCGGTGGTGGCCATCGAAGGCAAGGAGGGATTGACCGACCTGGACTTCCTGGGGGCGATCCTGCCCCAATCCGACGGCTCTCGCCGCTGGGTGGATGGCCCCCTGCTGCGCGCCATGCACCTGGCCGAGGAGGAGCCTGTCCTGCTGTTTATGGACGAGGTCAACCGCATCCCCCGCCGGCACGTCAACCTGATGCTGACCCTGATGAACCCAAAGCCCGGCGATTTCTGCCGTAAGATGGGGCTCCCGGTCCGCAGCGACGGCCCGTTCTACCTGGTCGAAACGCCCATGACCAGCGAGATCGTGGCTTGCCCGGTCCAGCACCTGCGCATCGTAGCCGCCGGCAACTTTGGCCGCGCCTACGCCGTGTACGACCTGGACCCGGCCCTGCGCCGGCGCTTTGACACCGTTTTGGAGTTCGATTATCTGGAGGCAGTTCAGGAGCTGGCCCTGGTCCAGCGCCGCACCGGGCTGAACGGCAAAGTCGCCCACGCCCTGGTGCAGGCCGCCCAGGAGACCCGCCGCCTGATGGGCAACGGCGAGCTGCCTGGCTGTATCGACACCGCTTCGCTGCTCAACTGGGCGACCAAGTGCAACCGCATGAACGCCCGCAGCGTCGAAGGCGTGATGCAGGCGGCCGGCCTGACCTGGGCCGATACTGTCTGCGGACGCGATCATCAAGGTCGGGTCAACGCCGGCAACTTCAAGGCCATCCAGGACTACCTGGTCAGCCTGGCCCTGCTCCCCACCGGCGGTGCAGCATGAACGCGCTTCCGGATACCCGCCATCTTTCCTTCCAGGTGCTCGAAATCTGTGTGCCTGGCCAGGGATGGATCCGCCATCTGAAAGTCTGGCGCGTCGATGGCCAGGATGGGATTACCTGGGATGAGTTGCAGACGGTCAAGGACGAGGCCTTGGGGCCTGGCGTTCGAGCTATCGAGGTTTACCCACCGGCTTACGAGCTGGTGAATGAGGTGAACTTACGCCATCTGTGGGAAATTCCAGCGCACATACCGCTGCCTAACTTGTGGAGGGGAAATGAAGACTAGCGTCGATCCAAGAAAGAACTGGTGGATCTGGCGAGAACCGAACACCAGGCTCATCAAATGGACGTTGGCCCTGCTGCGCGGCAAGCGTTACACCGTGCACCTGGAGCCGGAGAACACCGGTTACCACGATCCTGTAAACCACGTGATCCAGGCCAACCCCCAGCTCTTTCCCAACGAAGCGCCGGAGGTGCAGTTCCGCCTGACCCAGGGCATCCTGGCCCACGAGGCCGGTCATGCCTGGTTCACCTCTGCCTGGCCAGACCAACACGAGGGCCGCCTGCAGGAACTTACCAACATTTTGGAAGACCAGAGGATTGAGCATGCAATTTGCGTGCTCTATCCAGGGGTTGCCCCGGTCATCCAGTTGTTGGGCGACCATATGCTGGCCAACCAAAAGCGGCTGCACCGCCTGCCGGCCAGAGACCAGGCTTATGCCTGCTGCCTGATCTGGCGCTGGGCGAGTGCACGCATCCCTGAGCTAGAGATGTTCGACAGCTTGGGGATCACTGAAGACGCCCAGCGTCTGTGG
>CAZHFU010000023.1:0-59987 GCA_964531975.1 uncultured Anaerolinea sp. | reverse complement strand
CAGGAGTTCGAACATATTAAAATTCAGATGCAGCGGGTTGCCCATTAACAAGCTCACAAACACCAGAACCGGAGCAACAAATAAGGCGATTTGCAAACTGGAGGCGACGGCAATCTCTACACTCAGGTCCATATGATTCTGCATCGCCATTTTCACCGCCACCAAATGCTCAGCCACGTTTCCAATCAGCGGAACCAGGATAATTCCCAAGAAAAATTCCGAAATGCCCAAGCGCGCCACCACCGGTTCAATCACTCCCACCAGCACCTCGCTCATAAACACCACCCCAAGCGTCGCCAGGGCGAGGAGAATGATGGAGGTGCGCAGCGACCAGGGGTGATGCACTCCACTGCCATCGCCTGGTTGGGCCTTGGCCTGAAGCGCGGCCTTTTGCATATCTCCGGCTGGGGCGTCGGTTTGAGCGGCGCGGTAATCGGGGGCAACCGGGCCGGCGCCGTCCGGCTCAGCCGAACGAAAGCTAAAGATCAGCCCAGCCACATAAAGCATAATCATCACCGCCGCCACGCCCAGGCTCAGCACCTCCACCCGCACGCTGCTATCCGGCCCAACCGAGCTGCCCAACACCGACGGAATGACCAGCGCCACCACCGCCAGCATGAGCAAAATGGCGCTGCGCGAAGTGTGCCGCGGATCAAAACGCTGGATGCCATTCTTGAAGCCGCCTAGCAAGAACGACATGCCCATCACCAACAAAATATTGCCCAGGATGGAGCCGGTGATCGAAGCTTTTACCAGCTCTAGCAGCCCTTCACGAATGGCAATGATGGTAATGATGAGTTCGGCGGCGTTCCCTAAAGTGGCGTTGAGCAGCCCACCGATCTTAGGCCCGGTGTAAACCGTGAGCGCCTCGGTGGCGTCGCCAATCAGCCCCGCCAGGGGGATAATTGCCAAAGCCGAAAGGATAAAGACCGGCATATCACCCCAGTGCAGCCATTCGGCCAACAAGGCCAAGGGCAGCGCCGCCAGCAGCAGCAGCACCGGTTCGTCCTTAAGCAACTTCCACAGCTTTTTCATCCTGCCTCCCTAAACGCGTATAAAAGTGTGGTGAATTGTACCTTATCTGCCGCCCAAAGGGATTGGTACAAAAAGGTATTATCATTATCCCTGGGTTGGGCCCAGCGTGTGCAAGACCTTCAACTAATTAGCGTATCTCTCCCCTGGGGAAAAACCTGCCAATTGGTGTTTCTCCTGGCAGCAATTCTACAACCATTTAGCCTCGCGTTTAGTGAAGAAATGTTTCTCATGGGGCGCAAACCCAGAGCCGCGAGCCGAACACCTGATATAATCCTCACATGGCTGAGATGACCATTCTTAACCACCGCTACCAACTGATGGAGCGCCTGGGGTCCGGCGGCATGGCGACGGTGTACCGCGCCCGCGACCTGACCCTGGAGCGCATGGTGGCGATTAAGATTCTGCGCAAAGATTACTCCAACGACCCCGCCTTTCGCCGGCGATTCCACCAGGAAGCCAAAGCCGCCGCGGGCCTATCGCACCCCAACATCGTCACCATTCATGATTTTGGCCTGTACGCCGACGAATTATTCATCGTCATGGAATACGTGGCCGGGGTGGAATTAAAGACCTTGATAAAAGAGCGTGGCGTGTTCGAGCTGAAGGAAGCGCTCAACCTGGAAATCCAGGCCTGCGCCGGCATCGGCTATGCGCACCGCCGCGGCCTGGTGCACTGCGATGTTAAGCCCCAAAACATGCTCGTCACTAACAATGGCGTCCTTAAAGTGGTCGATTTTGGCATCGCCCGCGCCCTGGCCGCCATCTCGCCCGATGAAAAATCGGACGTGGTTTGGGGGTCCCCGCAATACTTTTCCCCTGAACAAGCCGCCGGATCCGCCCCCTCCCCCGCCTCGGATGTCTACTCGCTAGGCGTGGTGCTGTTCGAAATGACGGCCGGCAGGCTGCCTTTCATCGCCAACGACGCTAACCAGCTGGCCCTCTTACACCGCGACGCACTGCCGCCCTCGCCGCGCAAGTTCAACCCGGCCATCCCGGCTCCATTAGAGCAAATCATCCTCAAAGTGCTGGCTAAACCGCCCAGCGCCCGCTACCGCAGCGCCGACCAGTTGGGGGCCGTGCTAGAAAGCTTCCGGCAGCAAATGGCCCAGGGGGATAGTTTTGCCCACGCGGCAGCGCCGCCGCCCACCCTGCTCCCCCAGGGCGGCAAAGCGCCCCAAATTTCGGCCCCCGCCTGGCCTTCCGCAGCTTACCCTTCGCCGCGCCCCCCTGCCCGGCCGGCCTCGCGGCCCGCCCCCTATACCCAACCGCTAGACGAGCAAACGCCCTACCTGAATGATGACGCCTACCCCGATGACGAAGTGGTCATCATCACCTCCGCCCGATCCACGCAAGGCTTCGATTGGCTCACCTGGATGCTCGCCCTGGCGGCGCTCATCGCCGTGGGCGGCCTCATTCCTTTTTGGTTTTGGGTGTTCTATATTCTACGCCCCCTCATGTAAGCATCATCCCACCGGATGAGCATGGGGGCGCAACAGGAGCTTAAATGCAAACCACGGCTTGCGCCGTGATTTACGATAATCTGATGAACACGAACAAGCGTCTAAGCTTCTTTAGTCTTCACGAGCGTACGGATACATTTCGTGCACAAGACTCTACGAATCAACCTGCCATTTTCAAGCACGCTGACGGTCTGAAGGTTCGGACGGAACGTCCGCAGAGTCGCTTTTTTGGACCACGGGCGGCTCAAGCCGAACGCAGTTTTCTTACCACAGTGAGCGCACTTCGCCATTGCCAATTTCCTTTCGATTTACACAATATCCCAACATACCACCTGTGCGCCCCCAAAAATACGTGGGATGCCAGGAGTTTAGCCGAGCAATATTACCACAAACTTGCATTGTTATCAAGCAAAGAAATGGTTTTTCATGTATAATCCCCACTTCAGAGGCCAATATGACGAATGAAAGAACCCCTATCGGAAGTATTCATGTTTCGCCCCGCGCCATTGCCAGCATTGCCTTTCATGCGGCCCTGCAATCCTATGGGGTTGTTGGGCTAACCTCTAAAAATCTGGTAGATGGCTGGGCGCAGGTCTTAGTAAAAGACCCCCTGCATGGCGTGGAAGTGCGCTACGACGGACAGCAGATTAATATTGATCTTTATATCGTGGTTGAATATGGAACCCGGATAAAATCGGTCGCCGGCAGCGTCAGCAATACCGTGCGCTACCAGGTAGAGAAGGCCTTGGGCATGTCCCTGGCAAACATCAATGTCCATGTGCGCGGCTTACGCGTCAGCAATGAGGACTAATCTTATGGAGTATTGTTAATGTCGTCCGATCCACTTACTTCTGCCCGGCGTGAAGCGCTGCTCAAACAGCCGGTGGACGGCCAGGCTATGAAACGATTGGTAGAGGCCGGCCTGGCCTGGCTGCGCACAAATCAACAAGTTGTTAACGCCCTGAATGTCTTTCCTGTACCCGATGGTGATACGGGGACCAACATGGTGCTCACCATGCAAGCAGCGTACAATGAGATTGCCAACCTGCCAGAGCGCAACTTTGGCAAAATGGCGCACGCCGTGGCTCACGGCGCTCTGATGGGAGCGCGCGGCAATTCTGGGGTGATTCTGTCCCAGTTGTGGCGCGGCTTCGCGCGGGCGGTCGATAGCGTTCCCACTCTCGACGCCCCCACCCTGGCGCGGGCCTTTAACTTGGCGCGCGACACCGCCTACAAAGGCGTGGTGCGCCCGGTGGAAGGAACCATTCTCACCGTGGCGCGCGAGACAGCCGCCGCCCTGCAAGCCACCGAAGGCTCCAACATCGATTTGCTGCAAATGCTGGAGCTGGCCGTAGAAGCCGCCGACGTTTCGGTGCAACACACCCCGGAACTGCTGCCGGTGCTTAAAGAAGCCGGCGTCGTCGATTCGGGCGGTAAAGGCTTCTTCTTCCTCATTGAGGGTATGCTGCGCTACGCCCAAGGTCTGTCGCTCGATACCGCCATTGCCCAGGTGCGCCCCCTCTCGGAGATGATATTGGAAAACACAATGGAAGCCGTTGAACCCGGCCAAGATTTCGAAGTGATTGTGGATTTTCGCCCCCAACAAGAACTAGACCTGGCAGACTTCTACCAACACCTGGAGAGTATGGGCACTTCGATCCAGGTGGGCGAAGGCGACGGCATGTATCGTATGCACATTCATGTGCCCACCGATAACCTGTATCACCCCATCGATTACACCCGCACCCTGGGGGTGGTCACCAAAATCGCCATCGAAAACCTGGCGGCGCAAATCGAAGATCGACAAGACCAGTGCGACAACTCGCAAGTGACCTGCGCGCCCATTGAAGCCGGGCAAATTGCCGTGGTGGTGGTGGCCCCTGGGCCGGGCATCGCCCGTGTTTTCGCTTCGCTGGGCGTGGCAGCCGTGGTAGAAGGCGGGCAAACCATGAACCCTTCTACCCAAGAAATTATTCATGCATTCGAGAATTTACCCACCGATAAAATCGTCATTCTGCCTAATAATAAGAACATCATCCTCACCGCCCAGGCAGCGGCCGAGTTAACTGTCAAAAATGTGGCGGTCATCCCAAGCCGCACCGTGCCGCAAGGGCTGGCCGCCATGATGCGCCTGTCGCCGGATGGCGATTTTGACGAAATTGCCGCCGAGATGACTTCCGCCATTGGCGAAGTAGAGACCGGCGAAATTACCGTCGCCACCCGCAGCGTAGAGATCGACGGCGTGGATGTGCAGGAAGGGCAGATAATCGGTCTGCATAACGGCAAGCTGGTAGTGGCCTCCGATTCTGTGGCGCATGCTTGCCAGGCCTTGCTAGAAAAAGCGCACGCCGATCAGTACGAGCTGATTACCATGTTCTACGGCTCCAACATCAGTAAAACCGAGGCCGGCTCGATAGCCGACCTGGTACGCTCCAGCTACCCCAAGCAGGAAGTGGAGTTGCAAGAGGGCTGTCAACCGCATTATCATTTCATTATGGCGATAGAATAACCCGCGCCAGGCGCATTTAACATGACCATTGCCATCGTCACCGACTCGACTTGCGATATTCCGGTCGATCTTGCCCAGCAAAACAGCGTGCATGTGGTGACGAACCTGGTCGTCATCGACGGCCAAAGCTATGAAGATGGGCCACAATTTAGCCGGGAGGATTTTTACCGCCGGCTGCCTGGGCTGGAGAACCCACCCACCACCGCCGCCCAAGCCTCCGGAGTATATGCAGAGCTTTACCGCGGTCTACTCAACGCCGGCCATTCTGGCGTGCTATCTATTCACGCTTCGCGCAATCTTACCGCAATTTATAACGTGGCTATGGCGGGGTCGGCGGAATTTGGGCGCAGTGTGCGGGTGGTTGATAGCGGAAGCCTGAGCCTGGGGCTGGGCTTCCAGGTGTTGGCCGCCGCCGAGGCCGCAGCCACTGGCATGGAGATGGACGCCCTGGTTGCGCTGGCGGCGGATGTAGGCCGGCGTCAACGGGTATTCGCCATGCTTGATACGCTCGAATATGTGCGCCGCAGCGGACGGGTCTCCTGGGCACGGGCGCGCCTGGGCGATGTGCTGCAAGTAAAAGCGTTTGTGCAAGTGTGCAAAGACGGCGTGGTGAAAAACGTGGGCCAGGCGCGCACCCGCCGCAAAGGCATTGCCCACCTGCACCAACTGCTCGAAGAGCTTGGCCCGCTGGAGCGCCTGGCGATCTTGCACAGCAGCGCCGAAGCCGATGCGCGCCAGTTCCTGGCCGAACTCAGCGATCCCCCGCCGCCAGCGCGCTGCGTGAATGTGACCACCGTAATTGGCGCGCATGTGGGGCCGAATGGATTGGGATTTGCGGCGGTTGTGAAGTAAAATATTCATTCAATGAAACCTTCAATTCAGAAGTTACAAAAGTTTTTCAAGCTAGAAGCCGAACGCGGCTACGATAATAAATCGGTAATGGGCGGCCTGGAGCGCATGTTAGAGCGCTGGGAGGGCGAAGCGCGCCTGGATGGATTGCCCGAAGACATTATTCAGTTGGTACTGCAGCGGATTCGCGATTATAGCCGCCTGACCGAAAAAAGCCGCGCCGAGACGCTGCAAGGCTTATGGAAGCGCATTGCCCGCGGCGACGCTCCGGCGGAGGCGGCAAGCGCCACGCCGTCCGAAGTCTCCCCCAGCGCGGGCGCGCCGGCGGGCGGCGTCGAACCATCCCCCTCCACGCCGCCTGTGGGGTCGTTAGAACCGCTCCCGGTCGCCGACGAAGCGGAACCGGCGGCGGAGGCGGCCCCTGTGCCGGCGTCTCCATTGAGCGAACAGCTGCTGCCGCCCACCACCGTGCCCCGGCAAGCCGCCGCCCCGCCGCCGCCCGCCGCCCCATCGCCACGGCTAACCCCGCGCCGGCCCCGCGGCCCCATGGGGGCCTGGCAACCCGTAGATGAGCTGCCCGCCCTCAACGCCCCCCTTACCGTGGTGCGTGGCATCGGCCCCCACTCGGCAGAAGCATTGGGGCGCTTAGGCATCCACACCCTGCACGATGCCCTATATTACTTTCCGCGTCGCTATGTGGATTACACCACTCTGAAGCCAATCAACCGCCTGGTGTTTGGCGAAGATGTCACCGTCATCGGCGTTATCCAAAACATAGGCACACGCCCGGTGCGCAGCGGCAAGCTCAAAATGACCGAAGCCGTCTTAAGTGATGGTTCGGGGGCGCTGCGCATCAATTGGTTTAACAACCCGTGGATGGCAAAGCGCCTCACGGCCGGCATGAGTGTGAGCGTGGCCGGCAAGATAGACCAATACCTGGGCCGCCTGGTGCTAAACAACCCGGAAGTCGAAACCATCGACGAACGCTCCATCACGGCTAACCGCATTTGGCCGGTCTATGCCCTCACTGAAGGCGTAACTCAGCGCAGTCTGCGCCGCATTATGCAAGGGCTGGTCACTTTCTGGGCGCAGCGATTGGGCGACCCCCTGCCCGAAGCCACCCGGCAATCGGCGCAGCTGATCGATCTTTCGACCGCCCTTCTGCAAGCTCACTTTCCCGATTCGTGGGACGACCTCAAAGAGGCGCAGACGCGCCTGGCCTTCGATGAAATCTTCTTGCTTCAGCTAGGGGTGATGCGCCAAAAACGGCAGTGGCAAGCCCGCCAGGGGCGCATTTTCACCCCCCCGGCCGGTTGGCTAGAAGGGCAGCTTAGCCGCCTGCCCTACACCCTTACCGCGGCGCAGCAGCGCGCCTTGCAAGACATCACCGCCGACCTGGCGACAGGGCAACCGATGAACCGCCTGGTGCAGGGCGATGTAGGTTCCGGTAAAACCGTGGTGGCGGCCCTGGCCGCCGGCATGGTGATTCAGGCCGGGGCGCAAGCAGCCATTATGGCCCCCACCGGCATTTTAGCCGAACAGCACTTCAAGACGCTGCAGCGTTTGCTGGCCGGGGTGGAACCGGTCGTTGCGGCGTCCAGCCTGCCAACCGCCGACCTGGTTCCGCCCAGCGCTGCCGGGGCCACTTTGGCGCCGCCCCCCTCCGCAACCGGCCCGGAAGCCCAACCGCCGGAGCGGAATGAGCCTGGCCCCCTGGCAGCTGCGCTTCAAGACGCCCCGCCAGTCTCCGCCGGTGAGCCGGACGCTTTGACGGCTGCGCTGGCTGGCGTCGAACAAATCGCTCGCGCCCAATCGCCTGGCCCGGCTGAGGCGTTCTCTTCCTCCGGCGAAGCCGATATCTTTGAGCAAACCACCCCGGCCGTCGCGCCCCTGCTGCGCTCCGATCAGATCGCTCTACTGGTGGGCGCCACTCCCGAAGCCGAAAAACGCCGCATTCGCGACGGTCTGCAAGATGGCAGCATCGCCCTGGTGATTGGCACACACGCCCTGATCGAAGATCCGGTGCAGTTTCAAGATTTACAGCTCGTGGTTATTGATGAGCAGCATCGTTTCGGGGTGGAGCAGCGCGCCGCCTTGCGGAGCAAAGGCCAAAACCCGCACCTGCTGGTGATGACCGCCACGCCAATTCCCCGCTCTCTGGCTCTCACGGTCTATGGCGACCTGGACGTGACCGTTATTGACGAAATGCCCCCCGGACGACAGCCCGTGGAAACTTATGTTCTCATGCCGCTTGAGCGCGAGCGCGCCTATGGGCTAATTCGCAGCCAGGTGGAACAAGGCCGCCAGGCCTTCTTTATCTACCCCTTGATAGAAGAAAGCGACAAGAGCGACGCCAAAGCTGCGGTGGAAGAACAGGCGCGGCTGCAAAATGAAATTTTCCCGCGCCTTAGCGTGGGCTTGCTGCATGGGCGGATGCGCCCCGATGAAAAAGACGCCGTGATGGAAGACTTCCGCCAGGGGCGCTATCATCTGCTGGTTTCGACGACGGTGGTTGAAGTGGGCGTCGATATTCCTAACGCCTCGGTGATGATTATTGAAGGGGCCAATCGCTTTGGCCTGGCGCAGCTGCACCAATTGCGCGGGCGCGTGGGGCGCGGCAGCGAACGTTCCTTCTGCCTGCTCATTCCCGAAACGCCCGATCAGGCCGAGAACGAACGCCTGATGGTGATGGCCGAAACCAATGACGGCTTTGTGCTGGCGCAGCGCGATCTCGATCAACGCGGCCCCGGCCAGTTCCTGGGCGGCCGGCAATCGGGCTTTGCCGAGCTGCAGTTCGCCACGCTCACCGATCTGCCGCTCATCGAAGCCGCCCGCCGTGAAGCCCAGTCTATCTTCCAGCAAGACCCAGACCTCTCCACCGAAGCCCATCAACGCCTGGCATTAGCCTTGCAACATGCCTGGGGGGGCGATAGCCTCGCCCCCGGAGATATTAGCTAATGATACGCGCAGTCTTTCCTGGTACGTTCGACCCGATCCACTTCGGCCATATCGACATCATCAACCGCGCCGCGCGCATGTTCGATGAGCTGGTGGTGGCCGTGTATGATAAACCGCTGAAATCGCTTCTGTTCACGCCAGAAGTGCGGATTGGTTTAGTGTGCCAGGCGTTTGAAAACTCGCCTAAAGTTAAAGTGATGGGTTACAGCGGTCTGACGGTTCAATTTTGCCATGCCATAAACGCCCAGGTAATTGTGCGTGGGCTGCGGGTGTTTTCCGATTTTGAATACGAGTTCCGCATGGCGCTGGCTAACCACCGCCTTTCGCCTGAAATCGAAGTGGTGGCGCTGATCACCGCCGAAGAGCATACCTTCCTATCATCCAGCACAGTTCGCGAGATCGCCTCACTAGGGGGCGACGTAAGCAGTATGGTCCCGCCGCACGTCAAAGAAGCGCTTAAAGGACGTTTCCACGAGCTGGGCGACGGCCAACAAGTTGTTCCGACCACTTCTCTGAGGGATTGAGCTATGGATATTTTGCACCTGGTAGACCGCCTGGAAGAGCTGCTGAACACCAGCCGACCGTTTCCTTTCACCCGCAATGTCATCGTGGACGAGGAAAAGATACTCGCTATCATCGATCAGATGCGCGTTGCGATTCCGGAAGAAATTAAAAAGGCGCAAGAGGTGTGGGCGGCTAAAGAAGTCTTGATGGCTAAGGCGCAAGAAGAAGCCAACCGCACCCTGGCGATTGCGCGAGAAAAGAGCGAACAGCTGCTAGAACACGATTCCAGTGTGCAGAATGCGCGGGCGAAGGCCAACACCATCATCGAACAGGCCAATATTCAAGCCGAGCAGATTCGCAAAGACAGCGATCAATACATCGTTGAGACCCTGGGCCGCCTGGAGATGGAGCTAGACCGTTACCTAAACCAGGTGCGCAACGGCATCCAAGAAGTTAAGAAGAAAATAGAACCTTAAGCAAACCGCCAGGGCGGCATTCGCTTATCCATCCATGCTCTAAGTTTGAGCGATACTTTAAGATGCTGCGCAGCATATATTCAGGCGCAGGGATAAGCGCCGCCGCCCCACGCGGCGCAAACCTTATTTGCCTGTGCTCGCCTTGGGGCCGGCGGTCAACCTGGCGGGATAACAGGCCGCGGCATGTTTCCACCCCCAGAGAAGTTTCTATAACCGGCAATTCCAACACCGCGCCTGTGCAGCTGCCATTTCAGCGCCGCCAGACCCGGACAGAGGACACGGAAGGCTTGGTGGGGTTGGCCGCCAAGAGCCGGCTGCCGTTCTTGGGAGATGCGCCACCTCGATCTTTGGCTTTCTCCTCCGCCTGGGGGCCAGCTATCACGCCGGCGAGATCAATCGGCAAGAACTGTCTTAGATGAGTAAATTTATCACGTGAATTCTTTGACATTTCCTTGTTACCGGAGTATAATCGTGCGTCGCGGGTTCTACCCGCTTTTTTGTCTAACGATTTCTGGGCTTTCGGCAGTTCCGGGACCCAGTGATACTTTGAATAAATGGAGATACCGTTATGGAAGATGACGCCCTGGCAATCCCTGAAAGCCCCGAAGAAGAAACCCTTGAAACTGTTGAAGCCGCCGGTTCTAACGAACTAGCCGGCATTCAACGCAAGGACCATTACGTTGGAAAGATACTCAAAACTACCCTGGCTGGCGCCGTAGTTGATATTGGCATTGGCATCCCGGGGGTTGTGCATATTTCCCAACTTAGCCTGGAACCGGTTAGCCGCGTTGAAGATGTGGTGCAGCCCGGCCAAGAGGTGGATGTGTGGGTGCAGCGCGTAATCCCTAAAAAGAAACGCATCGAACTCACCATGATAAAGCCCCTCGACCTGGATTGGCGCGATATCGGCGCCGATATGGTCATCAAAGGCAAAGTGACCCGGCTGGAAAATTTCGGCGCATTTGTAGATATTGGCGCAGAACGCCCCGGCCTGGTGCATATCAGCGAGATGACCCACGACTACATCAAGACCCCCGGCGATGTGGTTAAAGAGGGCGATGAAGTGGAAGTAAAAGTGCTGAGCGTAGACAAGCGCAAACGCCAGATCAAGCTGAGCATGAAAGCGCTTACCGAAGCGCCCGTGCGCGAGCCGCGCGAAGGCCGCCCGCCCCGCGACCGCAGCGAACGTGGCGACCGCTCTCAACGCGCCGACCGCGTGATGGATTACGTTCAAGAGAGCGAAACCCCGGTGCCCACCGCGATGGAAATTGCGTTGCGCGAAGCCATGGATCGCAACAATGAAAAGAAGGCCGGAGCCGAGCCGGAGACGAAGACCAGCAAAAACAGAAAGAAAGGCTCTGCCACTGAATTAGAGCAAATCCTTTCTCGCACATTGCAGCATAAGGTGAAGAGCCGCTAAATGCTCCGCCAGGCGCGCCGGCTAACCAGCCATAAGCGCCCCTTGCCAGGGTAAATTGCGACAGGGTAACATCCGCCGGTTGACAAACCAACCGGCGGATGTTTTGCGCTCAAACAAGTATAATCTAGCTATGCCAACTCCCCCTTTTCCCACACCCTTACCCGAAGCAGATCGCCTGGCGCAGCGTTTCGCCCAGCGCCTGGAGCAACTGCGTCAAAGCCTGCTGAACCTGCCGCCCGAAACAGTCGCCCAGCGCAGCGGCGCTGAATGGTCGCCAGGCAATTCGGCTAACCAGGCGCCCGGGTTGCGCCTGCACATGTGGGGGCGGCCATACGATGTGCGCCTACCGGATTACACCGCCTACCCGGCGGCTGAAGCTTCGAACGAGGCATCAGCCACCGCTCAACCAGCTAACCCGCTCGACCAGGCCATGCTGCTGTATTACCTCTCTACCGCAGATGGCGCGCCGCTCGAAGACCGCTGGGTCTCTTTCGCCGACCTGCCCGACGGACGCTTTTACAACCAGGCCTTCCAGGGTTACACGGGGCAAGAACTGGCGCGCGCCTTTGGCGATGATCGCTTTGCCTTCGAGCAGGCCGCTCAGCGTTTAGGCGGCGCGGCATATCCCCTGGGCGACGCCGCTTATCGTTTCCTTCCGCTGCCCAAAACACCCATCCTGGCGGTGTACTGGCAAGGCGATGAAGACTTCCCTGCCGCCTGCCAACTACTGTTCGATGCCGCCGCCGGCCATTACTTGCCCACCGATGGCTATGCCATCTTAGGCAGCCGTCTCACCAGAATGTTACAGAAAGCTGCCGTCTAATGGGCCAGATAAATAGGGCAGAATCGAACTAAAACTCACTCCTCACCAAACCCAATCATCAAGATACCTTTAGGAGAAAACATGCCATCCGTTATTGACCCTGAAACCATAAATGTGGATGAATTACCGGGCATATGGTCGCCGGTGCAGTGGGAATTGACTGAAGATGAGCGCATCTTTGAACTCAATAACCAGGCCGTCGCCAGCTTAATGTTCACGATTGATACACCGGAAGCCGCGCTGCGCTTGTTTCTCGACGAAACGGAAATTGAGCGCATCTTCAACCCCCCTGCCGGCTACGACCCCGAACAACAGGGCGAATGGGATGAAAACCTGGTGACGTTTGGCTTTCGACGGCAGTTTAAACTGGTTGAAACGCAGCGCAGCCCCGAGCGCCTAAATGTCGTCTATGAAGTCGAAGATTTGGGGAGGTGGGCGGTGATTATCGAACCTAAAGGGGTGGACATTCACCGCCTCTACTAGTCTTGAGAAGAGGGGGGGATGTGGCTGTGCAACCCGATGCTTACACTTGCGTGCAACCAGCAGTTGCGCCGCTTCATGCCGGATTAGCCCGCATTTTATTATGCTCAGTCAGCGCAAGCCTTATCCCTTGCCGCCAAATTTCTTCTGCCATTCGTAAATCTTATTCAACGCTTCCACCGGCGAAAGATTATTCACGTCTAACGCCCGCAGTTCATCTACCAGAGGGTTAGTTTCCGGGAAGAGGGCCAGCTGTTGGCGCGCCATGGGGTTAATGCGCACTGCCTTGCCGCTGGAGGCCTCCAACTGCGCCAAAATCTCGCCCGCTCGCTGCACCACGGGGCGCGGCAAACCAGCCAGCCGGCCCACATGAATGCCATACGAGCGGTCGGCCCCGCCAGGGATAATCTTGTGCAAGAACACCACCTGCCCATCGGCCTCGCTTACCGCCACATTATAGTTGCGCACTCCTGGCAGCAGATCGGCCATTTGGGTTAGCTCATGGTAATGCGTGGCGAATAAGGTCTTGGAGCGCAACCGGGGGTGATTATGGATATACTCCACCACCGCCCAGGCAATCGACACGCCGTCATAGGTGCTGGTGCCGCGGCCCACTTCATCCAAGATCAACAAGCTGCGCGGCGTGGCATGATGCAAGATGTTCGCCATTTCCACCATCTCAACCATGAAGGTGGACTGCCCAGCGTGAATTTCATCTTGCGCCCCGATGCGGGTAAAGATGCGATCCACCAGGCCGATGCGCGCTGACACAGCCGGCACGTAGGAGCCGATTTGCGCCAACAGCACTATCAGGGCCGCCTGGCGGATGAACGTAGACTTACCGCTCATATTCGGCCCGGTGATGATGCGCACCCGCTCGCCGGCCTCGAACACCAAATCGTTAGGCGTAAAGCGTTCGCCGCTTAATAAACCTTCCACCACCGGGTGACGGCCATCGCGCACCTCCAGCACATCGTCTTCCACCACTTCGGGCAGCGCAAAACCGCCCAAGGCAGCCGCTTCGGCCAGGCCGGCCAGCACATCCAACACTGCCACGGCCCGCGCTGTAGCCAACAGGGTGTTGGCCGCCGCCGCCACTTGCCCACATACATCTTTGAACAAGCGCACCTCGATCTCGTGAATGCGCTCTTCGGCGTTCAACACCAGAGTCTCGTACTCTTTCATTTCAGGCGTAATGTAGCGCTCGGCATTCACCAGAGTTTGCTTGCGAATATATTCCGGGGGAGCCTGGGTGGTGTTGGCATGGGTGATTTCGATATAGTAGCCAAACACTTTGTTGTAGCCCACTTTGAGGGAGCGGATGCCGGTGCGCTCACGCTCCAGCGCCTCCAGGTTGGCGATCCACTCGCGGGCGTGGCGCGATCGTTCCACCACGCCATCCAGCTCGGCGGAAAAACCCGGCTGGATCACGCCCACGCTTTGCAGCGTGGCCGGGGCGTCGTCGGCCAGGGCGGCTTGCAGCAGCTCCAGCGTGGCGCTGCACACGTCAAAGTCAACCAGCACCGAGCGCAGCGGCGATTCAGGCATGGCCTCATCCAGGGGCAGCAGGCTGCGCAAAGCGGGCAAATGCTCCAGCGTGGCGCGCATGGCGCTCAGATCACGCGGCAGCGCTGTGCCGCCCAGTACGCGGTTCACGATGCGCTCCAGGTCGTTGAGCGGCTTGAGGCCCTGGCGCACTTCGGCCCGCAGCAGGCCGTCTTCGAAGAACACCCGCACCCCAGCCTGGCGTTTGCGAATGCGGCGCACATCCAAAAGCGGCTTGCTCACCCACTGCGCCAGCAGTCGCCTGCCCATGGGGGTAATCGAATGATCCAAAATGCCTAACAGAGACCCACGCGTCTGCCCACCACGCAGCGTTTCGGTTAGCTCCAGGTTGCGGCGGGTAGAAAGGTCCAGCGTCATAAAATCGTTGGTGTGATAAACGCTCAAACTGGTGAGTAAATTTAAACCGGCGGGCTGTGTCTCTTTGAGGTACTGCAGCACCGCCCCGGCCGCCCGAGTGGCTAAAGGCAGACCTTTTAGCCCAAAACCATCCAGCCCAGCGGCCTGGAAATGGTTCAGAACCGCCTCGGTGCAGCGCCCCGGCTCAAAGCGCCAGGCCGCCCAAGGCGTGGAATGCCCCACCCAACCCGCTCCCCACGCTAGCGTTTCGGGGTGC
The DNA here is from genome assembly GCA_964531975.1 of uncultured Anaerolinea sp. Lineage (GTDB taxonomy): Bacteria > Chloroflexota > Anaerolineae > Anaerolineales > UBA4823 > RBG-16-57-11. The sequence continues at coordinate 45,294 of CAZHFU010000023.1, read as the reverse complement.
AGCACTTCGGCCGGGCGCATACGCGCCAGCTCGGTGCGCACCGCCATCATCACATCGCCGCTTTCGATCTCTGCCGCGGCAAACTCCCCGGTGGTGATGTCTACATAAGCCACGCCCACCTTGCCGGCGTTTTCCTCATGCTCAACCACCACCGCGGCCAGGTAATTGTTGGCGTCGCCCGGCAGCAGCCCTGGCTCAGTGATCGTGCCAGGGGTCACCACCCGCGTCACCTGGCGCGGGAACAGGCCTTTCACCGGCTGATCGCCGACCTGTTCGCAAATCGCCACGTGATAACCACGCTCGATCAGGCGCGCCAGGTAATTTTCCACCGCATGATGGGGAATGCCCGCCATAGGGATACGTGACCCCTTGGCCACGTTGCGCGAGGTGAGGACGATGTCGAGTTCGCGGGCGGTGGTTTCGGCGTCCTCATCAAAAGTTTCGTAAAAATCGCCCAAGCGGAAGAACAAAATAGCATTGGGGTGCTGGCGTTTAATATCGAGGTACTGCTTGCGGATAGGGGTAATGTCGTCGGCCATAAGTGTATGCGTGAGAAAAAAGGATGTCTGAAGATTATACCGCGAAGAAGCGGCGCGAATTATGCTCCCCATAAGACATAAGACCCGGCTGTTTCTCAAACATCAGCCATTTTCCTATAGTGTTTTATGCCATCACCAGTTAGAATGCTTAAAGTGAGGGCCTGGCACGATGGATTTATTTCGATTGGAGAAAACATGAGACTGAGTAAACCGAAGAACATAACCTTTATCCTGGCATTGATCCTTGCCGTCCTGGCGCTTTTAGGCGTCGTGTTCGCTGTTCCTACGCTTTCGACCTACGCTTTTTGGCTGATGACCGCCGCGTTTGTCATCCTGGCGGCCGGCGTCTTTTTCAAAGATTTTTAAGTTCTGAAGAGATGCAAGCTGCCCCGGCCAGGCCCTTCATTGCAGCCTGTATCTCGCTCTCACCTTAGGAGGAAAATTTATCATGAATAACTACCCAAGATTTGGCGCGATGATCGCCACATCAACGGTTGTGATGCTAGGTTTAATGTATTTGAACACCTATCAGTGGGATCATATTTTCTTTAGTGAAACCCGGTTCTTCATGGCCCTTATCATGGGTTCCGTGATGGCGGTTATTATGCTGCTGTTCATGCAAAAAATGTATACCAACAAGCGCGCCAACATCGCCATTATCCTTAGCAGCTTCCTGGTCTTTACTATCTCCCTCTGGCTGGTGCGCACCCAGGCCACCGTGGCCGATGTTGCTTACATGAAGGCCATGATCCCCCACCATTCGATTGCCATTCTCACCAGCGAAAGGGCGCACATTTCCGACCCTCGCGTTCGTGAGTTAGCCGATGGCATTATTCGCGCCCAGGTCAAAGAAATTGCCGAGATGAAGGCGCTGATTGCGGAGTTAGAGGGCAAGAAATGATGATACTGCCGTAGTTTTGCAATCCCACGGCAATCATGATGGCTAATACCTACAGGACGCCTGGCAGCAAAGTAAACCCTATTTGTGAGCAGGCGGGGGAAATCTGATTTTCATCTTGGCGCAGTTGACAAACTAGAACTTTCGTTCTATAATAGGGTTGTGTTCGCGGCCTGCCGGAACGGGCGGCGATCCGAAAATCCCCCTCACCGTGGGGGCGCAGCGCGCCTGCGCCCCCGCTGCATTTAATCCCACGCAGGCTCGGAGGCGCCTTCCTATCCCCAGGCTGCGCCAAGATCCACCTTTTTGCCCCACCGTCCTATGTGACTTTTCCCAGGTTGGATCGATATAATATACATGATGATCGACGCCCAAGACGACGCCCACCTGGTCGAAGCCTGCCGCCGCAATCCGGCCCACTTCACTCACCTTTACCGCCGCTACCTGGCCCCCGTTTACCGCTTTCACCTGGCGCGCACCGGCGACCCCGGCGAAGCCGAAGACCTGACCTCGCAAACCTTTCTGGCGGCCCTGGAAGCCCTGCCGCGCTACCAGGAGGATGGGCGGTTCGCTGCCTGGCTGTTCACCATCGCCCGGCGTAAGCTAGTCGAACATTACCGCCGCCGCCGCACCCTGCCCTTAGACGAGCTGCCCCTGCTAAGCCTTGAACCCGACCCGCTGGGCAGCCTTGAGCAGCACGAGCAAAGCCAATGGCTGGCCGCCCAGTTAGCCGGCTTGCGCGACGACGAACGCGAATTATTACAACTGCGCTATGCCGCCGGCCTGCCTTTCGAACAGATCGGGGCCATGTTAGGCCGCAGCACCCAGGCAGTAAAGATGGCCGTCTACCGCCTTGTAGAACGCCTGAAGCGCGCCCAGGAGGCCGAAAATGTCTAACCATCGCCCCGCTCTATCTGAGTTTGAAAACCGCCTGGAACGCTATTACGCCGCTGCACCGCGACCAGGCTTTGAACATGAGCTTGAACAACAGCTGTTGGAGTCAGCCTATCTTATGTCATCTTCCACGAATAACTCTCGCTCCACACTCGATACCCTCGCTGTGGGGATGGGTAAACGCATCTTGCAACTCGGCCTCAGCCTGGCAGGGCTGGCTTTAGTAGTAATGATCATCATCTTGGCCTTGCAAGTGCGCCCTCAACCTGGAGCGGTGGTCGCGCCCCAATCCACGACCACACCCACACCCACACCAACCCCCTTCTCAACCACTGCACCCGTTCCTTTCGCCACGGCCCCTTCAGCTGCGCCTGAACCCCGCCTGCTGCCTGGCTTATGCCCGGCGGCATCGCCCACGCCCAACCCGCCCACCGCCCCTCAGCTGCCACGCCAACCCCAGGCTGTCTTGGGCGGCGGCGAGGTGACGGTGGGCGATTTCACCTTCGATTTACGCCTGGCTTGCGACCCCCGTTTTCAATCCGCCGCTCCCGATTTGGCGCTCATTTCTGATATCGAAAACCTGGGCGTGGCCTATCATTGGCGCTATCATGGCCCCACGCTAGAAGGGGAAACGGTTACCTACGCTGGCATCCAACCCTATGTGACGGCAGGCGGCATGAGCGGCCCATCCCTGAGCGATGGGTCTAGCGGCGATGAGTTGACTGGCTTGCATTGGCCTGGCGAGATATTTGTGACCCTCCCCCCCGGCGATATTGTTTTCAGCTACCTGGTGAAGCTTTATACACCGGCTGAAACATGGGTCGGAGCCGAACTGCGCTTTACCCTGCGCCCCGAAGCCGGCGGCTACCGCCCCGTGCAGATAAGCGCCATCCCCCTAAGCGCCGCTCAGCTAAGCGACGCGCCGGCGGACGGCGCTCAACGGACTCCTGCCTCACCCGGTTACACGCTGCTTCCCACCCTGGCTCCTCAAGATGTGGACACGGTTCTAGGACGCCTGCATGCCCTCGAAGCGCCCTGGGAAAGCCAACTGCTGGATGAACCCGGCTGGCTGCTGCTACGTTGGCGACGCGAATACCTCCCCAGCGGGGAGCAAACCCCCCACGACGCCGTCATACCTGTAAGCATCGAAGAAAGCTGGTACGAGCTAGACGAAAAGGGCTTTGTGCAGCGCTCCATCAATCGCCAGCTCAACGAGCAAGGCCAGTTAATCGAAGGGGCTGTGATGCAAAACGGGCAGTATCGCAACCTCACCACAGGCGACAGCGGCTCAAGCGGCCCGGCCTGGCAGCCGCACCTGGACTTTGGCTTCTATTCCGTCGCCGCCCTGGCAATCCGCCAAGGGCTGAGCATCAGCCAAACCGAGGTGATCTCAGGCGCCCAAACCCTGGCCGTATTCACCATCGATCACAGTGGCTACCGCACCAGCCTGACCTTGGACACAGACAACGGTCGCATCCTGGTTTACCAAAATTGGCGTTCGCCAGGGCCGGGCCTGCCGCTGGCGCTTGAAACACAGATCGCGCTTTGGCAGGCCGAACGGGTAAGCGCCCCGCCGCCTGAAATTTTAGCCTTGTTAGACACGCCGTCTACGCCATATCAGCCGGCGACTCCCCAAGGAGAACTCGCTCCTGCCGGGTTCGACCCATCCGCCAGTTACCTGGGCATGAATATCCTGGCCGCCGATGCCACCAGCCAGCCCAGCGCCTGGGTTGGCGATCTATATGCCCTGCCGCAAAACCCTGGAGGCGGCGGCCTGATCACCCCAGCGCAGGCGAAGCAAAACGGCGGCTATCTGCTGGGGCGGGTAGATTTTGGGGCCGTGCCGGGCGGCTGGTGCGACCGCTCTGCCAACGGCAAACGCCTGGCCTTCAACTGGCAACATCCCAGCCAGGAAACCGGCCCGGATGTACGCCTACGCTGGTTCGAACTGAGCGCCCCCGGCATGGTGTACGAACCTGACCCGGCCCTGGTGCTGTCTAGCCCAGTGAGCTTTGCCCCCAGCGGTTATACCCTGGCCTTCTTCGCCTGCAAAAATGGAGCTTGCGGCCTGTATCTACTAGAGGCCGACCAACCGGAGACCCCCGCCCGCTTGCTCACCCCCGACCTGAACGGATACGCGCCGCCCACCTGGAAACCCGACGGCAGTCAGCTAGCCTCGGAAAGCCTGGATGCACAGGGTGCAGCCATCCTAACGATTGTTGACATACAGACCGGCGCAATCCTGTACCAAGGCCCACGCCTCGGCTCGCCGTTTGAAAATTGGGGCGCTGCCCTGACAATCGAACTAACCGGTTTCGGGCGCTGTATCAGCCCTTAACCCCGAATAAGTTATGCTAAATCCCACGATTTTTATTGCGCTTTTCTCACCCAAGGCTTATAATATCTCCACTATATTCCCTAAAGTGAGAAAGGAAGACCCAAATTATGGCAAGCGTAACATTTGAACACGTGTACAAGCGGTTTGGCGATGTCATTGCCGTGAACGACCTGAATATCGAGGTTGCCGACCGCGAGTTCCTCGTCTTGGTTGGGCCGTCGGGCTGTGGCAAGACCACCGCTCTGCGCTGCCTGGCCGGGCTGGAAGATATTTCCGATGGGCAAATTATGATCGCCGATCAGGTGGTGAATGATGTGGCCCCCAAAGACCGCGACATCGCCATGGTATTCCAGTCTTATGCCCTCTACCCGCATATGTCGGTCTACGATAACATGGCCTTTGGGCTTAAGCTGCGCAAGACCCCCAAAGAAGAAATCGACCGGCGCGTGAAGAGCGCCGCCGACACCCTGGGGATTGGCCACCTGCTAGAACGCAAACCCCGCCAACTATCCGGCGGCCAGCGCCAGCGTGTGGCAGTTGGGCGCGCCATCGTACGCGAGCCAAAGGTCTTTCTTTTTGATGAACCGCTGTCCAACCTGGATGCCAAGCTGCGCGTAGAAACCCGCGCCAACATCTCCAAGCTGCACCAGCAGCTGCAAACCACCTTCATCTACGTCACCCACGACCAGGTGGAAGCCATGACGATGGCGACTCGGATCGCCGTGATCAACAAAGGCATCCTCCAGCAGATCGACACCCCCCAAACCCTTTACGACTATCCTAATAACCTGTTCGTGGCTGGCTTCATTGGTTCGCCAGCAATGAACTTCTTCCCGGCCACGCTGCGCAAAGAGGGCGATCAGTTAATTGTGGATGGCGGAACCTTCCGCCTGGTGGTGCCGCCCGACCGGCGTGACGCGTACATGCAAGCTGCGGGCCGCGAGATCATTTTCGGCATCCGCCCCGAAAATATCCATAACCCTGAATTTGCACCACCCAGCATTAACGCCCAGCCCGTGGAATGCATTGTCGATGTGACCGAATTGATGGGCAACGAAATCTTCGTCTACCTCAAGACGGGCGAAAACAGCTTCGTCGCTCGCGTCGATCCTCGCACACGGTATACCGTCAATGAAAAAGTGACCGTGGTCTTCAACCTGAACACCATGCACATTTTCGACCGCGAAACCGAGCTGGCTATTCGCTAAGGTTTTCTAAATCTAGAAAAATTAGGGATTGCTCCCCTGGCTGGGACAATCCCTAATTTTTTAATCGAGGCTAACAGGCGCTGTGAGGTATCTAATCCTACTCAGGCATGGCGAAAGTGTGTGGAACGCACAAAACCGCTTCACAGGCTGGACGGATGTGCCCCTCAGCCCACAAGGGCAGATGGAAGCACAGCGCGCCGGTGAAAAGCTGCGCGCTCACGGGTTAAAATTCGATGTGGTTTTCACTTCGTTCCTCCACCGCGCAGTGCAAACGGCGGAGATGGTATTAGATGGGCTGGACGGGCCGCGCCCGCCAGTTGAGCAAGCCTGGCAATTGAATGAACGCCATTATGGGGCGCTGCAAGGCTTGAACAAGGCCGAGGCCGCCGCCCAGCTTGGGCAGCGACGGGTGACGGCCTGGCGGCGCAGCTTTGATGGCCGCCCCCCGGCGCTGGAGTGGGACGACCGCCGCCATCCCCGTTTCGACCCGCGCTACGCCACCCTCCCCCCTTCCGACCTGCCGCGGGGCGAATCGCTGCACGATACCCTCAACCGCCTGCTGCCCTACTGGCATGCCGCCATCGCTCCGGCGCTGCGCTCACGACAGCGTGTGCTGCTGGTGGGCCACGGCAACACCATACGCCCGCTAATCAAATACCTGGAAGCTATTCCCGACCACCAAACGCCGTTGATCACCATCGCCACCGGCGCGCCACGCATGTATCTCTTTAATCTTGACTTAATCTCGTATAGGCACTATGATATTACATAATGAGCGCTGCGAGGATCGATAGCATCCCGACGGATTACGCAAAGTTGTTCAGACCGGTATGCCAAGGGGGCCATTTCCCCCCTCTCTCGGCGCTGTCATTGCCACATCGCACAGGGCGTTTGGGGAGGATGTGCGCCGACAAACGCGCCAGGCGATGAAACCCAACCCAACCGCTTTAGACTAAATGGAGGAAATAATGAAACGACTTCAACGCGCCGCCATGGTTTTGTTAATCCTTATCATTTCCACCAGTTGTAACAGCGCCGCTCCTGCCACCGCAGCGCCCTTAGAACCGACGCCTACCGTTAATCTGGTTGCCACGCAAAGCGCCCAACAAACCCTGGACGCTCAGGCCACCGCCCAGGCGGCTTCCACGCAGGCCGCCCAGGCCACCACTGAGGCGCAAGCCACGGCAGACGCCATTATGCAGGCCACTGCCGCCGTCCGCACCCAGGCCGCCATGGATAAAGCCGCCACCACTACCGCCAAAGCGAAAGAAAAAGCCGCCGCAACCGCCGCCGTCAAAGCCACCGCCCAGGCGGAAGCAGACGCCTTCTTCAGCGTCGTCAAAGGATTTTACGACGAAGGCAAAATTGGCACGGTCGAAGGCGATTATTTCAAGTTAGATGACTATGCGCGCAGTGAAGCTAAGCTCAATTACTTCTCACCCGACCCGCTTGGGTATGAAGCCGAGAATTTTGTATGGAGCGCCGACTTAACCTGGCTTTCGGCCAGCGAAAACGCCAACTGGTTTGCTTCTGGCTGCGGCGTACTCTATGGGATGCAAAGCGATGGCTTCGGCCAAGCCATCCTCACCTACTTGGGGCTAGACGGCCTGGCCCACACCCTGATGGGCTATAAACAAGGTTGGCCGCAGGTGGCTGTCAAACGATGGGGGAAACCCGATCTACCTAAAGGCGAGGCCAGCATGACTGTGGTATTATGGGATAAACGCGCCACCGTGTATGTGGACGACAAATTGACCAGCGAGTACTACGCCCCGTTGTTCAAACCCGGCGATATTGGCCTGACAGTGGTTTCGGGCACAAACAAAGATTTCGGCACCCTGTGCGAATTCACCAATATGAACCTTTTTATCCTCAAATAACAGGTTAGGCCAGCAATAGACCATGAAGGGGCTGCCCAAAAACGAATCTGGCAGCCCCTTCATCATTTCAAATATCTGTCGAAGGGTGGGTTTTATGCGCGAGACAGCCCTGCAGGCAGCGCTCTACCAGCGGCCTTCTCCGTCCAGCGCCGGCCAGGCTGCGACTTGCCCTAACGCCGCAGCGAGCGCCGGACGAACCACCAGATCGCCAGCCCGCCCCCACCGGAAAGAACCCCAAGGTAGATAAAAATATCGCGCCAGAAGCGTTCTGGGAACAGGCGAATTAGCGTATCGCTCCACTCGAACATCCAGGTTCCCGCCGCAAAAAAGACATCGTGAAAGGCCACAAACAGCACGCGAAAAGCCAGGGCCACGAACGCCAGAATGCCCGCGATCAACAGCGCCGTCAGCAAACCGCCACGGGCTAACCCCAGGCTGTACTGCTCCACCCAACCGCTGCGCCACGCCCACAGCGCCAATCCTACCAACCCCACCAGCGTGGCTAACCAAACCCGCAGCGTGTTGGTGATGGCAATCTTTACGTCCACCATGTGGCTCAGCTCACGCTGGTTATAGACCTCCGACCCATCGCCAAAACGCAGGTCGCCTAAATATTCGATACCGGCATCGTTTGTCAGATAATCCAGAGCGTATCGCGACCAATACAAGCGGTCTTGCAGGGTGAAGCCATACGCGTCGGCGGGAAAGCCCGGCATGTTGTATTCGAATGGCAGAAACCAGGGCGCTAACAAAATGCGGATCGATGACAGCACCAGCGCCACCGGCACAAGGATGGTCACCAACCAACTGAAAGTCTTATACACGGGAGAAGCGGGGGCGGAAACAGTCATTGTTGTAAATCTCCTAAATCACCATACAAAATATACCGCAAAACCATATTATTAGTGATCCATTCAATCGGGGCCAGGTCATCCGTAAAGACAATTTTCGCCGTAGGCGTCGGTTGCATATTGGTGATGGTACGCTCTAAAGAAGTACGCAGCAAGGGGTGATATTCTTGGTGTGCATAGATGTTTGCCAGGTTAGCGTAAAGATTGTTTAAATCGGTGGGGCGGCGTGTGGCGTAGATGATCGAATTAAACGTATCGGGCACATCCATCACATAGACGCTGGGGAAGATGGTATGGATCGTGCCCACCAGGCCGTCAATCAAGCGACGGTCGTTGGGCGAACGGCCCACGTTCAGCGCCAGCGTACCGTTGTCATCCAGGCGATCATACACCAATTGAAAGAACTCTTGCGTGGTCAGGTGCGGGGGAATATACGGAGGGCGGTAAGCATCCAGAATGATCAGCGTGTAGCGCTCTCGACTGCGCCGCAGGCCGATGCGTCCATCCTCGGCAATCGGGGTGAGGTTGGGCATGGTCATACCGAAATATTTTTGCCCTACGCGAATAATTTCCGGGTCGATCTCGAAACCGTCTATGGGAACGGGGCCAAAGGCCAGGGTAGCCTGGCGGGCGCTGGTTCCGGCGGCCAGCCCCACAATGGCAATCCGTTTGACACCCTGCGGCGTGAAAGGCGGCGCATTGAAAAAGGGCGCCGCTAGAAACTGCTCCCACGGCCCGTGAAAATCCACCTCGGTGGGATGCCATACCGAGTGCTGCCCCTGTCCTTCATTAAGCCTCAGAATGCGGTAGCCGTTAAATTCCTGCACTTGAATATAGTTGTAAGCCGATTCTTTTTCAAAGATCTGCCCCTCCGACTGCTTAATCGGGCGCGCCGCGGCGATGATCGCCAGCAGCAGCAGCAGCGGCGGCATCCAGGCATAGCGCAGGGCTGCCTGCCCACCACTGCTGCGCCATAACCCCACCACAGCCGTTAAACCCAGCACCAGGCCAAACAGCACAAACGTCCAGCGTGTGCCTACCAGCGGGATTAGCAGAAGCACGGGCAAGAATGACCCCATGAACGATCCCAGGGTGGAGATGGCATAGATCGTGCCGGACTCGCCGCCGGCCTTCTGCACATCGCTGATCGCCAGGCGGATGGCAAATGGGGAAATCATCCCCAACAGCGTCACCGGCACGGTGAAAAGGGCCAACACCGCCACGAACGACCCCGCCAACACACCCACGTTCAGAGCGTCAAAGGCGGCGGCGGCGAAGCTTAGCACCGGGCCGGACACCAGCGGAACCAACCCTGAAGTAAACGCCCCCCACGACAACACCCCGAACATCGTGTGGTAATGTGGCGAGCGGTCGGCCCAGCGCCCCCCCAGGCTGTAACCCACCGCTAAATCGATCATGATTAAGCCGATGATGCTCGCCCACACCACATTACTGGTTCCGAACACATTCCCCAGCAAGCGCGAAGCCGAAAGCTCAAGCGCCAGGGTCGTCATTCCCGAAGCAAACACAGTGAAATATAAATATATACGCATAACGCGGGGGATTATACCAGCAGCTTCCGCCTTCGACCGCGAGCGTTATGACTTTTTACAGGCCGGGCGCAATCGCCAAACCGGCGAATGTTGGTATAATTACCCGATTGAATCTTGATTAGCTGGAGCCAGTATGTCACCCGAAAAACTCACCGGAGCACAAATCCGTAAAGATTTCATCGACTTCTTTGTCGAACATGGGCACACCTTTGTGCCATCATCCTCCCTCGTGCCTGGCGGCGACGCCACCTTGCTGTTCACCAACGCCGGCATGGTGCAATTTAAAGATGTCTTCTTGGGCACCGATCAGCGCGCCTACAAACGCGCCGCCAACAGCCAGAAGTGTATGCGCGTGGCCGGCAAACATAACGACCTGGACGACGTGGGGCGCGACAACACCCACCACACCTTCTTCGAAATGCTGGGCAACTGGTCGTTTGGCGACTATTATAAGAAGGAAGCCATCGGTTGGGCCTGGCAGCTGCTGACGGATGTGTGGGGCCTGCCTAAAGACAAGCTGTGGGCCACCTGTTTCAAGGACGAAAAAGGCGAAATTGAGGCCGATGAAGAAGCCGCCAGCGAATGGCAAAAGCAGCCGGGCATCGATCCATCCCACATCCTCTATTTTGGTCGCAAAGACAACTTTTGGGAAATGGCCGAGACCGGCCCCTGCGGCCCCTGCTCCGAGATTCATTTTGACCGCGGCCCTCAGTACTGCGATAAGCCCGGCCAACCCGGTCATGTGTGTGGCGTTAACGGCGATTGCAGCCGTTACCTGGAAATTTGGAACCTGGTGTTTATTCAATATAACCGGCTTGGCCCTTCCACCCTGGAACCCTTGCCCGCTCGTCATGTAGATACTGGAATGGGCTTTGAGCGCATCGTTTCGGTGCTGCAAGACACCGACTCGAACTACACCACCGACCTGTTCATGCCGCTGATGCAAACTGTACAGCGCCTCACCGGCCACAGCAATCAGCAGATGGCGGAAAACCTGACCCCCTACCGGGTGATCTGCGACCACGCCCGTTCGGCCGCCTTTCTCATTGCAGATGGTGTGGTGCCGGGCAACGTGGGCCGCAACTATGTTTGCCGCATGATTATCCGCCGCGCCGCCCGCTTCGGCTCCAAGATTGGGCTAAACCAACCTTTTATGGCGCAAGTGGCCGAACAAGTTATCGATCACTACAGTGATTTCTACCCCGAATTAGGTCGCAACCGCAGCGCCATCCTGCAAAACATCACCGCTGAAGAAGAGCGCTTCGCCCGCACCGTCGAGAGCGGCGTAGCCAAGCTCGAAACGCACCTGGCCCGCCTACGCAGCAGCGGCGAGACCACCTTGTCCGGCAATGTGGCTTTCGACCTCTATGCCACCTACGGCCTACCGCTCGAAATCACGCGTGACATTGCCCGCGAGCAGGGGCTGGAAGTTGATGAGACCGGCTTCCACCACGCCATGGATCAACACCGCATCGCATCCGCCGGGGGCGACGCCTTCGGTCCGATGGGCGGCGAGGATGTGGATGTATACCGCCCCATGCTGGAACACCTGCAAACCCAAGGCAAGCTGGGCAAAGAAGGCGTGCGCTACAACCCCTACCAGTGGCTCGAAACCGAAGGCGAAGTGCTGGGCCTGGTGCGCGCCGGCCAACCGGTGATGGAAGCCGCGGTGGGCGATATGGTGGAAGTGCTGCTGCCGGAAACCGGCTTCTATGTTGAAAGCGGCGGTCAGGTCTCCGACCAGGGCGCCATCGTCTCCGTCGGCGAACCGCGCTGGGAAATCGCCGTTAAAGACATGCGCAAACCCGCCGCGGGCGTCATTGTGCATGTGGGCCAGGTAGTCCAGGGCAGCCCACGCCTGGGCGACCAGGCCATCGCCGCGGTAGACGCGGAACGCCGCCGCGATGTGATGCGCAACCACACCGCCACCCATCTGCTGCACGCCGCCCTGCATCATATTTTGGGCGACCATGCTCGCCAGGCCGGTTCATTGGTCGCGCCCGACCGGCTGCGCTTCGACTTCACCTCGCCCCGCGCGGTCACCCTGGCCGAGTTAGAAGCCATCGAGGCCGAAGTCAACCGGCGCATACTGGCCGATTCATCGCTCCATATCACCATTAAACCGCTGCAGCAAGCCATTCGTGAAGGGGCCATGGCCCTGTTTGGCGAGAAATACGGCGAAGAGGTGCGCAATATCACCATTGGCGAACAAGAGACCTACTCTAACGAGTTGTGCGGCGGAACGCATGTGGAAGATACCGGGGATATTGGACTGTTCCTGATTACCAGCGAGAGCAGCGCCGCTGCCGGCATCCGGCGCATCGAAGCCGTAACCGGGCGGGTGGCCTACGAGTTGGTTCACAGCCGCTTTAGTATTCTCCGGCGGCTGGAAAACATGTTAGACACCTCCCCAGAAGCCTTGCCCGAAAAATTAAAGGCCGCCATCGACGCTCTGGAACATTCCCGTAAACAGATCAACGAAATGCACCGGCAGCAAGCCATGCAAGCCCTGCTTGCGCAGCTAGAATCGCCCGCTCAGGCCAGCGGTGTGCCGGTGTTAGCGGCAGTGGTTCCCGAAGCCAACCCGGAAGCGTTACGCAGCCTGGCCGACCGCTTTCGCCAGCGATACCCCACCGGGGTGGCGGTGCTCGCCAGCGTTGTCGATGGCAAACCCACCGTGATCGCCGCGGTCTCCGAAGACCTGGTGAAGCGCGCCCTAAACGCCGGAGAGCTGGTGAAATACGTGGCCGGTTTCTTAGGCGGCGGCGGGGGCGGCAAACCCACCCTGGCCCAGGCCGGCGGAAAAGACGCCGCGCGCCTGGATGAAGCCCTGGCCGCCGTGCCCGCTTGGGTTGAAGGCAAGTTACAATAGATCGATATCGATGAATGATCGTATGGTTCAGGCCCACACCCCGCGCCGCCCAGGCAGGTTTTCATCCCTCCGGACAGCGCTAAGCCAGGTGTGGGCCTGGGCTTTCTCTTTTCCAGCACTTTCCCTATTAACCGCCGCGCTGGTGTTCATTCCCATGCTCTACAACCTGGGCTTTTATTGGGATGATTGGCCCAGCATGTGGATTTTGCACGCCTTTGGACCGCACGGGTTTGTGCGCGGCTTCGCTGAAGACCGCCCCCTATTGGCAGGGGCGTTCTTGTTGACCACCTCTGTGCTAGGCGATCAGCCCCTGGCATGGCAGCTATTTGCCGTGGCGGCGCGGTGGGCGGCGGGGCTGGCGCTGTGGGCCACGCTGCGCGGTGTGTGGCCGCAGCGCACCGTGGAAAGCGGTGCAGCCGCCCTACTTTTCATCATCTACCCCGGCTTCGGGCAGCAGTATATCGCCGTCACCTACGGTAATGCCTTTCTCATCTACGCCATCTATTTATTTTCCTTTGCAGCGGGAGTATGGGCGCTGCGCGGCCAAATTAGCCGGCCTGATGAGGATGCGCCGCACAGCCCCGCCCACTCAGCGCAATCAGGCCGCCCGCGCTGGCCTGTATGGATCGCCGCCTGGTTGACGGCCGCGGTGGGGCTGCTCACCACCGAATATTTCATAGGGCTAGAACTGCTGCGTCCGGCGCTGTTCTTCATCATGCTGTCCGCCGCGGCCAAAGCCACCCAGGGGCCGACTGCGCCTCCGTGGTGGCTGCGCATCAAACACACCTTGATCGCCTGGCTGCCCTTTGCCGCCATCTGGCTGGGGATGATCGCCTACCGTCTGCAAGCAGCCACCCCACGCGCCGGGGTGACCCTTTTTAGCCGGCTTGGCGCCGCCCCGTGGGTCACGCTGCAAGGCCTGGCTGCCACCATCGGCGGCGATTTCGTGGAACTCAACTTTTTAGGGTGGAAGTTCGGGCTAGAACCGGCTTTCTTGAACGACTTCGAGCCGCGCATCTTATGGATGCTGGCGGGCGCGGCGGGCCTCTCGGCCATCCTGGCTGGCGTGTGGCTGTTGAAGGCGCGCCGACCAGTGAGCGAAACAGCCCGCCCCGCTCTCCGCCGGCTGCGAGCTAGCGCCCCCCTGGTGGAGGGCCATCCCCTGGCCTGGCTGCTCCTGGCCGGCTACGCCTTCCTGGTCTCCGGCTGGCCGGTGTGGGTGTCTAACCTGCACATTGAGCTGCTTTTCCCGTGGGATCGTCTAATGCTGATGATGCTGCCGGCGGCGGCGCTGTTCGCTGCCGCCCTGGTGGGGATGCTGCGGCATTGGCCGGCGGCGGCGGCCATCTTCCTGGCCGGGCTGGTGGGCCTGAGCAGCGCCACCCAGTTTAGCCAGCGCCTGGTCTATCGGCAGGAGTGGCTGACCCAACAAAACTTTTTCTGGCAGATGGCCTGGCGCATCCCTCAGCTGCAGCCCGGCACACTTATCCTCACCTCCGCCGAACCGTTCCGTTATTACACCGATAATTCTCTCTCCGCGCCGCTCAATTGGATGTACGACCCAGCGCATGCCCTGCCCGGCGCAAGCATGTACACCTTGCTGTATGATGTCGAAGCGCGCTTGGGCCGGGGGCTAAATTCATTCGAGCCGGATCAACCGATCAACGAAAGTTACCGCGCTGCACACTTCACCGGCAGCACCTCCCAAGCCATCAGCCTGTTCTACGACCCGCCGCGCTGCCTGGTGGCGCTAAACCCGCAGACCGACCGCTTCTTGCCGGTTAAACCCTTATATATCAAAGAAATCACGCCGCTTTCTAACCTGAGCCTGATTGTAGGCCACCCCCCAACCCCCGCCCAACCCCCGCCGGCTTATTTTGGGCCCGAACCCGCCCCAGGCTGGTGCACCTATTACGAAAAAGCCGCCCTGCACAATCAGCTCGGGCAGTGGCAAGACGCCGCCCACATGGCCGACCTGGCTTTGCGCAACAAGCGCCACCTCACTGAGAAAACCGTCTCGGAGCTAAACCCCTTCATCGAAGCCTATGCCCACAGCGGGCAATGGGAGAAAGCGCTGCAGCTCACCCAAGAAGCCCTGGCTGCCTGGGATAAGACGCAATACACATTGTGTGATATTTGGCGGGTTATTCTACACACCACGCCCCCCAGCCGGCAGGCGCAAAACGCCCAAGAAATATTACAACCGCTGCTAAACTGTAAACCATCCTTACCCTAAAACATGATGCCTGAAATCTTTAGCTCCCCCCAATCACTATCTGTTATTGTGCCGGTTTTTAACTCTCAAGCCACGCTGCCTCTGCTCGTGCAGCGCCTGGCGGCGGTTCTAACCGATTTGCAGCATCCTTATGAAATTATCCTGGTGGATGACGGCAGCCGCGACGCCAGTTGGGAGACGATTCTCACATTGCACCGCGACTTTCCCGAAGTGCGCGGGGTGCATCTGATGCGCAATTACGGCCAGCATAACGCTCTGCTGTGCGGAGTGCGCCTGGCGCGCAACGAAATCATCATCACCCTAGACGATGACCTGCAAAACCCGCCCGAAGAAATCCCCAAGCTGCTGGCCGGCTTGCCCGGCTACGATGTGGTGTATGGCGACCCCCATCACCAACAGCATGGCCTGTGGCGCAACTTCGCGTCTTGGTTCATCCGCCTGGCTCTGCAAAGCGCCATGGGCGTAGAAAACGCCCGCAAAGTAAGCGCCTTTCGCGCCTTCCGCTCCGGCGTACGAGAGGCCTTCGCCAACTATCGCAGTCCGTTCGTGACCCTGGATGTGCTGCTTTCGTGGGGAACCACCGCCTTCAACGTGGTAGACGTGCATCACGACGCTCGCCCGGTTGGACGGTCGAATTACACCTTGCGCCGCCTGCTGCGCCATGCCGCCGATATGATCACCGGCTTCACCATCCTGCCGCTCCAGTTAGCCAGTTGGATGGGCATGTTGCTGGCCGGTTTTGGCATATTGGTGCTGTTTTATGTGGTGGGGCGCTTCATCATCAGCGGCGGCAGCGTGCCAGGTTTCCCCTTCCTGGCTTCCATCATCGCCATCTTTTCCGGCGCGCAGTTATTCGCCCTGGGCATTATTGGCGAATATTTGGCGCGGATACACTTGCGCATCATGGATAAACCCAGTTACGTGGTGCGGGAGGAGGCCACCCGTTGAGCGCCGGCTGCACCTTTTTGCCATGGGACACCGATTTCTTTGGCCAGCGCATCGGGCGCATTGACGCCGCCCAGCCCTCCGAAGCGCAAATGGAGGCCATCGAAAGCTGGTGCGCGAAGGAGCGCATCGCCTGCCTGTATCACCAGGTGAACGCCGCCGATATACCAGGGGTGCGCCTGGCTGAAGGACGCGGCTTTCAGCTCATGGAAGTGCGCCTGTTTATGGAGGCGCGCCTGGACGCCGCCGCCCTTGCCCCGGCCTTGCCCGACGGTGTAACCATCCGCCCCACCCTGCCTTCCGACCTGGCGGCTTTGCAGTCTCTGGCGGCGGTCAGTTACCCGTTTACGCGTTATCACGCCGACCCACATTTCGCCCCCGCCGCCGCCGCCTATTACGGCGTGTGGGTAAAAAATAGCCTGGAAGGGCTGAGCAACTTTCACCTGGCTGCCGAGAAAGATAATCGCCTGATGGGCTTTATCAGTGGACAAGCCCACCCCACCGAGAGTGGTGAAGAAGTCTTTGAACTGATGGCGGTTGACCCCGCCGTGCGCCAGGGCGGCATCGGGCGCGCCCTGTTGATCGCCGGCATGGAATGGTGTCGTCGGAACGGGCGGCTACGCATCACCTTCGCCACCCAGGGCGGCAACATCGCCTTGCAGCGCGCGGTGCAGCGGCTGGGGTTCCTCTCGCTAAAATGTACGTTATACTACCATCGTTGGTTTATATGACCTCTCCTTACCACATCCCTTATAACCGCCCCACCCTGGCCGGGCGGGAGATTGAATATATAACCCAGGCCATGGCCGCCGGTCACATCTCCGGCGATGGCGAGTTTAGCCGGCGCTGCCACACCTGGCTGGAAGCGTACTTCAACGCCCCCAAAGCACTGCTCACCACATCTTGCACCCACGCCTTGGAGATGACCGCCCTGCTGCTGGACCTCAAACCAGGCGACGAAGTGATTCTGCCCTCGTTTACCTTTGTTTCCACCGTCAACGCCATTGTGCTGCGAGGGGCGCGTCCGGTATTCGCCGATATTCGCCCCGATACGCTGAATATCGACGAACGCCAAATCGAAGCCCTGATTACCCCCCGCACCCGCGCCATTTATGTGGTGCATTACGCCGGCGTGGCCTGCGAGATGATCGCCATTCTCGAAATCGCCGCCCGCCATGGGCTGACGGTGGTGGAGGATAACGCCCACGGACTGTTTGGAACCTATGCGGGGCGCAAACTGGGCACATTCGGCGCCATGGCAACCCAAAGCTTTCACGAAACCAAGAACATCACCTGCGGCGAAGGCGGCGCGCTGATCATCAACGACCCACAGCTTATCGAACGCGCTGAAGTCATCCGCGAAAAAGGCACCAATCGCAGCCGGTTCTTCCGCGGCCAGGTGGATAAATACAGTTGGGTGGATGTGGGTTCCAGCTACCTGCCTTCCGACCTGCTGGCGGCTTTCTTATTGGCGCAGTTGGAACAGGCCGAAGCGATCCAGGCGCATCGGAAACGCATCTGGGAAGGGTATAATGAAGCCCTGGCAAGCTGGGCCGACCAACACGGCATGCAGCGTCCCTATGTTCCCGCAGACCGCCGGCAGCCATATCACATTTATTATCTGCTTGCCCCCAGCCTGGAGCAGCGCCAGGCATTTATTGAACACCTCAAGCAGCGCGGCATCTTGGCCGTCTTTCATTATCTGCCCTTGCACCTCTCGGAAATGGGGCGCAGCCTGGGTGGACGCCCTGGCGATTGCCCGGTGACAGAACGCGTTAGCGATCAGTTGGTGCGCCTGCCGCTCTTCGCCGGCCTAAGCCCCAACGAACAAGAACAAGTGATTGATGCGGTGATAAGTTTTGGAGGGTTATGATGAATCAGGATGAAGCTGTAGATTTTATCATCCGCCAGTACACCATCGGACGCTCGCCCACCGAGATCGTCGAGGCGCTAAGCCGCCAGCTAGGCGCGCCTAATGCGGTGGTAGAGAAGTTTGTGCACAAGACCATTACTCAAGCTTTCCCAGAACGGCCCGTCCCCGGCATTCCGCCTGCCGTTGCGGATGCACCGCGCAACGAGGGGCAAAAACCCGCCGATGACGGCATGACCGACCTATCCGCCGGCTCATCTCTGGATGATGAAGACGAAATTTACCCGGAAACGGTCTCTCCCATGACGGGCCTTGCCCCTGCCGATTATGTTGTGGGCGAAGCGCGCCAGGTGGCCTCCGCCAGCGTGTTTCTCACTGGCCGGCTGCCCGACGAAGTCGACGCCCCTTCACCGCCATCCATCACCGACGCCCCCGGCGCTCTTAGCGATGATGAGATGCGCCGCCTGGAAAAAGACCCCGACCTGAACGCCCTCATTCTTAAGTTAGCGGGGCGCAACATCAAGCAAAGTGAAATTGTTATGATGGTGTGTGAGCGCAACAACCTGGACTGGAAAGACGCCCAACGCATCACTGCCCGCATTATGGCCCGCAATCGCAAAACCATCGCCACCCGCCAAAATGTTTATCTAATCCCCTTCTCGGCGCTCATCATCCTGGCGGGCGCGGCGCTGCTGGTGGCCGGCATTGGGGAATTTCTCCGTCTGCGCACGATGTACGTGCAAACCGACCCCAACCTGTTGATGCTCAACGAGGCGCAGTATATTCTCCGTGGGGTGCTGCCCTGGGCCTTGGTAGGACTGGGTTTGCTCGCCGGCGGAGTTTTTGGCTTGATTAAAGCGATTCAATCGCGAAACAACTAAACCTTGAAAACCATTATTTTACAGCTCGACGCCTACGATGATGTCATCTCGACCTGCGATAAGATGAACTGGTCTAACGGCGAACGCCTGCTGCTGGTATGGCCGGAACGCCGTCCCAACCTGGATGGGCGACTGGATATGGTGCGGTTACAACGCCGCAGCCGGCAGGTGGGGGCGCAGCTGGCCCTGGTGACGCGCGACCCGCAGACCCGCTACCAGGCGCTGCACCTGGGCATTCCGGTATTTTCATCGGTCAAAAAAGCCAATTCTTCGCCGTGGCGCGTGGCGCGGCGCTTCCGCCAGGCGGCGCAGCCGGCTTTGCCCCCGCCGCCAGAAGACCGCCCGCCCTTCGACCTCCAGGCTGTGCTGCAAGCCCGGCAAGACGCCCATTTGCCCGCATGGCGCGGCGCCAACCACCCTGCCTGGTTTATTGTGGGCGTGCTGGCAGTGCTGGCCTTGGCGGCAGTGCTGCTGCCGCAAGCCGAAATCCGCCTGGCGCCGGCGGCGCGCATACAAGATGTGATGCTGTCGGTTCAGGCCGACCCACAGCGCAGTACGCCTGACCTGGCGGGGAGCGTGCCCGCCGTCCGGCAAGAGATTATCGTAGAAGGCAGCCAAAGCCGGGCCGCCACCGGCAGTATGCGCCTGCCCGACCACCCGGCCCAGGGCGAGGTGGTTTTCACCAACCTGAACGACCAGGCGGTGAGCATACCGCCCGGCGCAATCGTGCGCACACTAAGCGACCCCCTGGTGCGCTTTAACGTGACCCGCGGCGGAACGTTGGCGGCCGGGCCAGGCCTGACCACCACCCTACCCATCGTGGCAGTCATCCCCGGCGAAGGCGGCAACCTGCCCGCCGGAGCGCTCACCGCCATCGAAGGGCTGCTGGGCGCTCAAGCCACCGCCGTCAACCTGCGCCCCACCCGCGGCGGCAGCGACCGCCCGGCCCCCGCCGCCACTTCCGAAGACATCGCCGCTCTAGACCTGGAACTGCGCCGCAGCCTGGCCGCCCAGGCCCAGGCCCAGCTGCAAGCCAGCCTGCCGCCCGGCGACCTGCTGATCCTATCTTCGTTAGAGATCGCCGAAACCCTGGATGAAGAACTGCGCCCCGGACGGCTCTTGCCCGGCGAGGTGCTATCGCTGCGCCTGCGCCTCAAGTTTCGCGCCCTGGTGGTACGCGGAGACGACCTGCGCCGCCTGGCAGAGCAGATTTTCAACGCTAACCTGCCATCGGGTTTCCAGCCCGATGTAGACAGCCTGGCCTGGGAGGTGATTTCGCCCGCCGGGGCAGCGCCGGGGCTGATGCAAAGCAATCAATTTGAGATGCACGCCCACCGCCAAATCACCGCCCAGATCGATGAGCAGCGCCTGCTCCAGGCTGCCCTGGGGGCCAACCTGCCCACCGTCCAACAACGTCTACAGGCCCTGGCTGCCTTAGAAAGCACTCCACAAATTGCCCTCACCCCGGCCTGGTGGCCGCGTTTGCCAATTGCCCCCTTCCGAATTCATATTATTCAACAGAATCCCTAGTACAATGAAGTCATGCGCGTTCTAGCTGTTGACCCCGGAGATAAACGCTTGGGGATTGCCCTAAGCGACCCCACCGCCACGATTGCCAATCCGCTGACGGTGATCGCCCACGTCTCGCGTCCCATTGACGCGGCAGCGATTGCCTCGCTGGCCGAAGAGCACGGCGTCGAGCGCATCGTCATCGGCCAGGCGCTGGACGAAGACAACGGCCCCACTCCGCAAAGCCGCCGGGCGCATCGCCTGGCGGCCGCCATCAAGAGCCAAACCCGCATTTGGGTGGAGCTGTGGGATGAAAGCGACAGCACCCAAACCGCCCGCGCCGCCCGTCTTGCCATGGGCGTATCCCGCGCTCGCCGCAGCGGACATATGGACGACCTGGCTGCTGCGGTGATCTTGCAATCCTATCTTAACGCCCATCCAGAGCTGCGTTTATGAAACGCAGCCTGGGGTTCTTATTTTCACTGTTGGCGCTGGCTGGGCTGATCGTGTGCCTGGTGATGGCCTATGTGGGGATCGTGGCCCTGCCAGGACGGGCGCGCCGCGCCTTTGGGCCGCCCGCCGCGGCGCTGCCTCTCACCCAGCGTTTCCTGCTCGCCTATCGGCTGACGCTTAGCCAGGCCGACCTGAACACGCCGGTCAACCCTGGCGGCCAGGCGGTGCAATTTGAAATCGCCCCCGGTGAAACCCCCGCCGCCATCGCCCGCCGCTTGCAGCAAGCCGGGCTGATTCGAAACCCCACGGCCCTGGTGGATTACATGGTCTACACCGGCCTGGATACGCAGCTGCAATCGGGCCGTTTCACTCTCGACCCTGGCAGCGCGCCCGTTAAATTAGCCCAGGAACTTCAAGACGCCACCCCCGGCCAGGCCAACCTGGTTATTTTGGCCGGTTGGCGCATGGAAGAAGTGGCTGCCACCCTGCCCACTGCTGGTTTGGGCATTGATCCGGAGGCCTTCGTGGAGGCCGCCCGCACACCCCGCCGCGCCCAAGCAGCAATCATCGGCCTGCCCTACGAAGCTGACCTGGAAGGTTACCTGTTCCCTGGCGGCTACCAGATAGACCGCGCCGCCACGATAGACGATCTTTTAAACGCTATGTTGGATCGCTTTAACCGGCAAGTTACCGCCGACTTGCGCCAGGCATACCAGGATCAAGGCTATTCCCTGGACGAGGCGGTGATCTTAGCTTCCATCGTTGAGCGCGAAGCTATGCGGGATGAAGAAATGCCTACGATTGCCTCGGTGTTTATGAATCGCCTGGACGTCGGCATGCGTCTCGAGTCTGATCCGACGGTGCAGTACGCCCTGGGTTACCCGGGCGCATGGTGGAAAAGCCCGCTGGCTCTGAGCGATCTGACGGTCGGCTCGGCCTATAACACCTATCAAAACGCCGGGCTGCCGCCGGGGCCGATCTGCAACCCAGGGCTGCCCGCCTTACAAGCTGTGGCCTTTCCGGCGCAAACGCCTTACTACTTCTTCCGCGCCGCCTGCGATGGCTCCGGAAGACATAATTTCGCTCGCACTTTTGAGGAGCATCAAACCAATGCCTGCCCGTAGATTGATCCTTATCAAGCACAGCCACCCGCAAATTGACCGCCAGGCCCCCGCCGATGAATGGCCGCTCAGCGAAGAGGGCCGCCACAGTGCGGCGCGCCTGGCCGAGCGCCTGTTAGGCTACCGCCCGCAGAGGTTGTATACCAGCCCCGAACCTAAAGCCGCTCAAACTGCAGCCATATTGGGCGAACGCCTATCGCTCAGCGCCACGGCTGTGCCGGCCTTGCACGAACATCTGCGCCACAGCGCCCCTTATGGCACACCTCAGGAATTTGAAGCCTCCATCCAGGCGCTGTTCACCTTGCCCGACCGGTTGGTGTTTGGGGAAGAAACCGCCCACCAGGCCCAGGCGCGCTTTACCCGTGCGGTTCAAGATATCGCCGATGCGCATCCTAACCAGATCGTCATCATCGTGGCCCACGGAACGGTGATCAGCCTGCACCTTTCCGCCGCGCTGCACTGGACCCCCCTCCAAACCTTCACTTTCTGGAAGCGCCTGGAGCTTTCCGGCGGCGTGGTGGTGGAAGGCCGGATCATCATCGAAGAAATTTCCTTGTAGGGAGCCTGTTGTTATTATGACGTTATTGGCAATCAACTACTCTCACCCCGCCGCCGCGCTTGTGGCCGCCGGGCAGCTGCCGCTCGACCGCTTTAAGACCCCCGACTGGCCCGATATGATCGCCGAAGCCCAGCCCCTGCGCCCTGTTGCGGTTCATTTCACCCTCACCGCCGGCACAGGCCGGCTTGACCGCATCGACTGGGGCTTGGTGGAACGCCTGAAGGCTACAACCCACACACCTTACATCAATCTGCATCTGGAATGCGACGCCCGCAAGCTCAACCATATCCCCATCGACAGCCTGCGCCCGGTCCACACCCAGGAAGTGCTGGAGCGTATGATCGCCGACCTGCAATTCGCCGCCCAACGCTTTGGAGCTG
This sequence comes from uncultured Anaerolinea sp., assembly GCA_964531975.1. Lineage (GTDB taxonomy): Bacteria > Chloroflexota > Anaerolineae > Anaerolineales > UBA4823 > RBG-16-57-11. The sequence goes on along the minus strand of CAZHFU010000023.1, from coordinate 22,307 downwards.
AGAACATCATCGCCGAAAACTGCCCCTACCGGCCCACCGGGCATCTGCCGGCAGCCTGCGCCGCGCCGGATATCATCGTGCAGGCCCTTGAGGCGGTGGGCTGCGGCCTGCTGTTTGACATCGCCCACGCCCGCATCAGCGCTCTCAGCCTGGGCATGGACCCACACACTTATATGAGCCAACTTCCAATGGAGCGCATGCGCGAAATGCACTTCACCGGCATGATCGCCATCGACGGCTGGCTGCAAGACCATCGCCCTGCCACCGATGATGATTGGGCCGACCTGGACTTCTGCCTGGGGCATATTCGCAGCGGGGATTGGCCGCGCCCTTGGATGACGGCGTTTGAATACGGCGGCGTGGGCGGCAAATTCACCGAAAACAGCGACCCACAGGTGATCGCGGCGCAAGGCCAGCGCCTGGCCGCTCTCATCGCCCAAATATAGGCGGGCAGCCGCTCGCCTGAACGCTCCGCCCAGGTTAACGCTGCGCGCGAGGTGACGCAACCACATTTATTTAGTCTTAACCACGGTAAATTGGCGTTATATGGTATGCTTTATCCATGAAACGCCAATTTCTATTCTCCATGTTGATGAGCCTCGGCCTCTTGGCCGGGGGACTGGGGTTCCAACCCCATGCCGAGGTCGCCGCCTGGCCGGCGATTAGTCTTCAACAAGTGGCTTCGAACTTAACCCACCCGGTTCAACTAACCCACGCCGGCGACGCCAGCGGGCGCGCCTTTATTGTGGAACAAGTGGGGCGCATCCGCATCTTTCAAGGCGGCAATGTGGCGGGCGCGCCTTTCCTTGATATTAGCGCCCGCGTGCTTTACCAGGGCGAACAGGGCCTGCTGAGCATGGCCTTTCCACCCGATTATCCATCGAAGGGCTATTTTTATGTCTATTACACCAACCACAACGGCGATAACCAGGTTTCGCGCTTCCATATTGTTCCAGGCGAGCCTGCCATTGCCGACCCCAACAGCGAAGAGCTAATCCTCGCCATTCCGCACCCCAACCAATCTAACCACAACGGTGGGCAATTAGCCTTCGGGCCGGACGACTATCTATATATCGGCACGGGCGATGGCGGCGGTGCGGGCGATCCTTACGGCAACGCGCAAAACTTCAATAGCTTGTTGGGGAAAATGCTGCGGATCGATGTAGAGCCTCACCCCACCATTCCGGCGGTGGGCGGCGAGCGCGTCTTCTTGCCCATCATCGCGCGCGGCGTCCCCAACACGGGCTATCGCATTCCCCCTACCAACCCGTTCGTGGGAATATCCAATCACCGGAGTGAAATCTGGGCGCTTGGGCTGCGCAACCCGTGGCGTTATTCGTTTGATCGCGCCACCGGTGATTTATACATCGCCGATGTGGGGCAAAGTAAACAAGAAGAGGTGGACTTTCAGCCTGCCGGCAGCAGCGGGGGGCAGAATTACGGCTGGAACGTGCTCGAAGGCAGCTTATGTTACAACCCGGCCAGCGGCTGCACAGCCCCCAGCGGGTACGTGGCCCCCGTGGCCGAATACGCCCATGGAACCAATAACTCTAATGGCTGCTCGATCACCGGCGGTTTTGTCTATCGCGGCAGCGCCTTTCCGGATCTCCAAGGGGTATATTTCTATGCTGATTACTGCAAGGGTAAGGTGTGGGGCCTGCGTAAACCCGCCGCCGCCTGGGAGACCAGCCTGCTGCTAGACACCACGCTCAATCCGATTGGTTTCGGCGAAGATGCCGCCGGAGAACTCTACCTGCTGGCCCAAGATGGGAGCGTGCATCACATCATCGAGAGTGTGGGGCCGTAAGGGTTGGTAAAAAAGGATGCCGGTCTGCTTTGACCGGCATCCTTTACTAAGCACACCTTTAATCGGCGGCATCCGCCGGCGGCTCTTTTTTGCGCCGGGTGCGGGGTTTCTTCACTTCCTCCGGCGCAGGCCCGAGAGCCAGCTCCAGCACCTGGTCAATGTGGTCAATCGGCACAATCTTCATCTCGGTGCGGGCCTTCTTGGGCACGTCGATCAGGTCTTTCATGTTCTTGCGCGGCATCAGCACGGTGCGCAATCCGGCGCGATAGGCGGCCAGCACTTTCTCGCGCACCCCGCCCACCGGCAGCACCTTGCCCCGCAAGGTGATCTCGCCGGTCATGCCCACCCCTTTTAATACCTCGCGCCCGGTAAAGGCTGATACCAGCGCCGTACACATGGTGACGCCGGCGCTAGGGCCGTCCTTGGGGATGGCCCCCTCGGGTATGTGCAGGTGAATATCCACCTGTTCGTACACTTCTGGGTCGATGCCAAACTGGCGCGAGCGGGACTTGATGAATGATAGAGCCGCCTGCGCCGATTCTTGCATAACATTCCCAATCTGCCCGGTGATCTGCATGCCGCCTTTACCTTCCATGAGCAGCACTTCCACCGGCATGATCTCGCCGCCGTTTTCGGTCCAGGCCACAGCCGTCGCTACGCCCACCTCGTTTTGGCCTTCGGCTTCCAGATTAAAGAACTGGGGCGGCCCCAAAAATCGCTCGACGGTGGCGGGTGATATCATCGTGGGGAAGCGCTTATGCTCAGCCTTCAGGCGGGCCACCTTGCGGCACACCCGGCCCAACTCACGCTCCAGGTTACGCACCCCGGCTTCGTAAGTGTATTCCCGAATCACCCGCAGCACCGCCGTCTCGCTCAGGTGCACCTCGCCGTCTGCCAGGCCGTTCTCTTCGATCTGGCGCGGGATAAGAAAATGCCGGGCAATTTCCAGCTTTTCTTCTTCAATATAACCGGGGAACTCGATCAGCTCCATGCGGTCAAGCAGCGCCGGCGGGATGGTGGCAGTGGTGTTAGCGGTGGTAATGAACATCACCTTCGAAAGGTCATAGGCCAGTTCCAGGTAATGATCGGAGAAGGCGAAGTTCTGCTCCGGGTCTAGCACTTCTAGCAAGGCCGAAGCCGGGTCGCCGCGAAAATCCTGACCCAGCTTATCAATCTCGTCGAGCATAAACAAGGGGTTAACCGATTCAGCCCGGCGCATGGTTTGGAGGATGCGCCCCGGCAGCGCCCCGATATAGGTGCGCCGGTGACCGCGCACTTCGGCCTCGTCGCGTACGCCGCCCAGCGAGAGGCGCACAAATTTCCGCCCCAACGCTTCGGCAATCGAACGCCCCAGGGAGGTCTTGCCGGTGCCGGGCGGGCCAACAAAGCACAAGATCGGCTGGCGCAAGCGGCGCGGGTTCAAGCTGCGCACAGCGATATATTCGAGGATGCGTTCTTTGGCGCGCGGCAGACCGTAGTGATCGTGTTCCAACACATGGGCGGCATGGCTCACGTCCAGGTTATCCTCGGTGGCGTTCACCCACGGTAGATCTAAAATCCATTCGATATAGGTGCGGATGATGCCCACCTCGGGCGACATGGCCGGCATTTGCCCCAAACGCTCAACCTCTTTCAACGCCCTGGTGCGAGCCTCTTCGGGCAGGGGAGCGGCTTCCACGCGCTGCTGCAATTCAAAAATCTCACGCGTCCACGGGTCGCCTTCGCCCAGCTCGGTCTGGATAACTTTCAGCTGTTCGCGCAAGTAAAACTCGCGCTGGGTTCGATCCACCTCGCCCTGAGCGCGCGAATGAATTTCATCTTCCAGTTCCAGCACATCCGCTTCTTTAGCCAACAATTGAATGACCGCCTTCAAGCGCAAGGTCGGCTCCAAAATGCCCAACAGTTCCAGGCGGGTGCGCTGTGGGGGGGCGACCGCGGTGGCGATCATATCGGCCAACCAACCGGGGTCGTCGATGTTCAAAGCGTATAGATAGGCTTCTTCGGGCAAGCTGCGGTCTAGCTGCACACACTTATGGAACATTTCCAGGGCGGTGCGCATGGTCGCGTCGGTTTCGCGATCCACCTCGCGCCGCTCGCTAATGGGGCGCGCCCGCGCTACCAGGTAAGGCTCGCGCTGGATGAACTCCACCACTTCCACCCGCCGCCGGCCTTGAACCAGGGCCGAGCTGGAGTTATCGGGCATACTCAGCAGCCGCCCCACCGCCATCTCTACCCCTACCATATAAAAATCGCCCGGGCCGGGATCATCCTGGTCGGGATCACGCTGGGTGAGCGCAATGACGGTTTGATCGTTCATTTGCGCTTCTTCCACGGCCATTAACTGCGCCGAAAGCGATAAAAACACCGGCGAAACCATATGCGGGTACACCACCAGATCGCGCAAGGGCAATACCGGGCATACAATCAAGCCATCCAGGTCTGGTTTTGCATCGGGGACGTTATACAACTCTTCGGTGCGATGGTGCAGGGTTTCGCCGAAGTCTTCTTCGTCTTCTAATTCCCATTCTTCTTCTTTAGTCATAGCTTTTTAATTTATACCAGGTTTCGCGTGCCCCAGCGGCGATGAAAATACTGCCCGCAACTAACAACATGTCATTCGGCCCCAAGCGTTCTAGCCCCTGGGCCAAAGCATCCTCAATTTTTTCTATCACGGTAACGGTCTTACCATAAGGATCGATAATCGCGCGCAAATGCTGAGGGTCGGCGGCGCGGGGGTGAAACGAGCGCGTGAGGATCACTTCGTCCACCCGGCCCAGCAATTCATCCATCATGCCATTAATATCCTTGTCGTCCGATGCGCCAAACACCAGCACCACTCGGCGGGTAGGAAAGTAATCGTCTAGCGCCTGGCGCAAGCGCGCCGCCGAACTGCGGTTATGCGCCGCATCGATCACCACCGGCGGCTGGCGCTGCAAGATCTCGAAGCGCCCCGGCCAGCGCACACCGGCGAAACCGCGTTGAATATCGGCCGTATCGAGATGCAGCCAAGACTGCTCAACGGTGAGCAGCGCCGCATACGCCACCGCGGCGTTCTCCGCCATATGCGCCCCCAGCAAAGGAATGTTCAGTACCACCGGGTTGCCATCGGTGTGCCATACCATTAAGCGCTGCCCATCCAGGGTATGCGCCCCAGGCTGGAACTTGAGGGCCTCGCCAACCTGCACCAGCTCGGCGTCGCGTTCTGCGGCGATGCGTTCAATCACCTGGCGCGCCTCCGGTTTTTGGGGGGCTACCACCACCGGCACACCGGGCTTGATGATGCCGGCTTTCTCCGCGGCGATTTCCGCCAGGGTATTGCCCAAGACCGCCATGTGATCCATGGATAACGACGTAATCACCGATACCGCCGGCATGACGATGTTGGTAGCGTCTAGGCGGCCCCCCAGGCCCACTTCCAGCACCACAGCGGTGCAGCCGCGCTGGGCAAAGTAGCGCAAGGCCAGCCCGGTGGTGATTTCAAAAGTAGTCAGCTTTGTGCCGGCGTCTAAGTAGGGGCGAATTTCATCCACCAGGGCGATCAGCTCGTCGTGAGCGATGGGCCGCCCATCCACCTGAATGCGCTCGGCGTAATCGAGCAGGTGGGGGGAGGTGTACAGCCCCACGCGGTAGCCGGCCTCGCACAGCGCGTTGGCGCATAAGGCGCACACCGTGCCTTTACCTTTGGTTCCGGCCACGTGCAGGATCGGATAGGCGTTGTGGGGATTGCCCAAGAATTCGGCAAAATCGCGCATGCGATCCAGCTCGAACTTCCCCACCATATCGGCAAAGCCGCCGCGGGTCAGGCTGTAATCCACAAAACCGTAGAGATAATCAAGCGTTTTGAGGTAGGTCTGTTCGTTGTTCATATAATCTAACGATTCTACCAGATCAACGCGTTTGCTTCCAGTCTGGCGAGAGGCCAAAATGCAACCGTTCCACCCCGCCGGCGCGCCCCCGGTCTGCCAGGCGGGCGCGCCAAGAGGAATCGTGGATGAAGAACGAATCAGCGCTGGGTTAATCACGCTCCACCCGCCGCAAGAAAAGGGCAGGGCTACGTCCCACAGGCGTAATTTATGCTACAATCGCCGCTATGCTTCTCAATGATCCCGGAACCAGATTCGTGCTGGTTATGGTGATACTGCTCGTCTTAGCCGCCGCTGTTGTCATCTTACCGCGTTTTGCCCTTCAAACCTGGGCGCTGGGCCGCACCTACTCGGTGGCTTCAGCCCCGCCCGCCGCCACGGCGCTGGTATTTGGGGCCGGGCTGTGGCGCAACGGTGAGCCAACCCCAGTGCTAATTGATCGCGTGACCACCGCCGTGGAGCTTTACCAGGCGGGCAAGGTGCAAACCCTCTTGATGAGCGGCGGCAAGTTCTCTGAGCTATACGATGAACCGGGGGCGATGCGCAAGCTGGCCCTGGCCCAGGGTGTGCCAGACCATGCCATTCTGCTCGATTACGCCGGCAACCGGTCTTATGACACCTGCTACCGCGCCCGGCATGTTTTCGGCGTCACCCAGGCCATCGCCGTTACCCAGGCCTTCCACCTGCCCCGCGCATTATTTTTGTGCCAGGCGTTGGGTCTATCGGCCTATGGCGCTCCCGCCGACCGGCGCATCTACGCCCCCAGGAGCGCCACCTTTTGGGATCTGCGTGAATATCCGGCCAGTCTGACGGCAATGTGGGATGTTTGGATCCGCCGTCCCCAGCCTGGCTCATCATCCCCGGATGACATATTTATCCCCTTGGAGAAAAAATGAACCGTAATGAAGCCCTTGCAATGGTGCGCGAATTCGTAAAAAATGAAGGCTTAGTGCGCCACATGCTGGCCGTTGAAGCCGCCATGGCATTTTACGCTGAGAAATATGGCGAAGATGTGGAAAAATGGCGCGTTACCGCCCTGCTGCATGATTTTGACTGGGAGATTCACCCCTCCCTGGAAGAACATCCCCAGGCCGGTGAACCCATTCTACGCGAACGCGGTCTTTCCGATGAGATCATCCGCGCCATCATGAGTCATGCCGATCATCTAGGAGTGAGCCGCGACAGCCGCATGGAAAAGGCCCTGGCCGCCTGCGATGAAATCACTGGCCTGGTGACGGCGGTGGCCCTTGTGCGGCCATCGCGCTCGCTCGACGACCTGACCGCCTCGTCGGTCAAAAAGAAGTGGAAAGATCGCGCCTTCGCCGCCGGAGCCAACCGGGAGGAGATCGAAGCCAACGCCGCCGCCTTCGGCATCCCCCTTTGGGAACACGTGGACAACGTGATTTGCGCCATGCGCACGATCTCCACCGAGCTGGGCTTCAAACCGCTGGAAGATTAAGCCGCAATCTGAGAGGCAAGACCAGGGCGCGGCGACCCTTGACGAACAGCGTTTTTTCGTCTACACTTCGCCTATACGAAGTATTCCGAACTTTTGTGCGAGGAAACGATGACTCCTGATCCTGATCCTTCTCCTTCAGCCCATATTACCGCCGGCAGCCTTCTCACCGATGCCATCCAGGCCTGGCGCATTTACCTGGACGACCAGGCGGTTTCGCAGCATACGGTCAAAGCGTTTATCTCTGACCTGAACCTGTTTGTCAAATATTTCCCCGAAGAGAAGCGCTTGGGCGAGATTCAAACCAGCGACATCAATCATTTCCTGGATTGGCTAGAAAAAGGCCGCGGGGTGCCGTGCAGCCCAAAATCATTAGCCCGGCGCATAACCTCGCTCAAGTCTTTTTTTCGGTGGATTCACCAGTACGGCGTGCTGTTAGCCGACCCGGCTGAGAAAGTGCCTCAACGCACCGTCATCAGCCCGCTGCCGCAAACCCTCACTACGTCCGAGGTAAAGGCGGTGCAGGCGGCAGCTGAGGCGCGCCGCCACGCCGCCCGCCCCGATCCACGCCACGCCGCCCTGCTCAATTTGCTGCTTGCCACCGGCGTTAAAAAAGGCGAAGTCCTCGCCTTGGGGCTTGAACATGTGGTGTTGGAAGGCGAAGACGCTCCGTATCTGTTTGTACGCTATGCCAGCCCCGCCAATCGCTTCAAAGAACGCAAAATAAGCCTACCGGAAAGTTGGCTGGCGTTGTTTGAGGAATACAAAGCACAGTTCGACCTGAGCGAGCATCTCTTCCCCTGGTCGCAGCGCCGCCTGGAATATTTATTGGAAGACTTGAGCAAAGACGCGGGCCTTGAAAAACACCTGTCTTTCGATATGTGCCGCTGGACATGCGCCTTGAACGATCTGCGCGCCGGCATAAATCGCGACGCCATCCGGCAAAAGCTGGGCATCTCTAAGGTGCAGTGGCGTGAGATCGGGGCAAAGCTCGACCGCCTGGCCGAACAGACCGAGTAGCCGCCGCCTCTGCGTTAATCGCGGGGCCAAGCCTACGCCCCAAACCGGTTCCAGCGCGCCCAGCGCCAGCGCGGCCCGTTTTATCCCTCGGCGGGGGATAATTTTTGATCGAGCAGTGGGAACAACTCGGCGGCGATGCTCTCGTCCGCCCGCACCATCAGGCGCACCGGCCCACCCCCCGGCCAACTCGCCTGGGGGGCAGCGAGTTTCTCCAGCGTGGCCTCCCACCCTGGCCCGCGGACGTACTCGTCGCTCATCGCCGCCCCGCCCAACTCAACCAGGTAGGCGCGCAGCAGCCACAGCGGCAGCGAGCGGGATATATGTTCGTAAACCACCCGCGGCTCACTCAACCGCCGCCTACCGCCGGAAACACATTAATCACATCATCCGCCTGCAGCACCGCGTCGCACTGATTTTCCAGGTAGGGGCCGTCTTGCCCGTTCACAAAGACGTGAACATGGCTGTAGAGGCGGCCGGTTTCATCCAACAGCTCCGTCCGCAGGCCAGGGTAGCGCTCCACCATCACGTCGATTAAGTGCCCCACGGTAACCCCATCGGGTAAATGAAACACTGCCGATTTCTCCCCCACAATCTCGCGCAGCGTAGCAAAATAATTCACCTGCACATGGCCTCCTACCGTTTACTTTGCCACCAGGCCGATCACCATCGACAAGATAACCATTAAGCCGATCATCACAAACATGATCTGCTGCATACGCAAATTACGAATTTCTCGTTTCGTTTGGCCTTTTTTCGTCGCCATACTCTTATTCCTTCCCGACCCCTATTCTAACCGCAAGCAGCCCGTACGCAGGTTAGACTTACCCTAAAAACAGCCGCCATCCCGGGGGCGGCCCGGCGCGCCTACTCCAACGCCGCCTTGAGATTATGCGCCAGGGTCTTGTTGACGCCCGAAACGGCCAGAAGCTCTTCAATCGAAGCCTCACGGATCGCTTCCACCGAGCCAAAGGCGGCGAGCAGCGCTTTGCGCTTAGCCGGCCCGATGCCCGGCACAGCATCGAGGCGCGAGGCCAGGCCTTGTTTCGCTCTCCGGTTGCGGTGCGCCGTGATCGCAAAGCGATGCGCTTCGTCGCGTATGCGCTGCACCAGGTAAAGCGCCTGCGAGGTGCGCGGCAAGATCACCGGCAGCGCTCGCCCCGGCAGAAACAGCTCTTCGTTTTGTTTGGCCAGCCCCACCACCGGAACCTTGCCCAACAGGTCGAACTCCTCCAACACTTTCACGGCCCGCGCCAGTTGGCCCTTGCCGCCATCCACTATCAATAAATCGGGCAGCACCGCGAAGGCGGTATCCACCTTCCTGCCAACCTGGGTCTCGGTTTCTTGCGAGGCGCGCCAGCGCTTAAAGCGCCGCACTAACACCTCCTCCATGCTATCGAAATCGTTCGGGCCAACCACGGTTTGAATATTGAAGCGGCGATACAGGCTTTTCTTTGGCACGCCTTGCTCAAACACCACCATGCTGCCCACCGAGAATGTGCCCTGGGTGTTGGAAATATCGTAGCACTCGATGCGGTTGACCGGTTCGGCCATTCCAAGGGCGCTTTGCAGCTCAGCGAGGGCCTGTTCCTGGCGATGGGTATCCACCTCCCATTGGGCTTTGAGCGCGTGCAGGGTTTCGCCGGCATTCTCGGCGGCCATTTTTATCAGGTCTTCCTGGCGGCCCGAATGCGGCACGAGAATTTCCACCTTATGATCTTCGCGGCGTTGGGCCAACCATTGGCGAATGATGCCGGCCTCTTCCACTTCGTGCGGCAGCAGCACCTGGGGAGGCACGCTCTCGGCGTTGTTGTAAAACTGCTTCATAAACTCGCCCAACACCTGGGCGTCGCTCTCTTCAGCGGCCCCTTCCAACAAAAAGTAATCGCGCCCAATTAGCTTGCCGCCCCGGATGAAGAACACCTGCACACAGGCTTCGCCGTCCGAGCGCGCCAGGGCCAGCACATCCGAATCAATGTACTCGCTGCTCACCACTTTCTGGCGCTCGACCACCGTGTCGATGGCGCGAATCTGATCGCGCAGGGTGGCGGCGCGCTCAAAGCGCAGTTCTTCGGCGGCCTGCTCCATATCGCTGCGCAGCCGGGCGACGATCTTCTCGGTGCGCCCCGAAAGGAACTCGCACAACTCGTCAATCATGTGGCGGTAATCGGCCTGGTTGATCTTGCCGATACACGGGGCAGTGCAAAGCTTAATGTCGTAATATAAACACGCCCGCTCGTCCTGGCCGGTAATTACCCGATCACAGGTGAGGAAGGGGAAGATGTGCCGCAGCAGGTCTAAGGTCTGATGCACCGCCCAAACGCTGGTGTAAGGGCCAAAATAGCGTGAACCGTCGTGTTCCATGGCGCGGGTCACGGTCACCGTGGGGAAGGGGTCGGCCCAATGCACTTTCACATACGGATAACGCTTATCATCTTTCAAGCGCACGTTGTAATGCGGGCGGTGCTTCTTGATCAGGTTCATTTCCAAGATCAAGGCTTCCAGCTCCGAGCCGACCACAATCCACTCAATGGTCTCGATATGTGCGACCATTTGCTGGGTGCGCGGATGGTGACTGGCCCCCGCCTGGAAATAGGAACGCACCCGGTGGCGCAGGTTGATCGCCTTCCCAACATAGATAACCCCGCCCTGCTCGTCTTTCATTAAATAACAGCCGGGCTTTTGGGGCAGGGTGTCTAAAATTCCCTTGATGTGATCTGAAATCTTACGTCGCATAACCTGTTATCTTCAAGCGTTATCTTTGGCGTCACATAATAGCAACAGTTTCCGCGTCCAAATATATCACAACAACATAAACGCCTTTTAATTTGTTTGGCTGTGTTAGAATCTCACCCAAGGGGGGCGGCTTTTTCAGTTTGACCAGGGCTAAAAAACGCGCCAGCATGACCGACACCATCCTCACCTTAACCACCACCCAAGCCCGCGTGCGCTGGCTGCTGCCTTGCACGGTGCGCGTTACCCACGTGCCCCGGTACGGCGAATTCCCCCCCAACCCGCCCTGGCTGGAGGATGTGCTGCCGCCGACGCGCGCCCCAGAAGAGGAAGAGATTGAGCTGTGGCCGCTGGTGAAAGGTGGGCGGCTGCATTTCAACAACAGCCGCGACGATAACATATTCGCCGAAGCCGCCCCGCCCGAATTGGGCCTGGAGCGCACCCAGCCCTATGTGGATGTGGATGTTCCCCAAGTGCGAGCGCGGGCCGGCCTGCATCGTATCACCGATGGGGTGCGCCTGTCCATCGCCATCCACCCCGGCGAGACCTTTTATGGCTGGGGCGAGCAGTTCAGCGCATTTGCCCGGCGCGAGGGAGCGCTCACCTTGCGCATCCGCGATGCAATCGCCCCGTTGCAAGCGCGGGGAGCCACCTATTCTGCCATTCCCCTGTTCTTCAGCAGCCGCGGCTATGCTTTCTGGCTGCTTAACAGCTATACCAGCCGCTGGCGCATCGACCCCTCCGCCGGGCGGATGGAGATCGAAGCCGAAGGCCCACCCTGCGATTATGTCCTCATCTGGGGGCCGGATTGGCAAGGCATCATTTCTAGCTATACGCAGCTTACCGGACGACCTGCCATGCCGCCGCGCTGGGTTTTTGGGCTGTGGGCCACTTCGTACCCGCAAGAGCCACAAGCCGCCGTCATTCAACACGTGGAAGCCCACCGCCAAAAAGCCATCCCCCTCGATGCAGTCATCTTAGATTATCATTGGGAGCAGGGTTTTCACACCTTTAAATGGCGCACCAGCCTGTTCCCCGAACCCAACGCTTTCATCGAAAAGCTCAACCGCCTGGGGGTGCGCCTGGGTCTAATCATCACGCCCTATATTAACCAACGCACTCGCCCGCTGCAGAAAGCGCTGCTCAACCGCCTGGCGCGCAATCTGCCGGTTGGCGTGGAAACCGGCGACGAGCGCGCCTTGCCCGAATTCGCCCCCGCCGCCAAGCAGGGTCTTTTCGCCCATCAACGCGCACGCTGGTGGTTCGGCCAGGGCGGTATGCTCGATTTCTCCAACCCCGCCACGGCGGCCTGGTGGAATGCCAAACTGCGCCCGCTCTACCAACAAGGGGTGACGTTCTTTAAAAACGATGCCGGCGAAAGCTTACCCGACGACGCCCACAGCCACCTGGGCATTGATGGCGCCGAATACCATAACCTGTATGGCTTTTACTACAGCCGCGCCATGTATGAAGATATGGAAGCCCAAGGCCGGCGCGGCTGGGTTTATGCTCGCACCGCCTGGGCCGGTTCGCAGCGCTACCCAGGTCTGTTCCTGGGCGACCAAAAGCCGACCTTCGCCCACATGCGCGCCGCGCTGCGCGCCGGTTTGAACCTGAGTTTGCAGGGCTTTGCATTTTGGGGCGCCGATATATTTGGTTTAGACGGGCGCACTACCCCCGAAACGCACATGCGCTATGCGCAGTGGGCGCTGCTAACCCCCACGGCGCGCTATTTTTGGCGGCCCGATGAGATCGACCCCACCCGCCTGCCGTGGGCGCACGGTCCGGAGGTTGAAGCCAACTTCCGCCGCTACACCGAGCTGCGCTATCGCCTGCTGCCCACCTTCTACAGCCTGGCCTGGCAGGCGGCCCAAACCGGCCTGCCGATTGTGCGCCCGATGCGCCTGGCTTTCCCGGAAGATCCGCGCTGCGCAGCGATTGACGATCAATACCTGCTGGGTGAGAACTTGATGGTTTGTCCCGTGCTGCATGCCGGCGAAACCAACCGGCGCATTGTCTTGCCGGCCGGAACCTGGCACGACTTTTGGAGCGGCGCAACCTGGCAAGGTCCGGACGAGATCGACTACCCCGCCCCGCTGGAACGCCTGCCGTTGTTGGTGCACGGCGGGGCGCTGCTGGCGATGGGGCCGGTGATGCAGTCGATTTCCGATGCGCACCCGTTTAACCGGCTGGAGCTGCACTTGTGGCCGGCCGGCCCGAAAGCTCCGGCGGCGTCCTCGTTTGCGGCTGTTTTTACGCTCTACGAAGACGATGGCGCTTCGCTCGACTATCGCCACGGGGCTTACGCCCTCACCACCTTGCGCTCCGAATTCGACGGTCACCGCTTGCGCCTGCGCCTGCCGCCGGTGCAAGGCGCCTACCCCGGCCTGCCCGCTCAGCGCCAGGTGCGCCTGGTTGCGCACCGCTCTCCGCGCATCGGGATCGTTTTGTTGGGCCGCACACCGGTGGGAAGTTGGTATTATGACGCCGCCCGGCAAGAAACCCAGGTGGATATAAGCGTGAATACCGCTGAAGAAAATATTCTCACCCTCGAAACTATCGGCCCGCCCCAGGCCCACTTGCCGGGCCGCGACCGATGACGGATAAATGCACACCTACTTATTTCTCGGCGAGATGGTGGGCGGCGCAAAGCAAAGGAGCGATTAATGGGTTTTCATAGTGGTTGGCGGAGCGTGGTTACCTCCTCGGATGAGCGTCCGAAAGTGACGGGAGCGCTGCTGCGGCGGGTGCTGGCTTACGCCCAGCCCTACCGGCTGGAAATCATCGCTCTGCTAGGGAGCATCCTGGTGAGCACGCTCATCTCGTTAGTCAATCCATTGGTGCTGCGCACTCTGATCGACCAAACGCTGCCAAATAAAGATCTGCGGCAGTTGGGGCTGCTGGCTCTGGCGTTGTTATTGATCCCCCTCATTAACGGCGGCATCACCGTGGTGCAACGCCGCTTGAACGCGACTATCGGCGAAGGGGTGATTTACGATCTGCGCGTGGCCCTTTACGCCCGCTTACAACGCATGTCGCTGCGCTTCTTTACCCACACCAAGGTGGGCGAACTCATGAGCCGCCTAAATAACGATGTGGTGGGCGCGCAAAACGCCATCTCAAACACCATTGTTTCCATCATCACCAACCTGATCCAGGCCGTGGCCCTAGGGGTAGTGATGATTACCTTAGAATGGCGGCTTACTCTGGTGAGCATTCTCATTTTGCCCTTGTTCATCGTTACGAGCCGGCGCATGGGCGCCCGCCTGCGCGACATCGCCCGCAGCGCCATGGAGGCCAATGCCCGCATGAACGCCATGATGAACGAGACCCTTAACATCAGCGGGGCGCTGCTGGTGAAGTTATTTGGACGCGGCGCGTTAGAAGTTGATCGACTGAGCGGGCGGGCGGCCGAGGTGCGCAACCTGGGCGTACAGCGCGCCGTGCTGGGCGCAAGCTTCTTCGTCACGGTTGGCCTGATTAGCGCCGTAGGCAGCGCCCTGGTGTACAGCCTGGGCGGCTACCTGGTGATTCGCGGGGCGTTCACCGTAGGGACCATCGTGGCCTTCGGGGCCTACCTCAACAGCATGTACGGGGCGCTGCAAGGCCTGGCAAATGCGCCGGTGGAATTTGCCACTTCGGTGGTGTCTTTCGAGCGGGTTTTTGAAATTATCGATCTACCCACCGAAATCGTCGAAGCGCCCGATGCAATTCGACTGTCCAACGTGCGCGGACACATCGAGTTCGAACACGTCACCTTTCGATACGACCCCAATTCAGTTCCGCTGCTCAATGAAGTCAAACGCTATGGGCGCATGGATAATGTTACGACCACCCTCTCGGATGAGAGTGACGAACGCGGCGAGAAAATCGATCTAACGAAGTTGGAAGCGAGCGGCGAAGACCCAGAACGCAGCCAGGCTCGCCTTGACGCCCTGGAAGACCTGACCTTTGAAGTGCAGCCCGGACAATTAACCGCCCTGGTTGGTCCTAGCGGGGCCGGCAAGACCACCCTCACTTACTTGATCCCGCGCCTATACGACCCCCTGACCGGTCGCGTATGCCTCGACGGGCACGATCTGCGCCAGGTGTCGCTCGAATCGCTCTCGGCCCAGATTGGCATGGTGACGCAAGAGACGCATTTGTTTCACGACACCATCCGCACCAACCTGCTGTATGCGCGCCTCGACGCCACCCAGCAGGAGCTAGAAAACGCCTGCCGGGCGGCGAACATCCACCACTTTATCGCCGGCTTGCCCGACGGCTACGATACCGTGGCGGGCGAACGCGGCTACCGCCTGAGCGGGGGCGAAAAGCAGCGCCTGGCCCTGGCGCGCGTGATCCTCAAAGACCCGCGCATCCTGGTGCTGGACGAAGCCACCAGCAACCTGGACAGCGAATCTGAGGCGTTGATCCAGGAAGCGCTCAAGCGGGTGATGGCCGGGCGCACCAGCATTGTGATTGCGCACCGCCTCAGCACCATTCTGGCCGCCGACCAGATTTTGGTGATGGATCGTGGGCGCATCGTCGAGCGCGGTCGGCACGAAGACCTGTTAGCCTTGGGCGGCCTTTACGCCGGGTTGTATCATACCCAGTTCAAGAGTTAACGGTCATCGCCCAATATCAGCCCAGCAGCGCCGGCCAGTCGATTTTTTCGGCAGTAGAGTACAGGCCGTGGTCGTCTTGCACCACGTTGAAGGTCAAGTTGCGAAACACCTGCTCAGCCAGGCGGCGGGTAACCGGCATCGGCACGACCGTGTCGTCCTCGCCATGGTAGATGATCGTGGGGGTATCCACCGGCGCGGGCAAATTCTCGGCGAATTCGGGCAAAAATAGGGCCGGGGCCATCAGAATTAGCTTGCGCACCTGCTGCGGGTGGGCGGTGGTAAATAGCGCCCCCATCAGGCCGCCAAAACTGCTGCCGATAATCGTCCAGTTATCCCGTTCACCCAAAATGGGAGCCAGCTTCTCCATGCGCTCCGCCAGGTCGCCGGTAAAATCCGGAATGGTGATTTCAGGGAACTCACGCCGTAAGATCACCGTCTTGCGCCCCTGGCTGTTACTATCTAAACCGTGCAAAAAAATCAGTCGTTTTGGATCAAACATTTTTCACCTTTCTGCGATTATAATTCACCGGCGCTCGCCAAGCCTATGTTTATTCTACTCCCCCTCTTGATCGTTTTCCTGGGCATCTTCACCCAAAGCCTCACCGGTTTCGGTTCCGGCCTGGTGATAATGGCCCTGTTGCCCGACCTGGTGGGGGTGCGCACTTCCACCCCGTTGGTGGTGTTGGTGACGGGCACGCTTGAAGCCCTGCTGCTGATCCGTTACCGGGCTTCGTTCAAGTTTTCGGCCATTTGGCGCTTGATGACGGCCTCAATCATTGGCATACCCATTGGCGTGTGGGCGCTGCGCAGCCTCAACGAAGGCGTGCTGCTGACCCTCCTGGGCATACTGATGGCCGGGTATGCCCTCTATGCTCTCTCCAACATGCGTTTACCCAAGCTGGAACAACCCATCTGGGGCTATGCCCTGGGCTTTTTGGCCGGTTTGTTCGGCGGGGCGTACAGCGTTGGCGGCCCGCCGGCCATTATCTACGGCAGCTGCCGCCGCTGGGAGCCGACCGAGTTCAAGAGCAACCTGCAGGGCTTCTTCTTAGTTAACGATGTGCTCGCCATCCTTTCGCATGGCGCCGCCGGCAACCTGACCCCCACCGTGTGGAAGCTGTACGCCATGGCCGTGCCGGTAGTGCTGGTTGGCATTGCCGCCGGTTCGCTGCTCGACCGCTTTATTAGCCCCCACATCTTCCGCAAAATTGTGCTAACCTTACTGGTGGTGATGGGCTTACGCATGATTTTCTTGCGCTAAAGCAGGCCAAATTCGCCCCCGCCATTTCGGCCTGCAACACACCAACAATTCCCAGCGCAAACCACTGTCATCGCAGCACAGCAGCCGGCGCAACTGCGGGGCCAGTGTTTGCCCTGCGCGCCGGATTAAGGTTTCGGAAAACTGCGCACATCGAAGCGGTCGAGCAGCTCGTTCAATTGATGGATATCCACCCCGATCTGCAAGAAGTTCACCCCAATGACGGCCATTTGATGACGATAGCGCCCAGCGCCATCATCATCAATAAACAGAGTGGTATGCGGGGCGGCGGGCAGCCCTTCGGCTTGTAATGCGGCGATGATGCGCTCGAGCATGCGCGCTTTGTTGCCACTCCATTCCACCACCGGATGCCGCAAATAGCCGGTCAAATGCCAGGCGTTTAGCGCGGCGAAGGTTGAACGGGGATGATTGTAACTGGCAAGCGAAACCGCCACTTGGCGGCGGTGCAGTTCATCCAAAAGCGGGCGCGTTTCGGGGAAGAGGCGAAAGCGCTTACCGTCGCTGCGGTGCAGCGTATCCGGCCCGTCCAGCGCAAAGGTAAAGGCGTCGGTCGGCGGCTCATCGCCGCCGGATATATACCCGCCATCCAAACCGAAGCATAACGTATCATCAAAATCAAACACCACAAGATGAATGGGCAACATGCCGCCCATTTAACCATGAAAACCCCATTTACACCATAGCCGCGAAGCGCGCCATCTGCGCCATGGCCCTGGCACAGGCCAAGCCAGAGGCAGGGGAGCGGCGCCCTCGCGCCGACCGATACGCGAAATACCGGGCTGGTTGCTGCGCCGGCGACCCGAGGATTTGAGGGCGCGCCTCGGCCTCGCCTTCCAGGTCAGGCGGGCGCGCGGCAGCCATGCGCCATCGCCGGGGAAAGCGCCGGGCGATGAAACGGCTTGCCGATTGAGCGCGGCAGCGTGGTAAACTATGCCGCATGGCTTTAATTTCGGTTTTCGATTTAGCGAAGTCGTTTGGCGCAGCGGATATTTTCCGCGGAGTGTCTTTGAGCATTCCTCATGGGGGGCGCATCGCCATCGTGGGGCCAAACGGCAGCGGAAAGACCACTCTCCTGCGCTTGCTGCTGGGCCTGGACGAGCCTTCACATGGCGAGGTGCAGCGCGCCCGCAATTTGAGCGTGGGATATTTACCCCAAGAAGCCACCCTGGATGGTCGCCATACCCTGTGGGAAGAATGCCTTAACGCCCTGGCCGACCTGCGCCAAATGGAAATTGAGCTGGCCCAGTTGGAGCAAGCCATGAGCAACCCGGCGGAGGCGACGGAAGCCATCGATCGCTACGGCAAATTGCAAGCCGAATTTGAACGCCGGGGCGGCTATCTATACGAGACGCGCATCCGCCAGATATTAACCGGCCTGGGCTTCGAAACCGATGACTTTCATCGCCCCATTCCGCAGCTTTCGGGCGGCCAACGCACCCGAGCGGTGTTGGCGCGCTTGCTGCTCACCGCCCCCGATCTACTAATCCTGGACGAACCCACTAATCATCTCGATATTCACGCCGTCGAATGGCTGGAAGGTTACTTGCGCGCCTGGGAAGGCTCGGCGCTCGTCGTCTCCCACGACCGCTATTTCCTCGACCGGGTGGTGGATCATATTTGGGAACTTTCTCCTCACGGCTTGGAGACCTACCGCGGCAATTACAGCGCCTATTTGCAGCAGCGCCAGGAACGCTGGGACTTGCGGCTGCAGGTTTACGACAGTGAAAAAGCGCGCCTGATGAAAGACCTGGAATACGTTAAGAAGAACATTTCCGGTCAGAATGTGCAGCAGGCCAAAGGGCGGCTAAAGCGCCTGAGCCGCGAGGTGCAAGCCATTGAGGCGCTGGGCTTCGAGGCGCTCACCCAGCAAAATTGGGCGCAGGTGAGCCAGCAAGTAAACATTACCACCAGCCCGATGAGCGTCGATGAAGCCGAGAAACGGGTGCGCGGCCTGCGTCCGCCAGTGAAGCGCCTACCGCAGCTCAATCTGCATCTTAAAGCCGGGCATCGTTCGGGCGATCTAGTGCTGCGCACCCACGCCCTGACGGTGGGCTACGCCGATGAAGGCAAGCCGCTCTTTCGCAGCCCCGACCTGCTGCTAAAACGCGGGGAATGCGCGGCGGTGATTGGCCCCAACGGTGCAGGCAAAACCACTTTCCTCAAAACCATTCTGGGGCAAATGCCGCCGCTAGAGGGGGAAGTGGCGCTTGGGGCCAGCCTGAATATTGGCTATTTCGCCCAGGCGCACGAAGGGCTAGACCCCCAACGCACCCTGGCGCAAGAGATTGAAAGCGTGGCCCCCAACATGCTGCTGGCCGACACGCGTGATTACCTGGCGAAATTCCTGTTCACCGGCGATGAAGTCTTCCAGCGCGTCTCCACCCTATCGGGCGGCGAGCGCGGTCGGCTGGCCCTGGCAAAACTCTCGCTCGGCCACGCTAACCTGCTGCTACTCGACGAACCCACCAATCACCTGGATATCCCCAGCCAGGAAATACTGCAAGAAGTGCTAGACGGCTACGCCGGGACGATTCTGCTCGTCTCGCACGACCGCTATCTGATAGACGCCCTTGCGACCCATATTTGGGAAATTCTACCTGGTCAGGCGATGCTGCAAAGCTTCGAGGGAAGCTACACGCAGTACCGCGAGATGTTGGAGCAGCGCCAGAATCAGGAATCGCTCTCAAAAGCGGTGCTCACGCAAGATACACCGGAGCGCAAATCACGGCCCGTCCCGCCGAGCGCTGATGAGAAGAAGCGCCGGGCGCGCCTGAAAGCTCTGGAACAGCAAATTGAAGCCATGGAAAACGATCTATCGGCGCTGTCGCGACGCCTGGAAAGCCCCCCCAGCGATGTGGGCCAGGTCTATCAACTGGGCCAGGAATATACCCGCACCCAAGACGCCTTAGAGCGCCTGATGGACGAGTGGGCGAAGTTGGGAGAGCAGCTCGCTTCGTCAGCCTAGCCGGCCAGAATTCTTTTCATCCTCCCCATTCGCTTCAACCGCGTCTCCGACAGCCTGGCCTCCTCCGTAAACAGCGCCTGGTAAATCTCACACCACGGCACAACCTTGCGGATTGCCCCAGACTTCGCCATCAAGCTAGTTTTCTCGGAGCCGGCCTTTTCGGCGGCATCAATCAATTCCTCGCGCCCGCCGCGTGATAGTATTCAACCCCCCAATCCGTGCTCGCGCTGTGTCCGATAACAAACTCCTGATCTTTCGTCAGGCGTGTCCTATGGCAGTGAATCCGCAGAGCGCTTTGTATCTAGCACTTACAACGATTATTGAAACGTGAGAGCATCATGCCGGTACAACCCCAACCTTGTGGGGAGTTGTCTCACTATTATAGTCAAAGAGGGCGCACGCCCCCTTCCTCCATCCACACCAGCGCCAGCGTTTGCGCGTCGATCACGTGTCGTGCATCCCTGCCGCCGCGCTCGCCAGTTTCACCCGCTCGCTTACCGAGCGCTCCTCCACATCCACCGCTGCCGCCCACACCGACCCATTCTCGTAAAAGAACACCTGCGCCTGCTCGCCAGTCGCCCTCACCCCTGGCCGGCACACCGGGTTGCACATCACCGCCGCCCCCTCCAGCATCGCCTGCCAGGCCGCCTCGTGCGATCTTGCCAGCCACAACGCGCCTTCATGCACCATGGCCGTCAAAACCTGCCCCCCGCACGCGCACACGTCCTGCGGCACAGGCGTATCCACAATGCCGCCCGGTTGCGCAAACGCCGCCTGGTGCGCCTGGTCAATCTCCGTCGAAAAATGCCGCCCTTGCCCCACCCGCAGCCAGGCCCCAACCGTCGCCCCGATGAACCCCATCACCGTCAGGATCATTGCCAACTTCAGATTGAGCAGTTCCATTTGCTTATTGTTTGCAACGATGGCATCCTGCAGCTTGATGACAATCGGCTCGAGCAAAACAGCATCGGATGGGTTAATCGGGTTGCCGGCCATCGAAATGATTAAGGAATTGGCTCGAACTCGTCTTCGCTCCCGGCCTTCGGGCTGATCTGGTACGTAGACTGGTTGGCCGCCATCGCCAGGATGAACGCCCACACCACGGCCACCACGCCCGCCCGGTCGCAGGTCACGCTCAGGCCCAGATCGACGCCGAAGCCGGCGCAGGTCACGCTCAGGCCCAGGTCGCCGCCGAAGCCGGCGCAGGTCACGCTCAGGCCCAGATCGCCGCCACAGCCAGCAGCGCCAGCAACACCAGGCGCCTGGCCGTCCCGCTCAGCATCTCGAACCAATCCTTGGCCCTCGGCGCTTAGCTGAAGAACAGGCTCAGTAACGCCCCCGCCAGCATTGCCAAAAATTCAGCGCTCATATTTGCCTCCTGAAAAGAAACGAATTAAACAAAAAACGACCGAGACATAGAGTCCCGGCCGCTTCTCGGCTCGTTGATTCTGGTATTATTGTATAAGCATTTCAATACCTTGTCAACATTAACCACTCAGCCAGGGTTATGTGATGACGAAAAAATCATTTAGAGAAACAATGATATAATGTTCCTGCTATTTTGTGTAATAATGCACAAATTTCTTGAAAGGTTGTTGCTAAATTCACCTAGAGATAATCTTCTTCTCCATCTTGATAAATAACATAAACTTGAAAGGATATTAGCATGAAACTCACACATAAGTTGGTGATATTAGTATGTTTTGTGCTTTTTATATCCGCCTGCGACAATAATAATCTAAAGCCCTCGGCAATTATTCCCTCGGAATCACAAGCTAGTTATTCAACCTCTCAGCCTAAAACAATTATTCCTGTTACTGATACAAACTGCCCAACACCTCAATGGAATACATATTGTCTTGATCCTGACAGCTATTTTGGTATTGTTGTAGTGACCCAATATTACACATTTCTTGGTCATGACTTGCACGAATCAGCTTATAACCTGTTAAGTTCATCTGCCCAGAAAAACCAAGGATTAGAAAGTTATTTGCAGATGGCAAAAATGACCTTCAAAAGTGTTGAAATTGTTTCAATCATTCCATATGAATTATCAGTTATGAGCCAGGGTGGACAAATTAGCTCAATTCCAGTAAATAAAAAGCGTTTTGCTGTGCAAATAAAGGCCTGGGGTGAAGGTAATATGTCCGGTTCTAAAAAGAATGGCGATCTTCAAGATCTATTTTTAGAATTAGTAAAAGAAAATGGACAATGGCGAATTGAAACCTTTTCATCAGCGCCCCTTCAGTAAACCCTAAAAATCTAACTACTAATTAACTGTTCAGGAAAGGGGATTTCATATGAAAAAGTTAAGTCCTTTATTCATCATAATAGCAAACGCCTTAATTCTTACAGCAATAATTGGACCCTTGGTTAATCCGTCTGCTAGTCTAAGTCAGGCAGTCGCAACAATTGAAAAGGGGAAAATTCAACAAGTAATTCGTTCATATTTTGAAGATCGTTATAAATTGCTCAGTAGCTCAATGTTAGACAAATTCCCAGAAGCATCATCCGATTTCCTCAAGGTGACATGCTATGAAAATTATACCCAAGTAAAATGAGAGTCAAGCGCCCGAAAAA
>CAZHFU010000022.1:0-64530 GCA_964531975.1 uncultured Anaerolinea sp. | reverse complement strand
CTATCCGTGAAGGCGGTCTCACCGTCGGCGCGGGTGTCATCACGAAGATCCTGGATTAGAGGTTTAGAGATGAAGCAGAAAATCCGCATCCGTCTTAAGGCATACGACCATCGTGTGCTGGATCAGTCCGCTAAGCGGATTGTAGAGACTGCCGAGCGAACTGGGGCCAGAGTAGTTGGGCCTGTACCCTTGCCAACTCGCATAGAAAGGTTTACAATACGACGCTCGACTTTCATCGACAAGGATTCTCAGGAACATTTTGAAATCCGCACGCATAATCGCCTGATCGATGTATTGGAACCGGATTCGAAGACGATTGATATGTTGATGCGTCTGAACCTGCCGGCAGGCGTGGATATTGAAATAAAAATCTAAGTATGTGATCCAGCACATATTGGAGCGGCAAGAAGAGGCCGCTCCAATGTGCGCCTATGCAGTGTGAAAGACAGCGTAAGAACTGCCTCAGGTGTGGGCCACCGATAAACCGAAGCCCCTCGCCCGGCAGGTTGACTGCGCTGTGATTAGGGATGATGCAGCCAAGCCCTGGCTGACAGTCCCGAACCTATAAATATGTAAGGAGACAACCGAGATATGTTGAAAGGGCTGATCGGCAAGAAAGTCGGCATGACCCAGATTTTCGATGACGCCGGGAAAGCAATTCCCGTGACATTAATCGAAGCTGGGCCTTGCTACGTAACGCAGCTGCGCACTACCGAGCAAGACGGTTACACGGCGGTACAGTTGGGTTTCGGAGAAATTAAGCCAAAGCGGCTTTCGGGTGGTCAACTGGGGCATCTGAAGCGCAACAACGTACCACCGTTGCGCTTTTTGCGTGAGTTTCGCTCTAAGAACCCGGAAATCGCCGAAGGCGATACCCTGACAGTGGCAGTATTTGCCGCCGGCGACACCGTGGATGTGGTGGGAACCAGCAAAGGCAAGGGCTTTCAGGGTGCGGTCAAACGCTACCACTTCCGTGGTGGTCCGAAGACGCATGGGCAGTCGGATCGAGAGCGCGCTCCCGGTTCGCGCGGTTCGGGCACAACGCCTGGCCGTGTATATAAAGGAGCACGCGGCCCAGGACATATGGGCAGCGAGCGCGTGACCACCCAGAACTTGCGGGTGGTGTTGGTGGATGCCGAGCGCAACCTGTTAGGCGTGCGTGGAGCAGTCCCAGGCGCCCGTGGCGGCGTGCTGCTGATTAAGGAGGCGCGAAAGCAGTAATCTGCTGAGCGCCAGACCGAATGGGAGTAGGTGACATGGAAGTAGATGTCTTCAACATGGAAGGGCAGAAAGTTAGCACGGTAGAGTTACCGGCGGCGATCTTTGAGGCCCCCATTAATGTCGATCTGATGCACCAGGCATTCGTGCGCCAAATGGCGAACGCTCGCTTGGGTACGCATAAGACCAAAGGCCGCAGCGAGGTAGCCGGCGGCGGCCGCAAACCGTGGAAGCAAAAAGGCACCGGGCGCGCCCGCCAGGGTTCGATTCGCGCCGCGCAGTGGGTAGGCGGCGGTAAGGTGCATACGCCTAAGCCGCGCAGCTATACCCAGTCGATGCCGCGCAAAATGCGCCAGGCCGCTGTACGTTCGGCTCTCTCGGCTAAAGCTTCCGAAAATGCAGTGATAGTGCTAGACGCTCTCACCTTGCCTGAAATCAAGACCCGCCGCATGGCGGCCGCGCTCAACGCCCTGGTGGGGCAGGAAAGCGCGTTGATCTTGATCCCCGAAAAGAGCGCCGAGTATGATGTGGTTGAATATTCGACTCACAATCTGCCCGACGCGAAAACTCTGCTGGTGAGCTACCTAAACGTGCGCGACTTGCTAGAGTTCAACCGCCTGGTAGTGCCCCTGCCGGCCCTCGACGCCCTCAAGGCGTTGTATATCAAGGAATAGGTGGAGGAAGCCATGTCTACGATTTACGAAGTGCTTCGCCGCCCGTTGGTGACCGAAAAAAGCAACTATCAGAACAGCACCCTGCACCAATATTCGTTTGAGGTGGCGCGCGACGCCAGCAAGACGTTGGTAAAGGATGCTGTGGAACAGCTGTTTGATGTGAAGGTGTTGCGTGTCAATATAATTAATGTGGCTGCCAAGCGCAAGCGCAACATGCGCACCCGCCAAACGGTTAACCGCCGGGCCGCATATAAAAAGGCCATTGTTACCCTGGCCGAGGGCGACACCATCGCTGTGTTTGAAGGAGTGA
Source organism: uncultured Anaerolinea sp. (assembly GCA_964531975.1). Lineage (GTDB taxonomy): Bacteria > Chloroflexota > Anaerolineae > Anaerolineales > UBA4823 > RBG-16-57-11. Next base: position 62,328 of record CAZHFU010000022.1, on the reverse strand, counting down.
AATAATGGGCATAAAGAAATTTAAACCCACAACTCCGGGTCAGCGCGGGATGACCGGGTATACCTTTGAGGAAATTACCAAAGATCGCCCAGAGCGTTCGCTGCTGCTGCCTTTGCGGAAGAGCGGTGGCCGCAACACCCATGGCCGCATCACGGTGCGGCATCGCGGCGGTGGTCATCGCCAGCACATCCGCATAGTGGATTTTAAGCGCGAAAAGCACGGCATCGAAGCGCGTGTGGCGGCGATTGAATATGATCCCAACCGCACAGCGCGCCTGGCGCTGCTGTTTTACGTGGATGGCGAGAAGCGTTACATCCTGGCTCCCTTGGGGGTCAAGGTGGACGACCGCATCGTATCTGGGCCGACAGCAGAAGTGCGCCTGGGCAACAGCCTGCCCATCTCAAACATCCCGGTTGGCACCATGGTGCATAACGTGGAGTTGAAAGAAGGCAAGGGCGCTCAGTTGGTGCGTTCGGCTGGTGCAGCCGCCCAAGTGCTGGGCAAAGAAGGCGATTACGCGCAAGTGCGGATGCCTTCCGGCGAAGTACGCCTGGTGCGCCAGACCTGCTACGCCACCATTGGTCAGGTAGGCAACCTGGAACATAGCAACATCAAGCTGGGTAAAGCCGGTCGTAAGCGCCACTTGGGCATTCGTCCCACGGTGCGTGGCACGGCCATGTCGCCCCGCGACCATCCGCATGGTGGTGGTGAAGGCCGCCAGCCAATTGGTATGCCTAGCCCGAAAAGCCCGTGGGGTAAGCCCACCCTGGGTAAGAAGACCCGCCGCAACAAGACGACGAACAAGTTTATTGTGCGCCGCCGTGGTAAGAACCGCTAGTAGTTGGAGATTGAACTATGGGACGTTCATTGAAAAAAGGGCCTTTTGTTGACCCGAAGCTGTTAGAACGGGTTGAAGGTATGAATGAGCGCAGCGAGAAAAAGGTGATCCGCACCTGGAGTCGGGATAGCACCATCTTCCCGCAGATGGTAGGTCATACCATCGCTGTGCATGATGGCCGCCGCCATGTGCCCATCTACGTGACTGAAAACATGGTGGGCCATAAGCTGGGCGAATTCGCCCCTACGCGTGTCTATCGCGGCCACGTTGCCGAGAAGAAAGGCAAGAAATAGGAGCGGCGCATGGCTACAGATATTTTTGCTAAGGGACGGCATGTCTCGATTTCTGCTCAGAAAATGCGCCTTGTGGTCGATATGGTGCGCGGCAAGAAGGTGGTAGATGCGATGAACCTGCTTAAGTTCACCACCAATGCCGCCGCTGTGCCCCTGTATAAGGTGCTGGCTTCGGCCATGGCGAACGGCGAGGAGAACTTTGGCGTGAGTCGTGATGACCTATACGTCTATCGCATTTTTGCGGACGAAGCTCCTACCCGCAAGTGGCGCAAATTTGGCGCACGGGGCCGCTTCAAACCGTGGTTGCGGCGTTCTTCGCATATTACCGTTATCCTGCGCGAGCAGGATGCGCAATAAGGAGTTCGTATGGGTCGCAAAGTACATCCGATCGGTTTTCGCCTGAAAGTCAACAAGACCTGGGAAGGTCGTTGGTATGCCGAAGGCCAGGATTACATCGCCAATCTGCACCAAGATTTCGCTGTGCGCGATCTGGTGCGTAAAGAGTCGCCTAAAGCGGGTGTGTCGCGCATCGATATCGAGCGCTTCCCCGGCAAGGTGAAGGTGATCGTCCACACCGCCAAACCAGGCATTCTGATTGGCCGCAAGGGCGATAACGTTAAGAAGATACGCAACAGCCTGGAAGCGTTGGTGGGCAAGAAGATTGATCTGGAAATAAAAGAGATCAAATCGCCCGACCTGGACGCTTACCTGGTGGCGCAGAATATCGCCGAGCAAATTGAACGGCGCATCAGCCACCAGCGCGCCATGAAGCGCGCCATGCAGCAGGCGGCGCGCCAGGGCGGCCAAGGCATTCGTTTAGAAGTGTCTGGTCGCTTGAGCGGCGCTGAAATGGCTCGCACCGTCAATATGCGCGAAGGCCGTGTGCCTCGCCAGACGCTGCGTGCTGATATCGATTACGCCCGCGCCGAAGCGCTGACGACTTACGGCCGTATCGGCGTGAAGGTGTGGATTTACACCGGCGAGACGCTGCCCGAGCTGGAAGAGAAGCCAGAAGCCACGGAAGGCGTCTACGTAAGTGAGTAGAGGTTGCCATCATGTTGATGCCTAAGAGAGTTAAATACCGCAAGCAAATGCGCGGGCGCATGACCGGTAAAGCCTACCGTGGTTCTGATGTGGTCTTCGGCGAAATTGGCCTGAAGGCGATGGAGCCGGGGTGGGTGAGCGCCCGCCAGATCGAAGCGGCCCGCCGCGCCATTGTGCGTGGTATGCGCCGTCGTGGTAAGTTGTGGGTGCGCATTTTCCCCGATAAGCCCATCACCCACCGCGCTGCCGAAACCCGCATGGGTAAAGGTAAGGGCAATGTGGAGTATTGGGCCGCGGTTGTGCGTCCTGGCCGGATTATGTTTGAGGTCGGCGGTGGACTGCCCGAAGAAATCGCCCGCGAAGCGCTGCGCCTGGCGCAGTACAAGCTTAGTATCCAAACCAAAATTGTGGCCCGCCATGATGCGGCGGCGCAGCAAGAAGCGGCAGGAGGCGAATAATGGCAGACAAGAAATCTAAGCTGCGCGAGATGACGGTTGAAGACCTGACCAAGCAGTTAAACGAATCGCGCGAAGAGCTGATGAATCTGCGCTTCCAACAAGCCACCGGTGAACTTACCGACTTCACTCGTGTTACCTACACCCGCCGGCATATCGCCCGCCTGATGACCATTCTGGCTGAACAGGAACGCCAAGCCAAGATGGGAGGAAAGTAATGAACACACGTCGCCGTATGATTGGTGTCGTAACAAGCGACAAGATGGAAAAGACGGTGATTGTACAAGTATCACGCACCTATCGTCATCGCTTGTACAAGAAAGTCGTCCACAGCGTTTCGCGCTTTATGGCGCATAACGAAGTGGGGGCAGTATTGGGCGACCAGGTGCAGATCGTGGAAAGCCGTCCGTTGTCGCGCAATAAGCGCTGGGTGGTAGAACAGATCTTGCGCCGCGATGAAACCGCAGCCGCGCCCAGCGTTGATGCGATCGTCGAAACGGAGGCTTAACCATGATTCAGCAAGAAAGTCGCATGAAGGTGGCCGATAATACCGGCGCACGCGAACTGCTGGTCATCCATGTTATGGGCGGTTCAACCCGGCGTTACGGTCGGGTTGGCGATGTGGTGGTTGCAACGATTAAAAGCGCCACCCCGCAAGGCTCGGTCAAGAAGAGCGATGTGGTAAAAGCCGTGATTGTGCGCTGCGCCAAAGAATGGCGTCGCGATGACGGCTCTACCATTCGCTTCGATGATAATGCCGCTGTGATTTTGGATACCGACGGTAAAAACCCCAAAGGTTCTCGTATCTTTGGCCCAGTGGCTCGTGAATTGCGCGAAAAAGGATTCATGAAGATCGTATCGCTGGCCCCGGAAGTGTTGTAGGGTCAGGATAGAGCGTTGTATACGCAGGAGCGAGTACGGTGAAAGTCAAGATTCGCAAAGGTGATACTGTTGAGGTCATCAGCGGCAGCCTGGAAGATAAAGGCAAGCGCGGCGAGGTGATCAAAGTTGTGCCGGAGACCGGACGCGTGGTGGTGGCGGGGATAAACCTCCGCAAGAAGCACCAAAAACAGGTGCAGACGCAGGGCCGCACGCTCAACCCCGGCATCATCGAATTTGAAGGGCCGATTTCGATCTCGAATGTGATGCTGGTCTGCCCCGAATGTAAAGAGCCTACCCGGGTGGGCCTGATGCGTCGTGAAGATGGCGTTTTCCGGGTGTGCAAGAATTGCGAAGCCCAGTTCAGCTAGGGCTGAGGAGTTAGACCATGACTCATCATATGAAAGAACGGTTCAATAATGAAGTAATGCCGGGCCTGATGAAGGAGCTTAAGCTCACCAACGTCATGCAGGCCCCACGTGTCAAGAAAGTGGTGGTGAACATTGGCTTGGGCGAATCTATGGAAAACGCCAAGGCCATGGACGCAGCCGTTGCCGATTTGCAGGCCATTACCGGGCAAAAACCGATAGTTACCAAGGCCCGCAAAAGCATCGCCAACTTCAAGCTGCGCGAAGGCCGGGCCATTGGCGCCAAGGTAACCCTGCGCGGCGAGCGCATGTGGTCGTTCCTGGATCGCCTGATGAATGTCGCCCTACCTCGTGTGCGCGATTTTCGCGGTGTATCGCCGAATTCCTTTGACGGGCGTGGCAATTACACCCTGGGCTTCCGTGAACAGCTTGTGTTCCCGGAAATCGAGTACGATAAGATCGATAAGCTGCGCGGTCTGGAAGTGACCATCGTAACCAGCGCGCAAAGCGACGATCATGGCCGGCAGCTGTTGAAGATGCTCGGCATGCCGTTTAGGAAGGAAGGTTAGCTGTGGCGAAGAAGTCTATGATCGTAAGAGAAACCCGCCGCAAGTACGCCGTCCGGGTGCGAAATCGCTGTAAAATCTGCGGGCGCCCGCGTGGCTACATCCGGCGCTTTGCCCTGTGCCGCATCTGTTTCCGTGAATTAGCGCTACAGGGTAAGCTCCCTGGCGTGGTAAAGTCGTCTTGGTAGCCGGCGGAGGATTAACATGACAATTTCAGATCCTATTAGCGATATGTTGACCCGCATCCGCAATGGCATCATGGCAGGACATACCGTGGTGGCCTTACCCAGCTCTAAGATCAAGGAATCGATTGCCGCGATCTTGCAGGAAGAAGGCTTCATTGGTGGCTTTGACGTTGTGGATGGAAAAGTAGCCGGTTCGAAGGTGCTGCGTGTCTCGTTGAAATACGTGGGCGAGCGCCGAGAACGCCGGCCCGTCATTAGCGGGCTTGAGCGTGTCAGCCGGCCAGGCCGCCGGGTTTACACCGGTAAACAGGAAATCCCATGGGTGTTGTCGGGCATTGGCATTGCCATCCTTTCAACCCCCAAGGGTGTCATGACCGGCCAGCGCGCCCGCCAGTTGGGCGTAGGCGGCGAGGTCCTGTGTAAGGTCTGGTAAGGAGGACCGCATGTCTCGTATTGGACGATTACCTATTGCCATTCCTCAGGGCGTGGACATTTCGATCAACGGCAGCACCGTAAAGGTGAAAGGGCCGAAGGGGCAGATGATGCATACCTTCCCCGCCCGTATGCAGTTGGAGATCGAAGAAGGCAACCTGCTGGTCAAGCGCCAGAGCGACGATCGGATTGACCGCTCGCTGCATGGCATGACCCGCGCCCTGATTAATAACATGGTCACCGGCGTAAGCACGGGCTTTACGCGGGTGCTAGAAGTGAACGGTGTTGGTTACCGTGCCGAAATGCAGGACAAGAACCTGGTTCTGTACGTGGGCTACTCTCATCCGGTGATAGTTGAACCGGAAGAGGGTATCTCCTTCGAAACCGACGCTAAGACACGCCAGATTAAAGTGATGGGCTACGATAAAGCTCAGGTGGGCCAGGTGTCCGCCGATATCCGCAAAGTGCGCCCCCCCGAACCCTACCAGGGCAAGGGTATCAAATATCTGGAAGAGAAGATCCGCCGCAAGGCTGGTAAAGCGGGTAAGGTGTAATGATGGCTACCAACAAAACTCGATCCGTTGCGCGCGAGCGCCGGCATATCCGTGTACGCCGTAAAGTGGCAGGCACGCCCGAACGCCCGCGCCTGTGCGTCTATCGCAGCCTGGCGGAAATCTATGTCCAGGTGATTGACGATGAGGCGGGCTGCACCATGGCCTCGGCTTCGACCGTCGATCATGACCTGCGGGCGCAAATGGAAGGTCTAAAAAAGGCCGAACAAGCGGTGCTGGTAGGCAAGGCCGTGGCTCAACGCGCCCTGGCTAAAGGCATCGACAAGGTCGTGTTTGACCGTGGCGGTTATCGCTATAGCGGGCGGGTAAAGGCCTTGGCCGAAGCCGCGCGCGAAGGCGGTCTGAATTTCTAGCATGGGCATGTGAGAGTAATGGAGGCTAACCAGGCCTCAGCTCTCCCGCTCTTGCAAGGAGAATAGTATGGCAGACTACGAAATTAACGAATTGGGCGCCCCCGAACTGGAAGAACGCGTGGTCGATATCGCTCGGGTAGCCAAAGTGGTCAAAGGTGGTCGGCGCTTTTCGTTCCGGGTAACCGTGGTGGTCGGCAACGGCCGCGGCAGTGTGGGCATTGGCGTAGGCAAGGCGAATGCCGTGCCAGACGCTATGCGCAAAGCATCGGAACGCGCTCGCAAAGACCTGCACAAGGTCTACACTTATAAGACTACGATTCCGCACGAAGTGATCGGCAAAGTGGCCGGTTCACGTGTGCTGCTCAAGCCGGCCTCTCCCGGTACGGGCGTAATCGCCGGCGGCGGGGTGCGCGCAGTGTTAGAATCTGTGGGCATTTCCGACATCTTGACCAAATCGCTGGGCAGCAGCAACGTATTGAACGTGGTGTTCGCCACGATGCAGGCGCTGGAAATGCTGCAGTCGCCCGAGACGCAGGCCGCCCGGCGCGGCAAGACCACCAAAGAATTGATGCCCTTCTGGGACCGGAGGAAAAATGACTGATTCCACCGAACCAAAAGTGGTGCGGATTACCCTGGTCAAAAGCCCCATCGGTTATTCGGTGCGGCACAAGGCTACGATCCGCGCTTTGGGGCTGCGCAAGATGCACCAAACCGTAGAGCAGGCCGATACTCCCAGCCTGCGTGGCATGCTGCGCCTGGTAGCACACCTGGTGCAAGTTGAAGAACAGGCATAGGTAAGTAGTATGAAACTGCATGACTTAAAACCTCAAGAAGGCTCCAAGAAAGATCGCCGGCGCCTGGGGCGGGGCATCTCCGCCGGCCAGGGTAAGACGGCCGGTCGTGGAACTAAGGGCCAAGGGGCGCGTTCAGGCGGCAGCACCCGTCCGTATCACCAGGGCGGCAACCTGCCTTTCTTCCGCCGCCTGCCGTTTGTACGTGGTAAAGGCTTCACGCCCTTGAACCGCGTTCAGTTCAACGAGGTGAACCTGGATCAACTTTCCGAAAAGTTCACCGAGAGCGGCGAAGTGACCCCTGAAACGCTGCTGCAGGCCCGCCTGCTGCGCGATGTTCGCAACCCGGTTGCCATTTTGGGCCGTGGTGAAGTAACTAAAGCCTTTGTAGTGCGCGCTCATCGTGTATCCGAAGGCGCACGCGCGAAGATCGAAGCGGCCGGCGGTCGCATCGAGTTGATCGATTAGCAGGTCGGTTTTCCGATCTGTGAAGGAGCCGCAACTATGAAGCGCTCTTCCTGGCGTTACCTATGGACTTCTCAGGATATCCGGCGGAAGCTGTTAATTACCATCGGCCTCCTGACCATCTATCGCCTGGCCGCACATGTGCCCGTTCCCGGCGTCGATAAGACGGCAATTGCCAATATCTTAGCGGGCGGCGGGCCGGGCAGCACCCTGGTGGGGCTGCTCGACCTGCTTTCGGGCGGCACGGTATCGAACTTCTCTGTTTTGGCTATGGGTGTGTATCCGTATATTACTGCCCAGATCATCCTGCAACTGCTGGTTCCTATCATCCCCGCATTGCAGCGCCGCATGGAAGAGGATCCGCGTGAAGGTCAGAAGTGGATGGAAAAATGGACCTATATCCTGGCCGTGCCCATGGCGGCCTTGCAGGCTGTAGGCCAAATCAACTTGTTTAATCAAATGGCAGGCAACCAGCAAGTCATTACCAATTTTGGTTTTGGCCCTGGCAGCTACCTGGTAACTTTTGCCATCATCTTGAGTATGACGGCGGGAACCATGTTTGCCATCTGGCTGGGCGAGCTGATCTCGGAATATGGGGTCCGCAACCAGGGCCTTTCGATGATCATCTTTGCAGGTATCGTTTCCCGCATCCCGGCCAACTTTGCCAGCATCCTGGTGGATGAACAAAATCGCTGGTTCTTGCTGGCGTTCACCATCCTGATCACGATCTTTACCATCTTCGCTATCGTGTTTGTGCAGCAAGGCCGGCGCAACGTACCGGTAATGTATCCCGGGCGCCGCGTGGGTAACCGCATGTCGATGCCCGTCAAGGGCACGCTGCCGCTGACGGTGAACATGGCCGGCATGATCCCACTGATCTTTGCCCAGTCGCTGCTCACTTTCCCGGCGGTGCTGGCTTCGTTCTTCATCAATTCTACCAATGCCTTTGTTAAGGGCGTGGCAGTTTGGGTGAACGCGAATTTCAGCGGTAATGGTAATTTCTATTACATTGCCTACTTCTTAATGGTGGTGGCGTTTACCTTCTTCTACACCAATGTGCTATTCCAACAGCAGAACTATGGTGAGAACCTGAAGCGGGTTGGCGCGCAAATCCCGGGTGTGAGCCGGGGAGCGCCCACCCAGCGCTACCTGAACCGTGTGCTAAGCCGCATCACCCTGCCGGGCGCGCTGTTCTTGGGCCTGGTGGCAGTACTGCCATGGCTGGTGGGGCTGCTCGTGCCATCGCTTACGGCCTCTAACAATAACATCCTGCTGATCCAATCGGCTGGTTTGCTGATCGTGGTGGGCGTGGTGCGTGATACGTTCTTTAACATCCAGGCCGAGCTTAAACTGCACGGCTATGATGACGCGCTGTTGATTAAATAAGGTTTGACAACGGCGGCGCATGAACTTCCTGGTTCGGGGGCTAAAGTAACCCCAACGCCCCCAACCAGGAAGGGTGGGCGCGGCCTGAGAGGAGCTGAAGTGTCAAAATATATCGTTCTGCTAGGGCCTCCGGGCGCGGGCAAAGGCACTCAGGCGCAAATCGTTTCGCAAAAGTTGGCCCTGTCGCACATATCTTCGGGTGACATCTTTCGCGAAAACTTGAAAAATCAAACCGAGCTAGGCCAACAGGCCAAGGTCTTTATGAATCGGGGCGAACTGGTTCCCGATGAACTAACCATTTCAATGATCCGCGAACGCCTGGCGCGCCCCGACTGCGAGTTTGGCGCCCTGCTGGATGGCTTTCCGCGCACGCCGGCTCAGGCCGAGGCGTTGGATAAAATGCTGGCCGGCCTGGGCGGGTGCGTGAACGCCGTCCCTTACATCAAAGTGGACGAACAAGCGCTCATTGATCGGTTAACCGGACGGTGGACTTGCCGGGCGCAGGGGCACGTGTTTCACGAACGCTATAACCCGCCCCAGTTCCCAGACAAGTGCGACTTTGACGGTTCGGAGCTATATCAGCGCGATGACGATAAGGCCGAAACCGTGATTAACCGGATCCGGGTGTATCTAACGCAAACCGCCCCGCTAATCGAGTACTATCGCCAGGCGGGCGTGTTGCGCGAGATCGACGGTTCACAACCCATCCAGGATGTGACCACCGATCTGCTGGCGGCGTTAGAATAGGAAAGCAAGTTATGAGCTGGGATCGTAACATTGTCATCAAAAACCAGGCCGAACTAGAGCGAATGCGCGAAGCCGGCCGGGTGAATGCCCTGGCGCTGGCGGCGGTGAAAGCCCTGGTGGCGCCGGGCGTAACCACCGCCGAGCTAGACGCAGCTGCCGCGCAGGTAATTCGCAAAGCCGGCGGCGTTGCCGTCTTCAAGGGATATGGCCTGCCGCCCTACCCGGGAACAATTTGCGCCAGCGTGAATGAAGAGCTGGTGCATGGCATTCCCGGCAGGCGCAAGTTGAAAGAAGGCGACATCATCTCGGTGGACTGCGGCACGTCGTTGAATGGCTTTGTGGGCGACGCCGCCTTTACTGCGGGCGTTGGCGAGATTTCGGAAACGGCCAGGAAGCTGCTGGAAGTGACCGAGAAGGCGCTGGCGATTGGCATCGACAAGATGCGGGTGGGTAACCGCACCGGCGATATTTCGGCGGCCATCCAACAATATGTGGAGAGCCAGGGTTTCTACGTGACGCGTGAATATACGGGTCATGGCGTGGGGCGAGAGATGCACGAAGGCCCGCAGGTTCCAAATTATGGGACGGCGGGGCGGGGCATTCCGCTGCGCGCCGGCATGACGATTGCCCTGGAGCCGATGGTGTTGGTGGGCACACCCCGCACCCGCGTACTGGGCGATCAGTGGACGGTCGTATCCGCCGACGGATCGTTGACGGCCCACTTTGAACACAGCGTGGCTGTGACAGAAGGCGACCCGCTGATCTTGACCGTGCCTTAAAAGCGGTGAAAATTGGGTCTGGACTTAAAGCGCGTAAAATAGTATAATCGCAGTTTTGGCTGGCTAGACTCTGCTGGGGAACTCCCAGCAGCGGCCCAGCCGTCAAGTAACAGGAGAGTGTTTGCATGAAGGTAACCGCATCGATTAAAAAGCGCTGCGCCAACTGCAAAGTAGTGAAGCGCCGTGGTGTTTTGTACATCATTTGTATTAATCCTAAACACAAGCAGCGACAAGGATAGGCGACATGGCACGTATCGAAGGTGTAGATCTGCCGCGCAATAAGCGCGTTGAAATTGGCCTGACCTATCTATTTGGTATCGGCCTGCCTCGTTCCCAACAGATTTTGGAAGCGACACAGCTTGATCCTGACAAGCGGATCAAAGACATGAGCGATGCTGAAGTAAACCAGATTCGTGAATACATCGGCTCGCACTACAAAGTAGAAGGCGACCTGCGCCGCGAAGTGCAGTTAAATATCAAGCGCCTGATTGAAATTGGTAGCTACCGTGGTTTGCGCCACCGCCGTAACCTTCCGGTTCGCGGACAGCGCACTCGCACCAATGCTCGCACCCGCAAAGGCCCCAAGAAGACGGTGGCTGGTCGCGGTCGCCGCCGAGGCGGCAAGTAATAAGCTTGTAGGCGCGTCGAACCGGACCTTGTATCCGGCGAGCGTCTTACCCATCTGCCTATACGCCTGGATTGGGGCGCCTTCCTCCCCGCGGCTGTTTGGGTGTGGTGAGGCAGTTGGGAACGATAGTGTTTTTTCGATCAAGCAAAATGTGAGGATATATGGCTCAGAGTGTACGTGCAGCTCGCCGTAAAGGCGGAGCGAAGAAAGTAAAAAGGATGCTGTCCTCTGGACAGGTCCACGTCAATGCATCGTTTAACAACACGATCATCACCGTAACCGATAACCAGGGCAACACGGTGGCATGGGGCAGCGCCGGTTCGGCGGGCTTCAAGGGTTCGCGCAAGAGCACGCCCTTTGCGGCGCGCCTGGCGGCCGAACAAGCCATCAAGGCTGCTGTGGCCATGGGTTTGCAAGAAGTGGCCTTGTTTGTCAAAGGCCCTGGGCCTGGCCGCGAGTCGGCCATTCGGGCGGTGCAGGCTGCCGGCCTGAAAGTGACCGCTATTTCGGATGTGACGCCGGTTCCGCACAACGGTTGCCGGCCGCCAAAGAAACGCCGCGTCTAGTTTTAAATTAATTAGGAAGGATAGGAATTACCATCTATGGCTAAGTATACTGGGCCAGTGTGTAAATTGTGCCGGCGCGAAGGTGAAAAGCTGTTCCTCAAAGCTGAGCGCTGCTTCACCCCTAAGTGCGCGATTGAAAAACGGGCTTATCCCCCGGGACAGCATGGCAAGGGTGCACAATTTCGCAAGCGCCGTGATTCTGACTATAATCGCCAACTGCGCGCAAAGCAAAAAGCTCGCCGCATGTATGGCATTCTGGAGCGGCAGTTCCGCCGCTATTACGTGGTCTCCCTCGGACGCCGTGGCTTGACTGGTTTAAACCTGCTGCAGATTCTCGAATCTCGCCTGGATAACGTTGTCTATCGCTTGGGTTACGCCGGTAATCGCGCTCAGGCTCGCCTCATGGTTACCCACGGTCATTTCACTGTGAATGGCCGCGTCACTGATATTCCATCGATGTTGGTAAACACCGGCGATACGATAGCAGTGCGCGAAGCCTCGCGTCCTCGCACCCACTTCAAAGAAGTGGCAGCTCTGGCCGAAGATCGTCCAATTCCGGCCTGGTTGAGCCGCGATCTACGTTCACTTTCGGGCACGGTTATCCGCCAGCCCGAGCGCTCAGAGATCGACTCAAACCTGCAAGAGCAGCTTATCGTTGAGTACTATTCGCGATAATGGGTTAGCATGGGAGATCCCGTTGGCGGTGCGCGCCAACGGGTGGACCAATCCTACGATATGTTGTTCTACGGGGATGAGGTGAACCGTGATTGGTTTGAGTAATATGGTTACGCCGAAAATTGAGCGCGAAGCAGAAGCGCGCAACTACGGCAAGTTCATCATCGGCCCGCTGGAGCGTGGATATGGCATCACGCTTGGCAATGCCCTTCGTCGGGTACTGCTGTCCTCTCTGGAGGGCGCAGCGGTCACCTCAATTCGGATTGCCGACGTTCAGCACGAGTTCAGCGACATTCCAGGCGTGCGTGAAGACGTTATCCGCCTGATGCTGCAAATTAAGCAGCTGCGAATGAAGCTTTATGATGTGGATAACGCCCGCCTGCATTTAGATGTGCGCGGCAGCGGCGTGGTAACGGCTGGAGATATTAATATTCCGCCGGAAGTCGAAATCGTCAACCCCGACCTGTACTTGTTTACGGTCGATGGCGACGATACGCATCTGGAAATTGAGATGACGGTCGAACGGGGCCGGGGTTATTCCCCAGCCGATGATCGCATTGGGCGCTTGCCAATCGGCGAGCTGCCGGTAGACGCCATCTACACCCCGGTCCGCCGGGTAAACTGGGACGTGTCTTCTGCCCGTGTGGGGCAAAGCACGAACTATGACAAGCTGATTTTGGAGATCTGGACTGACGGAACCGTTGGGCCGGAAGATTCTCTTAGCACAAGCGCAAAGATCATCATCGAACACCTGCGCCACATTGCCGGTATCAGCGAAGAATCCTTAGCTGCCATCTCTTTGGAAGAAGAAGAAGGCAGCCGCCTGACCAGCGAAATAATCGAAACGCCCATCGAGAACCTCGATCTTTCCGTGCGGGTCTTCAACTCTTTGAAGCGCACCGGCATTACCACGGTGGGCGAAGTGTTAGACTTGCTGGAAAAGGGCGATGAGGCGGTCATGTCCATCCGCAACTTTGGCGAGAAAAGCCTGGACGAATTGCGCCAGAAGATGCGTGAAAAGGGCTATCTCAAAGACGGAATCGATAAAGAATCGGAGTAAGTGATATGCGACACGGAGTAGCAGGTTATAAACTTAGCCGTAACAAGGACGAGCGAGTGGCTCTGCGGCGCATTATGGTCAAGCAGTTGTTTGAACACGAGCGCATTCAGACCACCCGCGCCAAGGCGATGTCGATACGTGGGCAGGCTGAACGCCTGATCACCCTGGCGAAGAACGCCGGAACTACCGATCCGGCCAAGATGGTGCATGCACGCCGTTTGGCCGCCGCTCGGCTGAGCGACGCCGGTGCAGTGAAAAAGCTGTTTGACGATATTGCGCCTCGCTACCAAAACCGCCCCGGCGGCTATACCCGGATCATCAAGATTGGCCCGCGCCTCGGCGATGCGGCGGATATGGTGATTTTGGAGCTGGTAGAAGACTAGTTAGTTTGAATGGCAGCCGGGCGGCTTGCTCTCGCGAGCACGCCTAACAGCCACCATGGCACGTTACCAGATTATCCTCGCTTACAACGGCGCCCGTTTTTATGGGTTTCAACGCCAGGCGAGCTTAGCAACGCAGCGCACCGTGCAAGCGGTGACCGAAGACGCCCTCCGGCGTTTAGGTTGGCAGGGAGCTTCTCTGCTGGCGGCAGGACGAACCGATACGGGCGTTCATGCCGCCGGACAGGTGGCGGCGTGCGACCTTGATTGGCCGCACTCCCCCGAAGCCCTGCGCGCCGCGCTCAACGCTCTCTTGCCGCCCGATGTCGCCGCCCGCGAAGTGCGCCTGGCCGCAGATGATTTTCATCCGCGCTTTCAGGCTCGCTTTCGCCATTACCGCTATCGCCTCTTTTGCCACCCGGCGCGAGACCCGCTGCGCGAATCTTTCGCCTGGCGAGTTTGGCCCCCGGTGGATGAAGAGCGCTTACACCAGGCGGCGGCGCATCTCCACGGCGTTCACGATTTTGCAGCCTTTGGGTCCCCGCCCCGGGCCGGCGGCGCAACTATTCGCAACGTTTGGCAGGCTGCCTGGCGCAGTGTGGCAGGCGAATGGCATTTCGATGTCATCGCTAACGCTTTCTTGTACCATATGGCTCGCCGTTTAGTTGGTTTTCAGGTAGCAATTGCCCAAGGGCGGCTGCCCCTGGAAAGCCTGGTTCAGGTGGTGCAAACGCCGCCTGCCCATGTGGTGCAGCACTTAGCTCCACCACACGGCTTAACCTTGATGCGTGTCATCTATGCCGAGGAAGATCTGGCTATCAATCAGGAAGAATTGTAATATGGCGGTGGCGAGCGCCCCGTCGATATGCGGAGAATATGAGCGTGGAAAAGACTTACATCCCGAAAGCAGCCGATATCACCCAGGATTGGTGGTTGGTCGATGCCAATGACCAGAACCTGGGCCGCCTGGCGACTGGAATTGCCCGCTACCTGTTAGGCAAGCATAAGCCAGATTTTACCCCCGGCATGGATACCGGCGATTACGTCGTAGTGATTAACTGCGAACGTATCCAGGTCACCGGTACTAAAATGACCGATAAGTTCTATTATCGTCATTCTCAATATCAGTCGGGCCTTACTGAAACCAGCCTCAAAGACCAGTTGAAGCGCTTCCCCGATCGGGTGATTCGCTCGGCGGTGTGGGGCATGCTTCCGCACAATAAGTTCGGTCGCCAGATTATTAAGAAGTTGAAAATTTACGCCGGCCCGGAGCATCCGCACCAGGCTCAGGAACCCAAACTGCTGGTTTTGGGCAAGGAGTAGACATATGGCAGTACAGTATTACGAAGGCATTGGTCGTCGCAAAGAGTCCTCCGCCCGCGTGCGGGTAATGAGCGGCTCGGGCAAGTTCATCGTTAACGAGAAGCCGATTGAAGCTTACTTCACTCGCACCGGCGATATGGAGAACATTTTCGCCCCCCTGTCAACCGCTGGTGAAAACCGCGATCTACTAGACATCACCGTGATGGTGAAAGGCGGCGGAGTGACCGGGCAAACCTCGGCGGTGCAGTTGGGCGTGGCGCGTGCGCTGCTCAAGATGAACCCCGATCTGCGTTCATCGCTGCGCAAGGGCGGCTTCCTAACGCGCGATTCGCGCATTAAGGAACGCAAGAAACCGGGCCTCAAGCGCGCCCGCAAGGCTCCGACCTACACCAAGCGTTAATTTTGGGCGGGTTGTTGCAACCCGTTTTAGCTAAACCAGGGAAGACCGGAGCGGCCACCGTATCCGAGCTTCCCTGGTTTGGATTAACCGTCTGGCTTTGCAGACGCACCTAAGAGGCGCAGATGATTCGAATTTTAGGGCTTGGCCCAGGCGACCCGCTGCTGGTAACGCGGCGGGTATGGGAGGCGCTAAGCACAGCCTCCGAAGTTTATGTAACCGACCCCACACACCCGGCGCTGCCGCCAGGACGGGCCTGGCAGCTTTTGGACGAGCCGGACGCCCTGGCCCAGGCTGTGCAGTTAGGGGGCCGACCGCAAGGGCTAACCCTGGCGCTGGCGGGAAATCCGGCGGCGCACCCGTTGGGCCGCCGGATCATCGAACGCGCTTCCGCCGAAGGGATGGAGGTGCAAATTGAGGCGGGGGTGGTGGAAGCGCCGCTGCCGGTGGCCGCTTTTGCGCCCGAAGCCTGGTCACGGTTTTTCGTCATCAGCGCCCAGGCCCTGCACGGTGGGCACATGCCGCCCTTTCCCCCCAACACCCCAGCTCTCATCACCGGCCTGGAACAGCCGGAGGCGACTGCGGTGGTGCAGCGGATGCTGAGCAGCATCTACCCGCCCGATCATCGATTAACCCTGGTGGAGCAAGGCCCTTCAGCTTCGGCGGTCTTGCACAGCCTGCCCCTGGCAGATCTGACGGCGCAGGCCAGGCCGGTGGGGCCGGCAGCCGTGTTCGTCCCGCCCATGGCTTATGAAACCGCCTTTGAAGCCTTCGCCGAGGTGGTTGCGCACCTGCGCGCCCCTGAAGATGGCTGCCCGTGGGATAAGGCGCAAACTCATCTTTCGCTGCGCGCCGATTTACTGGAAGAAGTGTACGAACTGCTATCCGCCATCGACCAGGGCCACCCGGACGGCATGCGCGAAGAATTGGGAGATGTGCTGCTGCATGTGCTGCTGCAAACCCAAATCGCCGCCGATGCGGGCGAGTTTACCCTGGCCGATGTGTTGGCGAGTGTATACACCAAGATTGTGGGGCGTCACCCGCATGTGTTTGGCGAGGCGGTCGCGGCCGGGGTACAGGGGGTGCTGCAAAATTGGGAGAAGTTGAAAGCCCAAGAACGCGCGGCCCAGGGCAAACCGCAAAACAGTATTTTGGATGGCATCAACCTGGCGCTTCCGGCCCTGGTGCAAGCTCAGCAGTTTCAGAAGCGCGCCGCCCGCGTGGGTTTCGATTGGCCCGATGTTCAGGGGGTTTTAGATAAGCTGCAGGAAGAACTGCAAGAGGTGAGCGCCGCCTCAAACGGCTCGGAGCGTGAAGATGAGATCGGCGATGTGTTATTCGTAATCGCCAATCTGGCGCGCTGGTATGAGGTGGACGCCGAGGCCGCGCTGCGCCAGGCGAACGCCAAGTTTCAGCGTCGCTTTGCGCGCATCGAAGCGGGCGCGCGGGCGCAGGCGCGCGAGCTGAGCAGCCTGAGCCTGGAGGAGATGGACGCTTTGTGGAATGAGGCGAAAGAGCAGGGCCTTTAGGCCGGGGCGGCGCAGCGGCGGCCTCACTCGATTGCCGCCTCCGAATAGCCGTGTGCTGCAAGACGGCCTGCCGCCCGATACATGGGAAAGCAGGCCGTCTTATTTATCAGCCGCGATGCGCGAGTGGGGCAAACCCGGCAGGCGGTCCCGCGGTCGCCCCTCCTGCGCTCTCGCCAGGCCGGTCGCCTGCCGCGCAGCGGCTAGGTGGGGCGGTTGGCGATGGCGGTGAAGTAGCCGTATATCACGGTTAGCACACCAAACAGGCCGGTTAGCACCCAACCCGCCGGGTTGAGCCAGATCGACGACTGTTGGGTGATGGCGATGGTGAAAACCATGGCGCAGCTGAGGGTCATGGCGAATAAAACGGAGCGCAGATGAATGGCCGCCATGCTATCGAGGCCGCGACTTAACGCCCACAGCAGCAGCCCCCATCCGAACAACCCACCCCCGAACAAACGCGCAAAGGCGGCCAAATGCCAATAGGTTACGCTGTCGATGTTCAATTCCGGCACGTTAAAGAATGCCAACATCAGCGGGCCATAAACCACAAAAGCCACGCCCAACGCCGCAAATAAAATTCCGTTAAAGACAATGAAAGGTTTAATCTGCATGCATACCTCGTGTGCCAGGGATAGCGATATGTTCCGTGGGGATCGTCGTGATGGGGCGACTCAATAACGCCTTAGTCGGCGCTCCACCGCGCGTAAAGCGAGGTGGAAAGCAGTCGCCCGGCGCTTTTTTCGCGCAGGGTAAGTTCGCCGGTTTCGATGCGCCCACCGCGCCCGTGCATCATTTCGTGCATGGCATAGTAGATGCTGAGAGCCGAGGCGCGGATGGCGTAGGCGGTGAGGATGACAAAGCCGGCCTGCGGGCTAAGCAAGGCGCGGCAGTCTTCCAGCAAGTTGGGCAGCGAATTGAACAGCTCCCACACTTGCCCCTGCGGCCCGCGCCCAAACTTGGGCGGGTCTAGCACAATGCCATCATATTGTGAACCACGCCGCACCTCACGGCGCACAAATTTATAGGCGTCATCTACCAACCAGCGAATGGGGGCTTCTGTTAGCCCGGAAAACTTGGCGTTCTCCCGCGCCATTAGCATCGACTTCTTGGAAGCGTCGATGTGAGTGACATGCGCTCCGGCCTTGGCCGCAGCCAGCGTCGCCACGCCGGTGTAGCCAAACAGGTTGAGCATACGGGGCTGAGATAGCTTTCTCAGGCGCTCTACCATCCAATCCCATTGGGCGGCCTGTTCGGGGAAATAGCCCACGTGCCGCGAATTGGCGGTGAACCCCAGGAAGTTAACTCCTTTATAGTGCATCCGCCAGGGGGTCTTGATGGGCCGGTCGAAGCGCCACTGTCCACCGCTTTCCTCGCCAGTGGGTTCAAATACGCCATGGGCTTGCTGCCAGGCCTCATCGGGCAGGGCGCGCTTCCAAATGGCCTGGTGTTCAGGCCGCACAAAGGTATAGGCGGCGTGCCGCTCCAGGCGCTGCCCACCGCCGCTGTCGAGCAGTTCATAATCATCCCAGTCGGGGGCGGTGAGCAGAGCAAAGTTGGGGGAGGAATAAGCATTCATGTCTATAATTTACCACGTAGTTGAAAGCGCGCCGGGGCGAGAATTGGCCGGCTTACACCGGCTCAAAGCGGGCGGTGAAGTGGCGCAGCAGCTCGGGAGCGTAAGTAAAGCGATAGCCGCGCACCGAGGCTTTGTTGGCGGCGATGCCCGCCAGCACATCCACAATGTAATCCATGTGGCTTTGGGTGTACACCCGGCGCGGCAAGGCCAGGCGCACCAGCTCCAGCTTGGGGTGCTGCATTTGGCCTGTTTCTGGGTCGGGGTGAGCAAACATTACCGAGCCGATTTCTACGGTGCGAATGCCGCCTTGCTTGTACATTTCTACCGAGAGTGCTTGCCCCGGAAACTGGGCCGGCGGAATGTGCGCCAGCAAGCTGCCGGCGTTGATATAAACGGCGTGCCCTCCGGCGGGTTCAACAATCGGAATGCCGCTATCTAGCAGGCGCTGCGCCAGGTAGGCGGTTTGCCCCAGGCGATAGGCCAGGTAGCTTTCATCCAGGCCTTCCCACAGACCAGTAGAAATGGCGTCGAGATCGCGCCCGGCCAGGCCGCCGTAGGTGATAAAACCTTCCCGCAGAATCAGTTCGTTGCCGGCGCGCTGGTACAGGTTCTCGTCGTTCATGGCTAAGAACCCGCCGATGTTGACGATGGCGTCTTTCTTGGCGCTCATAGTGGCGCCATCGGCCAAGGCGAAGATTTCGTGGGTAATTTCGAGGGTGCTTTTGTTGGCATAGCCCGGTTCGCGGGTTTTGATGAAGTAGGCGTTCTCGGCGTAGCGGCAGGCGTCGATGAAGAAGGGGATGCCGTAAGCGTGGTACAGTTCGGCCACCGCGCGCAGGTTTTCGAGCGAAACCGGCTGCCCGCCGCCGGCGTTGTTGGTGATGGTAATCATGCCCAGGGGCACATTAACCGCGCCCATCTGTTCGATAAAGGCGCGCAGCTTATCCAGATCCATGTTGCCTTTGAAGGGATGCAAATTTTGTGGATCGCCGGCCTCATCGATCACCAGGTTCACCGGATGCCCACCCCGCGCGCGGATGTTGGCGTCGGTGGTGTCGAAGTGCATGTTCGAGGGGACATATTGCCCTGGTTTCACTAACAAACCCGCCAGGATATTTTCGGCGGCGCGACCCTGGTGGGTGGGGACGAAAAAGCGGAACCCAAAGATGTTCTGCATGGTTTCGGCCAGGCGCTGATAGGAACGCGCCCCGGCGTAGGATTCGTCCCCGTTCATCATGGCCGCCCACTGCTCCTGGCTCATGGCGCCGGTTCCCGAATCGGTTAACAGATCGATGAATACATCCTCGGCTTTGAGGGCGAAGAGGTTGTAGCCGGCGGCGTGGATGGCTTGATCGCGGGCTGGGCGGTCAACCAGGCGAATTGACTCAACGGTCTTAATGCGAAAAGGCTCAGGGGGGTGAATGGGCATTGCGTTTGTGCCTCCAAAAGGTGTGAATAAGATCGATGACTACGAGTGTAGCACGTTTTTTAACCTTCAACAAGCATGATGAATTTCCTGGTTTTGCTGGCGGGGGGCGAGGGGGGCGGCGGTATTGTATAATAGGTAACATGAATGGCGTCCAGGTACGTCGCATATTCGCCCTGGCGCTGCTGGGCGTTTCGTTGACAGGATTAGTGTGGGGGGTGTGGCCGGTGCGGGCTGCGCAACAGCGCGTGGAATATGCTGCGCCGGCGCAAGGCAAGCTGGGGGCGGGTGCATACGTGATGGAGCTGCACTCGCCGATTGTGCTGCGTGTAGGTGATGAGGCGGATGCGTGGCTGGATTTAACTCAGCACGGGCTTCCGCCCGGTGTGGTGGGCGTGGCGCGCCTGGAACTGCCCGGGGTGGCTCACATTCCGGGTGGTGAAACCAGCCGCCCGCTTAGCTCTAGCGCGCCTGCCCGCTTTGTTTATTCTTTGCGGGCGGTTCAGCCGGGCGTTTACCAGGGCGCATTCTGGGTGCATCGCATTTGGCTGGGCGAGGCCGGCGGCGGGCAACCTTTGGCCGCCGTGCCGGTAAAGCTGCGAGCCGCGCGCTTTTTAGGCCTCAGTGGGCCGTGGGCGCGCGCGATGGGCGCGGCCGGGGCGATTATCGGGGCGTTGTTCAGCGCCGATGTGTGGCCGGCCGGGTACAGGCGCTTTGCCCGCTCCAGCCAGGGGCGCGCACGCGGATAGCTTTTGCCGGCGGCGGCGTTACCGGGGCACAGCTCCACCCCCAGCCGCTGGCCCCGAGCGATTTAGCGCAGCATTCCCTTCGCCGGCGCGCTTTTTGCGCATCAGCGTCGCCGGTGGCTCCTGGTCGCCGTTCTTAATCTATTCAACCGCCGCGAGAGACCGGCAAACGGCAGATAGAAATTTTCGAGGAAAAACCCTATGTTAGAGATAATCCCTTTGGTGCTAGGCATGGTGGAAACCAACTGTTATTTGGTGGCCGATCCGGAATCCAGGCAAGCGGTGGTGATAGACCCGGCCGATGAGGGCGAGCGCATCCGGGCGGAGGCGCAGCAGCGCGGCTGGGTGCTGAGCGGGGTGTGGATCACCCACGCCCATTTCGATCACATTGCGGCGACGGCGGCGGTGGCGGCGGGAGACGCAGCCCCGGCTTCTCCGTCACCGGTCGCGATCGCATTGCACCCTGCCGATCTTCCACTCTACCAGGCGGAGGGCGGCGCGGCGTTGTTTGGTCTCCACATCCACCCTTTGCCTGCTCCCACGCAGATGCTTCAGCATGGCGATGTGCTGCACGTGGGCAAATGGTCGTTTGAGGTGCGCCACACCCCAGGCCACACACCGGGGCATGTCATCTTCTACTGCGCCGCGGCAGAGACGGCGCTGGTGGGCGATCTCATCTTCGCCCAGGGGGTAGGCCGGACAGACTTACCCGGCGGCTCCTTTGAGGCGCTGCTTCACAGCATTCGAACCCAGGTGCTCACGCTGCCTCCGCAAACCCGTTTGCTGCCCGGCCATGGAGACGCCACCACAGTTGCCAGGGAGCAGCGCGAAAACCCGTTTTTAAATGGACAATTTTTAAATTGACAATTCCGGCTGGTTTGCAGTAATATACATCTGTACAAATGTTTAATTCATCGAATGGTCTCTCTCGAAATTTGGGCTGCCTGCGCATTCTTGTGCCGGCGATTCTGGTGTTCTTGATTTTACTGTCCTTTCGCTACGAAATCATTTTCACCTGGAATCTGCTCAAAGGCCTGCCGCAGATGATGAAAGGCGCGCCCATGCCGGTTGCGCAATCTGTCAATCCCGATTTGGTGGGGCCACATTTTATCTATGGCGGAGTGGTGTTTGTGGGGCTGGCGCTGATTGTAGCGGTGATGATCTTCGTGGTGGCAAAGGCGGCGCTCCCCACCCGAACGGCCGGCGAGCTGGGCCAAACCGCAGCCATGTTTTGGTCTTTTCTGATGGGCGGGCAGGTATGGTTTGCGCGCGTGGTGGAAGGGCATCTTACAGGCCACCCGGCGAGCACCGAAAGAGAAATGTTTGCCGAGGCCTATGGCGAGGGCGTAATGTGGGTAGACCCAAACAGCGCGGTGCTGATTGGTTCGCCGGTGGGTTATGTCTCGCGTCGCAGCAGAGGGCATGGCGCAACCTGGGTTGGGCGTTCCGGACTGGTATTTTTGCGGCGTGGTGAGCATTTACGCGGCGTAGTGAGCTTGCGCAACCAGTTTCGGATAAACTTGAATGTGGCTAGCAAAACCGGCGACGGCCTGGAAGTGAGCTGTCATGTATTTTCGATTTTCTCGGTAAGCCAGCCGCCCAACATTTACCATGTGGCTTACGTGGGGGCGCAAGACTCCAGCAATCTGCAGATCATCCAAATCGACCCAGAGAGCAAAAAGATTGTCGCGATCACCGATGACCTGGACGATATGGATAAGTGTGAGATCCACCGCACCGCGCAAATATTTATGGGCGAACTCGGCTCCCTGGGTCGGCTGGAATTCGGGAGCCAAAACAGTGTGCAACCCCCCTTCCCCGTTGATAATGACCGCATTTTCCTGGCTTTGTATACCAGGGCGCGCCGGATAGATCAGCAAGGTTCGGAGACTTGGGTAGATATGCCGGCTAAGGTGGCGACGGAAGTGTTTAGAAATATGCTCAATTCCCGCCGTTACGACGATCTGTTTAGCCTGCAAGACGAAAATGAGTATATTTTACAAACCCAATTTAAGCCGGCGTTTGCCCGCCGCATGGCGCTGCTGGGGGTGGCCTCTTACCAGGTGATTGGTCGGCAAGATGGTGAAAACCCAGCCATCGGGCAAAAGGTAACCAGCCGCACTTTCTACGTCAACGAGGTAAAAAGCCTGGTTTCATCGAAGGTGCTGCGCGACCGCGGCATCAAGGTTATCCACGCTGGCTTTACCGAAATTACTCCGGTGGATAAGGCCGTCCAAGAGAAGCGCCTGGCGCTGTGGCGTGATCGGTGGCAGGTGAACTTAGACCTGGAGCACGCCCGGATTGAAAAAGAGGTCCAGGCAAAATATACCCAAATCCGCGCTAAAACCCAGTACGAAACGACCGGGATGCTGCTCAATTTGTTGAAAAATACCTCTTATAGCGTTGAAGCCCTCACTCAACAGGTTTACCAGCGGCTTGGTGATTTGGCGACCGATCCGCATGTAGCCCAACTGCTACCCGAAGACGCCTTGCACATCTTGCATAACCTGCCTTTTGGCCCGGATGTTGATATTTCCCCGCCGTCTTCTGCCGCATCCCCGGGCGTATTGGATGGAGATGTAGAATGAAACGCATGGATCGTTTAATGCGCGTTCGCGGTGGAAGCCAGTTGGGGTTGGTGGTGGTCGTCGGGGTATTTGCGCTGGTTGGGGTGATCTATTGGTTGGTATTCCCCTATAGTAAAATTCCAACCCCCACCAGTTGGCGCTATTTGCTGCTGGCCCTCATTGTGTTGGCCTGGATTTGGATTACAGGGGTGCGTTTTATTCAAACCCTCTACCACCTGGAGAATTTCACCCAGGCCAACAACTATTTATTAGCAGCGGCTTTTTCTCTTAATCTCCCTTACCTGGTAGTACACGAGCAAGCGCCCCCCCAAGAGCCAGTGGATGAAGATGAGGACCTGGTTCTTCCTGATGCCGCCCAAACTAATTTGCTGCGCCGGATTGGCGGGCCAGGGATTCTCATAATTCCTGAAGATACCGTGGCGTGCATTGAGAAAGTGGAAGGGTCTGCCTATGCTCTAGGAACAGGAATGCGCCTCATTCCTGCCGGTCATACCATTAAAGATGTCATCAACCTCCTGGAGCGAGTGGCCCCCGCGATGGATGTCAACGCCGTCACCAAAGATGGCATTGCCATTAAGGTTCAAGATGTGCGTTATCAATATCGCCTGGCTACTGGCATAGACCCGCTGCAAGGCCCACTGCGGAAAATGACGAACCCCTATCCTTTTTTGCGGGAGGCTGTCATATCGGCAGTGTATAACTGCACGATGACCAGCGCCGGGTTGCAAACCTGGGATCAGAGCGTGCAAATGTTGGTAGACACCACTATTTCCGATTATGTCCAAACCCGTCGCCTGGACGAACTGCTGCTCAGCAGCGTAGGCGATGATACCCGCAGCGCCATTCTCAGTAACTTTTTCAGTGAAAAGGGACGAGCTAAGTTTAAGGAAAAAGGGGCCGAACTATCTAACATTGACATTGGCGTTTTCGTCACCCCGCAAAAGGGAGTAGTTGAGCAGCAAATAATGAACTGGAAAGACCGCTGGGATGCAGTGGGTAGAATTGGACAAGCCGAAGTGGAAGCCAAGCGGCTTGAGTTAGAAGAAATTGCCCGCGCTGAAGCTGTGGCGCAAATGCTGCTGAGCATTTCCCAGGCGTATCAAGAAGTGGGCCTGCCGGGAGAGGTTCATAAAGGGATACAGAGTTTGAATTTATTGGGATTGGCGCGCTTATTACAGACGCTGCACGACCAGGCTGCCGGCGTGAAAGATCGTCCTGCCGAAGGTGAATTGCCACCCGGCGGCAAGCGGCGCACAGGCAGGTTGTCCGCCCATTCCAAGCCATTGCGCGAAAAATAATCGGGCGACCTGGCCTCCGGACGGAGGGGGATCGCCCGATTTTGTTTATAGGAATATGGCTCGTTGGCCTGTATCGGGCCAGCGCATGTTGGGCCTACTTGGCGTAATCAACCACCCGGGTTTCACGAATAACCGTTACTTTGATCTGCCCAGGGTACTGCATGGTCTCTTCGATCTTGCGGGCCACATCGCGCGCCATTTGAATAGACGCCAGGTCGTCCACATCATCGGGTTTCACGAAGATGCGAATTTCGCGACCGGCTTGCAGGGCGAAGGACTGGGTGACGCCCTTGGATGAATTGGCGATCTCTTCTAGCGCGCGCACCCGCTTGATATATTGATCCAGGCTCTCACGCCGTGCGCCGGGGCGTGCGCCGGAGATGGCGTCGGCGGCTTCCACAATTGCCGCTTCCACCGTTTCCTGTTCCACTTCATGATGGTGGGAGGCGATGGCGTTCACCACCTTAGCCGGCACTCCGTAACGCCGGGCGATATCTGCGCCGAGCTGGGCGTGGGTGCCTTCCACATTGTGGTCAACCGCCTTACCCAGGTCGTGCAGCAGGCCGCCCATGCGGGCTGTTTCCACATCGGCGCCCAGTTCGGTGGCAATCACCGCCGCCAGGCGGGCGGTCTCAACGGCATGGGCCAGTTGGTTCTGCCCATAGGAGGTGCGATATTTCAAACGCCCCAATACCTTCACCACTTCGGGGTGCAAACCTGGCACACCGGCTTCAAACACGGCTTGTTCACCGGCTTCTATCATAGAGCGGTCAATCTCTCGCTGTTCGGCCTTGAGCACTTTTTCGATATGGGCGGGGTGGATGCGTCCATCTTGGATGAGCTTCCCTAAGGCACGGCGGGCCACTTCGCGGCGCACGGGGTCGAAGCATGAAATCGTGACCGCTTCTGGGGTGTCGTCTACAATCACATCAACGCCGGCGGCTTGCTCGAAGGCGTGAATGTTGCGTCCGTTGCGCCCGATGATGCGCCCCTTCATTTCATCTGCAGGAATTTCTACCACCGAGGTGGTCACTTCGGTGACGTGATCGGAGGCGACGCGTTGGATGGCGGCGGCGATTAGTTTACGGGCGCGGTCTTCGCCTTCTTCGCGGGCTTGGGCTTCCACCTGGCGGATGATGCGGGCCATATCGCCGCGGGCGTCTTTTTCCACCTCGGCCAACAAAATCGTGCGGGCTTCTTCGGTGGTCATTTCAGCCACGCGCTGCAGTTCTTGCGCTTGCTGTTTGTACATGCGCTCCACATCGTTTTCGCGCTTATCCAGAGCACTCTGGCGTTTATTAATCATTTGATCGCGTTTTTCCAGGCGGTCGAGGCGATTATCCAATTCTTCGCGGCGCTTTTGCAGCCGGTCTTCTTCTCGACTCAGCTCAGACCGGCGGCGCTCCAGGTCGTTCTCGGCCTTCTGAATAACTTGCAAGGCCTTATCGCGGGCGCTAATTTCAACCTGGCGGGCCTTTTCTTTGCTTTCTTCCAGAATGCGCAGGCCTTCATCTTTCTGCATGCTGCGCACTTTCTCAACCTGGGCTTGCTTTAAGTAGTAGCCGATGAACCCACCAGCCGCAATCAAAATGGGTACTAAGATCACACCCAGGATGAGCAACCAATTGTTACTAATATCCATAGCTATCCCTCTTTTTCTGAATCGACACGGGTGGCTTGCAGCGCTTCCCACACGCGGGCAGTGGCCTGGCTGCTGGTTTCATAGTTGAAACCGCGCTGCGCCAGGTAGCGAGTTAATTTTAAACGGAAATCATTCCATTCCAAGCTCTCGTACCGTGGGGCGCGCTTGAGCGCGGCCTGGTAGGCGAGGTCGTCGTCATTGAAGTGGGCCAGGATTTCTTCGATGGTTTCTTGGGCTACGCCATGCCGGCGCAGTTCAAGGGCCAGAGCGCGGCGGCTGCGTGGGCGCAGCTCGGCGCGGTTTTCCGCCCATCGCTGGGCGAAATCTTCATCGTTCACCAACCCGGCGGCCTGCAAACGCTCAATCACGTATTCGATATTTTCAGGGGAAATATCATGCTCTTGTAAGTTGCGGCGAATTTCTGCCTGGCTGCGCGACCGGTAGCTGAGAAAGTTCAGCGCCTTTTGATAGGCAACCTGGCGGCCATCTTCGGATTTAAGCTGGGCGATTTTTTCATCGTCAATTTCTTGCCCAATGCTGAGCCAGGCGGCCGTGATGCGCGCCAGCCCAAACGCAAATTCGCCATCCAGGTGAACGTTCACCCGCTGAGGGTTGCGTTTTTGAACATTGAGAGCAGTAATCCGATAAGCCATGCACCGACCACTATGAAACAAAAAACCGCACTTCTGCCGGGGCAGAAGGCGGCCAAATCGCATCCGGGTGGGGCGGTCTCAAATTTCCGGCGACTGATAGATAAGTCGCTCCCCTCAGGCGCTATACGCGCGGGGGGAATTGCAGAAAAAAAGCCAAAACCGTGGTGTTGTCAACGCAGTGATCCATTTAGGCGGAATATCCACCTTTTGACCTGAACGACACAACGATACGGTTGTTTGAGATCGTCTAACATAAACAACGCTTGCGGGCAAGCATTGCCTGGGTGCTTTCTGGCCGCAAAACACGATGTGCGGCGGATTTAATCAAGAAGCAGACGGCGGCGTAAGGCCTGTTCGATAGGGTGGCGATGTTCACAACAATCAAATAAATCAATAACGTTTTGTCGTGTCTCGCCTAAAAAACGCTGCTCAAAGGTAAATCCGTTTCCCCGATGACAGATCACCCCAAGCTGCAAAGCCAGGTCGAACGTCTCCCTGCTTCGTCTTACACCTTGACTATACATTATATCAAAAGATAGCGTCTGGTGATAGGGTTTGGTCGGGTTTTTGATGACAGACAAGTTGGCGTTTTGTCCTATTACGGTTGGGCCGGATAGGATGAGCTGGCCCGGCGTTAGCTGTAGGCGGGTGCGGGCCATAAGCGGTAGGGCCAGGCGGGTGAGGCGGCGATACAGCTTATGATAGGAGGGTGAATTTGTTGGAACGCCTGATAGACCGCCAGGCCCGATGTGGGTGATGACTAGGGCTGCATCCTGGCACATGAGGCGTTGGTATAAGCGTCGCAAGCTGAGCGAAACCGGGGAGGTGGCGTAGGCGTCGTCGCTGTACCAATCGGGCTGCACGCGCCGGCGTGGGCTGGGCAGCGCATCCAGCCCATCAAATATCACCAACTCGAACGCGGCGCTGTCCACCAGGCGTTCGAGCATGTCGAGGGCGATTTCCAAATCGGTGGGCCGCGCCAACACCATGCGCAACAGATCGACCCCGCATGCCTGCACGTAGGAGGCGGGCGGGTCATCGCCGCCGGCAATCCAGGCCACCCATCCACCGCGCTGCTGCGCCGCCGCGGCCATGCACAAGCCCAGGCTGGTTTTTCCGCTGCCCACCCCTCCGCAAACTTCCACCAGGCTGCCGGGCGGCAACCCGCCGCCCAGCGCCAAATCTAACCCCAGCCAGCCTGTCGAAAGCGGTTGGCTGACGCGCTGGCCCATGGGGGGCGGTAGAGGCGCTTTTGCCGCGTTGATCATAGATACGTTGAGTCTACTCGATGGATAAAAAAAAGTAAAGTCGCCTTTTAATAACACACTTGCGATAAAATAACATTATCCCATGTGAGGGTGGATTAACTGACAGACCCATATTCTTTGATGAAAGGCAGGTCACGCAATGCGCAAAATAACTTCTGAAGATGCTCTTGAATATCACCACCTGGGCGGACGCCCTGGGAAAGTGGCGATTGTGCCCACGAAACCCATGGAAACTCAGTTCGACCTTTCCCTCGCCTATTCGCCAGGCGTGGCCGTGCCAGTGTTGGAGATTGCCAAGGACCCCGACCTGGCGTATGAATATACTTCCAAGGGCAACCTGGTGGGGGTGGTTAGCAACGGTACTGCCATCCTTGGCCTGGGCGACCGCGGCGCATTGGCGAGCAAGCCCGTCATGGAAGGCAAAGGCGTGCTGTTTAAGAAGTTTGCCGATGTAGACGTGTTTGATATCGAATTGGATACCCACGACCCCGAAGTGATTATACAAGTGGTGAAGGCCCTGGCCCCCACCTTTGGCGGCATTAACCTGGAAGACATTAAAGCGCCGGAATGCTTTTATATTGAAGAGACCCTCAAAGGCATGTTGGATATTCCCGTATTTCACGACGATCAACATGGCACCGCGATTATCTCTAGCGCAGCACTGTTGAATGGTTTAGAGATTGTTGGAAAACGCATCGATGAGGTTCGCGTCGCCGTCTCGGGGGCGGGGGCTTCGGCCATATCGTGCGCCGAGCTGGCCGTGCGCCTGGGAGTCAAGCGCGAACATATTACCATGGTCGATACGCGCGGGGTGATCTACCGCGGGCGCAGCGAGGGCATGAATAAATATAAGGAACGCTTTGCCCAGGATACCGAGGCGCGCAGCCTGGCCGACGCCGTGCGCGGGGCGGATGTGTTCTACGGTTTATCCAGCGCCGATGTGTTGACTCCTGAGATGGTGAAAACCATGGCCGAGCGCCCCTTGATTTTTGCGCTGGCGAACCCCGACCCGGAGATTAAATATGAGCTGGCGCGCGAGGCGCGCCCCGATTCGATTGTCGCCACCGGGCGCTCAGATTACCCTAACCAGATTAATAATGTGCTGGGGTTCCCGTACATCTTCCGCGGCGCGTTAGACGTGCGCGCTCGCGCCATTAACGAAGAGATGAAGGTGGCCGCAGCCCACGCACTGGCGGCTTTGGCGCGGGAAGATGTGCCGGATAGTGTGCTGCATGCTTACGGCGTGGATATGCTCAAGTTTGGGCCGGAATATATCATTCCCAAGCCGCTCGACCCACGCGTGATCTTGTGGGTATCGCCGGCGGTGGCGAGGGCCGCCATGGAAACCGGAGTGGCGCGCCGTGCTTTAGATTTAGACGAATATCGTGAACAGCTGGCCTTCCGCTTGGGCAAAGGCGAACAGGTGCGTCACTACATTATGAACAAAGCCCGCAGCAGCCCAGACCTCAAGCGGATAGTTTTCGCCGAAGGGGAAGAGTCGAAAATCTTGCGCGCCGCCGTGCAGATTGTGGAAGAAAAACTCGGCATTCCTGTGCTGATTGGCCGCCCGGAAATGATTGGCAAGGAATTAGACCGCCTGGGGCTGGCTTGCTGCGCCGAAATTGTGGACCCCGAAAATTTTGAGCGCCTCGATGAATATGCCGAAGCCTATTACACCCTGCGCCGGCGCAAAGGCATTAATCTGAAGGATGCGCGCAAACAGGTTCGTGAACCCAATGTGCTCGGCCCCATGATGGTGAAGATGGGTGACGCCGACGCGTTTGTTTCGGGCATTGCGCACGACTACCCAGAGGTGATCCGCCCGGCGCTGCAAATTCATCACACCCGCCAGGGAATGAGTCATGTGGCCGGCATTTATATTATGATCGTGGATAACCGCACCTACCTGTTTACAGACGCCACGGTGAACATTGACCCTTCGGCGGAGGACTTAGTGGAAATTGCGATCCTGGCAGCCGATTTTGCCCGGCAAATTGGCATTGAGCCGCGCGTTGCGCTGCTGTCTTTCTCGAATTTTGGCAGCACACCGCATGTTCTATCCAATAAGGTGCGGCAGGCGGTGGCGCTGCTTCACCAGCGCAGCGTTGATTTTCCTGTAGATGGCGAGATGCAGGCCGATACGGCGGTGAACGCCGAGATTATGGAAGAGCGCTATCCTTTCAGCCAGGTGAAAGACGCCAATATATTGGTGTTCCCGTCGCTCGAATCGGCCAATATCGCCTATAAGCTGCTGGCGCGCCTGGGCGGCGCCCAGGCCATTGGCCCCATTCTGCT
Source organism: uncultured Anaerolinea sp. (assembly GCA_964531975.1). Lineage (GTDB taxonomy): Bacteria > Chloroflexota > Anaerolineae > Anaerolineales > UBA4823 > RBG-16-57-11. Next base: position 32,125 of record CAZHFU010000022.1, on the reverse strand, counting down.
GGGTATGGGCGCGCCGGTGCATGTGCTGCAAGTGGGGGATGACGTGAAGAACATTGTTAATATCGCCGCGCTGGCGGTGATGGACGCCATGCAGCGCGGCTAGGGCGGATGTGCGTAACAAGTAATATAATAGGAAAGGCTCCTGGGTTGGCCGCGCCCACCCGGGAGCTTTTTTATTTCAGGCTCCTAATAGGTGGGGCCGTGCGCACCAATATACCCAAAACCCACCAATATGTAAGAATAGCTTGCAAATAGGCTAAAAGTTGGTTATACTGTGTGTGTTCGTGGGAGAAAGTGGGAGAGAGTGGAAGCGCCGGAAGCCATCGGCGCTTTCGGCATTAATAGCAGAGGTAGAACAAATGTTCTTGGGTCGCTTCGCACACAATCTGGATGATAAGGGGCGCATGACCATCCCTATTCGCTTCCGCGAGATTTTGGCGGCCGGCGCAGCCTATGTGACCCAGGGTTTCGATCCTAACCTGATTGTACTCCCTCAGCCGGTTTTTGAAGCCTGGTCTAAACGCATCGATGCGATGAATATGACCGACCCCGACGCGCGTTTGCTGCGCCGCCACCTCTATTCCACCGCCGCGCCGGTTGAGCTAGACCGGGCGGGTCGCATTTTACTGCCGCAATATTTGCGCGATGTCGCCGGCTTGCGAGACGGGGTGGTGTTATCTGGCATGGGCCGCTACTTTGAAATTTGGTCGCCCGAAAACTGGACCGCCCAGGAAGAGAAACTGCTGAACGCCGAAGCCAACGACCGGCGCTATGCCACCTTTGATCTCTCAACCGAGGGATAGCGCGATGGATGATCTGCCTGCCCATCGCCCCGTACTTTACCAGGAAATCTTAGACGCAATCCGGCCGGTGACCGGGGGTCTCTATGTGGATGGCACGCTGGGAGCCGGGGGACATGCCTGGGGCGTACTCAACGCCAGCCATCCTCACGGACGGCTGCTTGGCCTGGATGTGGACCCGCAGGCCCTGGCCCTGGCACGCAGCCGCCTGGCTGAGTTTGGCGAACGGGCGGTGCTGCGCCAGGCCGGTTACCTGAGCATGGCCGAACAGCTCGCAGAGTTGGGTTGGCCGGCGGTGGATGCGGTTATGCTAGACCTGGGCCTATCGTCTATGCAGTTGGATACGCCGGAGCGGGGTTTCTCCTTTCAAACCGACGCCCCGTTGGATATGCGTTTTGACCCACATAACCCCGTCACTGCCGGCGAGCTGGTCAACACCCTGCCCGAAGCAGAGCTGGCGCGCATCTTATATGAGTATGGGGAGGAAACACGCAGCCGGGCCTTGGCAAAACGCATTGTGCAGCAGCGTCCGGTTAGCAGTACGCAGCAGTTGGCTGCAATTGTGCTCGGCGTGTTGGGTTGGGGGCGCAAAAGCAAGGCCGAGCGCGGCCACACCATTCATCCTGCCACGCGCACCTTCCAGGCGCTGCGCATTGCCGTAAATGGAGAATTGCAGGCTGTAGAGCAGGTTTTGCCGATTGCAGCGAGCGTTCTTAAGCCGGGGGGCCGATTGGCGGTTATCTCCTTCCATTCTTTAGAAGATCGCCTGGTGAAGCAGTATTTGCGACGAGAAAGCCGCGATTGCCTGTGCCCACCCCGTCAGCCCGTATGCACCTGCGGGCATCGAGCCAGCTTGCGCGAGGTAACGCGTAAGCCAATCATGGCCCAAGCCCAGGAAGTGGAAAGCAATCCACGGGCGCGCAGCGCTCGTCTACGGGTGGCCGAAATCCTGCCGGCTCGTGGCGCCCCAGCTTAGCCACGTGGTACAGAAATTGCATGGTGTTGGGGTAAGGTCTCACAATCTGCTGCAACCTGCCTTACTGGCCGTTAGAGTATTTATTGGACGGACATAACATAGATGGATAGTATCGAAAACTTCGCCTATGCTTACTCTCAAACCCCCTGGCGTAAACAATTACGCATCATCGGGTTATTTTCGCTTGTTTTGGTGATAGTGGCAATGATCGCCATCTTATACCTCACCGTCACTGCGTATACAACTGCGGCTGGGCGCGACGTTCAATATTACAAGTATCTTTTGGCAACCGGCAATCTTGAAATTGAAGATCTGGAGTCGCAGTTAGCTATCCTGCGGTCTTACGATCAGATGGGGGCGCGGGCTGAGAAGTTGGGTTTTGCCCCGCTGACCCCCGAACAAATTGTTTACCTGAATATTCCTGGGTTTCCGGCGCAGCAGCCGGTTCGGCTGACCTCTGGCATGCCGCGCAGTGTGGCCCCGGCCCATATAACCCCGGCGGAATATTCCGAATCGCTAATGACCTGGATGAAGCGAAAATTGGCCGGTTCGTCCGCATGGTTAGAAGGCATAAACCCATGAACCGATCTGAATCGTTTACCCGTTATATCATTGTGGCCCTGCTGATGTGCGCTTTCCCGCTGTTGATTAGCGCCCGCTTGCTGCAAGTGCGCCTGGACGCCGCCCTGACGCAGCCCTTGGACGAAATCAACAAAAGTATGGAAGCCTATCCACAGAAGTATGTACCCATCCGCGGCTCGATTTTTGACCGAACGGGGCATTTACTGGCCGGCAACAAAACGGTTTATGAGATTGGTGTGGAAATGCGGCTGCTGCGGGATAAAGAGACAATTGCCAAAACGCTGGATGAGTTAACCGACAGCGACTACGCGACCATGATCGGCCGCCTGGAAAATGCCATGGTTCAAGGCTTCTATAATGTTCAATTGCTGGACTATCAGGATTTGGCAGTCGTCACAAAATTGAGGGAGCGTATCGAACAGGTTAACGATGCCTATTACAGCCAGGAAGATGTGGACGCGCCCAACTTATTTGGGCTGACCATTACCCCCCATTTGGCGCGGATGTACCCGGAAAATAACCTGGCCTCGAATCTGTTGGGCTTTGTGGACCCCCATAATGACGGTGCACATGGGGTTGAAGAGAAATTCAACGATCTCCTGGCCGGCAAGGTGCGTACCGCCACAGTTCCTCGCAACCCCTTGCAGGCCAATAACTTACCCGAAGCAGGCCAAGGGCAGGGGTTGATCTTAACTATCGACCGCGAGATTCAGCGGGCGATGGAAGAGATTATCGACCAGGCGATTGAAGAAACCGGCGCAGTGACTGGGGTTCTGTTGGTGAGTAATCCCAAAACCGGCGAGGTAATGGCGATGGCGACCGCGCCGCGTCTGAACCTGAATGAATACGAGAAATATGCGGAAGTCATTCCCCCCGGCACCGATTACAACATGGCAATTAACAATGCTTATGAAATTGGATCGGTTTTCAAGGTGGTTGTTATGGCTTCGGCTTTGGATATGGGTGCTGTAAAGCCAGACACGGTTTTTGTGGATACCGGTTCGATCTTGCAAGGGGGGGTGTGGTTTCATAACTGGGACTATGCCGCCCATGGGCCGCAATCCATGACCGGTTGCTTACAGCTTTCACTGAATGTGTGTCTGGTTTGGGTGGCTCAGCAAATGGGAGCCAACGAAATGTACCACTATTTGCGAGCGTTTGGCATTGGCCGCCCCACCGGGATTGACCTGGCGCAGGAATCGCCGGGCCTGCTGAGGTCGCCTGGGATTGGCGATTGGTCGGAAGCCGACCTGGGGACGAATGCGTTTGGACAAGGCCTATCGGCCACCCCGATCCAGATCGTAACGGCGGTTTCGGCGTTGGCTAATCGCGGCGTCATGATGTCGCCCCAAGTGGTGCGTTCGGTGATCAAAGATGGTTTTCAATATAACATTGAACCCAGCCAAAGCGGCCTGCCCATTCGCCCTGAAACAGCACGGGCGCTGACGGAAATGTTGGCTGTTTCCCTGGAGAAGGAATCCTCCAATGCCCTGGTGACGGGGTATCGGGTGGCGGGAAAGACCGGCACCGCCGGGATTGCGGTTAATAACAGTTATGAGGCCACCGACCTTACGAACGCTTCTTTTGTGGGTTATGGGCCGGTGGACGATCCGCAGTTTGTCATTTATGTCTGGCTGCAAAAGCCATTGACATCGCCCTGGGGTTCGGAAGTGGCCGCGCCGGTGTTTCGCCAGGCGGTGGAAAAGCTAGTGCTGTTATTGAACCTGCCTCCGGATGCCATCCGGCTTAGAGGAGCAACCCCGTAATTATGTTCACCCTGGCAGATCTGCTCGAGGCGCTCGTTGGACAGGCCCCCCCCGCCGCGGCGGAGGTGGTCATTTCCCAGGCAGTTATCGACAGCCGCCAGGCTGTGCCGGGCTGCCTGTTTGTGGCTGTGCCTGGTGAAAACGTGGATGGACATGATTTTGTGGCTCAGGCTTTTGAGCAAGGCGCCCGGGTGGCCCTGGTGCAGCGCAATTTCGCCGGTCGTTTTAACACGCTGGATGTACGCCATGGAGACGGCGACCTGTCTGAGCCGCGCGCCTTTGAAACGCCGTTGTGCGTGTGGGTGGATGACAGCCTGGTGGCCCTGCAAAAAGCCGCTCGATTTTGGCGGCGCAAGTTAGATGTGCGCGTGATTGGCATTACCGGAAGCGTGGGAAAATCTACAACTAAGGAACTGGTGGCCGAAGTCCTTAGCCAACGTTACCGCATCCTAAAAAATGAAGGTAACCTGAACAACGAAATTGGCCTGCCGCTGACGCTGCTTTCGCTTAACGAGAGCCATGAACGGGCGGTGCTGGAAATGGGCTTTTATGTGCCGGGTGAAATTGCCTTTTTGTGCGACCTGGCCCTTCCGGCAGTTGGCGTTATCACCAATATCGGCACGGTTCATGCCGAGCGCGCCGGCAGCCAGGAAGATATTGCTCGCGGCAAAGCCGAGCTGGTGCAGGCGCTGCCCGAAGACGGCGTGGCGATTTTGAATTACGACGACCCTTTGGTGCGCCCCATGGCCGAAACCACCCGGGCGCGGGTCTTCTACTACGGTCTTAGCCCACAAAGCCAGTTGTGGGCCGACGAAGTGGAAGGTTTGGGGCTAAACGGCATTCGTTTTCGCTTGCATTACCGGCGTGAAGTGCTGCATCTGCGTGTGCCGCTGATAGGCCGCCACTCGGTGCATACCGCCTTGCGCGCCGCAGCTGTTGGCCTGGTGGAAGGGCTGACCTGGCAAGAGATCATCGACGGTCTGCGTTCAAACGGCAGGCAGCTGCGCCTGGCGGCTGTCCGCGCCACGGGCGGGGCGCTGTTGTTAGATGACACCTATAACGCCTCACCCGAATCGACCCTGGCGGCGCTGAATTTGCTGGCCGAAATTGAAGGCCGGCATATCGCGGTTTTGGGCGATATGTTGGAATTGGGCCGCTATGAACACAACGGCCACGAGATGGTGGGGGTGCGGGCGGCCGCTGTGGTGAACGAGCTGATTACCGTGGGCGAGCGAGCGCACACCATCGCCGCCGCCGCACGTTCCGCCGGCCTCGACCCGGCCGCGATTACCGAATTAGACACCACCGAGCAGGCCATCGAGCGCCTGCACGGTCATCTGCAAACCGGTGATGTGCTCTTGGTTAAAGGATCGCACAGCTTGCGCATGGATCGCATCGTGAGCGCTCTGGAGGCCAAGGCATGAATATTTCTTCTATGGCCGTGGCCCTGGCGGGCATCAGCTTCATGTTGACGGTGATTTGGGGTTCGCCGTTGATCCGGGTGCTGCGCTACTTCCGCATCGGCAAGGCCATTCGGGTTGAAGGGCCACAGCGCCACTTTATGAAGGTCGGCACACCCACTATGGGCGGGGTGATGGTGATTCTGCCGGTGTTGATGATTACCATGCTGCTCAACGCCAGCAACCTGATCGGCATCCAGGGGTTGGGGCTTTCGGTGCTGCTGCCCCTGGGGGCGATGGTGGCCTACGGCGTTCTGGGCGGGGTGGATGATTGGGTGGGGCTGCGCGGCGAGCGCGCCGCTAAAGGGCTTAGCGCCCGCACCAAGTTCGCTTTTCAAACCCTGTTTGGGGTGGTGTTAGCTCTGCTGCTGCGGTATGTGTTGGATGTGCCGAATATGTTCGTGCCGGGTGTGCCGGTGGATTTACGGCTGGGGTTTTGGTATGTGCCCCTAGCCACTTTGGTCATCGTGTATATGTCTAATGCGGTGAACCTGACGGATGGTTTAGACGGCCTTTCCGGGCTGATCGCAGCCACAGCCTTTGCGGCTTACGGCGGCATCGCCATGATCCAGGGGCAGGTGTTCCTGGCCCGCTTCTGTTTCACCGTGGTGGGGGCCTTGTTCGGTTTTTTGTGGTTCAACGTTCACCCGGCGCAGCTGTTTATGGGCGATACCGGCGCTTTATCCTTAGGGGCGGCTTTAGGGGTGGTGGCGCTCATGACCGGGCAGTGGGTGCTGCTGCCGATTATTGCCATTATCCCGGTCAGCACCGGGTTAAGCGTGATTTTGCAAGTGGCCTACTTCAAATGGACGCATGGCAAGCGTTTGTTCAAAATGACTCCTCTCCACCACCATTTTGAATTACTGGGCTGGAGCGAAACCCAAGTGGTGCAGCGTTTTTGGCTGATTGGCCTGTTATTTGCAATGATTGGCGTAGCACTTTCGGTGATGTGATGACAATGCGAATGAAAGCAGGGCAAATGGTGATCGTGATGGGAGCCGCCCGGCAGGGCCTGGCCCTGGCGCGCTACCTGCTGACGCATGGTGTGCGGGTGACGCTCACCGACGCCCGCCCGCTTTCGGCCCTGGCTGCTGCCCATGATAGTTTGGCCGACCTGGAAGCGGCCGGCCTACCGCTAACGTGGGTGTGCGGCGGCCATCCCCTAAGCTTGTTGGATGGGGCCGATTGGCTGTGTCCTTCAGGCGGCGTGCCGCTGGATACTCCCCTATTGCAAGAAGCCCAACGGCGCGGTGTGCCGCTGAGCAACGACTCGCAGGTGTTTTTAGAGCTGGCTCCGTGCCAGGTGATCGGCATTACCGGCTCGGCGGGCAAGACCACCACCACCACGCTGGTGGGGCGAATGGCCCAGGCCGCTGCCACCCGGCCCAATGCGCGCTTGGGGCGGGTGTGGGTGGGCGGCAACATTGGGTCGCCGTTGATTAGCCATGTGGATGAGATGCAACCCAACGATCTTGCGGTGATGGAATTGAGCAGCTTTCAGTTAGAAGTGATGACCTGCTCTCCGCAAACTGCGGCGATCCTAAACATCACCCCCAACCACCTGGATCGTCATGGCAGCATGGAAGCCTACAGCGCGGCCAAGGCGCGGATTGTGGATTTTCAAAGCGCCGCCGACATCGCCGTTCTGGGTCGCGATAATCCGTTGGCCTGGAGCATGGCCGACCGGGTTAAAGGGAAGCTTATGTCGTTTGGCTTTAGCCCGCTGCCTGGATGGGGGTTGGGGGGCCTGCGCCAGGACGGCGAGCTGTGTTTGAGGCTCGATGCGCAAAGCCAACCGCTGCCAGTGATGCCGCAGGCGGAAATTGAGCTGCGGGGCGAACATAATATTCTAAACGTGTTGGCCGCTTGCACCATTGCCGCCGCGGCCGGTTTGCCGCTGGAGGCCATGCGCCAGGGAGTGCGGGGTTTCACCGGTGTGGCGCATCGCTTGCAGCTGGTGCGCGAGTGGGGCGGAGCGCGCTGGTTTAACGACTCCATCGCCACCGCTCCAGAACGCACTATCGCGGCTGTGCGCGCCTTTGACGAGCCGCTGGTGCTCTTGGTGGGCGGACGCGATAAGCGTTTGCCTTGGGATGAATTCGCCGCCCTGGTTCAGCGCCGCGTGGATGTTCTGATTGCCTTTGGCGAAGCCGGCGCGATGATTTTGGAGCAAGTGCAGGCTGCCGCCCCCCTGAGCGGAGCGCGCCTTAAAAAAACGCTGCGCTGTTCCACTTTGAAAGAAGCCGTGCAGGCCGCGGCGCAATCGCTTACACCGGGTGACGTGGTGCTGCTTTCACCCGGCGGGACTAGTTTTGATGCGTTTAAAGATTTTGAGGAGCGAGGTCAATGTTTCGTTCAATGGGTCAACGAGCTAAAGTAGGGCCGCAGGCTCGCACCGACCGGCGGGGAAGCCGCCATTACCAATCGGTGTTGGGCGCGAATGCGCTTATCCCACCGGCGCTCACGCCGGATTTGACCGCCATAAAACAGCCCGGTAAGGCGGAAGTGCGCCGCCGGGTGTGGTTCGACGCACCGTTATTAATGGTTTTGATCGTGCTGTTGGTGTTTGGGGCGATCATGCTTTATTCGGCCAGTTATGATTTTTCCTATCTGAGAACCGGCAATAGCATGACGCTCTTCCTGCGTCAGTTAATGTGGATCGCCATCGGCGTAGTGGGGATGATATTTCTAACCTGGACGGATTATCATGTTTGGGCTCGCTGGGCCTGGGCGGCCTTGTTAGGCACGCTGGGCTTGCTCGTCATGGTGCAGGTTTTAGGCAACAACATTAACAATGCCACCCGCACGCTGACTGAGAGCGGCTCGATCCAGCCGTCGGAGTTGGCTAAGTTTGTTGTGGTGTATTATCTGGCGGTGTGGCTGCATTCCAAGCGCGAAATTCTGCATGATATTAGCTACGGTTTGCTCCCGCTCGGCGTCTTGATGGGCTTGGTTGGCGGCCTGATCCTTAAACAACCCGATTACAGCGCCTTGCTCACGGTGATGATGCTGGGTGGGCTAATGTTCTTCCTGGCGGGCGGCGAATTAAAGCAGATCGGCGTGGTGTTGATTATCGCGATGGTGATGAGCGCCGGGGTGGTGACCTTTACCAGCACCGGAATTAACCGCTGGGAGTGGTTTGTAGCCGGGCTTTCCAACATCGCCAATGGGGCCGACCAGGTGATTCGTTCATTCGATGCCTTTATCCGCGGGGGGTGGTTCGGCGTGGGCATTGGCTACGGAGTGGTTAAAGTGAGCGGCCTGCAAGCGCCGTACACCGATACCATCTTTGCCGTTATTGGCGAAGAGACTGGCACAGTTGGCGCGCTGACGGTGGTGGGTCTATTCTTACTGCTCATGTGGCGCGGTTTCCGGGTGGCTTACCACGCTCCCGATATGATGGGGCGCTTGTTGGCCGGCGGCTTCACCCTGTGGATTTGCCTGGAAGCATTTTTTAACATCGGAGGAATGCTAAACCTGCTGCCCATTTCAGGAAACGCGCTGCCCTTCATTTCATTAGGCGGTTCAAGCATGGTATCATGCCTGGCCGGCATGGGCATGGTCTTGAGCGTTTCCCGGCAATCGGTAAAGAAGAAAGACGAGGAGGCAAGTTTATTCAATGCGGTGGTTAATTTGCGCCGGTGGGACCGGCGGCGGCGTGTATCCGGCGTTGGCCGTTCTACAAGCCATGCAAGCGCTTCAAAAACAGCTCGACGCTCCAGCCCACGCGGCTGAGGTGTTCGTGAGCGAGGCAGCTTTGCAAGTCTTGTGGGTTGGCGGACTGGGCGGAATGGAGGGCGAGCTGGTGCAGCGCGCCCATGTTCCGTTTAAGGCCGTTTCGGCTGCCGGTTTACATGGCGTGGGGCTGCGTCGTTTGCCCGGCAACTTGCTGAAGTTGTGGCGTGGTTTCCGCCAGGCGCAGGCCATTATAAAAGACTTCCGCCCCGATGTGCTCTTTTTCACCGGTGGTTTTGTGGCGGCGCCGGTGGCTTTGGCCGGGCGCAGCATTCCTACAGTGTTGTATCTGCCTGATATCGAACCGGGGTTGGCGATCCGGGCGCTGGCGCGCTTTGCCGATGGCATTGCCGTGACCGCCGAAGCCTCGCGGGCATATTTTTCCACAAGCCGGCGCGTGGTCGTCACCGGCTATCCGGTGCGCCCCGAACTCCAAACTTGGGAGCGCCGCCAGGCGCAAGAAGCCCTGGGGCTGGACGCCTCGCTGCCCACCTTGTTGGTGTTTGGGGGCAGCAAAGGGGCGCGCTCAATTAACCGCGCGCTGTTCGCCGCTTTACCGGCGCTGCTGCCCGATATGCAGGTGGTGCATGTGAGCGGCGCGTTAGATTGGGGCGAAGCCGAAGCGCAGTTGGCGGCCTTGCCGGGGCTGGTGGGGTCTGCTTTAGCCGGGCGCTATCACGCTTACCCGTACTTGCACGCCGAAATGGGGGCCGCCCTGGCCGCAGCCGACCTGGCAGTCAGCCGCGCCGGGGCGTCGGTTTTGGGCGAGTTTCCGCTGTTTGGCTTGCCGTCTGTGTTGGTTCCTTACCCGCACGCCTGGCGTTACCAGCGCACCAATGCCGAATATCTGCAAGACCACGGCGCGGCTCACTTGGTTATCGATGCCGACCTGCCTGAGCTGCTCGTTCCTACCGTGCGCCGCCTGCTGCTCGATCCAGCCGCCCTCAACGCCATGCGTTTGGCCGCACGCCGCCTGGCTCGTCCCGGCGCTGCCGCTGAAATCGCCCGTTTGTTGGTCGATCTGGCTGCGCCATCAGCCACAAGCAAAGAAGGAAGTGTTCGATGATCGCCTTGGTGGCCGTATTTTTTCTTATGCTTCTTCTGTTCGGTTTTATTGGCGCATCGCGTGGTTGGGGTAAAGAAGTGCTGGTAATTGCCAGCGTAATCCTGGCCTTGGCAGTAATCGCTCTGTTGGAAGATTTACTGCACGTAACCGCCTTTATTCAAGACCCCGATACTGTCTTTGGCTTGCGCATTGGAATTATCACCTTGCTGACCTATTTCGGCTATCAATCGCCAAAAGTGGCCCGCCTTGCCAAAGCGACAGAACGCCGCGGCCAGGCCGGCGAAAAAATATTGGGCTTTGTGTTGGGCATGGCGAGCGGTTTCTTTGTCATCGGCACGTATTGGTATTATGCGGCGCTATCGCAGTATCCCGGACTGAGCAAGTATATTGTGGATACTGTGCCGGAAGCGCAGAACGCCACCCTGTGGGTTATGAGCATCCTTCCGCCGGTGTGGCTCGATGATCCGGTGAAAGTATTCGTCGCTGTGGTGGTAATCTTTATTATCGTGATTGTTTATTTTGTGTAGCATTGTGAAAAGATGAGAATTCACTTCATTGGCTTGGCAGGCGCAGGGATTTCAGCTCTCGCCACGGTATTAGTAGAACGTGGCGTGCAGGTGAGCGGTTCAGATCGAGCGGATTCGCTCGTTTTGGCTGCGCTGCGCGCTGCTGGGGTGCAGGTGAGCGTGGGCCATGCCGCCGAAAATGTGCTGGGGGCCGATGTGGTGGTGCGCTCTTCGGCGGTGATGGAAGATAATGTTGAAGTGCAAGCCGCCCGTGGGCTTGGCTTGCCGGTGCTGCGCCGCCAGGAATTTTTGGAGCAGTTCATCGGCCCCCGGCGCACCCTGGCCGTGGCCGGTGCACATGGTAAGACCACCACCACCGCCATGTTGGCCTGGACGCTGGCGCGCTTGGGGCAAGACCCTTCATATGTGATCGGCGGGGTAGCGACTAACCTGCAAGCTAACGCCCATGCCGGAACGGGCGATCTTTTTGTGATCGAAGCCGATGAATACGACGGTATGTTCCTGGGTTTGCAGCCCACCGCCGCTGTGGTGACGAACATTGAACATGACCACCCGGATTGTTACCCTACGGCGCAGGATTTCTATGCCGCCTTTCAGCAGTTTGCCGGGCGCATCATCCCCGGCGGCTTGTTGGCGGCCTGCGCCGATGATGCTGGGGCGCGGCGCTTGCTAGAAGAACAGCGCCAGGCTGGGAGAGCTGTGCAGTCTTACGGCCTTTCGCCGCAAGCTGGGCTGCGTGCTGCCGACCTGCAAATGATCGCCGGAGCCGGGTATCGCTTTACCGCGGCCTGGGCCGACCTGCCGCTGAGCCAGAGCGTGGCTTTGGCTGTTCCGGGGCTGCACAGTGTGCGCAACGCCCTGGCGGTGCTGGCGCTGGTGCAGTGGCTGGGCTTGCCGTTGGAAGCGGCCGCCCAGGCGTTGGCCGAGTTCCAGGGGGTGGGGCGGCGTTTTCAGGTGCGCGGCCTGGTGGGCGGGGTGACGCTGATTGACGATTACGCCCATCATCCCACCGAGATTCGGGCCACCCTGGCGGCAGCTCGCGAGCGATACCCAGGGCGGCGGGTGTGGGCGGTGTGGCAGCCGCATACTTATTCGCGGCTGCGCAGCTTGTTGGATGATTTCGCCGCCGCCTTCGACCAGGCCGATGCGGTGTTGGTGTTAGATGTTTTTGCCGCCCGAGAGGCCGCCCCCACCGATGGCCTATCTTCAGAGCAGGCCGCGGCGCAGCTTAGGCAGCGCCACCCCGGCGGCGGGAAGAGCGTCTATGGCCCGCTAAGCGTGGGCGCTGCGCCTGCCTGGCTAACCGGGATGGTGCGAGAAGGCGATGTGGTGGTGGTGCTTTCTGCTGGCGACGCCACCGCCGTTAGTGATGATTTAATGCGGCGGCTGGCTGCGCTGCAAACAGGAGACGCCCATGCCTGATAAACCCACCGTATTCGAGAGCAGCGCCGCTCCCATGCCGCAGTTGGGGCGCAAACGCCCCGCGGGCGGTGTACGCTCCACCCGCAAACAGCCCGGCGATGTGGGGAACGGCGGCGCTGAGCAATGCGCCCCTGCTGCGCCGGGGTTTGATAACGCCCGCGAGGTGGTTATGCGTTTGATCGATGTGCTGAAGGAGCAGTAACGAATGAATTCGGCCCTTAGTGCGTTGGCTGTGCAAGATTTGCAGCGTGTGTTTGCCACACGCTTGCAAACGCATGCCTCCATGGCGCGTTACACCGTGGCGCGCTTGGGCGGCCCAGCCGAGGCGCTGATTGAAGTGGACAGCCTGGAGGACCTTGAAACGGCGGTGAGCATGGCCTGGCGCAACGCCTGGCCGGTGACGATTTTGGGCGGCGGCTCGAACGTATTGGTGAGCGACGCCGGGGTGCGCGGCCTGGTTATTGTGAACCGCTGTCGCGCGGCGCAGTATCGCATGGTGGATGAGCGTCCGCAAGTGTGGGCTGAATCTGGCGCAAACTTTGGCTTGCTAGCCCGCCAGGCGGCGCAGCGCGGTTGGGCCGGCCTGGAATGGGCGGTGGGCATCCCCGGAACCCTGGGTGGGGCGGTGGTGGGCAATGCCGGGGCGCATGGCAGCAATATGGCCGCTAATTTGCGCCTGGCTGAAATCTTGCACTGCACTGAGTCGCCGCCGTGTACGCCGTTCCGGGAGCAGTGGACGGTGCAGCAAATGCAGTACGGCTACCGCGCCAGCGCCCTCAAAGCCCACCCTTGCGGGGTGGTCTTAGCGGCGGTTCTAGACCTCACCCTCGACAGTGTGGCCGAAGTGACGGCCCGCACAGAGGAATTCACCGCCTACCGTAAGCGCACCCAACCGCCTGGGGCCAGCCTGGGGTCGATGTTCAAGAACCCCCCCGGTGGTTACGCCGGGCGGCTGATCGAAGCGGCAGGACTGAAGGGAACAACCATCGGTGGGGCGCAAATTAGCCCCCTGCACGCTAACTTCTTTATCAACCTGGGCCACGCCAGCGCCGCCGATTATGGCGCGCTGCTGCGCCTGGCCCAGAATGCGGTGCGTTCGCAGTTTGGGGTGGAACTCGAACCTGAAATTGTGCTGATAGGTGAGTGGGAAGATGGCTAGCCAGGCGCGTAAGTTGAAGCTGGGTTTGATCATGGGCGGGCAGTCGGGCGAGCATGAAGTCTCGCTCATGTCGGCGCGCTCGGTGCTGCAAGCCATTAACCACCGCCGCTACGATGTGGTTCAGATCGGCATCACCCACGATGGGGCCTGGTTGACCGGGCCGGATGTGTTGGGCGCGTTGACCACTGGCGACTTACACGCCCTTCAGCCAGCCTGGCTGCTGCCTGACCCCAACCAGCCTGGTCTATACGGTTCAAACGGCGGCGCAAAGCTGCGTCTTCTCACCGAGCTAGACGTGGTGTTCCCAGTGTTGCATGGTACGCTGGGCGAGGATGGCAGCCTCCAGGGTCTGCTGGAAATGTCGGGAGTGGCCTATGTGGGCGCTGGGGTTTTGGCGTCTAGCCTGGGGATGGATAAGGGCGTGTTTAAGTCGGTGATGCGCGCCCACGATATTCCGGTGGTGGATTGGATGGTGGCTGAGAGAAGCGAAATCGAGGCGCGTTCGCAAAGCATTATTGAACAAGCCATGCAGCTTGGCCCCTTCCCGCTGTTTGTAAAACCTGCCAACTTGGGGTCATCGGTTGGCGTTACCAAGTGCATGTCGGCTTCCGATATGCTTGAAGGCTTGTACGATGCGGCGCGCTTCGACCGGCGCATCCTGATCGAAGTGGGGGTGAAAAACGCCCGCGAGATCGAAGTGGCTGTTCTGGGCAACCAAACGATACAAGCCTCGGTGGCCGGAGAAATTCGACCCAGCCGCGAGTTCTATTCTTACGAGGCTAAGTATATTGATGATGCTTCTGAGTTGATTATTCCCGCTCGCCTTGGCCCCGCCCAGCAGGAAGTCATTCAGGAGATGGCTATTCGAGCCTTTAATGCGATTGATGGGGCCGGCATGGCGCGGGTAGATTTCTTGTTGGAAGGCGACGCCCCTGAGCGCATCTGGTTGAGCGAAGTGAATACCATTCCAGGCTTCACGCGCATCAGCATGTACCCCAAGCTGTGGGAATACAGCGGCCTGGTGTATCCAGCCTTGATTGACCGGTTGATCGATTTAGCGTTTGAACGGAAAGCGCAGCGCGATGGCCTGGAGCGGCGCTATAGAGGAGAAATGGGATGAGTGTAACCGACCGCACAACGCGTAGAAGCGACGAAATTCGCCGCCGGCGCTTGGCGCAATCGCAGCCGGTGGAGGCCGCCCCGCAGGCGCGCGCCAGGCGCGCCGCCGCCGGCGGCTGGCTAGAGCGACTGCTGGGGGGGAAGCGCAGCGGGCGTTCGGCGGGCGTCTCTACCTATAACGCGGTGACGCCTCGCCTGCGCGGCGAAAGCAAGTCTGCCCCGCCGGTGATGGCGCGGCGCGCCAAGCTTGGGCCTTCCGCGGCCGGGGCGGCGGCGCGCCGCTCGCTCAGCAGCCGCAAGGTTTATCATGTTGGCCTGGGCGCGCCGGGGGTAGAAGCCCGCCTGCCATCTTTGCCAAGGATTAAGGTTAGCTGGCGGGTGGCTTCGTTTAGTTTATTGGCTTTCTTCGGAGCAATCTTATATTGGTTGGGCACTTCGCCCACCTACCAGGTGCAAACCGCACAAATTAATGGATTGCAGAACCTGACCCACGCAGATGTTAACCGCGCCCTGGCTCTTACCGGAAAGCCGGTATTTATGGTGGATGTGAACGCAGTGGAAGCTGAGTTGTATAAACAGTTTCCTGAATTTTCGAGCGTGGCGGCAGTGGTGCAGTTCCCTAACACGGTGGTCATCTCGGTTACCGAACGTGCGCCGGTGCTGATCTGGCGGCAAGATGGTAAAGATCGATTGATCGACGCCGACGGGGCCATCTTCCCGCCCCGCGACGAAATGGCCTCGGGCGACTACCCGGTGGTGCAGGCTGCCGCCGACCCCCCTGGGTTGCCGCCAGTGGAGGAGAAGGCCAAGAACAGCTCTAAGGACGACGCCAAGGCCAACGCCAAGGCTGACCTGCAGGTTGAGGAAGAAAAAGGCCTTCCGTTTTTAAAAGCTGATATGGTGGCAGCCATTTTACAAATTGCTGAGGCCCTGCCAACCGGCGCACAAATTATTTACGATCCATCCTATGGATTTGGCTGGCAGGACCGGCGCGGCTGGATGGTTTACCTGGGCAGTTTTAATGAAATGGATTTGAAACTGCGTATTTATAGGGCGGTGATTGAACAACTCAAATCGGAAGGAACCAAGCCGTTGGTAGTGGGGGTAGGCTATCCCTACGCTCCGCATTACAGCTTGGAACCTTAGAAACAGGCAGGATAAGATGGAAGAGCCAGTTTTCATCGGCATTGATGTGGGTGACGCGAAAATTTGCACCCTGGTGGCCCGCGAAGAGGGTTTGAACCAACTGCGTATTTTGGGGGCTGGGATTGAGCCTTCTCAAGGCCTGCGCAAAGGTGTGGTGGTAGATTTAGAAGCCGCGGCGCAGGCGATTGCCCGTTCGGTGGATAAAGCCGAGCGCGCCTCCGGTATGGAGGTGCTTTCGGCCATGGTGAGCCTGGCCGGATCGAATGTATCGTCTAGCAATAACACCGGCGTGGTGGGTGTTTCGGGCCGCGTGATTGATGAGGATGATATTGCGCGGGCGGTGGATGCGGCCCGCGCGGTAGCCATTCCCCACAACCGCCAGGTGATGCATGTCATTCAGCGCAACTTTAATGTGGATGGGCAAGACGGCATTCGCATGCCGCTGGGGATGCACGGTTACCGGCTAGAAGTTGAAACGCATATCATCACAGCGGCGGCGGCCAGTGTAGAGAATCTGCGCCAGGCCCTGGTCGCCGCGGGCATCGATGTGGCGCAATTTGTCCTCAATCCGCTGGCTTCAGGCGAGGCGGTGCTGAGCGAGAACGAACGCCAGATGGGGGTGATGGTGTGCGATATTGGGGCTGGAACCACAGATTTAGCTCTCTATTCTGATGGCGATGTGTGGCACACGGCGGTGTTGGCGATTGGCGGAAACCACATTACCTCCGATATCGCCCAGGTGCTGCACCTGCCCATTTCGCAAGCTGAGGAGATTAAGCTGCAGCATGGGCATGCCAACCCCGATGATATTGACCCGCAGCAATACTTTAATGTCCGCCCGTTTGGGGAGGAGAGCATCGTTAACATCAGCCACCTGGAGCTGGTGCAGATTATTCATGATCGTGTGGAGGAGTTATTTAGCCTGGTTGTGCAAGAGATCAAGCGTTCCGGGTATCAGGAGCTGCTTCCCGCGGGGGTGGTGTTAACCGGCGGGGTTAGCTTGCTGCCCGGCATTAAAAGCGTTGCATCCAGGGTTCTGGGGGTTCCGGTGCGCATTGCGCAGCCCCAGGGCCTGGTTGGCATGACGGATAAATTGGATTCCCCCGCTTTTTCTACCAGCGTGGGCCTGGTTAAATGGGCCATGCTGATGAGCGAACTGGCCCCCGCGGATGTTCATAAGCGGAAATCAGCCCTCGCGCCGGATGGCGCGTTGGATCTGGAGAAAGTCAAGAATTGGCTAAGACGTTTGTTGCCATAATTACTTGATTAGCTGCATGTGAGGAGGAACTTGATGAAAGACAATATTGTTGATTTTGTAGAAGATGCATTGACCAACATCGCCGCGCGCATAAAAGTGGTTGGCGTGGGCGGTGGTGGATGCAACGCCGTTGATCGCATGATCGAAGAAGGGCTGCAAGGCGTGGAGTTCATCGCAGTGAACACCGACGCCCAGGCGTTACAGCTCTCCAAGGCATCGATTAAGGTGCGGGTGGGCGAAAAGCTAACGCGTGGCCTGGGTTCAGGCGGTGATCCTGAGGTGGGCCGCAAAGCCACCGAAGAATCGGCGCAGGAGCTTTACGCGGCGCTGAAGGACGCCGATATGGTCTTTATCACCGGCGGCATGGGCGGCGGAACCGGCACGGGCGGCGCGGCTGTGGTGGCGCAGATTGCCAAAGAGGTGGGGGCGCTCACCATTGGCGTCGTCACCCGCCCCTTCACCTTCGAGGGGTCGCGCCGCATTCAATCGGCGGAGAGCGGCATTGCCCGCCTTAAAGAGAAAGCCGATACGCTCATTGTCATCCCCAACGACCGGCTGCTGCAAATTGTGGATAAGCGCGCCAACCTGCAGAAGGCGTTCCGCATGGCCGACGATGTGCTGCGCCAGGGCGTGCAAGGCATTTCCGAACTGATCACTGTGCCCGGCTTGATTAACCTGGACTTCGCCGATGTGCGCACGATCATGTCGGAAGGTGGGGCGGCTTTGATGGCGGTAGGCTCGGCGGATGGCGAAGATGCGGCCCGCGTAGCCGCCGAACAGGCCATTTCCAGCCAACTGCTCGATATCACCATCGACGGGGCGCGCGGCATCCTGTTCAACATCACCGGCGGTTCGGAGATGACCCTGTTCGACGTCAACCAGGCGGCGGCGATCATCAAGGAAACTGCTCATCCCGATGTGAACCTGATCTTTGGCGCGGTCATCGACCCGGCGATGAAGGAAACCGTGCGCATCACGGTGATTGCCACGGGTTTCGAACGCTCTATGCCCATGCGCACACAAAACGTGAACAGCTCTACCCCGCAAAGCCAGGGCGCACGCAGTGAGCAAAGCGCCTCGGGGCAGACGCCGCTAAACCGCTCGGTGTCGCAGTCCTTCCAGCCGATATCGATCAACCCGGATGACCTGGATCTGCCGCCCTACCTACGCAAGCAGGGCCGCCTTTAACTAAAACTTCGCTGTAAGCCGCACCCTGTACGCTGCCTTCGCACGGGGTGCGGCGGACGCGCACTGTGGGTCGCGCAGCATTTGCGCGGCCCACAGTCAGGTTAAGCCAGGTGGGCGGCTAAGCGTTTCCATTTTCTAATCTAAATTAACCCTGAAGTACCCTTGCCGATAAGGTGCGGCTGTGCTAGAATTTAGGCCGTTACCCATATATCTGTGGTTTTTGGGTAATCCGTCCCTATATGTGGCGGGTTACATTTGTTCTAATTATTGCAATCGGATGCTTTGTGATGCAATGTCCTTACTGCCGCAACAACAACTCACGCGTGATAGACACCACCCATTTGCGCGGCGGGGTTCGCCGGCGGCGGGAGTGCGATAAATGCGGACAGCGCTTTAGCACGTATGAGCGCCCGATTTTAGCCACACCGCTGCTGATTAAGCAAGACGGAACGCGCGAAGAGTTCGACCGAGAAAAACTCATACGTGGCATTCGCATTGCATGCGCCAAGCGGCCCGTTTCGGCTGCTGATATCGAAAGACTGGTGGGGGAAATTGAATCGTATTTACAATCTTTGGGCAAATCGGAAGTCTCTTCTCGCCTGGTAGGGGATCGGGTGATCACCGGCCTGAAGGAGATGGATCATATTGCTTACATTCGTTATGCAATTGTCTACCTGAAGCTGGATGATCTAACGTCCATTCGCCGGGAAATTGACCGGCTGTTAGATTAACCATCTTATTTGTGGGAAGGGCCGGCCTGGCGCCCCTGCCTGCACTCAAAACGCCTTTTGATTCCACGATGGGGGGTATTTTCTGTTCTACCCATTACGGGCAATTTTATAGGAGGAAATACGCAATGGCTCAGACCCAACCAACCCTTATTTATGATGTGGATGGACTGCTTCCCACCGCGCCCATGCCGGATGACGCTCCGCCGGTGGAATTAACCGATAATGCTCGCCAGGTGTTAACGCGCCGCTATGTGCGCCGCGACCATGCCGGCCGGCCTGCCGAAAGCGTAGAAGGCATGTTTTGGCGAGTGGCCTATCATGTAGCTAAAGCGGAGGAAGCCTGGGATGGCGATGTTCTCCTGCGGGCGCGGCAGTTCTATGATCTCCTCATCGCCAAGCGATTCTTCCCCAATTCGCCCACCTTTACCGGCGCAGGCACACCGTTGGGGCAGTTGGCGGCCTGCTTTGTGCTGCCCATCGCCGATGATATGGGCCGCGATCCGGCTGGAATTTTCCAAACCCTGCGCAACGCCGCCCTGATCCAGCAGACCGGCGGCGGGAACGGCTTTGCTTTCTCGCGCCTGCGCCCTAAGGGGGCGTTGGTCAAGTCTTCGGCGGGCCAGGCCACCGGGCCGGTGGGCTTTCTGCGCGTTTACGATAAGGCCTTCGGTGAGATCGCCCAGGGTGGCAGCCGGCGCGGGGCCAACATGGCCGTGCTGCGCGTGGATCATCCCGATATCGAGGAGTTTATCACCTGCAAGACGGATGAAAACGCCATCACCAACTTTAATATATCGGTGGGCATTACCGACGCGTTTATGCGCGCGGTGGATGCCGACGCGGATTGGCCGTTGCGCTTCCCCGATGTGGACTCCCCGGAATACAAAGGCTTTAATGGTACGCTAGAGCAGGCCGAAGCAGCCGGTGTGCCCATCCGCATTCACAAAATCGTGCCGGCGCGCCAATTATTTGAGAAGATTGTGAAGCAAGCCCACCATAACGGCGAGCCAGGGGTGTTATTCCTCGATGCGGCTAATCGTTCGAACCCGGTTCCCAACCTGTATCAACTAGAGGCCACCAACCCGTGCGGCGAACAGTTTTTGGGCAGCTTTGAAAACTGTTGTTTAGGTTCTGTGAACCTGGCGCAGCATTTGCACCCGGCTGGGGGGGTTGACTGGGAGGCGCTGCGCCAAAGCGTGGAGCTTTCGACGATCTTCTTAGATGATGTGGTAGACGCCAACGCCTACGTGCCGGCGGTGCCGCAGCTGCGCGAAGCCGCCCTGCGGGCGCGGCGCATTGGCCTGGGCATTATGGGCCTGGGCGATCTGTTATACCACGCCGGGGTGGGTTATGGCTCGGAGGCCGGGCAAGAGTTTGCCGCTCAGGTGATGGAGTTTATTCGTTACCATGCCATGCGCACCAGCATTGAGCTGGCCCGACGGCGCGGGCCTTTCCCCGCCCTGGCCGGCAGTTTGTACGATCCGCAGCATTTGCGCTGGCAGCCGCCCCAGCCGCTGACGCCCTATACCCATGATTTTGGCCGCCCTGAATTAGATTGGGATGCGCTGCTAAGCGACTTGATGGTGTATGGCATTCGCAACGCCGCCCAAACCACGGTGGCCCCCACCGGAACCATCGCCACCGTAGCCGGCTGCGAAGGTTATGGTTGCGAACCGGTGTTCGCCCTGGCCTACCTGCGCCATGTAAACGATCATGGTAAAGACCTCCAGCTCACTTACGTCAGCCCGCTGTTCGAGAAAGCCCTGCAGCAGGCGGGCCTGGATGATGAGGCTCGTCAGTCGGTGATGGAGCAGGTCTTGCAATCGGGTTCGTGCCAGGACGTGCAGGATATACCCGCCGATGTGCGCGAGACGTTTGTGGTTTCGGGCGATATTTCAGCGGAGGAACATGTGCGCATGCAGGCCGCCTTACAAGCCTTTGTGGATAACAGCTTGTCGAAAACGGTCAATTTTCCCGAAGGCGCCAGCGAAGAAGATGTCGCCACGGCTTATCAGTTAGCCTGGGAGCTGGGCTGCAAAGGAACCACGGTGTATGTGACCGGTTCGCGCCAAAAGGTGGTGTTGGAGACCAAGGCCACGGCCCAGAAGAAGGACGCCGCCCAGCCGGAAGCGGCCGCGGAACCGCCGGGGCCAGCCGCGCCGGTGGGTGCGACCGCCCAACCGCCGCTGTGGCACGATAACAAGAAGCCGCGCCCCCGCCGCCTGGAAGGCTACACCGTGAATGTCACCACGCCGCTGGGCAAAGCCTTTGTGACGATCAATGAAAACGGCGGCCACCAGCCTTTTGAGGTGTTCATCAACACTTCCAAGGCCGGCTCGGATACCGCCGCGGTGTCGGAGGCGATTGGCCGGCTGGTCTCGTACATTCTGCGCCTCACCTCGCCGGTTGCGCCGCGCGAACGCCTAAAAGAGGTGGTGCGGCAGCTTTCCGGCATCGGCGGGGGGCGTTCGCTCGGCTTTGGCCCCAACCGTGTGCGCTCCCTGCCCGACGGCGTAGCCCAGGCGCTAGCCGATTACCTGGAAAACAGCCTCCTGGCTGAGGTGGAAGCCGAGCATAGCAACGGCAACAGCCCTGGAGCAGCAGCCCAACCCCTGCCCGCGGTCGAAACTGTCATTCAAAAGGTGGGCGATCTGTGTCCTGAATGCGGGCAGGCCTCGGTGGTGAATGAAGAAGGTTGCCGTAAGTGCTATTTCTGCGGATACAGCGAATGCTAGACCCGTGTTTGGCGCGGAACCCAGGTTTGTATGGGGAGAAAATGGGCTTGCCGGATTAAGCTTACCGTCTGGTATTTCTAACTCCTATCATGAGGAGCTGGAGATACCAGGCGAGTTGTCAATCAATGATGGACGCTGTTAAATGGATACAACAGCGGCTGGTGGACTCGCTGCTTGCATATTTCAGTTCTTTTGGGACGGCATAACAGTTATTCCCTCGCTTGCATCCCCCGCCTGGTAAAAAGATCAAACCCGGCATACGGTATAATAATTGTACCAACTTAAGTGCAAACTTGCTCGTCAAAGGCTAATTAATCAATTATCGGCGAATTAACCCCTTCCAGGGTTGACAGACTGCTTGCCTCACGTATAATGAATAAACTTGATTGTCTGTCATTTGTATGAACGCTCATTTGCCGGTGAAAATTAAATCCTAAAGGAGGTGGTGACCTGTACGAAGAACCCGTAACGTGTGTTTTGCTGCACCTATTCACCCTGTAAAAGTCCGACTTAAGGAGGAGGACGATGATGAAAAATAAGTTCAATGCTGTGCTTGGTTTGGTACTGCTGTTCAGCCTGGTATTAGGCGCTTGTACGCCGGCTGCCCCCGCAGCCCCGGTGGCTACCGAAGCGCCGGCTGCGCCCGCTGCTGAGAAGACCTTTATCTTTGGCCGCGGCGCCGATACGGTGAGCCTCGATCTGGCGATTGTAACCGATGGTGATTCCACCCGCACGGGCGGCCAAATCTTAGAGCCGCTCTACACCTTCGCCGATGGCACGACCGAACCCATCCCCGCTCTGGCCGAAGACTGCTCTCCTAACGAAGCCGCCACCGAATGGACCTGCAAGCTGCGCCAGAACGTCAAGTTCCACGATGGCGAACCCTTCAACGCCGACGCGGTAATTTTCAACTTCGAGCGCTGGCGCTTCACCACCAACCCCTATCACTTCGCCAGCCAGGTTTTTGAATACTACGAAGCGATGTTTGGTGGTTTTGACGATGCTTCGACGATCACCAACCTTGAGAAGCTGGATGATAACACGGTTAAGTTCACCCTGTCTGAGCCAATGGCTCCCTTCCTGGCGAACCTGGCGATGGACTTCTTCGCCATCTCCAGCCCCAAGGCGATCAAAGATAATGGCGAAAACTACGGCACGCCCAAGGTGGGCGCTGTGGGAACCGGCCCCTTCAAGTTTGAATCGTGGACGGAAGGCGACCGCCTGATTGCCGTGGCTAATGAAGATTACTGGGGTGGCCGCCCCAAGCTCGATAAGATTATCTGGCGGGTGATCCCCGATGACTCGGCCCGCTTCCTGGCCCTCAAATCGGGCGATATCCATGCTATGGAACAGGCCACTTCGGAAGACCTGGCCAGCGCTGGAGACGACAGCAGCCTGAAAATCATGACCCGGCCTCCGCTCAACACCGCTTACCTGGCCTTCAACTTCAAGATCACGGAATTCCAGGATATCAAAGTTCGCGAGGCCATCGCCCGCGCCATTGATAAAGAATCCCTGGTAAAGAACTTCTATGGCAAGTACGGTCAGGTTGCTAAGACCTTGATTCCGTCCTCCATGTGGGGCTTTAACGACGCGATCCAGGATTGGAGCTATGATCCTGAGAAGTCTAAGGCGCTGTTGGCTGAAGCGGGCTTCCCCGATGGTCTAAGCGAAGTGACTATCGCCGAAGATATGAATGACGCCGATGGGAATGTGAAGTTCAAAGCCGGCGATAAGATTCCGCTGCGCCTGTACTACATGCCTGTAACGCGCTTCTATTACCCCTCCCCGAAGGAAATCGGCGAAGCTATGGCTGCCGACTTGGGCAAGGCGGGTATTAAAGTCGAACTGCAGCTCGAAGGCGACTGGCCCGCATACCTGGGCGCACGCCGCGAAGGTCTGTTGGCCGGCCTGTATATGCTGGGCTGGGGCGGCGATAATGGCGACCCCGATAACTTCTTGGGCTACTTCTGGTCTACCGGCACGGAGCCAATCCAACGTGAAGGTTGGTATGCTAACCCGGCCGCTGCCGAACTGCTCGCGAAGGCTTTATCGACCCCCGGTAAGGCTGTGCGTGAGCCGATGTATAAAGAAGCTGAGCAGATGCTGCACGACGACATCGCCCGCATTTACATCGCCCACAACGCCACTCCCATCATCATGTTAGCTACCGTCACCGGCTATCAGCCACAGGCAGTAGACGCCGATAACTACGTTAACGTTGAAATCAAGTAGTTGTCTTGCTCCTATAAGTAAGTGATCTTTCCAGGGGGACGGACGCCTTCCGTCCCCCTGGTTTCAATCCAGCCTGCTTTACCTAGCCCCAGCTAATAGGAGGGCGACTTGTTCCGTTACATCATTAGACGTTTGATCTCTGTGCTGCCCACCCTTTTGGGCGTCGCATTTATTATTTTCATGTTCCAGCGCCTGATCCCGGGTGACGCCGCGGTTGCCATGCTGGGGGAACATGCGGCGGAAGAGAACGTGGAGCGCATTCGTGAACAGTTGGGGCTAAATCGACCGGCTTTCTTAGACCGCGACGCTCTGGCAAACAACGACCTGGCGGGCTTCTTCGACAGCCAGTTTGTGCGCTATCTTAGCCGGCTTTCGCGGCTAGACCTGGGCGATTCGATTCACCGGCGCATTCCCGTGGCCGAAACGTTGGCCCAGCGCTTCCCGGCCACTGTAGAGCTGGCGCTGCTCTCGCTCTTCATCGCCCTGGTAATCGGCATTCCCGTGGGCATCGCCTCCGCCGCCCGGCGTAATTCGGCTCTAGACAGCGTGACCATGATCGGCTCGCTGGTAGGTGTTTCGATGCCGATCTTTTGGCTGGGGGTGATGGAGATCATGCTCTTCGCTGTTCTGCTGCATTGGCTGCCTTCGGGCGGGCGGCTTTCTTCGGGCGTGCAGATCCAAAACATCACCGGGCTGCTGCTGTTCGACAGCCTGGTGACGGGCAACATTCCCGGCTTTATCGACGCCCTCAAGCACATCATCCTGCCGGCCATCGCCCTGGCGACTATTCCCATGTCGATCCTGGCGCGCATGACGCGTTCCAGCATGCTCGATGTGCTGCACGAAGACTATATTCGCACCGCCACATCGAAGGGCCTTTCAGAGCGCACTGTTCTATTCCGCCATGCCCTCAAGAACGCCTTTCTGCCCGTTATTACCACCATCGGCCTGCAAGCGGGCACCCTCCTGGCCGGAGCGGTGCTTACTGAAACCATCTTTTCGTGGCCGGGGATTGGCAAATGGGTGTACGATGCCATTTTGGGGCGCGATTACCCCGTCGTTCAGGGTGGCACCCTGCTAATTGCACTCATTTTCGTGGTGATTAATTTGCTGGTGGACCTCTCCTATGCAGCGATTGATCCGCGTATTCATTACGATTAAGGGCGAGCTATGTCTCAAGCAACTTTCTCCGACCTGGAACAAACCGATTTTGCCGTGCGTGAACACCGCAGCCTGTGGTTAGATGCCTGGCGTCGGTTGGTTTCTAGCAAAACGGCTCGTTTAGGGCTTTTTATTGTGGTAGTGTTTGGGCTTTCGGCGGTGTTGGGGCATTATTTTTGGCCTTACGATGCCACCACCGACCTGGATTACACCCTCAAGTTGAAGCCACCCAACCTGTTTCCAACGGCCGAATATACCAGCATTCACCCCTTTGGAACCGATAAGCTGGGGCGCGATATCTTCGTGCGCGTCATCCACGGCGGATGGAACTCACTGCGGGTGGGGTTGGTGGCGGTAGCGATCTCGCTGTTTATCGGCGTATTGCTAGGGTTAGCGGCCGGCTTTTACGAAGGCATGGATGTGACCCGCAATGAGCGCTTCGCGATGCAGGCATTGGTGGGGCTGACCCTGGGGGCCTTGGCGGCGTGGATTGCTAACCAGTGGTGGCAGACGATCTTATTCGCCGGGTTGGGGGTGGCCTCAGTGTATTTGTCGCGCTGGCGGCCGGCCGCCTGGCTGCGGCGAATGGTGTTTGGGTTGGCCGGGTTGGCTATAGGCGGGCTATCGGGCTTGCTGGTTAGCACGATGACCGGCCTGGTTTGTGGTGTGTGGGGGCTGTTGATCGGTCTGCTGCTGGCGACGCCCTTCAATGGCAAATTCTTGTCCGACTTGATTATGCGCCTGATGGATATTGTGCTGTCATTTCCCTCCTACCTGCTGGCGATTGCCATCGTGGCCTTTTTAGGGCCGGGCTTGGAGAAGGGGATGATCGCCATCGGCGTGGTGGGCATACCCGCCTATGCTCGCCTGGCGCGTTCAGCGGTGCTGTCGGTATCGCAGAAGGAATATGTGTTGGCGGCCCAATCGGTGGGCGAAGCCCACGGGCGGATCATCTTCCGCCACATTTTCCCCAACATCCTATCCCCCATCATCGTGCAGGCCACCATGGGCCTGGCTGGGGCCATTTTGAGCGCCGCCGCCCTGGGTTTCCTCGGCTTGGGGGCCATTCCCCCGGAAGCCGAATGGGGGGCAATGCTGGGCGACAGTTATAAATACCTGGCAAGCGGTTCGTGGTGGGCGGTGCTTTTCCCCGGCCTGGCAATTATGCTGAGCGTGTTAGGCTTCAATCTATTGGGTGATGGCCTGCGTGATGCCCTTGACCCGAAAATGAGAATATAAAAGCATGGAACCTTTACTGAAACTTAAAGATTTACGCACCGAATTTCACACGGAAGACGGCGTGGTGCATGCCGTGAACGGCGTATCGTATGAGATGGCCCCCGGTGAAGTGCTGGGCGTGGTGGGTGAAAGCGGCTGTGGCAAGAGTGTCCATGCCATGTCGATCATGCGCATCATTCCCACCCCGCCGGGGAAGATCGCCGGCGGCGAAATAACGCTCGATGGGCGTTCGCTGCTCGATTTGAGCGACGCCGAAATTCGCCAGGTGCGCGGGCGCGATGTTGCGATGGTGTTTCAAGACCCCATGACCTCCCTCAACCCGGTATACACGGTGGGTTTCCAGATTATGGAAGCGCTGATGCTGCACAAGGGCATGGAGGCCAAGGCGGCTAAAGAACGCGCTGCCGAAATGCTGCATCTGGTTGGCATTCCGGGGGCTTCTAAACGGGTGGACGATTACCCGCATCAGTTTTCGGGCGGCATGCGCCAGCGCGCCATGATCGCCATGGCGCTTTCGTGCGAACCCAAGCTGCTCATCGCCGATGAACCTACCACTGCTTTGGATGTCACCATCCAGGCGCAAATTGTGGATTTGGTGCGGCGCTTACAGCAAGACCTGGGTATGGCTGTAATGTGGATTACCCACGACCTGGGCGTGGTGGCAGAATTGGCGGAGAGGATTAACGTCATGTACGCCGGTTTCATCATCGAGCGCGGCGAGGTGGGCGATGTATATAAGTACAGCCGCCATCCTTACACCATTGGCCTGCTTGGTTCACTACCCCGACTGGATGAAGCCCCCGGAACGAAGCTAACGTCTATTCCAGGGCTGCCGCCCGACCTGGTGGCGCTGCCCCCCGGCTGCCCATTTGCGGCGCGCTGCGTTTATCGAATTGAAAAGTGTGTCCAAGAGCGCCCGCCCCTCATGGAAACCGACCGCCTAAACCATGTTTCGGCTTGCTGGCGTTGGCAAGACCTGCCCGAAAGGAATGCGCGATGACGGCTCAACTTGTTGACCAACCCCAAGCCGCCCCGGCAAAGGAAGCCCAGCCGCTGGTGCAAGTGCGCAACCTGAAGAAGTATTTTCCCATTCACAGCGGGCTGATTATCCCCCGCCATGTTGGCGATATTAAAGCCGTGGACGATGTGAGCTTCGACATTTTAAAAGGCGAAACGTTGGGCCTGGTGGGCGAAACTGGCTGTGGCAAGACCACGGTGGGCCGCACCTTGCTGCGCCTGTACGAACCTACCGCCGGGCATATCCTATTCGATAATGTGGACCTGGCCGATTTGCAAGAAGGCCCGCTGCGCCATATGCGTAAGCGTATGCAGATGATCTTCCAAGACCCATACGCTTCCCTGAACCCACGCATGACGGTAGGATCGATTGTGGCTGCTCCGCTGGAGGTGCATAATGTGGCCTCTGGTAAAGAAAAGGCCGAGCGCATCGATGAATTGCTGCGCCTGGTGGGCCTCAACCCCGATTTCGTCAACCGTTACCCGCACGAATTTTCGGGTGGGCAGCGCCAACGCGTCGGCATCGCCCGCGCTCTGGCGGTAAACCCCGATCTGATCGTATGCGATGAGCCGATCTCATCGCTCGATGTATCTATCCAGGCCCAAGTGGTGAACCTTTTGGAAGAATTGCAGGGGCGATTGGGGCTAACTTATCTGTTTATCGCCCACGATTTAAGCATGGTGCGGCACATCTCTAACCGCATTGCGGTAATGTACCTGGGCAAGATCATGGAATTGGCCGACCGTGACGAAATCTACATGCGCTCGGTGCATCCGTACACCCAGGCGCTCATGTCGGCCGTGCCGGTTCCGGACCCGGAGATTGCCAAGAAGCGCAACCGTATTATCCTCCAAGGTGACATTCCCTCGCCGGCCAACCCGCCGGTGGGCTGTAACTTTAACACCCGCTGCCCCTTTGCTGAAGAAATATGTATGAAGGAAGAACCGGCCTATCGCGAAATTCGCCCGCGTCATTGGTCGGCGTGTCATTTCGCCGAACGCTGGCTGTAGCAAGGGGGCGTTGGGGCCGGATGACCGTTGCCGGAGCGGGCGGGGGTGTTGCCACCAATGTAACCGGAAAACCGTTGTTTGGGGTGGGCTTGAGACCCGCCCCAACGGGCGGCGCTCGCTGTGGGCCGTGGATGATTGCTAAAATAACGGCCTGTGAACTTGACTAATACCACATGCGGGCCGCGGGCTGCCATTAAAATAATGGGTATGTATTCCAAGGTTATTCAAAATGCCAGGCTAATTTTTATTATTGCCCTGCTGATGGTGGCGGGGTGTTCATCGCGCCGACCGGCGCCTTCTGAACCGCCCCAATATGCGCCGGCCGGCTCGCCCATGCTGGGCGCCCCCGCCTCCACCGAGGCGGCGCTCAACAATGCGCCCACCTCCGCTGCCCCCGCCTCCACCGAGGCGGCGCTCAATGGGATGACACCCACACCCGATTTCAGCCAGGGGTTTATCCCGACCATGGTCGAGTGGCAAGACTGCTCCACCGGGGAATTTAAATCGGTCAAAGCCCTGGCCTACGATCAGGTGCGCTTTGCTCTGTGTCGCCCCGATGTGGCTTTTTTGAGCAAGATCGCCTCGCCAACTTACGCGATTTACCCACAGGCGTGGGTAGAGCGGATCGGAGAGGGCGGCGGTGATGACGGCGCGGATATGACCGCTCCCCCTGGCAGTGGAGCCTACATGGTGGAAAATTGGGAGCGCGGCGCGAGCCTGGCGCTGCGGCGCTTTCCGGATTCTTGGAAACGCTCAGACCAGGCCCCAGAGCGCCTGGTGTTTCGCTGGGATATTGAGCCTGCCGCCCGCCTGGTGGAGCTTCAGGCGGGCACGGTGCAGGGCATTGATAACCTCAGCCCCGATGATTTTTCCACGGTGCAAAGCGATCCATCGGCGCGCTTTGTCGCCAGGCCGGCGCTGAATGTGGCCTACCTGGGGATGAACACCGCGCGCCCGCCGTTAGACCAGGCCCTGCTGCGCCAGGCCCTGGCGGTGAGTTTAGACCGGCAGGCGTTGGTCGAAAAGACCTTTCCTCCAGGCTATGCGACGGCGGACTACTTCGCACCCTGCAGCTTGCCTTATGCTTGCCTGGGACAACCGTGGCCCGCTTTCGACCCTATCTTGGGACGGGACTTGCTCAGGCAAGCCGGGTATGCGCCAGGGCTGGCGCTCACACTTAGTTACCGCCGGCAGGTGCGCAGCTACCTGCCACATCCGGCTGAAACCGCCCAGGCCATTGCCCGCCAACTGGAAGAGCATTTGGGCCTCCAGGTGCGTTTAAAGCCCATGACCGGCGATGCCTTTTACCAGGCGTTAGACGCGGGAGAATTAGAAGGCTTGTATCTTTTGGGTTGGGGGGCCGATTTTCCGGATGTCTCGAATTTCCTGGATAGCCATTTTGGCGAGCAGGCCGGGCGACAATTTGGGGCGGCATTTCCAGAGCTTGTGGCGGCGTTGGCGCAAGGCGCATCGAGCGTGGATGCGACCCAGCGCACCGCCGCTTACACCCAGGCCAACGATGTGCTGCAGCAGATTGCGCCGCTGATTCCCCTGGCGCATGGTGGATGGGTGACGGTGAACAGCACCGCGGTGGCCTTTTCTAGCCAGGTGAGCGCGCCGGTGGTGAGTGCGCTGGGCGTCGAAGACTTTGCGGCGCTGCGCATCGATGGCAGCGATCACTTTGTGTGGATGCAAACCGCCGAGCCGCTTTCGTTATACTGTGGGGAGATTTTGCCGCAAGATGTGGACAGCCTGCGCGCCTGCGCCCAAATTGCCGACCCGTTATATTCCTTCCCGTCGGGCAGCTTAGAGCCAGTGCCCGCGTTGGCGCACCACTGCACCCCAAACGCCGCTCTCACCGAGTGGACCTGCACGTTACACAGCGGAATTTTATTCCAGAATGGCGCTCATTTGAATGCCAACGATGTGGTGGCTTCTTTCCGGCAGGCGCTTATTCGCCCTTAGCCAGGCGGGAGTGGATTTTAAAGGTATTCCTTAATTCCTTACCATTTCTCCCTTGACAAAGGTAATTATGCTATAATCCATACGTATTCCTTCCACCCTGAGAGGTGGATAAACCGTATAACCAACCGTTTTCTATGTAGCCGCAAGAGTATCAGGAGAGAGAGTTAGATGGATAGCAAATTATATGTTGGGAACCTTTCGTATGGGACGACCGAAGACTCGCTGCGCGAATTATTCGCCGGAGCGGGAACTGTTACTTCGGTAGACCTGATTAAAGACCGGATGACCGGCAATTCGAAAGGTTTTGCATTCGTGCAAATGGACAGTCAAGCCGAAGCGGAGAATGCTATCCGCATGTTCAACGGCTACAAGCTGGATAACCGCGAGTTGAAAGTTAACATTGCGCGTCCGAAGGAAGAAGGCGGGCGTGGCGAAGGCGGGTTCCGGCGCTCCGGTGGCTCTGGCGGCGGTTACGGCGGTGGTCGTAGCGGCGGCGGTGGTTACGGCGGCGGCGGTGGTGGTTACGGCGGCGGCGGTGGTGGTTACGGCGGCGGCGGCGGTTATGGCGGCGGCGGCGGTAGCAATCGCGGCGGCGGCAGTAATCGCGGCGGCGGCAGCAATCGCGGCGGCGGCAATCGCAGCGGCGGTGGGCGCGACTATTAGCCTACGGCGCTAATTCATTCAATAAAAAAACCGCTCTGCAGTTTAGGGCGGTTTTTTGTTTATCTTCAGCGATAGTTTTACTTGAAAATTTCTTCCAGGCAGGCTAACACCCTGGATTGGCTTTCAAGGGAGACTTCACCTAGTTTTTGCGCCAGCTGCGGTTTTCCCACGGTGTAAATTTGTTCTATTTGGGCTTGCATAAAGCGCCCGTTGTATTGGCAGTTGGGCCGCATGGCGGATAAGCTTTCACCCGGCAGCAGCGGAGCTACCATCACCACCCCCAAGCGCATATTCATTTCATCGGGTGAGATAACCAGGCTGGTTACCGGCTCCTGCTTGGGGGCAAATGCCACCTGGTATACCTCGAAACGTTTAACCGGCATCTCGCGACAACGCCCATCCCACGTCTCGAGCGTCTCGGTGATGGGGTGATCCTCCCCACGAATCGCGATGCGCTGGAACTGTTCTTCCCAGTTTACGCGGGCGGCGCGCACGGCTTGGATCACCAGCGTATCGCCTTGCACGGTCATTTCAAGCTCGTCTTCCATGCCGCACTGTTGAATAACCGACTTAGGCAGCCGCACTCCGCGCGAATTACCAATTTGAATCAGTTTTGAACGGACGTATGGTTTCATTGCTTTTACCTCCCATGAATGCCCCCAGACCTTAAACCATATAACTGAAGCTGAAAATTCCTGAGTTGTTAGAAAAAATTGGATTAAACGTATTGGTTGGGTAAGTTTACCCCACCAAATTACCTACATTGTAACATTAAAAAACTAAAAAGATGCCTCTCACTTTCTAAGCAACCCCGCTGTGCCGGCGCCGTGCCAGGGTGATGCGTCTTACGTGGGCGAAAACGACGGCCTGTTAGCCAAAACCTTAGAGGCTGTGATGCGGGTCATTTCATCCAGGCTCTAGTAACCACATTGGCTATTCTCAAGGATTGTGCGGGGATTGGTTCTTTCCGCATCTCTAAAGCAGCTTTGTTCATGCGAGCATTTTCTAAAAATGGGGTCAGGTCGGACCTCCTTCCAGTAGATGTGGTTGACTTTTGGATAACTGGAGACCTCTCTCATCCCCCGGCCCCTTCTCTCCCCGAAACGGGGAGAGAAGGGGAGATTCCCCCTTCCTGCGTCGGGAAGGGGGTTAGGGGGTTAGGTT
>CAZHFU010000021.1:0-67622 GCA_964531975.1 uncultured Anaerolinea sp. | reverse complement strand
TGAACGCCAGTTGGAAGCCGTGATTCTTGTTAGCGGTGTACTTTGTGACCGGCCGGCGGTGCAGCACGAATAAGCTGGTGGATGCGCAGGGCGCGCCTCTGCCCGGCGAGCGCCAGCTTTACACACCGTGGGGCGATTCGAGAAGCGGCAGTCTCAGCCTGGCGCGTTACCAGGCCGCCGGTCAGGCGCGTGAAAGCGGACCCCGTTTGATGCTGGACCACAATATACTATAGTAAGATCGGATCACCTTCTAAATTTTCCGAACTAAAACTACCGTACCGGCATTGCTCACACCCACGTAGTGCTTCGCGTCCGGGTTATAATTGAACCGTAAATCATGACGGTTCTTGAACCCCCCCCCTCTGTTAATGCGCCCGACCATAGGCGCCGAACTACCCTGGCCCTGTTAACCACCGGGGCTATCGATCCGAATAACCGCGCCATTTGGGCGGGCTGCGCCGCCGCCGCCCAGGCCGCCGGTGTCAACCTGATCTGTTATCCGGGGCGTTTGGTGGATTCGCCCATCGAGTTTGAGAAGCAGCGTAACATCCTCTATCGTTGGTTGGATGCGCGCACCGTGGATGGTTTGGTGCTGATGGGCGGGCTAAACGCCTGGCTCACCCTTCCGCAGACCTACGCCTTTATCGATGGCTTGCGCCCCATGCCGCTGGTCACAACTGGCATCATCCTGGAGGGTGTGCCGGGCGTAACGGTGGATAATTATCACGCCATGCACGATGTGGTAACCCACATGGCTGAAACCCACCAGCACCGGCGGATTGCTTTCATCCGCGGCCAGGCCAATCACCAGGAGGCCGATGACCGCTATCGCGCCTACCTCGATGTGCTGCGTGAACATTACATCCCTTACGACCCCGACCTGGTTTACCAGGGCAATTTCAAAGAGAGCGGCGGCGTAGATGGAGTGAACGAGCTGCTGGACGGGCGTGGGGTGCGATTTGAAGCTCTGGTGGCCGCCAGCGACAACATGGCGATTGGCGCGATGAAGGCCTTGCAAAGCCACGGCTACCGTATTCCCGCAGATGTGGCCGTGGCCGGGCTGAATGGTGAAGACCAGGGGTTGGTGATTTCGCCCCCCCTCACCACCGCCCCCCTGCATTTTTACGAACAGGCTTACCAGGCCACCCAGATGGTGTTGGCCCTCCTGTCCGGCGAGGCGGTTCCGCCTAAGGTGGTGCTGCCGGCGCGCCTGATGCTGCGGCAATCGTGCGGCTGCCTCGATCCCGTGGTGACCCACGCTCAGGTGATCCCGCATACCGAAAAGCTCGACTCGTTTACCGATGAGATCGTGCTGCTCGATCAACTGGTGTTTGGCGAAAGCGGGCCGCACTTGCAGCTTCCGGAGGATCAGCAAGTTCAGCAAGTCTTCCCCGCGCTGCTCAAGCATTTCCTCACCGAAAGCGTGGGCAAAACCCAAGACGCCTTTCTCGATCTGTTCGTCCAGACCATTCAGCAAACCGCTAACACCAACGACGCCTTTCCGCGCTGGCACGAGATCATCTCGGCCTTGCGCCAATTCGCCATCTCTCAGCGTACCGATGCCGAGACGCGCCTGCGCATCGAAAACCTGGTGCAGCAAGCGCGCGTTGTCATCGGGGAATCGGCTCGCAGACACAATGCCTACCAGGTGCTGCAAGCCGATGAAAAACTGCACACTCTGGGCGAGATCAGCCAAAGCCTGAACATCACCTCTACCTTTGCCGAGCTAACCGATACGCTTGAGCGCGCTCAACGCCTGTTGAATATTGCCCACGGATTCTTGTTCTTATATCCCCCCCAGCCGGTTGAAGCGGAGGCGCAGGCGCGCTGCGTTTACGGTTATATCAACGGGCGGCGGCTGGCGGAAGAGCAGGTGGGGCAGGTGTTTCCTGCCCGCTTGCTGCTGCCTGCCGGAATGCTAGAACGCCTGCCGCTCACCAGCCTGGTAGTGGAGCCGCTGTTTTACCGTGACGATCAGCTGGGCTATGTGGTCTTCGCCGCCGACCCACGTGAAGAAGCGGTTTACGAGATTTTGGGTGGTCAAATTAGCGCTGCTTTGCGGCGCGCCATGCTTACCGAACGCAATGTGCGCCTTTACAATGAGGCTTTAGAAGCGCGCCGCCTGGCCGAAGAAGCCAATCTGCTTAAGAGCCGCTTCCTATCCACCGTGAGCCACGAGCTGCGCACCCCCCTGGCCTTGATCGTGGGCACCATCGAGATGATGCAGCAGGAAGAACAAGCCGGCGTTAAACCGCCCCTGCCGGAAGCCGCCCGCCGTGATATGGATACCATCCGCACCAGCAGCAAACATCTCTTCCGCTTGATTGGCGATGTGCTGGACTTAGCCAGTAACCAGGCCGGCGAACTGCGTTTGAACCTTGAGCCGCTCGACCTGGCCGGTTTACTCGATGAAGTCGCCCTCATGGGCAAGGCCATGGCCCGCAAGCGGGGCCTCGAATGGCGCGAGCAGCTCCCCGCCCACCTCCCGGTCATTATGGGCGACCGCACACGCCTACGCCAGGTGACGATCAACTTGCTTTCCAACGCCGCCAAATTCACCGAGCGCGGCTTCATCTCGCTCAACGTATCGATAAATCCCGGCCAGGTGGTGGTTGAGATCAGCGACAGCGGCCTGGGCATTCCGCCCGGCGAACAAAACGCCATCTTCGATGAGTTTCGCCGCTCCGAACGCAGCGTGGCGCGCGGTTACGGTGGCATGGGCCTGGGCCTGGCAATCTCGCGCCGCCTGGTAGAACTGCACGGCGGCGCAATCACCGCCCACTCTAACGGCCAGGATGGGGACGGTTCGACCTTCACTTTTACGCTGCCCGTGTTACCCAATCGCCAGGCCTGCGACGACCCGGCCGCCGAACGCCGCAGCGCCGTGCTGCTCCTGGCCGAACACGCCGCCCGGTCGCAGGCGCTGTACCGGCACTTGCTGAGCAAGGGCTTCACCGTCGAGGTGCTGGATGTATCCGAGCAGCCCGATTGGCTGGCGCAGGTGGCCGCCTGCCCCCCCGGCGCAGTGGTGCTAGACTTCCAACCCGCCGCCGAACGCGGTTGGGAACTGATGCAAATGCTCAAGCAAAACCCCGATACCCGCCAAACACCGGTCATTTTCACTAACCTGGCGGCGCAAAGCGGGCGCGGGGCGGTGCTGGAGATGGATTATCTGAGTAAGCCGCTGGCCCCGGCCGATCTTTCGCAGGTGTTGGAGCGGCTGGGGTTGAAGCGCGGCCAGGCAGAACCGGCCGGCGCGCCGCGTAAGACGATCTTGTTAGTGGACGACGACCCCAAAGTGTTAGAGATGCACGCTCGCATGTTGGAAAGCCTGGCCCCGCTGCGCATTCTGCGCGCTTACGGGGGGCGGCAAGCGTTGGAGCTGATGCAGACCGAGACGATTGACCTGGTGCTGCTCGACTTAATGATGCCGGATGTGGATGGTTTTGAAGTGCTGCGCATCATGCGCCTGCAAGAAGCCACCCGCAGCCTGCCGGTGATCGTGCTTTCGGCCCAAATTTTAACCGCCCACGATATGGAGCGCCTGCAGCAGGGCGTGGCCGCTGTGCTGGGCAAGGGCCTGTTCAGCATGTCGGAAGTGTTAGCCCAGGTGGAAGGCGCCCTGGCGCATAGCAAACGCCTGGGCAGCGCCGCTTCGCGCACCGTGCGTGAAGCCATGGCCTTCATCCACGAGCGTTACGCCGAGCCGCTCACGCGCAGCCGCATCGCCGCCCATGTCGCCATCACCGAGCGATACCTCACGCACTGCTTCCGCCAAGAGTTAGGCGTCACCCCGGTAACCTATCTCAACCGCTACCGGGTCACGCGCGCCCGCCAGATGCTTGAAGCGAGCGACCACACCATCACCGAGGTCGCCTTGGCGGTCGGCTTCTCGGATGCCAGCTATTTTAATCGCGTCTTCCGGCAAGAAGTGGGAGTCACGCCGAGCGAGTGGAGGCGGGGGACAAATTGAAGTGGATTGACCCTTTTTGTTATTTCTATAGGGCTTTATTTTCCGACAAATCGCCCTAAGGTTTTGAAAAAGCGATTATCGATTGAGGTTGAATTTATCATAGTGATTTTTATTAGCTCAACCCCTATGCGCCCGCTCATCACTTGCATATCGCCCGCTGCCTCGCCATATACCCGTGTTCCTGTGAGATTCTTTGCATCCTCTGCATTTCCAACATGCCTGCCAGGCTCAGGTCGCCAGGCTAGATACAGCAGTTATAGCACCTGCATTGCCGCCATCACTTCTCCGTCCTATTCTCCAAATCTTTCTCCCATTTATCCAAGACAATCTTCACTAATTATGACAAACTAAAAGCATGTCTGCTTGCGCAAAATTAGACTTAACCAAAATAGGTAAAGCCAATTTCTCCTTCACCAAAAGCTGCCCTCTGCGCGCGGCGCGCTGGCCGGGTACTTTTTGCGCCGGCCTGATTTGCATGCTGAAGATGATTTCTGTCACTCTGCGGAGGACCGGCCTTGGGTTCATTACCAGGCCGCCTTTCGCCTTACCCCGCACCCCATCTGGAGGTCCCTTATGAATTCTCGCGAACGCGTCCACATGACTCTCAACCATCAGGAGCCGGACCTCATACCGCTCGATCTGGGGGGCTGCGGGCAAACCGGTATGCATGTTTCCACGGTCTACGCCCTGCGCCAGGCGCTTAAGCTCGATCCGCCCGGCACGCCGGTCAAAGTGATTGAGCCGTTCCAAATGCTAGGGGAAATCGCCGCAGACCTGCGTGATGCTCTGCATGTGGATGTGGTCGGCGTGGGCGGGCAGATTAACTTCTTCGGCTTTAAAAATGAAGGCTGGAAGCCGTGGACAACCTTCGAAGGCACGCCTGTCCTGGTTCCCGAACTGTTCAACACCGAACCGGACGAGAATGGCGATATTGTGATGTACCCGCAGGGCGATTTCTCTGCCCCACCCAGCGCCAAGATGCCCAACGGCGGCTTCTATTTCGATGCCATCGTGCGCCAGGAGCCAATCGACGACGACGCCCTCAACGTGGCCGATAACACCGAGGAATTTACCGACCTGCCGCAGGAAGAGGTGGATTACATGGGCGAGCAGGCCCGCCTGGCCTTTGAAACCACCGATAAGGCCGTAGTGTTGGGCCTGGGGGGGATGGGCTTTGGCGATATTGCCCTGGTTCCCGCCCCCACCCTTAAACACCCCAAAGGGATTCGTGATATGACCGAATGGTACATGAGCACCGTATCGCGCCGCGATTACATTTACCAGGTTTTCGATTATCAATGCGACGTGGCGCTGCGCAACATGGCGCGTGTGTATCAAGCGGTGGGCGATACCGTCAGCGTGGCCTGGATTAGCGGCACCGACTTCGGGGCGCAGAATAACTGCTTTATTTCGCCGCGCGCCTTCCGCAGCTTATACAAGCCTTTCTACAAACGCGTTAACGATTGGGTGCATCAGCACACGCCCTGGAAGACTTTCATCCATTCGTGCGGCTCGATCCTGCCGATCATCCCAGACATTATCGAAGCCGGTTTCGACATCCTCAACCCGGTGCAGACCTCCGCCGCCAATATGGACCCGACCACCCTCAAGGAGCGCTTCGGGGCGCAGATTACCTTTTGGGGCGGCGGAATCGAAACCCAATCCACGCTGCCCTTTGGCACGCCCGAAGAAGTGCGCCAACAGGTGCGCCAACGCCTGCAAATTTTTGGACAAGGCGGCGGCTATGTGTTCAATCCCATTCATAATGTCCAGGCAAGCGTGCCGGTAGAGAATTTGTTAGCCATGTACGAAACGGTCAATCGTTACCGTCAGTACCCGGTGTAAATGTAACGGCGTTTATGTCCAATAATCCAAAAACGCATTCCAATTCTGCAAGACGATTACTGCGTTCTATGAGAAAATAGGATGGTAAGAATTGTGTCTTGGAAATTCCATTCCACTAATGTAAGAAGAGGAGAAAGAATCCATGAAAAGTTCCATTACTAAGCTGCTTTCTGTGCTGCTGCTAGCCGGGTTGATTTTATCCGCCTGCGCGCCGGCGGTAGCCCCCGTCCCGGCTACGGAAGCACCGGCTGCCCCGGCAGAAACCGCTGCCCCGGCTGCTGAGAAGCCCTTGTTTGTGGTCATCAACAAGAGCGCCGATCAGCAGTACTTCATCGATCTGCAGAACTCGTTTGTAGATACCGCCAACGAGATGGGCGCTGAAGCCAAGAAGTTCGACGCCAAACTCGATCCGAACCTGGGCGTTAGCCTGATCAACGACGCCATTTCGGCCGGCGCGAAGGCGATTGCGATCACCGTACCCGATCAGACGATTGGGCCGGCGATTGCCAAGGCTGCCAAAGACGCCGGAGTGATCCTCATCGCCACCGATGACAACATCCAAGACGCCGACGGCGCCCCGGTTCCGTTTGTGGGCTTCAACGGCAAAGACATGGGCAAGAAGGTCGGCGAAGCGGCTGCTAAGCTGCTGACCGATGGCGGCTGGTTGAAAGACAGCGCCAAGAAGGTTGGCGTTTTGAGCGTGGAAGTTCAGACGCTCTCGGTGTGCAACGACCGCACCGACAATGAAAAAGCCGCCATCAAGGCTGCCGGCGTAACCGACGACATGATCTTCTCGGTTCCCTATACCGGTGAAGCGTTGGCTTCGCAAGACGCCGCCGGCCCGGTCATCACCGCTCACCCCGAAATCACCAACTGGGTTGTGTTCGCCTGCAATGACGAAGGCGTGTTGGGTACGTTGAACGCCCTCACCGCCGCCGGCGTCAGCCCCGATAACATCATCGCCGTGGGCCTGGGCGCTTACGAAGCCTGCAAGCCGTGGGCTGCTGGTCAGCCCAGCGGTTTCAAGGCCGCGCTGTTCATCTCCGGTTTGGATGTTGGCAAGACTGCCGCGCAGGTGCTGTACGACGCCGTTGTAAACGGCAAAACCCCGCCCGAAGTCTCCTATGCCCCCACTTCCATCGTTAACGCCGAGAATTACACCACCATCATGGACCCCATTTCGTTGGCCAACTGTGGCGCGGCCCCCGCGGCTGAAGCCCCGGCTGCCCCGGCCGGCGAGAAGCCCTTGTTCGTGGTCATCAACAAGAGCGCCGATCAGCAGTACTTCATCGATCTGCAGAACTCGTTTGTAGATACCGCCAACGAGATGGGCGCTGAAGCCAAGAAGTTCGACGCCAAACTCGATCCGAACCTGGGCGTTAGCCTGATCAACGACGCCATTTCGGCCGGCGCGAAGGCGATTGCGATCACCGTACCCGATCAGACGATTGGGCCGGCGATTGCCAAGGCTGCCAAAGACGCCGGAGTGATCCTCATCGCCACCGATGACAACATCCAAGACGCCGACGGCGCCCCGGTTCCGTTTGTGGGCTTCAACGGCAAAGACATGGGCAAGAAGGTCGGCGAAGCGGCTGCTAAGCTGCTGACCGATGGCGGCTGGTTGAAAGACAGCGCCAAGAAGGTTGGCGTTTTGAGCGTGGAAGTTCAGACGCTCTCGGTGTGCAACGACCGCACCGACAATGAAAAAGCCGCCATCAAGGCTGCCGGCGTAACCGACGACATGATCTTCTCGGTTCCCTATACCGGTGAAGCGTTGGCTTCGCAAGACGCCGCCGGCCCGGTCATCACCGCTCACCCCGAAATCACCAACTGGGTTGTGTTCGCCTGCAATGACGAAGGCGTGTTGGGTACGTTGAACGCCCTCACCGCCGCCGGCGTCAGCCCCGATAACATCATCGCCGTGGGCCTGGGCGCTTACGAAGCCTGCAAGCCGTGGGCTGCTGGTCAGCCCAGCGGTTTCAAGGCCGCTCTGTTCATCTCCGGTTTGGATGTGGGTAAGACTGCCGCCCAGGTGTTGTACGACGCCGTTGTAAACGGCAAGACCCCGCCGGAAATGTCTTACGCCCCCACCTCTATCGTGGACCCGGAAAACTACACCACCACGATGGATCCGATTTCGTTAGCGAACTGCTCGAAGTAAGGTTTTATTCACTACGTGGGCCGGGCTAGAATAGTGAAATGGCCTGGCCCACGTTTGCCGGAGCATTGGGCGACCACCACTTTACGGTGTGGTCGTTCTATTAATCCCTGTGGGTTGACCTGGTTCGCTGCTCGGTAGACCGGCCGGCATCCGTCGTCCGGTCTACCGAAATCCATTCTGCGGCTTGCCCGCTCTAGAGAGTATGCCTTATGACAATGCCTGCTGAAACCCCTTCTGAACAAACTGATACGACGCCGGTGGCCCCCGGAACGCTCGAAATCCGCCATATTTGCAAGGCCTTTCCCAATGTGCAGGCGCTAGCCGACGTATCGCTGGATATTCGCCCAGGTGAAATCTTGGCCTTTATGGGTGAGAACGGCGCGGGAAAGTCTACCCTATTGAAGATTATTAATGGCGACTACCAGGCCGATTCCGGTGAAATGGTGATGGATGGTCGCAAGCTGGTTTTCTCCAACCCACAAGATTCGCACAAAGCCGGCATTCGCGTCATCTACCAGGAACCGGAGATTATCCCCGGGGTGGATGTAGCCGAGAATATCTGGGTGGGCGAATTGCCCAGCCGCTTTGGCCTGGTGCAACGCCGGCAAATGACCGAACAGGTGAGCAAACGCCTGCAAGAATATGGTTTTGAGAACGTGCTGCCGGTGCATCTCTTGGGTGATCGCCTTTCGTCGGCTCAGCGGCAGCTGGTGGAGATTATGCGCGCCCTGAAAACCGATGTGCGCGTGTTGGCGCTGGATGAACCCACCTCATCGCTTTCGGATGAAGAAGTGGAGCGATTGTTTACCCTGGTGCGGCGCTTGCGTGATGAAGGTGTGGCGATTATTTATGTTTCGCATCGCATCAAGGAAATTTTGCGCCTGTGCGACCGGGTGGCGATTTTGCGCGACGGTCATCTAATTGCTGTGCGCCCCGCCGCCGAGCTAAACGACGCCGAAATTGTGCGCCTGATGGTTGGCCGCGAGCTTTCAGATATGTTCAAACGCAATCGCGCCGATACGGGTCGGGAAGTCATGCGGGTGGAAGATCTGCGCAGCAATTGGCATTTCAATATTAACTTCCACATCAACGCCGGTGAGGTGGTGGGTTTCTCTGGACTGGTAGGCGCAGGCCGGACAGAACTGGCAAAGGTGATCTTTGGCGAACTGCCCATCAACAGCGGACGCATCCTCGTTAATGATAAGCCTGTCACTATCCACACCCCCGAAAACGCCATTAGCAAAGGCATCGGCTTTGCCCCTGAAGACCGCAAGCGCGAGGGCCTGGTGCTGGTGCGCAGTGTGCTAGAAAACGCCTCCATGGCGATTATTAAGCGGTTGAGCCGCCTATCGTTCGTCAACAATCGCCTCGAACAACAGGTGATCAGCGAATATGTCGAAAAACTAAATGTGCGCACACCTTCCTTAGCGCAAGAGGTGGGCAAACTATCGGGCGGCAACCAGCAGAAAGTGGTGCTAACCCGGTGGTTGGCGGCAAAACCGAAGGTGCTCATCTTAGATGAACCGACGCGCGGCATTGACGTGGGCGCTAAAGCCGAGATTTACAACCTGATTGACGAACTGGCAAACCAGGGCTTAGGCATTATGTTAATTAGCTCGGAGCTGCCCGAAATTCTAGGTTTATCGGATCGTATCTATGTGATGCAAAATGGCCGCATCACCGGCGAATTGGACGGGCCGACCGCCACCGAGGAGGCAGTATTGGGCCTCGCTATGGTGGATAATTTGTCGGCTGAATCTCAGCAGGAGCAGACTTTAGCATGAATAACGAAATGATCGATCAAACCCAAGTGCCAACCAAATTAAAAACAAAACAACCCAGCTTTTTCCAACAAACCCTCAGTCTTATTGGGGCGGATAACCTTTCACTTATATTCGCCCTGGTAGCGCTGATCTTCCTGATCACGGTTGCCAGTGGGTGGATTGGGTTCAGCGGCGGCGAAAAATTCTTCTCCTGGCAGAATCTGATGAACAGCCTGGCGCAAGCCATTGTGATCGTGGGTTTGCTTGCGATTGGCGAAACGGTGGTGATTATCGCCGGCGCATTGGATATTTCCGTCGGCTCCATCGCCTCCATCGGGTCGGTAGTGGCGGCGTCGGTATTAGTGGGCAGCGGTGTGGTGGGTGAGCTGCACATTTTGCCCACCGGCAGCGCCCTGATCGCCGTTTTGGGGGGCATCGCCGCCGGTATGCTGGCTGGGGTTGTGAACGGTTTCATTGTCACCCGCCTGCGCGTGAACGCCACCATTGCCACTTTGGGAACCTTAGCCGCCTTCGCTGGCTTCGCCTTCTTGCTGGCCCCCGAGGGTAAACCGATTGGCGTGTTGACCCAACCGGAATTTACCTGGTTGGCGGGTGGGCGTTTTCTCACCAGCCTGCCGCTGCCCAAGTTGGGTGGGTCGGCATGGACTGGCGTTCCGGTATTGACAGTCATCTTGGTGGCAGTGGCGTTATTGGTGCATGTAATTATGCGCTATACCACTTTTGGCCGCGCCATTTATGCCATTGGCGGTAACCCCACCGCCGCCCGCCTGGCCGGCATCAATGTGTCGCGCGTGCGCATGCTGATGTACATGTTGTGCGGCGGCATCGCCGGGCTGTCCGGCGTACTGCTCACCGCTCGCACCACTTCCGGCAATCCAATCAATGGCAATGGCCTGGAACTGCAAGCCATTACGGCGGTGTTCTTGGGCGGCGCGGCCACCGCCGGCGGCAAAGGTACTATCTTTGGCACGTTCCTGGCGGTGGTGATGGTGGGCGTGCTTAACAATGGCATGAACCTGTTGGGTTTCAACACCTTCACCCAGCGCGTGGCTTTGGGCTTGCTGCTGATCGCCGCTGTGGCGATTTCGCAGTGGCGGCAAGCGCGGGCGGAACGTGCTCGCAGCAGCATTGCCGAGGTCAAATAAACCGGTTATGAAACATCGCGAACGCGTCTTGACGGCGCTTAATCATGAAGAACCCGACCGCTGCCCGATGCAAATTTCGTTCACCCCGGAATTTGCTCAACGCCTGACCGCCAATATGCATATGGGCGATAACAAGCTGCACAACCCCCATGGCGGCGGTAATACCTACGAATTGGAGCGCGCCTTGGGCGAGGATCTGCTGCTCACTTCAGTAGGCTGGGCTAACTCCTATTACCAGGAAGCGGATACCTATACAGATGAATGGGGCATTGGCTGGCGCTCGGTGCATTATGATACTGCCTATGGCCCGGGACGCTATACTGAGATGAAAGGCTGCCCATTGGCTGATGACA
The DNA here is from genome assembly GCA_964531975.1 of uncultured Anaerolinea sp. Classification (GTDB taxonomy): domain Bacteria; phylum Chloroflexota; class Anaerolineae; order Anaerolineales; family UBA4823; genus RBG-16-57-11. The sequence goes on along the minus strand of CAZHFU010000021.1, from coordinate 56,361 downwards.
GCGCGGTAGGTTCCTACCAGCCGCCTGATCCTCATCGCCCTGAGCTTTATCATGAAGCCGATTGGGTGCTGAAGACCTTCAAGGATGAATATTATATCGTTGGCGTGGTGGTGACGACGATTTTTGAGACTGCATGGGCGCTGCGGGGTTACGAGCGTATGCTCTCCGATTTTGCCCTCAACCCAGAGCTGGCGGAACAGATTTTGGATATTCCCCTCGAATATCACTTGACGGCCGCTAAGCGCCTGGTGGAGATGGGCGTAGACATGATCTGGACCGGCGATGACGTGGGCGCGCAAAACGCCATGCTAATTTCGCCGCGCATGTGGCGTAAGTTTTTCAAGCCGCGCATGGCCCGCTTTATCTCCGAGCTTAAGGCCATTAACCCCCAGGTCAAAATCGCCTATCACTCGGATGGCGTCATCTACCCGATCATCCCCGACTTGATCGAGATCGGCCTGGATGTCTTAAATCCCATCCAGCCGGCCAGTATGGACCCAGTGCGCCTGAAGCAGGAATATGGGAAGAACCTGTCTTTTTGGGGTTCGATTGACGAACAGCATACTTTGCCGTTCGGTTCGCCAGGCGATGTGACCAACGAGGTCATCACCCGTTTGCGGACGATCGGCAAGAATGGCGGCCTCATCTTAGGCCCCACCCACCACGTGCAGCTCGATACCCCAATGGAGAACTTCTGGGCGATGGTCAACGCCATCACTTGCACCCCATACCCCGTGCCCTAGCAAGGCGGTAGCAGCAAACAAAACCGGCGGCTTTTTTGAGAGCGCCGCGCCTACAGCATCGCTCTTTTGCCCGGCGTTAGGACGGAAGTATCGAGGAGAGCATGATCCATACACAGACCACCTGGCTGGGTAGAGCCGCTCACATGTTGGCAGACGCTGCCCTGCGGGTGGTGATTGTGCCGGAGATGGGGGCTAAGATCGTCTCGCTGTTCGATGTGGCGCGCGGCCTGGAATGGTTGGCCGGCCCTGGCGAGCGGCCTTTTCGGCCCGTGGCCTATGGAGCGCAGTTTGACCAACAAGATATGAGTGGGTGGGACGAAATGTTCCCAACCATCAGCGCCTGCGCCTATCCTCAACCGGGGCGCTACCTGAGCGCGCCGCTGCCAGACCATGGTGAAGTGTGGTGCATGCCCTGGCAGATGCTGACGGCGGAGGATGCGTTGGTGAGCGCGGTGCAGGGCCGGGCGCTGCCCTATCGCTTAGAGCGCCGCTTGAGCTTGCCATCGCCCGGTATGCTGCAAATGGACTACACACTCGAAAACCAAAGCGATGAAGATATGCCCTTCCTGTGGGCGGCGCATCCACAGTTCGCAACCGGCGACCTCGGGCGCATCATCCTCCCCGATCAGGCGGCGCAGGTGTGCAATGTGCTGCCGCCAGAGTGGGGCTGGGGCGCTATCGAACAGCGGCTGCCCTGGCCTGAAGCTATGCTGCCGGACGGTTCCCCGGTTCGGCTCGACACTATCGGCCCACCCAGCCTCAAACGGGCGCGCAAGTTCTTCGCCCTGCCGGAGGCCCGCCTGCAGTGGTGTGAGGTCGTGCGCTTACCTGAAGAGGCGCGCTTGCGCCTGGCCTGGGATGCCGAGACCGCGCCTTACTTCGGCCTGTGGGTAGATGAAGGCGCGCTGAACCAGGTTTCGGTGGCGGCTCCCGAACCGATGACCGGTTTCTACGACAGTCTGACCCTGGCTCATCGGAACCAGGCTGTTTTATGGGCGGCGGCGGGCGAGATCAAGCACTGGCGTTTGCGGGTGATGGTAAGCTAACTGCCGCCTGCCCCGGTGCAGATTGTTATCAAAAAGGATAAAGGTATGAATAACCTGGAGCGCTTTAAGAAAGCCATTCGTTGGGAGCCGACCGATCGCATTCTCACCTACGATTTTCTTGATAATCGCCATATTCTAGTGGAACACGGCGGCTTTGACCCTAAACGCGCCTACTCGTATGAAGAACTCATTGCCATCAACGGCACGGCCTGGAAGAATATTGGCGTAGACGTAACCCGCTTCGTCTACGACCCGGTTAACCATTGGATGGGCAGCAAAATCGAGAACTGGATCCGCTTCTTTGGCGTTGACCCCGCCAACTGGCGGGTGGATCAAACCGGCGGCACAGCCTGGATCGCCCAACGGCCTTTCAAGACCCTGGCTGAATTAGAAAAGCATATGCCGCAGCTGCCGAAGTATGAAGATGTCCGAGATTGGTACCAGCCGTCCATTATTCAGCTTCAGCAAGCATTGAAGGAATATGACGTAGTAATGATTGGGGCGGTGGAAGGGCCAATCACCGACGCCTATTCCTATATGGACATGGAGCTGTTCGCCACAGGCATTTACGACGCTCCCGAATTGGTACAGCATGTGATGGACTGCACCGGCATGTTCTCGGCCCATGTGGCGCGGGCGTTCGCCGAGGTGACCGATACGCCGCTGCTGTTTATGGGTGAAGACATTGCCGGTTCGAATGGGCCGATCTTCAATCCTAAGTTTGTTAAGAACGAAGGCCTGCCGCGCTGGCGTTGGATTTCGCAGCCGATCAAAGAAAAAGGAATGAAGTTTCTCTATCACACCGATGGGCGGTACGGTAAATTCCTGGAACTGATCTTCGATGAGTTCGAAGCGGATGGTTTGAACCCCATCGAGCGCAACGGCTGCAACGATATTTTCGCCATCCGCCAACAGTACCCTGATAAGCTTCTGTTTGGCAATGTGTGCTGCATTCACACCCTGCCGCACGGCTCGCTGGGCGATGTAGAAGATGAAACCCTGGAATTGATCGAGAAAATTGGCCCGCAAGGCGGCATTTTCATCGGTTCGTCAAGTGAAGTGCACGACGCCGTGCCGGTAGCGAACGCCGCCATGATGTATCGCACGGTGCATGAGTATGGCGAATACCCCATCGATATTGAACGCATCCAGCGCCGCCGCCACGAACTGCGTCGTTCCGGAAGGCTCTCTTTGCGCTTAGCGGTGTAGCCCAAGAGCTTTTGCTACCTGGCTGGAGCATAACCGGCTGCATCATAAAAAAAGAGATTGCCGACCAGTCGCCGGCAATCTCTTTTTTAGTATAGAAACTGCTTAGGCCGAGCGATACAGCTTGGTCAGTACAAACTCATCGTGGCGCAGCGTTTCGGCGCTGGTTAAGCGCCCGTTGATGGTTTGGGCCATCATCGCCATGGCGAGGTCGGCGGCTCCATCCAGGTTATATTCGAAGCGCAGCAAACCGGTTAAGTCTACATCAATGTGTTCGGCCATCGTTTCTACGGTGAGCGGGTTGGCGCTCAGCTTGATGACCGGCACAATCGGATTACCGATGATATTGCCCTGTCCGGTGGTGAAGAAATGCACCGCCGACCCGGCCGCGGCGCACAGCGTCACCATTTCGGCGGCGGCGCTGGATGAGTCCATGAAGTGCAGGCCTTTGCCCTTCGGTTCCTCAGCGGGTTGCAGCACCGATTGAACTTTGCAGCGGCCCATTTTTTCCACGTTGCCAAGAGCCTTCTCTTCGATGGTGCTGAGGCCGCCGCGGATGTTGCCCTTGGTGGGCTGCGATCCCAACAGGTCGGCGTCTTGGGCGTTGACGAAATCTTGATAGTCGTTGAAGACCTTCATGAACTCGGCGCGCACCTGCGGGTTGATGCAGTTATCGGCAATCTTATCTTCCGCACCGGTTACTTCGGTGGTCTCGCCAAAGATCAGGGTAGCGCCCATCTTCTCCAGACGCTCAAAGGTGCGCCCAATGGTGGGGTTGGAGGCCAGGCCGGAGGTCGTATCGGATTCGCCGCACTTGGTAGATAGGGTCATCTCGTCAATGCTCACCGGCACACGGCCAAGCTCGGTGGCCCAATGCACAAATTCTTTGGCTTTGCGTGAAGCCATCTCAATCGTCTTTAGATCGCCCAGGCGCTCGATGCTGAAGCCCGCCACCGGTTTGCCGGTTTGGGCGATGCCGTTGACGATCAGATTGGTCCATTCCGGCTCGATGCCGATGACGATCACCGCGGCCACGTTGGGGTTGCGCCCCGCCCCAATCAGGGTGCGGAAGGTGAGGTCGAGGTCGGCCCCGAATTGCAGGCGTCCATACGGGTGGGGGAGCGCCATAGTGCCGCGAATCAGGCGCGCCACACCTTCGGCGGCGGCGTTAGAAATATCGTCTACCGGCAGAATTACAACGTGATTGCGAACACCAATATGCCCGTTTTCGCGGCGGTAGCCGGTGAGTTGGTATTCTTCAAACTTTTTCATGTCTACCACCTTTGCGTCTTAATGTTATGAACGTGAACGTGCTGCCCGCTTTTGATTGCTGCGGTCGTCTTGCCGATGGCGCGCCCGTATTCGATTACGGGTTTATCTGGAGCCAAATCGCGCATGGCAATCTTATGGCCCAAGGGTACATCCTCGGTGACGCTGAGGCTGCCCAACGATTGGCCTTCCAGGCTGGCGGCCCCCACTTCATCCCCGGCTTTCAGGTCGGTTACAGCCACGCCCACGTCATCCGCCGGATCGTGTATCAAAATTGCGAATTTCATTTCATCCTCCAAAGATAGGTATGGGGAAAATATTTTTCCCGAAAGTGATTGCCATTACAAAAATTCGTTCCTCGAACTCATCGGTATGCTGTGCTTCAGGCCCGAGGATGAGGGATGCTCCCTTGCGTCCGAACAGCGGGAAACGATTGAGCGGGTAATTGCGCTCGATCACGCCGCCGCCTTCCAGCTCCTCGCCCGTCCATAGGTCGTACCACACGCCGTGAGGCAGGTAGATGGCGGCCTTTCCGCCGGGCTTTAACAGCGGCGCAACCAGCAGCGCCGGGCCGAGCATGTACTGCGTGTCGAAAGCCCAGGCGGCCCGGTCGTTTGGGAAAGCTAACGGCATGGCGCGCATTATCGGCATTCCGGTGGTGTGCGCCTCTTGAGCGCATTCTTCCAGATAGGGGATCAACCGGTAGCGGAAGTTGAGCCAGCTGCGGATGATGGTCTCGATTTCCGAGCCATATTCCCACGGTTCGCGCGGGCCAACCCCATGAAAGCGGGTGTGCGAGGCCAAAATGCCGGCCTGCGCCCAACGTACATATAGCTCTGGGTCGCTTTTGCCCGCCCCCAAAAAGCCGCCCACGCCGGCCCCATAAAAACCGCCAATATCGTGGGCGTAGTACGCCGCCCCGCTCAAGCCCCAAGATAGCCCGCCGCGAATACTGCCAGCTAACCCTTCCCAATCGGCTTGCGGGTCGCCGCCCCATTGCAAAGCATAGCGTTGGCTGCTCGTCCATCCGGCGCGGCCCCACACAATCCCTTGCCCGGCATAGCGTTCAAAGGCTTCGAACACACAGCGGTTGTACAGCAGGGCATAGGCGTTGTGCAGGCGCTCGCCGGTATCGCCATTGAAGCCCACCACGCCTTCGGCGGGAACAGCTTCGCCGTAGTCGGTTTTCATCACCGCTACGCCCATTTCAATCAGCGGGCGGTGCATGTCGCGGAACCAGGCGTAGGCTTCGGGGTTGGTGAAATCCACAATCGCCGAGGGTTGCAGGTGCGGAACCACGGTATCCATGGGCGGCGGGAACCAGCGATGAATGTAGGTTTGCCCTTCGGGAGTCTTGAGAAAGTAGCCCTTGGCATCCCATTCGGCAAAGTGTGGATTTTGGGTGGAGATGTAGCTGTATTCCCATAGGCACAGGCGGAAGTGATCTTCCAGCAGACCCTGCACAAAGGCGGGCGGGTCGGGGTAGCGTTCGCAGTCCCATTGGAAGTCGAAGCGGGTTTCGGGCTTGTGCCAGGCGCGCCCGTCCAGGGTGATTACATCGCACGGAATGCGCCTCTGGCGCAGTTTTTGGGTCACTTCGAGCAGCTCATCGGCGGTCGCATAAAACGCCTTCGACATCCACATGCCATAGCTCCAGCGTGGCAAGAGCGGGGCGCGCCCGGTAAGCCAGGTGTAGCGTTCGAGCATTTCGGCGGGGCTTTCCGCCGCCAGCAAGAACAGATCGAAGTTCGGGTCGTCCACCTGAAGCACGTAACTACGATGCGACCATGGGCTGTAGCCCACGCCGTGCACCACGCGGGCGCTGGTGTGAACGTAAAGACCCCAGCCGGCGCTGCTCCAGGCGAAGGGGGTATTCTTGTAGCTGATTTCAGCATTCACGCCGGTAGCGTCGCGGTTCCAGCTCGTAATCAGTTGTCCGCGGCGGTTTAGCCCGCCGAACTTCTCGCCCAGGCCAAAGATGGCCTCGTCGCTTTTGAGGGCCAGGCCGGCGAACCAACGCCGGTGGGCATAGCCAAACGGGTTAAAGCGCAGCTCACCTTGAATCATGCGGTCGTCCGCCGATTCGAGGCGCACCTGCCCCTTTACCAGCCAGCGCAGCCGCAGCGGGCTGCGCAGCAGCTCCAGGGCGCAGTCGCCGCAGGTCAGGCGGTAGCCATCGGGCGTCTCTTCAACCGTTGTCTCAACCGGCTGGGGTGGTTCGGCCAACAGGCGATAGTTGCTTTCCGCCGCCGCCGCCCAGCGCAGCCGAGCGATGCCCGCGGCGTAGAAGCTCGCTTCTAGCACGCCCTGGTCGGTATCGAAACGCGCCCCGCTGGGCGAAATTTCGAGCAAGTGCAGCTTAACCAGGCGCTTGAACCCGTCTTGCAATTTTACTGATTCCAGGTCAAATAACATAGTGATCTAGTTGTAGGGTGTCTTATCCCAAAAATCGCTGAATTTCTTCAAACCCACATGGGTGTAAGGATGGTCGAAAGCGTCCTTATAGACGGCGAAGCCGGCGGTGACTATATCGGCGCCGGTAACGCCGGCGTCGATGATTTGCCGACCGTTGCGCACCGCCGCTACCAGCACCTGGCTGTCATACTGGTAATTGTCGCGAATTGCCATAATATCCTGGATGAAATTAAAGGTCTCTTCGCCGTTGGATTCCTTCCAGCCGATGAAGGGCGAGATGATATACGCCCCCATACGCATCGCCATCAGGGCCTGCGCGGCCGAGAATACCAGCGTCAGGTTGCTGCGGATGCCGTTCTCTTTGAGCACCGATACGGCTTTGAAACCCGCCTCGGTGGCGGGCAGCTTGATAACAAAGTTGGGCGACATCGCGGCCAGCTTTTCGCCTTCCGCTACCATGGCTTTCCAATCGGTGTGGTGCGGATTCACTTCTACCGATACGGATTTATCGGTGCCGGCGAACAGTTGGCCGATCTCTTGCACCACATGCAAAAAAGGCTTACCGGATACCTGAACGTGGCGCGGGTTGGTGGTCACACCGTCCAGGTTCCACATTTCTAGCGCGTAGACAATCTCATCGACCTGAGCGCTGTCGAGAAAGAACTTCATGATAATCCTCCAAAATTTTTGAATTAAAAAGGGTATTTAACTGCACCAATGCGTGCTTAGATCATGCGCATCCCTGCGGCTAAGGTTCCCTAGATATTTGGCGGTGGTCTTATCGGCCTCCGAAGCCGGTCATGGCAATGCCTTGCACAAAGTATCGCTGGGCGATGACGAACAAGATCAGCACCGGTACCAGCATAAGCGTTCCAGCCGAGAACACTAACTCCCAGTTCTGGACATTCGAGTCGTTGATGGCGCGAATAGCGATTGCCAATGTCCAGTTATCCATACTGTTAAGGTAGATCATTGGCTCCAGGAAAGAGTTGTAGTGTTGGATGACAGCGAACACCGCGATGGTGGCGATTACCGGTTTCGCCAGCGGCAGGATGATTTGGGTCATGATCTGGAAGCGGTTCGCCCCATCGATCAGCGCGGCCTCTTCCAACTCCAAAGGCAAGCCGCGCAAGAACTGCACCACCAGGAAGATGTAAAGCGTGGTGGCCCCTAACCAATATGGCACAATCAGCGGCTTAAAGGTGTCGATCCATCCCAGATCGCGGAAGATCAGGAAGCGCGGCAGCAGGGTGATGACTTCGGGCAGCAGCATGGTAGCGATCATTAAGGCAAACCAGAAGTTTTTGCCGGGCCAACGTAATCGCGCAAAGGCGTAGCCGGTGCTGAATGATGAAACGATTGTTCCCAACACCGCCATGCCAGTGACGATCAGAGTGTTGAGGATTACCTTGGGCATGAGCGGCTGGTTCCACACTTTTTCGAGGCTGCTAAGCGGTGGGGCCTTTAGGCGTTCTTGCAACCACTTGGGTGAGGTGTTGGAGATGGTGGAGAATATATTAAAAGGTGGAATGGTGAATAGTTTAGTGTAGTTCTTCCACTGCGGGTCTTTAGGAATCCAGACAATTGGATGGGCGAAGACCTCGTTAGAAACTTTAAGCGACGAAGAGATCATCCACAGCGTAGGCAGCAAGAACGTCAGCAGGATGAGAGTCATGATGATTTGCAGCGAGGTGAGGCCAATCCGCCGGGTGGCTTTTTTGCCCAACAGCGATTTGCGAATGGGTTGTTCTACCGGTTCAATTACCAATGGGGCTTCTGTGATAGTCATCGTCAACCGTCCTACTGTTCGTAATACACCCAGCGATTAGAGATATAGAACTGAGCGATGGTGAAACCCACTACAATCAGGAAAAATTCCCAGGCCAGGGCCGAAGCGTAACCCATGTTGAAATACTGAAAGCCTTGCCTGTAAATATTCAGCACCGAGAACAGGGTGGCGTTTGATGGGCCTCCATCGGTCATAATCAGGGCGGGGATAAAGCTTTGGAATGAGTTTACGATGGCGATGACCAGGTTATAGAAGATGAGCGGGGTCATTAATGGAATAGTCACTTTGAACAGGCGAGTGAGCGGCCCGGCCCCATCGAGGCTGGCGGCCTCATATAACGATTCGGGAATGTTGCCTAAGCCGGCGATGAAGATCACCATTTGCCGCCCAATCATCCAAAATGACATGAAGATAAACGCCGGTTTTGCCAGGGCGGGATCGAACAGCCATTTGCGGGGTTCGAAGCCAAACCAGCCGATAATTTCGTTGAGGATGCCGTAATCGGGGCTAAAGACGCGCTGCCATACTACGGCGGAAGCCACCAGGGGAACGATGATGGGCAGATAGAACCCGGCCCGGTAAAAGTCTCGTCCGCGCAGCGCCTGGGTTAGGGCCATTGCCAGGGCAAAGGAGATAATCAACTGAATGGGTACGGCAAAGATCGTGTAATAGGCGCTATTATAGAGACTCAGGTTGGCGATGGGATCACTGAGCATTTTAGTGATATTAGCCAGGCCGATGAACTTAGGCGGGGTTAGCAAGTCCCACCGGTGGAACGCCAACCAAACCGCGTAGGCCATGGGGTAGGCGGTGAAGACCAGGAAACCGACAATAAAAGGAGAAGCAAAAAGATACCCGGCAAGCCATTCACGTAACTGCGACTTGCTAGGGCGCTGGTAGCGGAACAAGGTTCTAGCGGCCATAGCGCACCTTCATCATGAGTTGGGACGATCTCCCTGTCAAGACTTTCGGCAGGAAGATCGTCCCCTAATTAATCGCTTAGACGGAAGCCCAATACTCGTCCAGTTTGGCCTGGACAGCGGCGTCTACGGCTGGCATTGCTTCGGCAGCCGTAGCGGTGCCATTTATCATTGGGTCCCAGCCGGTGGGTTTGACGGACTCGCTCCACAGTTTGCTGCGGGGCACGCCGCCCACGACATCCACCTCGGAGCGCTTGAAGGCTTCGATGAATGCCTTGGCGTTGCTGAACTGGAACTTCTCTTGTACCAGGGGCAGCCAGTAGCTTTCGATCAGGGCCACGTTGTTGGGAATGCGTCCGGTGACCTCCGAGTAAAGCTTGTCGCCTTCTTCGCTTGCCATAAAGGAAGCCAGGTTCCAACCATCTTCAACTTTGTCGCCCTTAAGCAGAGCGATGCCTTCGGCCCAGCCGCGGTGTGGACGTTCGGGATCAGCCATCTTGGGCATCAGCACCACGTCGAACTCGTGCTGCTTATTATCTTTGCGCAGGTCGGGGCTGTTCATCTGTCCAAACCACCAGGCGCCTTCATACTTCATAGCGCAGTTGCCCAGTTGGAAGGAGTTCGCGCCTGCCGAGAGGTCGGCCGGGGTGGGGGCGATTTTGTCGGTGTAATACACATCGTAGGCGATCTTCTGCAAGATATCGACGATTTCCGGCTGGCTGAACATCGCCTTCTTGGGGTCAACGATCGCGTCGAATTCTTGCTTGCCCGTGCCGCGAATCCATCCAATATCACGGAACCAGCTGCCATTGGCCTGGTAGCCGTACATCTTGTTATCGCCATCGGTCTTGGTCAGCTTCTTGGCGGTATCCCAGAACTCTTCAAAGGTCCAATCGTCGGTTGGGTAGGGCAGTCCGGCGTCGTCGAAGGGTTTCTTGATGTAGAACATTACCATGGTGGCGAGTTGCAGCGGGATGAGGTACTTCTTGCCATGGCGCACGGTGCTGTCCACCACCGACTTGATGTCGGTCGGATAGATAGCATCGAAGCCATCGCGTTTTACCAGGTCATCGATGGGGGCCAACACATCCTTGTCGGCGTAGGTCTGCCACTCCCAACCCTGGAAAGAAGCCACCTGGGGCGGAGTTCCGCCGGCGATGGCGGTTTGCAGCTTGGGATAATAGTTCACGTTGGGGTCGGCCACCGTGGTGACGTTCACCGAAACGTTGGGGTTCTTTTCCTGGTACAGCTTAACCAGGGCGTCCCAGGCGGGGATGTCGGCGTTATCGCCCCAAGCCAGGAAATCGACCGTGGCGGGGGCTTTTACTGCTTCGGTAGCGACGGCGGCGGGGGCCTCAGTAACCATTGGGGCTACAGCGGCTTCGGTTGATGCGGGAGCAGCCGGCGCATCGGTGGCAGGGGCAGGGGTAGCGCAGCCCGCCAGGACGGCGGCGGCGCCAGCGGCGCTTAGTTTAAGGAAATCACGCCGAGATATGTTACGAGTCATCATTCACCTCCAAAGGGTTATAAAGAACGTTTCAATTGCTTTATAGAAAAACACATCTTCACAAAGACGGCCGTATTTTTGGGGACCATCACCTCCTCACAACCTCGACGGTTTGCTATGGACTGCATGCCGATCGTGCGCCTAAAGCTTTAAAACGGGCAGGTTGAGCAGATCGCCCGCGGCCACTAAACTATTGAAATATTCCCCATACGCCAGGGAAATGTGGTGTTCGAGGCCTTCCTGCATGAGCTTATCGAAAAAGCTACGGGTAGAGTTTTCCAGGCGCAGCGTGCCGGATGTGCCTGCGAAGGGTTTAGGCGCGGCCAACATCTCGCCGCGCCCCACCACCAGGCGCATCACCCCATCCGGTGCAGCCGGAGCGGCCGAGCCGGGGGATTGACTGAGACGGGCAATGGTGACGGGGCCGGGGCGCAAGGGGAAGTCGAACACCAAGGGCACTTTGCGGTTGGAGTGAATCCCGCCTTGGGGGCGTACGTCGGGATCTGCCATCGAAAGTGGGGCCAGCCCGCAGTGCCACAGCGCAATGACATCGTCGTCAAAATCCATTGCCACAATATCGGTTCCAAAGGCTGGGGCGGAGGCCAGCCATTGCAGCATCAACTGGGTGACGGTCCCGTTGATATCGGCCTCGCACGAGCAGGGGATGGGGGCAGCCTGTTCCAGGCCATCGCTCAGCATCGACATCGCTCCGCAACCGGCGCAGCCCATTTGCGTGAAAAATTCCGGCCAGCAGCGCACCGCCAGTCCGTCCAGGTGTTGTTCTGCGGCAATGGCCTTTAAGGCGGCGTAGACGCTCAATGTGCCCATCAAAGGGGCCTGGTCCAGGTCGGCCAGGTTATCGATGCGTTGCTCGATGAGCGCCCGCGCTTCGCTTACCTGGGAGGTCGTCGCCAGGCTGCGCGCCCGGTCAAACACCTCATCCAGAGCGATCTGTTCAATGGTGATGCCCAGCCGTTGGTGCAGCAGCGGGGCGTCCAGGTGGCAGGAGTCCATCCCCGCCGGGTGTTCGCCCACCACTCCCAGCCGGGCGTTTTTCAAGCGGCGCACTACCATGCCCGCCCCGGCCAGCTCACGAAGCTGCCGGGCGACATCCCGGTCGCCTGGGGCGGCGTATGCGTATTGATAAGAGCGGCCATGTAAGGTGAGGGCGTGGCCGGCCAGGTTGATGCCACACAGCGAGTTCAGGCGCAGACGCCCGCCCTCGCGGGCTTCGGGGATAGCCCACAAAAACACCGGTGCAGAGCTGGCTTCCACCAGGGCGGTGACCATGGTGCTGTCGGCGAAGGTAGATTGGAAGATAATCAACACATCCACGGCCTCGCCGCGCAGGCCATCCGCGGCGGCTTGGGCCGCGGCGGCGTCGGTGACCAGATGATCCGGGCCGATTAGCACGAAGCCCGCCTCTTCCAGGAAGGCGCGTCCTGCCTGGGTAACTTGCTCCGCCAGGGGAAGATCAAATGTAGTGCGGGCTAGGGGAATAAAGGCGGCTCGTGGTTGCATATAGGGTCAGATTCCTCTCCGAAATTAGCGGTTGCGATCGTAAAAAAAGTCCATCAAGGCCAGGGCGGCGGCCCCAACCACACCGGCGCGCCAACCAAAACTGGTGGTTTGCAGATGCACTTTTTCACCCAGGCCTGCAAAGGCCGCCTGGCGCATAGTGCGGTTAGCTTGGGGCAAAATTAGATCGCTGGCCTGAGCGAACATACCGCCTAGAATAATCAATTCTGGGTTAAAAATATTTACCAGGTTTGCCAGGGCAATGCCCAGGTAGCAGCCTACACCGTCAATAATGTCGATGGCATCCTGGTCGCCCTGGCGAGCGGCTTTGAAGACAATTTCAATTTGACGCAGTTCGCCGTTTTGTTCAAACAGCTGGGCTAGTTTACCATTAGGAAATTGCGCGGCGAGCACCTGCGCTTTGCGCAGGATTACTTGCTCTGAGACCAGCGTTTCCAGGCAGCCCTTTTGACCGCAGCGGCAGGGTTCGCCGTCATCGGGCATCATAATCGCGTGGCCGATTTCCCCTGCGCCTGCATTGGTGCCGCGGAACACGCGCCCGTCTACCACAAACCCTGCGCCCACGCCGGTGCGTCCGTAGACGAAGGCCAATGAGGTTGCGCCGCGTCCTTCCCCAAAGTATGCCTCTCCCAAGGCCATGGCGCGCACGTTGTTATCAACGGTTACGGGCAGTTCCAGGCTGGTTTCCAGGATGGTTTGGATGGGGACATCGCGCCAACCCAGGTTGGGGGCGAGGATGTTGACGCCGGTCTGGTAATTTACGAGGCCGGACGCGCCCACGCCCATACCGATCAGACGACCTCGTTCAATTTGGCCGGCCTGGATGATCTCTTCAGAGAGGCTGATAATGCGAGAAAGTACTTCCGTGGCAGGGGTGTGTAAATCAAAGGCTTCAATGCGGCTTTCCAGCATTTCGGCGCATAGATCGGTCAGCGCCACACGCACTACCCCCACTCCAATGTGGGCGGCGAGGGCATAGCGTGCATTCGGAACCAGATGCAGGCCGGTGCGTGGCCGGCCTACCGGGCGCGGCTCCTCAGAGATAAACAGCGCGTCTTCTTCTAAGATACCTTGATCCACGAGTTCGGCGACCAGGTTTGTGATGGTGGTATTAGACAGGTTGGTTTTTTGGGCTAATTGAACGCGCGATAGCCGGCTTTCGTGCAGTAAGCTTAACAGCACGGCGCGCAAGTTATGCGCTTTAACCAGGTTAATATTGCTGCCCAAGTACGAATTTTCAACCATAGCGGCCTTTAGGGCTAACAGGGGAATTAGTTATTCAACATGAATAAATAATTGATGGTTTTATTGTATAATAGCCCTTGCCGATTGTCAAGAAGGAAAAATTTATGTCGCGACATCCCGAAGTTGTTTTCCCGCCCGAATCTGTATACGCTTTTCAGCATGGTTTCGATGCCCTGGCTGAAGCCTTGGCCTGTACGCTGGGGCCTCACCAGGGTGTGGTGTTTCACGCCAATGAATTTAAAGCCCGTCCGGAGGTGTTGACCGACGCGGCCACGATTGCCCGGCGCATCACCGAATTAGGTGAACCGGAAGAGAATATGGGCGCAATGCTCTTACGCAACCTGGTGTGGCGTGTGAAGGAACGTGTGGGTGATGGGGGGGCCACCGCAGCGGTGCTGGCGAGGGCAATTCTACAGCGCACACAAAAGTTGGCGGGCGCCGGAATTAACCGCATGGCCCTGGTGCGAGGCGTGAGCCTGGGGGCCAGGGCTGCTGCACAGCAGCTGCGTTTGATGAGCCAACCTGTGCAGGGGGAGGAAGACCTGAACGCCGTGGCGCGGGCGGTAAGCGGCAACGAAGAACTAAGCTGGATGCTGGCCGAAATGTTCCATATCCTGGGGCCGCACGCCCATATTACGGTTGAGGAATATATATCGCCCGTGTTTGAGCGGGTGTATATCGACGGGGGGCGCTGGGCGGCGCAGCTGATTTCACCTCACCTGATTAACGCGACCGCGGCGGGGATGGCGGTGCAAGCGAACGTGCAGGTGGCGTTATATGACGGCAACCTGACGCAAGATGAACAGGTGCGCCCTCTGCTTCTATTGGCCGCCCAGGCCGACCCGCCTGCTCCTTTGCTTTTGGTAGCGCATAAAATTAGCGGTGAGGCGCTGAACCTGCTGACCGCCACCCACCAGCAAACTGTGCAAAAGGTGGCCGCGGTAAACCTGACGCGCGCTGGAGCCAAGGCGCTGCTCGATTTGCAAGACCTGGAAACGCTCACCGGGGCCAGGCTGATTTCGCCGGCGTTAGGTCAAAAGCTTGAGAATATCACCCGCGGCCACCTGGGCCGCGCCCAACGCGTCGAAGCGGGTCGCGAAGACTTGTTTGTGGCCGGCGGTTTGGGCGACCGCAGCGCCGCGCGGGGGCAAATCGAAATGCTGCACAGCCGCCTCCAGGCTCTCCCGCCCGGCGATGAAGCGCGCAGCGAATTGGAAATGCGCCTGGGCCGCCTCTCCGGCAGCGCCGGGGTGCTGAAGGTGGGGTCGGTTTCGCCCACCGAGCGCCAAGACCTGCTTCAGCGCGCTGAGCAAGCCGTGAAGACGCTGCGCATATCGCTCGAAGAAGGACTTTTGCCAGGCGGCGGCAGCGCCTATGTACAATGCATGGATTGTGTAGAAGCGGCTGCGTCTCGATTGAAGGGCGAGGATGAAGAAGCCGCCCTGGGCGCGCTGGCAGTGGCGGGAGCGCTATCTGCTCCCTTCCGGCGCATCCTGGCGAACGCCGGTGTGAACAACCCGGGGGTTTATGAGGATGAAGTGCGCCGCCGCCCAAACTGCTTCTTTGATGTTCAAACACGCAGTTTGCGCGATGCCCACCATGCCGGTGTGTTAGACGCCGCCATGGTGCTGGGTGCGGCGCTGGAAAGCGCTGCCAGTGGGGCGATGATGGCCCTAAGCACCGATACTCTGATTGTCAAACGCAACCCGATTGTGAGCCGAGAGCCTTAAATGAATGATTGGCAGCTTATGCAAGGCGCTTCCCCAGAGGCGTCGGTTTTTCAAATCATCGATGGCGGCGAAGGGGTGGCCTGGGCGGCTACCAGCGCCGGTCTGCTGCGCGGCCAGGGCGAAGCCTGGCAGCCCGTGCCTGGGATGACGGGTTTTCCGGTGTGGGCCGTTCATGCCGCCGGAAAACGCCTGGTTGCCAGCGGCCCAACCGGGCTGGTGTATTCGGTGGATGGCGGGCGCAATTGGCACGCCTCCATCGTGGAGCAAACCCGGGCGCAAATCACTTGCCTGGCCGGCTCGCCGCACAGCGCCGCCGACGGGGTGCTGCTGGCCGGAACCGATGGCGACGGAATTCTGCGCACCCACGACGGCGGGCGGCGTTGGGAATTGTGCAATTTTGGCTTGCGCAGCTTTAATATCCTGGCGCTAGCGGCTGCGCCGCGTTGGGGACGCAAGGAGCCGGTGTTGGTGGGAGCGCAAGGCGGCCTATACTACTCGCCCAACGGCGGACGGGCATGGCTTGCAGGCCAGGCTGCGTCTTTGGATGGGGAGGTTGTCCAGGCGGCGGCTTACCTTTCCAACCCGGTTGCTTTTGCTGCTCTGGAGAGCGGCGGGCTGCTGCGTTCGCTGGACGGGGGCGTGGAATGGCACATGCTAAATCTGCCGATGGCTGAAGATGAAGCGGTGAGCGCCCTGCTGGCTTTGCCGGATGGCGGTCTGCTGGCGGCTGTGGGGGCGCGCCTGCTGCGTTCTGCTAGCAGCGGCGATAGCTGGGAGGCCCTGGCGGATGCGCCTGCACCGATCTTCTGCCTGGCCTCGCTGGCCGGATTGCCGGGGAGGCCGGTGGCCGGCTGTGTCGAAGCGGGCGTCTTTTTGCTAAATGCGTTACTATAAAGGGAATGATGCACGAGGGCCTAACCCCCTGGCCCATGCCTGATACACAGAGAGGATTGCATAATTCAACAAGCGCCAGGCAATAAGGCGTTGTGCTTGATTGCCCGTGAGGTTTTGCAGACGGTGCGGAAGAATGTGACCATCGACTGGATGGTGAAGGAATCGGTGCGGGCTAACCTGCGCCGGATGGTGAAAGGCGTTCTCCGGTGGTACGGTTATCCGCCGGATTTGCAGATAAAAGCCACCGAAACCGTGTTGGAACAGGCCGAATTATTTGCGCTGGACTGGGGGCGGTAAGAGTTGAGAGTGCTCGCGCCCGGCGTGTTCGCCCCTCGTGATACAATCTTATCAGGCGGGGGGCAGGGCAAGGTTAAAGGAGACAGGTATGAAACGCTACATGGTACGGCCAGGCCAGAAAATCAATCTAAAAGAATGGGACGCATCCGATACCGCCGCCTTCGACGGGGATAAGGACGCCGGTCGAAAGCGCCTGCTTGAATTAAATGAAGAACTGGAGAGCTTGCAAGAAATGCTGTTTGCCCAACATAAGCACAAGGTGCTGGTGGTGCTGCAAGGTATGGATACATCGGGGAAGGACGGCACGATTAGGCACGTGTTCGAGGGGGTCAACCCGCAGGGGGTGCGTGTAGCCAGCTTCAAGGTCCCCAGCCTCGAAGAACTCGATCACGATTACTTGTGGCGGGTGCATCGCCAGACGCCCGGTAAGGGCGAGATCGTTATCTTTAACCGCAGCCATTACGAAGATGTGCTGGTGGTGCGTGTGCACGACCTCGCTCCGAAGGCGGTATGGAAGAAACGCTACCAGCAGATCCGCGACTTTGAACGCATGTTAACCGAAGAGGGAACCACCATCCTCAAGTTCTTCTTGCATATCGACCTGGACGAGCAGAAGGAACGCCTGCAATCTCGCCTGGACGAACCCGATAAGCGCTGGAAGTTCAACCTGGGCGATCTGGCCGAGCGCAAGTTGTGGGATGACTACCAGGCGGCTTACGAAGAGGCGTTAAGCAAGACGAGCACCCGCAGCGCGCCGTGGTGGATTGTGCCGGCCAACCGCAAATGGTATCGCAACCTGGTTATTTCTGAAATCCTGGTGAAAGCCTTAAAAGACGCCAAAATGTCTTATCCCGAACCGCAGCAAGACCTTGGCGATGTGAAGATCGAATAGCGCGTCGCCGCTGCCCGAATGGGGCCGGTTTACGCAAGACGGTCGGGCGGCCAGACGCCCGGTTCTGGTTCCGGTTCAGCCGGCCTGCCGGCGCGGCCTGGCTCTGCCGGCGTTTACAGCCCCAGCAAATGCCCCATCACCACGGCGGCGGCGGTGATGCTGATGTTATCGACATCGGCGGGAGAAAACGCTTCTACCACCGTGGCCGCCAGGGCGATGGCGCTCACCGGTGCGACGAAGCGCGCAAACGGCCCGGCAAAAACGCCCATCTGCACAAAGATGAACAGGATGGCTAACGCCAGCGCCTCGGCCCCCACCAGGAACCCCAGGCTGCCAATCCAGGATTTGCGCTCGCTCCACGGCAGCTTGCGCGCCCCAAAGCGCCGGCCAATGATATCGGCCAGACCGTCGCCGCCGCACACCATCATCAGCGCGGTGACGCCAATTGGGCTGTCTAACCAGTACACTACAGTCAATATCACGAAGATGACGCCGTAATAGAGCGGGCCGCGCAAAATTTCGCGCCGGTCGCCGGTGCGCGACAGGGCTTTGACTGACGCCGGGTCTTTGATGACGCCGATGCCGATTAGCAGAAACTGCACCGTGATGAGCAGGGGCACGAGGGCGGCCAACCAGCGCGCAATGGGGGCGGGGGTGAACAACAACCAGCACAGTACAAACAGCGGGCCGGTTCCGATGTGGATGATTTTGCGGCTTAAGTGACTCTCGATCAGGCCGCGATGGGCGAAGAAATCCACCAGGCGCAGCCAGGCAAGCGACGCCGCCATGGTGATAACCAGGGCGATGATATTATTGCCAACCATAAGTTGATGAACCTCCGATGAAAAGGGGCGGGATGATTGCGCTCACCATGGGCAGCCGGAGCAGGTGTCCAGGCGATTGGACTGTCCAATGTGTTTGTACATGGTCACGCCGGTGAAGGGCTGGCCGAGCAGCCCATCGTGAAGCGCCCAAGAACGTAAGCGCACACTGGCGGCGGCGGCGGGGCTACGGAAGGGTGTAGACCCGTCCAGCGCCTGGGTTAGATCGCCACCGGGGGCAAAGCCGGCTTCGATGCGTTCGATTAAACGGCGGCCTTTCTGGTAGGCGAACCCGTAACGCTCGAAGAGGATGGCGTTGTGATAATAGAGCGGCTCGGCAAAATACATATCGTGGCCCAATTCGGTCACGAAGCGTTCAAAGCCGGCAATCGCCAACGGCAGCATACGTAGCCCGGCGCGAATTTGCCCCGGGGCCAGGCCAAACTGCATGGCCGCCAGCTCGGCAGGCAGGTTGCGATGCACGGCCCCCAGCCCGGTGGGGGTTCCATCGGGCAAGGTGTCGATATCGAAACGCGGCGAAGCCGGATCGTTAAGCACGTACAGCATCACATGAACGTAGCCGGTGAAGGTGTCGGCGATCTCCCCATACAGCACGGGGTCGGGGAAGCCGCTCTGGTGATAGAGGGCCATTTCGGTAGAGCTGCTGCCGGCGGGCGAGTTCAGGTAGAGCAAATTTCGCCCCTGCGCATCAACCAGGGAACGATCCAGATGAAACATATCGAACAGCGCATCGGGGATCAGCCGGGTATAAATGGCCCGCTTTTCTTCGGCAGGCAGCCTGTTTATCCCGGCGAGGGTGCGCGGCGGGTGATCAGTACTCGCGTCCGCGGCGCGCCATCTCTCGCTCTGCGTCCCGTTCCGCAATGGCTTGGCGCTTGTCATACAGTTTTTTCCCTTTAGCCACAGCAATCTCTAACTTGGCGCGCCCGTCCTTCAAATAGACGCGCAGCGGCACAATCGTCATGCCTTTCTGGCGCACTTCATCCCACAGCTCGCGAATCTCGCGCTTGTGCAGCAGCAGACGGCGAGGGCGGCGCGGGTCGTGGTTGTTACGACTGGCCTGCTCATAGGGGGCGATATGCGCATCCTCCAGCCAGGCCTGCCGGCCATCGACGCGCACATAAGCTTCCGCCAGGCTGATCTGCCCGGCGCGAATCGACTTGATTTCGCTGCCTTGCAGCGCCAGGCCGGCTTCGTAGCGATCCAGGAGAAAAAACTCGTGGCTGGCTTTGCGATTTGTGGCGGCGGTTTTAATTCCAGTTTCCATCATCATCCCAATTTTAACAACCTCATGACACCCGGCATCATCGAGAGCGCCTTCTAAGGCCCTATTTTACTTGAATAACCGGCGGGTTAAGTCGCCGATTTGCCCCCAATCGGGCAGCAGCACTTGCGCCCCTTCGGAGGTGGTGAATGGTGTGGTCATGTTCCGGTCTACGATGTGGCTATCGATACCCGCAGGCCCCAGCCGCAGCAGCGCCATGGCGATGCGCGGAAAATGCCAGGCTGGCAGGTTGGTGTCGATGGCGTTCAGCCCCGCCCGGATGATGGCCGGCAAGCGCAGCCACTTGAGCGGGTTGAGCATGGTCTGGAACATGGCGCGCAGCATCATCTGCCCCTGGCCCATCCGCTGAAAGTCGTCCGAATCGGCCCGGCTGCGCACAAAAGCCAGGGCCTTCCGACCGGTGAGATGATGTTGGCCGGGGGGGTAGCCGGCGGTGGCCTCATCGAGGTAAATATCCACCCCGCCCATGGCATCCACCACGTCTCGAAAGCCGCGGAACTGCACCCGCACATAATACGGCGCATCCACCCCAAAGTTTTGGTCGATGGTGCGGCGCAGCGCCACCGGCCCGCTGCCAGGCTGAAGGCTTTCGGCGTAGAAGTGGGCGGTGTTAATGCGGTTCTCGCCTTGCCCTGGAATGGCGACCCACAGGTCGCGCGGGATCGACAGCAGGCTGACGCGTGGTGGGAGCGGATCGACCTGCGCCAACATGATCGTATCGGAACGCGCCACCCGGGTGCCGTCGTCGATATAGTCGATGCCGATCAGCAGCAGGGTGGTCTTGGCGGGGAAGAGCAGGTAGGCGCTCAGGCAGGCCAGGAGCAGCAAGCCGACCAGGGCCGCCGGCAGGCAGCCCGCCGGGCGATGGCGCGGCGCGGGCGGCGGGGCGGGGATGCGCCGCCTGGGAATGGGGCGATAGGGTTCGCCCATCGCCATCGGTCGGTAGGTGGGCGGCGCGGGTCGATTGGCCGGCGCGCCGGGTGGGACGTTGTCCGCAGGCGGCCGGGGTGCGGGCGGTCGGTTTGCCGGTAAAGCCCGGTCGGGCGCACCCTGCGGGCGGTTTGGCGGGCTATCACCGGGCGCGGCCCGCCGGGGCGAGAGGCGCTGGTCTGGCGCGCCCGATGGCGGCCGGGGTGCGGGCGGTCGGTTTGCCGAAAGGGGCTGGCCGGGCGCGCCTTGTGTCGGGCGGGACGCCGGTGGACGGCTACCCGCGGCGCGGCGCGGCGCTCCGCCGGCACGCGGCTGGGGGCCGCGGCCATCTGTGGAGCCGCGCTCCCCCCATCGGCTGCGCCGGGCGCCGCCAGAGCGGGCCGGGAAGATTATGCTGTTTAAATAATCCAATAAAGATGGCACAGTTCATGGCTCCGTTAAGGGAATAACACCTGGGCGGCGATTTGCAGGGCCTGGTCGGGCTGGTTCGGGTCGCTGGGGGCGCTGGCATAATCCGGTTGCACGCCGCGGCCCTCGATGGCCGGCTCCAGGCCGGGGATCCACCAGTGGGCGGCGGTGACATGCACGCTCGACCCGTCGGATAGGGAGATGACCAGTTGAATCGAGTTCTTGCCGTAGCTGCGCTGGCCGATGATGGGCGCGCGCTGATGGGCTTTAAGCGCGCCGGCCAGAATCTCGGCGGCGCTGGCGGTGTTTTGATCGATCAGCGCCGCCAGCGGAACATCGGCCAGGGGGCCGGGCGATTCAACCCGGTAGGTCTTGATGGGGCGGTCACGATACTGTTCTTCCATCACCGCACCGTCTTTCAGGAACAGGCGCGCCAGGGCCACGCCGGTGTCGAGCAGCCCGCCGGGGTTCTGGCGCAAGTCGAGGGCAAAGGCCTGCGCTCCACGCTCCCGCAGGGCTTCCACCGCGGCTTGCAGCTCGCGGCTGGTTCCGTCTGACATCCAGTTGATGCGGATTACCCCCAGGCGCGCTTCATCGGGGGCCAGGCGGTAGGTGAGGGAAGGCAGGGCGTATTCGCTGCGCCGCAGCCGCATCGCCAGGGGAGCCGTGGCGGGGTCGCGCGCCACGCTCACCTGCACCTGGCTGTCTACCGGGCCGCGCAAGGCCGCCTCGATCAGCTCCGCCGCCAGGTCGGGCGCCACCACCAAATCGTCCACCTGCATCAGGCGGTCGCCATCTTGCAAGCCGGCCTTGGCGGCTGGGCCGCCGCTGATGGGGTAGAGCCGCCACTCGCCGGACTGGTCTTTCTGCAGCTGCGCCCCGATGCCGCCATAGCGCCCTTCGAGCCGGTTGTTCGCCAGCTCATTTTGCGGCGGCTCCAGGAACACGGTGTGCGGCTCGTCGTAAGCGGTCAGGAAGCCGCGAATCAGCCCGTACTCGATGGTCTGGCGCGGCGGCAGGGGTTTATAGCCGCGGCTTTCGACGGCGGTATAGGCTTCCTCGAACACCGGGAAGCTCATGCGCCCATTTTGGTATTTTTCGAAGCCCATGCCGGCGAAAAAGCCGCCCCCCGCCAGGGCGAAGGCCAGCATCACCAGCAGACCGGCTCGCGCCAGGCCATTCGGGCGCGTGGCTGCGGCGCTTTGCATTGGTGATTCGTTCATTTCACCTGGTCGGCGATGTCGCAGCTGGGGCACGGTTGGGCCAGCAGGGCGGCGATGGGGCGCAGCTGCATCCACCATTGATCCTTGGGGCGTTGGTTTTTGATGTCTACCATGCGGTCGAAATCTTCAATGGGGTGGAACTTGATCTCTTTGCCCTGTAAGCCGATAAACGCGCTTTGCCCGCTTCCCATCTCCACCTGCTCGATCAGGTAGTCGATGCAGCGCGTGGCCAGGCGGGTGGCCTGGATGCGGTCGAAGGGCGAGGGGTTTCCGCCCTGCTGTAAGTGCCCCAAAATCGATTGGCGCACATCGAACAGCTCGTGGCCTTCTTCTTCAAACAGCTTGCACATGAAGGGCGTATCGTAAACCGGGTTGGCGTTTTCATTGCGGATCATTAACCCCAGTCGTTTGCCGTGTGAAAAGCCGTAAATCAATTTCTCCACGTCTTTGAGAAGATCGTGCAGGCTCACGCCTTCTTCATTAATGTAAACCCGTTCGGCGCCGGTGGCTAAACCGCCCATCAGCGCCAGGTAGCCGCAGTTGCGCCCCATCACTTCTACCACAAACACGCGGCGCAGGGCCACGGCCGAATCCTTGATCTTGTCCACCGCTTCGACAATGTTGTTCAGGGCGGTGTCGGCCCCAATCGAAAGCTCCGAGCCAGGCAGGTTATTGTTGATGGTGGCGGGCAGGCACACCACCGGCACATTGAAGGCCGGGTAGTTATCGCGCTGCTTCATCATCATGAAGGCCGTCTCGTAGCCAGACCAGCCGCCCATCAGCAGAAAGCCGTCGATGTTGTGTTTCTCAATGGCGCGAGCAATGTTGTAAAGATCGGGGCCGCTGGGCACTTTGCGGCTGGTTCCCAGGTTGCAGCCGCCGCGCGACGCCCAACCGTTCACGCTCATCCATTCCAGTTCTTCCACTTCGCCGTCTACCAGGCCGGGGAAGCCGTTGTGGATGCCGAGCATTTGATGGCCCTTATCAATGCCAATGCGCACGGCGGCGCGCACCGCGGCGTTCATGCCGGGGGCGGGCGCGCCGGAGTGAATCACCGCCAGGCGGCACGGCTTATGCCCTGGCGCGGTGGGATGGGGCAGGGCGCGCAGCATAATCTTGAGGGTTTCAAACGATTCTTTGAAGCTGCTGCCGCGCAGGGCCATGGCGGTTTCGTAATCGTGATCGGCGATGGCCTGCGCCACGGCGCGGGTCTTTTCCGCCGCTTCCATCAGGTTTGAGGTGACAATGCGATTGCCGCGCAGCCCAATGATCTGCGGCTCGTCTCCGGGACGCGAGGCCAGCAAGGTCACCACAGCGGCGTTGCCCAGCAGAGTGCCCAGGTTGCGGTCGAAGGCTGAAGGCGCCCCGCCGCGCTGCACATGGCCCAGCACCGTCACGCGCACCTCTTCGCCCATGATCTCTTCGAGCGTGGCGGCCACTTCGGTGGAGCCGATGTAAGCGCCGCTGCGGTCGCGGGCCCCCTCGGCGATGACCACGATGGTATCGCGCCGCCCGGCGCGGCGGCCGGCGCGCAGCCGCTCGCCCATAATTGCGCGCCAGTTGTCGCCGTCGGGTGGGCTTTCAGGGATCAAAATCCAGTCGGCGCCGGTGGCTAACCCGCCCATCAGCGCCAGATAGCCGCAGTTACGCCCCATCACCTTCACCACAAACGACCGCTGGTGGCTGGCGGCGGTGGATGAAATCGCATCGATGGCTTCGGTGATGCGGTGCAGGGCGGAATCGGCACCAATGGTCATATCGGTGCCGAACATATCGTTGTCGATCGACCCCACCAGGCCCACAATATGAAGCTGCGGGAAGCGCCCGGCGGTTTCGGGCGAGATGGCGCCGGCCAGCGTCAGCTCTTCCACCAGAGCGGGCCAATCTTGGCGAAACAGGTTTGCGCCGGTTAGCGAGCCGTCGCCGCCGATCACCACCAGGCTGTTGATGCCGGCCTTGATCAGATTGAGCGCCGCCGCCAGGCGGCCTTCGCGGGTGCGGAACGCGTCGCAGCGGGCGGTTCCGATGACCGTGCCGCCGCGGTTAATGATCCCGCCCACGCTTTCCCAGGTCATCGGGCGAATTTGGTCGCCGCCAGTGACCATGCCCTGGTAGCCTTCATAAATGGCGTACACTTCCACGCCGCGATCGAGCGCCGTGCGAACGACAGAACGAACCGCAGCGTTCATGCCTTGAGCATCGCCGCCGGAGGTGAGGATGCCAATTCGATTTACAGTTTGAATTTCCATAATTTTCGCCAATTTCTCTCGATGAGCCGTGTTTGCAATCAACCGATTATTATAACATTCGTCTGTGGCGATGCATTTGGGGATTTGAGGGAGTTTGGAGGAGGAGGGGCGTTTACAGCTACCCTGCGGACGGAGGACGACATGGCGACACGTATGACCAGGCTCAGGCCGAGGCGATTTCAATCCACGCCCCCGGACGGGGGGCGACGTCCAGAAGGACAGCGGCACGTATTACACGTTCCCATTTCAATCCACGCCCCCGGACGGGGGGCGACATGCTATAAACGCAAGCCCAAAAGCATAAAATCATTTCAATCCACGCCCCCGGACGGGGGGCGACAACCCAAGGCCCATAAGCCCCAGGAGGCCCAATAATTTCAATCCACGCCCCCGGACGGGGGGCGACAGATCGCGCTCAATGCCAATCCCCTCCGCCTGTTATTTCAATCCACGCCCCCGGACGGGGGGCGACCCTACCAAATGACAGGCGACATACCACGGGATAGCATTTCAATCCACGCCCCCGGACGGGGGGCGACGTCGCCGTTACCCTGGCGGTTGATGTAGTCCAGCAGCATTTCAATCCACGCCCCCGGACGGGGGGCGACAACGCGGGGAGTGTGAACCGCTACCAGCACTACATTTCAATCCACGCCCCCGGACGGGGGGCGACGCCGAACGCTACATCAAAGCCATCGACAGGGTGATTTCAATCCACGCCCCCGGACGGGGGGCGACTTGGTATGGTGGGCGCAAACAAACAACGGTATGATTTCAATCCACGCCCCCGGACGGGGGGCGACTAAGCCTTCGGCATGAGGGCGGCGATAATGGCCATTTCAATCCACGCCCCCGGACGGGGGGCGACTGTTGTGGCTGGGCTTGTAGTCGTGGATGGTGTCATTTCAATCCACGCCCCCGGACGGGGGGCGACGCGACAGTCTGCAAATCAACGGGCCGCATGTCGGATTTCAATCCACGCCCCCGGACGGGGGGCGACACATCGGTGCCGTAAATCTGGTGGGCTTCGATGCATTTCAATCCACGCCCCCGGACGGGGGGCGACGAGGAGATTTTATGCTGCCTAACACGAAAGACTCTCTATTTCAATCCACGCCCCCGGACGGGGGGCGACGCCTGGCGGATGTGCAAATAGAAAAAGAGCAGCGATTTCAATCCACGCCCCCGGACGGGGGGCGACAAGACCGGACTTTCCGATGTGACGGTAACCATCTGATTTCAATCCACGCCCCCGGACGGGGGGCGACTTGGGCCATGCCGAGCATTGCCCAGACTGTCTGCAATTTCAATCCACGCCCCCGGACGGGGGGCGACCACGTGCACGTAGCGCTCAACCAGCTTGCGCTGGAATTTCAATCCACGCCCCCGGACGGGGGGCGACTGGCAAGCTGCGTAACCATGCCCGGCGTCCCGTTATTTCAATCCACGCCCCCGGACGGGGGGCGACTCACGTCCCCGCCCACGTTAGCCTGGCACATGAATATTTCAATCCACGCCCCCGGACGGGGGGCGACCTGGAAACTGCCGCTACCCGCTGGTTGGCGCAGCAATTTCAATCCACGCCCCCGGACGGGGGGCGACAACCTGCTGGATGCCCTATCGGCGCGCATGGCCATTTCAATCCACGCCCCCGGACGGGGGGCGACGGCAGTAGATAGACGTAAACGTCGCTGTCATGATTATTTCAATCCACGCCCCCGGACGGGGGGCGACCCTGCGTGCCGACGCGGTCCTGTCCGAGCATCAAATTTCAATCCACGCCCCCGGACGGGGGGCGACTACCCGCGGGTCGTCCTCGCCCTGGTCGCTGGTATTTCAATCCACGCCCCCGGACGGGGGGCGACGCGTAGGCTCTCCGTCCATGCCTCCTCAGCCATATTTCAATCCACGCCCCCGGACGGGGGGCGACGGCGGCCATCGCCCGGCAGTCGCCGGCGTGGCCATTTCAATCCACGCCCCCGGACGGGGGGCGACGCGGCTGGGAGGGATGATGAATGGCTGAGCAGTTATTTCAATCCACGCCCCCGGACGGGGGGCGACGCAGCCGCCTCACGCCTCTCCAGCTCGCGCCTATTTCAATCCACGCCCCCGGACGGGGGGCGACGCACCGAAGACCCCATCGCCGCCCTGGACGCCATATTTCAATCCACGCCCCCGGACGGGGGGCGACGCGTGAGCTGCCCAACCGCATCCCGGTCACCCTATTTCAATCCACGCCCCCGGACGGGGGGCGACGGACCCGGTGATGGACGACCACCGGCAAGTAAGGATTTCAATCCACGCCCCCGGACGGGGGGCGACAGAGTTGGGCGGTGACGCGGCGGGCGCGGGTGGTATTTCAATCCACGCCCCCGGACGGGGGGCGACACCTGGCCTCCTCGCTGGCCTTCATCGACTTTCTATTTCAATCCACGCCCCCGGACGGGGGGCGACTATGTTTCTTGCCGCCATCTCCGCTGTCTGAGATTTCAATCCACGCCCCCGGACGGGGGGCGACGCGTTACACCCATATCGTCATCGCACACATCCAGATTTCAATCCACGCCCCCGGACGGGGGGCGACCTTGATTATCTGCTGCTACTCAATGGGTGCAAGGCATTTCAATCCACGCCCCCGGACGGGGGGCGACAAGCAGGTCTAGCTTTTTCATAGCCTCCCTTTCAATTTCAATCCACGCCCCCGGACGGGGGGCGACGCGCCACACCAGGGGGAGCGGCTTTGAGCGTGACTGTCAATTTCAATCCACGCCCCCGGACGGGGGGCGACAGGATGCCAAGGTTACCGTCAATAGTGCAAGCATAATTTCAATCCACGCCCCCGGACGGGGGGCGACGTGTAGATTTTGCCAAACCGGATGGGCTTACGAGTACCGCATTTCAATCCACGCCCCCGGACGGGGGGCGACATCAGCAGCGCCAAACCTAACAGGGTGACAAGTATTTCAATCCACGCCCCCGGACGGGGGGCGACGGTCGCCATTGCCCTGCCGGTCTACGATGTCCTATTTCAATCCACGCCCCCGGACGGGGGGCGACTCTGCATGCCGATCACGTCCCCATCCGCCTGGGCGGAGAAATTTCAATCCACGCCCCCGGACGGGGGGCGACACGGCAATTCAACCGACAACTACGCTTTAGTGGATATTTCAATCCACGCCCTCGGACGGGGGGCGACATCTCGTCTAGTATTTCCGGGCTGATAAGGACGATTTCAATCCACGCCCCCGGACGGGGGGCGACCTTCTACCGCTTCTACCGCGGTGTCGAAATAAAATTTCAATCCACGCCCCCGGACGGGGGGCGACACGGCTGAGGCAGGCAATGGATAAGCTCATCGAGATTTCAATCCACGCCCCCGGACGGGGGGCGACTAGGACGCTTACCGTCAGCGTCACCGTGTCGAATATTTCAATCCATACCCCCGGACGGGGGGCGACGATAATCCATTCGGCGGGGTCGGCCTTGCCCCAGCAATTTCAATCCACGCCCCCGGACGGGGGGCGACCCCGCCTACGAAGTAGTGTTACTGATAGCGCCAGAATTTCAATCCACGCCCCCGGACGGGGGGCGACTTGCCAGGGCGTGCCCCACGGCGCAGACAGCAGGAATTTCAATCCACGCCCCCGGACGGGGGGCGACGCTCATGTGCGGCCAGCCGAGTCTTGCAGACATCATTTCAATCCACGCCCCCGGACGGGGGGCGACGGGGTGATCCAGGCAAAGGTTTCTATCGTGCTATCATTTCAATCCACGCCCCCGGACGGGGGGCGACACCCGAAGCGGGCGGCGATGTCGTGGCTGGTGTAATTTCAATCCACGCCCCCGGACGGGGGGCGACGTTTTCGATGGCTGTGCCCGATAGGGTCGCCGGATTTCAATCCACGCCCCCGGACGGGGGGCGACAACTGCAAAGATGCTTATCATTTGCGCAAATAGTAATTTCAATCCACGCCCCCGGACGGGGGGCGACATGGTGAGCGATAGCATCCCCACCATGTCGGGATTTCAATCCACGCCCCCGGACGGGGGGCGACAATGCAGACAAGCGCATACAAGTCAGGCGGACTGATTTCAATCCACGCCCCCGGACGGGGGGCGACAATCAGGCTGGCCCGTTACGGGGCACTTGCAGGTATTTCAATCCACGCCCCCGGACGGGGGGCGACGAGCCATGCTCCGTCGGCGGAAGACTGGCGTATTTCAATCCACGCCCCCGGACGGGGGGCGACATAGCGAACGCCCTGGACTTGGCCGCTCTGACCGTATTTCAATCCACGCCCCCGGACGGGGGGCGACTTGATACGCTGCTGCGCCAGGGGTTGCCCATCCTATTTCAATCCACGCCCCCGGACGGGGGGCGACCCATCCTCCGCCTGAATTGCAGGCATATCCCAGGGATTTCAATCCACGCCCCCGGACGGGGGGCGACGGTATATGCACTCTTTCCCGCTCTTGAATATGTATTTCAATCCACGCCCCCGGACGGGGGGCGACATAGATTGCATCGTATCTGGTCGGCATTAGTTTATTTCAATCCACGCCCCCGGACGGGGGGCGACGGCGTAGGCTCTCCGTCCATGCCTCCTCAGCCATATTTCAATCCACGCCCCCGGACGGGGGGCGACGCTTAACCATCCTAAATCTTTACGGCGCATAGCTGATTTCAATCCACGCCCCCGGACGGGGGGCGACGGTGGCGCGGCAAGGATACCACGGCCTGTTCATCATTTCAATCCACGCCCCCGGACGGGGGGCGACGAGATGCCGCGTCAACAATCATCTTACCCGGATTATATTTCAATCCACGCCCCCGGACGGGGGGCGACCCGACAATCGGCGCACACGGCAGACACGGCGGTATTTCAATCCACGCCCCCGGACGGGGGGCGACTTCACTTTCTGCCCGCTCCGGCGGGCTAACAAAATTTCAATCCACGCCCCCGGACGGGGGGCGACCAACTGCCGCCGAGCAAATGAACCCGCCGACCCTTATTTCAATCCACGCCCCCGGACGGGGGGCGACAAGTCAAAGCCCGCTTTGCTGAGATACTCGGCAAATTTCAATCCACGCCCCCGGACGGGGGGCGACGCCAGGGCTACATTACTTGCAGTATTTGATATATATTTCAATCCACGCCCCCGGACGGGGGGCGACGCCTTCAAGCTGAGCCTTATCACCCCCCACATCGAATTTCAATCCACGCCCCCGGACGGGGGGCGACCAGGGCGCGGGCGTCGGCGGGGGAGAGCCACACAATTTCAATCCACGCCCCCGGACGGGGGGCGACGAGCGCGGCGAGCCCGACCGGGACGACGAAGGCATTTCAATCCACGCCCCCGGACGGGGGGCGACTGGCCTTCGTCCTTGTAGTGCAGCCAGTATGGACATTTCAATCCACGCCCCCGGACGGGGGGCGACCCGCGTCATCGTCTGACATATCGGCCAGTTCAGCATTTCAATCCACGCCCCCGGACGGGGGGCGACTATTTAGCAACGCGCAAAAGCGAGACATCAATGGACGATATTTCAATCCACGCCCCCGGACGGGGGGCGACGATACGGCGTTACTGGCTAATACTCTCATCCACTATTTCAATCCACGCCCCCGGACGGGGGGCGACGGGTGGCGGCGGGGTCAAAGGCGGGCGGTTCGCTATTTCAATCCACGCCCCCGGACGGGGGGCGACGCCGCGGCTGCGTCATAAACTACCCGGTGAGATAATTTCAATCCACGCCCCCGGACGGGGGGCGACTGCGGTTGTTGGTCGGTCATTTTCGTTTCTCCCTAATTTCAATCCACGCCCCCGGACGGGGGGCGACTCGCCGCGACGAGCAAGAGGGCGTGGTGCTGGTGATTTCAATCCACGCCCCCGGACGGGGGGCGACTTGCAAAATCACCCTGGCCGCCAACACCCCACGGGAGGACATTTCAATCCACGCCCCCGGACGGGGGGCGACCGGGCGATGCGGCTTGCGTGCTTCGGGCTGTAGCCATTTCAATCCACGCCCCCGGACGGGGGGCGACGCATTGCCACCGCCCGGCTGCGCATCTCAAGCGAATTTCAATCCACGCCCCCGGACGGGGGGCGACGTGATGACCAAGTTCGCCCTGCCGCGCCTGATGAAGCTATTTCAATCCACGCCCCCGGACGGGGGGCGACGTTCAACGGGGGCGAGTAAGTCAGTCATGGTTAATTTCAATCCACGCCCCCGGACGGGGGGCGACGCGCGGCGATGGCCTATGGGCGATTACCGAGATATTTCAATCCACGCCCCCGGACGGGGGGCGACAGAGGGGCTTGGGATTAAGTCGGTCGTGGTGAACATTTCAATCCACGCCCCCGGACGGGGGGCGACATACAAGCCGCGTATTATAAGTATTTTGATTTGATTTCAATCCACGCCCCCGGACGGGGGGCGACAATTACGATTAGTCGCTTATATCATTACTACGATATTTCAATCCACGCCCCCGGACGGGGGGCGACAGGCAAAGTGCAAGTGCGGGTCGGCGTTCGTCGCGATTTCAATCCACGCCCCCGGACGGGGGGCGACGGTCGTCGTGTGATCCCAATTTGATGGGCGGGCGATTTCAATCCACGCCCCCGGACGGGGGGCGACGATTGCGCTTTCGAGGCGGGCTGTTATATGGGGAGATTTCAATCCACGCCCCCGGACGGGGGGCGACCTATCACCCTGCCGGGCGAGATGGATATGCAGATTTCAATCCACGCCCCCGGACGGGGGGCGACGGCCATTGATAAGTTAGACCGGAGGAAATAGGCATATTTCAATCCACGCCCCCGGACGGGGGGCGACACGGTCGTGTGCAGGCTTACGCCGCCGAGCACAATTTCAATCCACGCCCCCGGACGGGGGGCGACGCAGCAGACCATCATCGACCAGGCGGCGCGCTTATTTCAATCCACGCCCCCGGACGGGGGGCGACACCACGGTATCTAATACATGTCAAGGGTTAAATAAATTTCAATCCACGCCCCCGGACGGGGGGCGACGACTTCATCCAACACAAAAGCCTATTGCGCTTATATTTCAATCCACGCCCCCGGACGGGGGGCGACCAGGCAAAATACCTTGCGCTTGCGGTCCCAATTATTTCAATCCACGCCCCCGGACGGGGGGCGACGGTTTCAATGATTGGGAGCCGCACATAGTTTTCGATTTCAATCCACGCCCCCGGACGGGGGGCGACAATCCAATCTGGTGCAAAGTTTGCGTACCACCACGATTTCAATCCACGCCCCCGGACGGGGGGCGACGTCAAGGGTTAATCCTATAATCATAAGTGTAATATATTTCAATCCACGCCCCCGGACGGGGGGCGACATGTTACAATAGCAATTCAATATAGTGATACTATATTATTTCAATCCACGCCCCCGGACGGGGGGCGACCTATCACCCGACGCCCTGCGCTTCCTGGCGGCAGAATTTCAATCCACGCCCCCGGACGGGGGGCGACGCCCTGGCTAAGGGCGGCAGCATGGCGGCCATGATTTCAATCCACGCCCCCGGACGGGGGGCGACCTTTTACCATCCGATTTCATTACATCATAAGAAAATTTCAATCCACGCCCCCGGACGGGGGGCGACGGCATAGAGTATCTATCACGCATCGCCCAGGCCCATTTCAATCCACGCCCCCGGACGGGGGGCGACTCAGATTAGGTAAGATCAGATTAGGAGAGTATAATTTCAATCCACGCCCCCGGACGGGGGGCGACTGCAACTGCCGCCAGCCCTGGTCAACTGCCTCGGGCATTTCAATCCACGCCCCCGGACGGGGGGCGACGATCGGGTGCTAGGCAAGGGCAAGATACCCGGCAAATTTCAATCCACGCCCCCGGACGGGGGGCGACGATCGGGTGCTAGGCAAGGGCAAGATACCCGGCAAATTTCAATCCACGCCCCCGGACGGGGGGCGACGGTTATGATGGCGTAGTCGTCACAAATACGCGAGATTTCAATCCACGCCCCCGGACGGGGGGCGACAGGCGAGCGGTGGCCTGGGGCTGTTATGACGGACATTTCAATCCACGCCCCCGGACGGGGGGCGACAGAGTTCAGGTTCGTTACGACGGACCCGCACACATTTCAATCCACGCCCCCGGACGGGGGGCGACTCAAGATTAGCCCGCCAGATAAGTTGGGTACGCTATTTCAATCCACGCCCCCGGACGGGGGGCGACGGCGGGCTTATTCAGCACACCCATGGCCCCGTTATTTCAATCCACGCCCCCGGACGGGGGGCGACCCCGATACGCGGGCACAAGTACCACCGCTTTATCCTATTTCAATCCACGCCCCCGGACGGGGGGCGACACATAGACTTCGTTCCATGAGTGGGCGGTATTTCCCTATTTCAATCCACGCCCCCGGACGGGGGGCGACGGAGCGCCGCGAGTACATGCGGGACGGGATGAAATTTCAATCCACGCCCCCGGACGGGGGGCGACCTTCGTTTTCAACGTCTGATAACCGGTTTCCCCAATTTCAATCCACGCCCCCGGACGGGGGGCGACGGGCCTCAACGTGTCTATGGGCGTGGTGCGTGATATTTCAATCCACGCCCCCGGACGGGGGGCGACATGCGGTATCCACTCGGCGTCAGGTGCAGCCCGTCCAATTTCAATCCACGCCCCCGGACGGGGGGCGACATTGATTCAATGGATTTGGAGAAGTTCTATTCGATTTCAATCCACGCCCCCGGACGGGGGGCGACCATATACTTGACCGCCCACGGCTCGCTGGCTAATTTCAATCCACGCCCCCGGACGGGGGGCGACATGCTTACAAAGCCATTCACGGCCCCCGTACCGAATTTCAATCCACGCCCCCGGACGGGGGGCGACAGCACTAGCAACACATACCACACTAGACTATATAAATATTTCAATCCACGCCCCCGGACGGGGGGCGACCGCCATTGCGGTTGGGGGCCAGAATTGCAAACAATTTCAATCCACGCCCCCGGACGGGGGGCGACTTGCCCGCCGCAACTCTGGGCGCAACATCAGCGGCATTTCAATCCACGCCCCCGGACGGGGGGCGACTGAAGACAATATGATTCCTTATCTGGGCGATATAATTTCAATCCACGCCCCCGGACGGGGGGCGACTCGAAGTTGGTCATGGCAGCGGTCAAGGACAGCAAATTTCAATCCACGCCCCCGGACGGGGGGCGACCGCATGGGTGATCGATAGTCGTATGTGCGGAAAAATTTCAATCCACGCCCCCGGACGGGGGGCGACGCGGCAGGCTCGCCCAACGCGGCTAAGGCTTGAGCATTTCAATCCACGCCCCCGGACGGGGGGCGACCCTATCATCCCTCGCAATTGCCGCGTCATAAGCCGACATTTCAATCCACGCCCCCGGACGGGGGGCGACTTTTCGTTTCTTCAGACAGTGGTTTCCCGCCGGTATTTCAATCCACGCCCCCGGACGGGGGGCGACGGGCGCCGAGGATGGTTTCGCCCAACAACTGATATTTCAATCCACGCCCCCGGACGGGGGGCGACTCGGCGGCCTTTAGGTCTTGCCCGATGGCGTAAGTATTTCAATCCACGCCCCCGGACGGGGGGCGACGGGGTTATTCTTAGCATCACTACAACCGACGCAAATTTCAATCCACGCCCCCGGACGGGGGGCGACTAGCACGTTTAGTTTTCAACATTCGATAAAACAAATTTCAATCCACGCCCCCGGACGGGGGGCGACCGCAATATCTGGGCGAATCTATCCTATACCCCCCATATATTGGGGCGGAGGGCTTGGTTTCGCAGATCTTTTATCCTTTTCAGGTCACTTTGACCCTTACTACCTCTCTTTTAGCCTGCGAACCTACCAGGGTTTTCATGTTCACTTGTGGTTCGCATTATATAATTAATGGCCCTTCCAGGTTGATGCTCTTCTTTGCTCCCACATGTTCCACCTTGTTTTTCCACTCATCTCCTAAGTAGTAGAACCTTAGGCTATCTTTTTCGGGGTCAATCAATTTTACCAAACCCTCTTTCACAACGAGAAACAATGCCGGGTCTATCAAACATTCAAAAACCGAGTTCTGTACTCGTTGCCCGTAGTTTTTACATCGCTTGGCAACTTTGTTGAGCCGTTTCTTCCCAGCTTCCGTTTCGGTATTTACATCGTAGGTTATCAATACCATCATTGCTTAAAACCTTACTGCCAAAAAAATGGCGGGTAGCAATCCAGGTCGCCGCGTACATGCCGCGCCAGCAGCAGTGCCTGTACGTGCGGTATCAAACCGAACTCAATGCGTTCCTTAAGATACGGATGGGTAATGGTCTCTTTCTTACGTTCTTGCCACAGCGAGATTACTTTTTTGCGGGTGTCGTCATCCATCAACATGCCGCCATTTTCCTTTCTCACAAACCCTCCCGCGCTGATCTGTTTGCGATTGATCATTGTCAACACTAATCGATCGGCTAAGACGGGACGCAGGTCTTCCATCACATCTAACGCCAACGATGCTCGCCCTGGCCGGTCTTGATGCAAGAACCCGACATAAGGATCAAGACCAACCGTTTCTAAGGCAGAGCCTACTTCGGACGCTAATAACGTATAGAGAAATGAGAGTAGGGCGTTGACACGATCCAGCGGCGGCCTTCGAGTGCGGCCTTCGAAAATAAAATCTTCTTTTTGCTGCAGGATGAGGTGGTTAAACACTCCAAAATATATCTTTGCCGCGCTGCCCTCTATTCCCATTAACTCGCCCACGCTGTTGGCGCGTTGGATGGTTTGCAAGCTCTCTCGCAGTGATTGTGATGCCTGGCTTAACGCGCTTATATCTACCAGAACCGCATGGTCGCGTATGGCGCGCTCGATCACCTTGCGGCAATTGTAGATTTTGCCTGATAAGCAGGCGCGAGCGATCGGCAGGCTAGGGCAATCCTGCTCCGATATTTGATACTGTTTTTTGCGCAATAGCACATTCCCTTTGACTTTGCCGGTGATCCTCCCTAGAAATCGCCCACTCGGCGAAAGAAAACTAAGTCCAATGTTTTTCTCGGCACATGCGCCCATTAACGCTGGGCTGGCCCCTAAATACCCAAAACAAACGATGCTTTCTAAGTTATGAAGGGGTAATTGCATGGCGATCTTATCTTCTTTCTTAATCACCACATTCTCACCTTCCAGGGCCAGGTATGTTTGGGCAGCATTGACATATAGAACATTCAGTAACTTTTTCATGATATGGCGTTCAGGTCTCTTCGATATGCCGTCGGATGTAATGTTCGATTGGCTCAGGCTGGACTTGGATTTCAGGCAGGCAAATTTCGGCCAATGAACATGAGCGACAGGCTTTACTGGGCTTGACGCGCGGTGTGTGGCCGCGGGCGAAATAATCGTGCATTTCGGCGGCCATGTCTGTCACCAGCCGGCGCAGTTCTGTCGTTAGCGTCACGCCCACTCGATGCCGCACCTCGCCGTAATAAAAATAGCCGGTGGGAATGGTAACTGGGATCATCTCCTCCAGGCACATCGCTTGTGCGCATAGCTGAACCTCATCGCAGGCGTCGTGTTTTGCCTTTCCATGCTTGTATTCTACCGGGGCGGGTAAGTAGGTGGTGGGTCGTCCGGGTAACACGATGCCCTCCGGCGAAGGAGTAAACTCTACCACATCGCACACCCCATATAGCCCCAGCCGGTATGAAGCTACCGGCATGGCGCGCGTGATGATAACCCCGTTCCTGACTTCCGTCAGGAACGGGTTATCAGTCCGCTGGTGCATCAAGCTGCCTGCGACGGTAAGCAAATTGTCTTGCCATTGGCATTCAATATGGATGAGCGCCCATTGACGGCGGCAGAAGTGGAAGTGTTGAATGCCCGAAAGCGCAAGAAGCTGATCGGCGGAATATTCGCTCACTAGATCATCTCAACCAGTGTGACGCCGGCAGGGACTGCCTGCTTATCTATGGTGATTTGGTAGTCGGAAAAGCTGCGGGGAGGCTGCGCTGAATTAAGTCTATTGACCTTTATCAAGTCAAAGAGTTTGTGAGAAGGGGCATTGCCAAGTTCAGAATCGTGCTTGAATACGATTAGTTTGCGTGTAACCATCTTGCCATGGGAAGCGGAGTGATCATACTCAAACATTCCCACTAGCGCATCCCAGAGCAATTTCACATCCTCCTGGCTAAAACCTGTGCCCTTGGTCTCGTCGTTAGCCAGCTTAGCCGATACGTAACCTTCCACCCGGTAAGCGGCATAGGGCACAATATGTTTGCGGCCCATTTCGGTTTGTTTATCTTCCCCCACCTTTGTCACCGTCACACGGGTGATGGTCACCTCTTGCTGAACAATCGGGTCCAGGCTGCGCGAAAAATTGATCTGCACCGGGCCACGTACCTGGCCGCAGTTTACCCCCGTACTCATCACCGCCCCAAATGTGCGGATATCGTAGAAATTGTCGCACATCCACTTGCGCAAGGTGGGAATAGGAAGATTCTTCTTGTCATCTTTTGCAGGCAAAGGGGTATTGGTACCGATGTAGGCTAATTCGTGTTGGCTGTTAAGTGGAATGCCTTCCTTAACATAAATCTTAAAACCGGGAGCGTCGCCTTTGATCATTTCCACATAATTGCGGATTTTGCGCTTCAGGCACACATCGGTTACGATGCCATAACCCGTCTCAGGGTCGATGCGGGGCATGTTGCCGGCGTCGGGATCGCCATTGGGGTTGCCGTTTTCAACATCATAAAACAGTACGAATTCGTAGCGGTTAGACAGAGGGGTAGCCATGATTTTTGTCCTTTTCTCGGTTAGGGATAGATGGATTATGCTTCAGATGCTTGAGCGGCCAGTTCGGCTTTTTTCGCCTTTGACTGGTAGCGCACGGCGCGCTGGTGATAATAGCCCAGGATGAACAGACCTTGCTCGTCCAGACCCAGGTGAGTGGGGAAGGGATTGCGTTCGATTTCGAGCAGGTTGAGAATGGATTGGATCAAATTCTCACTAACGTAGCCAAATTCCGCCTTGGAAATGTGATGCTGCGAGAGGCGTAATAGGATGGGGAACACCGTGGCCGGCGAGGCGCAGGCAGACGAAAAATAACGATCTTTGATAGTCGAGTTGATGTTTTCACCTAATGCGTCTAACTGAGCCTTCTCAAGCACAGCGAATAAACGTCCCATCAGGTATGCCTGGTTGGTAGATTGCTCATTGAGCGACATGCACAGTACCTCCTTTATCTGGGGTTGATTGAGATTGCGATATTTGCGGATCAGGCAGGCCTTGATGATAGCTGCCCTGGAGTAGTTAATCTTGTAGATATGCTTCTCTTTATTATCAGCATCGGCGCGCACACGATTGATCACCGTGTTATATAACAAGGCTGGGTAAGGTGTATTCCCTAAGATCGCCCGCATCAATGCACCCCCCAACAGCGGCGGCGGCTCTTTGACTTGAGCGTTCTGGGAATAAGTTTCTCGCAGGAGAGTATACGGAGGCAATCGGGCGGGCTGATTCTCGTACTCGCGCTCTATCGCCAAGTCTTCGTAATGCGCTAGCAAATGTTCGATGAGATTTAAAAAGGTGTCTTGATAGAAGAAGCGCACCGATATGCGCGCCGCATTGGGAGCTAACCCTAGCACAAAGAACTGCATGTTCGGGTTTAACCCTTCCAGTAGACCTTGCCCATCTAATTTCTCGCCCCGTTTGACCTTATCGGCTACCGCGCGCAGCCGATCATTAGCCGTAGAATCACGCCCCTCTTGAGGAGTTTCACCAGCCCAATCAGGATCGAATACCGAATGGTATAGTTCGGCGTAGGCCGGGCTGCTGCTCATGGCCCAGTAGACCACGGTAGTATCGCCAATTTGGAACTTGGGGTTAGGGCAATCCGGCGATAATAAATATTTCAATGCTGTATAGTATTGGTAAGCGGCGGTTTTACCGGTTGGGGCAATGCGCCCCTGCTCGCTGTTATAGGATTGATAAGCTGAGGCGTTAAACCCCACCAAAGCAGCCCCTGTCGATTGCGTTCCCTTAACCCCTTGGAGTTGATTGTGTAATGTGGCTAGCGGAGCGGTTTCGCCGGTGATCAGGCATTGGATTAAATCGGCTTGTTGCGCTTCTCCCAATTTATGTGCGATCCATTCCTGTTGTAACTCGGGCGATTCGTGGAGATAATGGTCTGAGCCTTCGAGCTTAAAAACCAGATTGCCGCCTTGTTTGAGCGCCTCCAGGTTGGCGACCATGCTCGGATGCTGGATAAGCATCTCTTGGGTGTAACGCGTGAGGAATGCTGCCAGGGCGCGTGACTCGGCGGCATTCACTTTTTCCAGCTGGCTGAGGTTCTTCTCCCGAAAGACTTGGAACCGGCGCTGCCGCTTGGCTGCTTCTTGGGATTCTTTGCCTCCTTTGATTTCTTTGCCGGAAAGGCCCAGGATATATTCTGCATTATCCCAAAGGTAGTTCGCATCTATATTGACCGATCTAGGAACTCGTTCGGGTACAATCAATGGGATATGAGACAATTCTATTTCTTTTTTGCCGCGTTGAACCTTGCGGGTTAGCGGAAGCAGGGCGACTATCTCGCCTTGCGCGCTTATAACCAGGCAAAAAGAAATCTTCTCGGTGCTGAACCCCAGGCGCGGGATGTCACACTCCGGGTCGGCGGCCAATATTTCGTAATAACGGTTAAGCGCTTGAAGGATCATCCCTTATCTCGCTTTCTGAACCTGGGTTAAATCCATTACGCCATCTTCCAGAATGGCTTTGAAGAAGATTGGTTTGATATCCTGGGGGTCGGAGAAGTCCAGGTCGAATAGCATCCAGCCCAAATCTTTGGAGCCATGCAAGGCGCTAGGTGGAATGTTCCCATCCTCAATCAGGTCCACCTGGGCGCCGAATTCGCGTGTTCCCAGGCAAGGTGGGTTAAAGTACTGCCCTTTTCGCAGGCGACGCAGGGCGATATTGTAGTGTTTCTCAATCGTATCTTCTGGGCTGGCCCCCTCCGGCATCATTTCAAAATGCGCTTCGATGATGTAATCGACATCTTTTAGAACCATCGAGGCGCGCTGCTGGCGCTTCTCGGTGCTGTCGAGATAAAGCGCTTTATTGCTTCCGTTCATCACCTGTGTTGCAACCTGGGAAGAGATAACATCGCTCACCTCATTGCGGC
This sequence comes from uncultured Anaerolinea sp., assembly GCA_964531975.1. GTDB lineage: Bacteria > Chloroflexota > Anaerolineae > Anaerolineales > UBA4823 > RBG-16-57-11. The sequence continues at coordinate 16,749 of CAZHFU010000021.1, read as the reverse complement.
GAATATTGGTGAATTGCGGTTCTTTCATCACATGAATACGGTCGATCACCCAGCGTATCGCGGGTTTCCAGTATACGGCTTCGATAATGCCGCGCGCTGCCGATGGTGTGATAACATCGTAACTCACTCGCTCCACTTTCATCTCCGGGCGAGTGAAAAGTGCATATGGGCCTTGTACGCGAATGATAATGCCATAACCCATGCTTTGCCTCCTATCGTTTGCTATGATTTGTTGAGTTAGTCCACATAAATTGCTTGTGCCTGTTCGTTGGCGGGAATTTCCAGTCCCGTATCATCGTGATACAAAAAGAGTGATGTTTGGCTTAACACATTAAATCGTTCCAAATACACCTCCACGGCTAGCTTGTTCTGTAGGGCTTCTAATTCATGTTGATAAATATTCACCGTATAGGGTTGCAATGCGCGCGCCAGGCTGTTAGGGTATGGCGTGTCGAGCAGCTTTTCCAATAACGTCACTGCTTTCTCATCCCAAGGGATGATAACAGGCTGGGTAGTTTCCTCGATCAGGTGAAAGTTATCTGCGGCGGTCTTGAAAGCAAAGGCGGGCGTCCCAAGGTCGCTCTTAAAGTAATTCAGGATATTTTTATAATCGAAGGCGTCTCCCGATTGTAACTGATTAAGCTCATGATAGTAGGCGCGAATGGCCTCAATGCTCATCGGGTCGGGTAATCGCTCCAGCACCATCCGGGCTACCTCGCCGGATTGACGAATGTACTTAGGGGCGCGCCGGGCCGAGTCGGAGTCGCTTTCGAACACGTACAGGGGGGCGGTTTCGACGCGCTTGTTGCGGTTAACCCGTCCGGCGGCCTGGGCGATGGATTCGAGGCCGGCCAGCGCCCGGTAGCCGAGAGGAAAGTCTAAATCCACACCGGCTTCGAGCAGCTGGGTTGAGACGACGCGGCATGGCTGCCCACTACTCAGGCGCGCCTCGATTTCGCCAATTACCTGGCGGCGATGCACCGGGCACATCAAGGTGGAAAGGTGAAAGCGTCCCTCCTCGTCCAGCAATGGATAGATGGCGCGTGCATGGCGGCGAGTATTGACGATGCACAGTGCTTGTGGGGCAAGGTTCATTTCTCCGGCTATCGTATCGTCGTCCAGTTTGCCACGGTTGATAACCTGTACGCGTTTGTAAAAGTCGTATTGCGCAGGCAGATCACCGATCAATTCTCGCGTCACCTGACCCGGCGGTAGGCCGGGTTCCAGGTCGGGCTGGGTGGCGGTGCAAAAGACGGCGCTGCAACCATAATTTTGTACCAATTCAGCCACGGCATACAGGCACGGTTTCAGATAATCACGCGGCAGAAGCTGCACTTCGTCGAAAATGAGGACGCTTTTCGCCAGGTTGTGAATTTTGCGGCAGCGCGATGAGCGGTTAGCGTAGAGTGATTCAAAGAACTGTACGGTCGTGGTAACGACGATCGGTATATCCCAGTTTTCGGCGGCCAGCTTAAGTTTCTGCAGCAGGCTACCTTGAGGGGAGTTGTAATCTTGTTGTTCGCCGCGAAAATCGAAGTTGGCGTGATGTTCCAGTACTGCTTCCACCCCCAATTCTTCTTTGAAAATGCCGGCGTTTTGCTCGATGATGCTGGTATAAGGAATGACATAAACCACGCGTTTCAGGCCGTGCCGGCGGGCGTGTTCTAATGCAAAAGCCATAGAAGCCAGGGTTTTTCCGCTGCCCGTGGGCAGGGTAAGGGTAAATAACCCCTGGGGTTGGTTTGCCTGGTTAATGCACTGGTGCAGGGTCTGTGTGCGCTGCTGGTTTATTGGCGTAGTAGGGTGGTCGAAACGCTCCAATCGCTCTGCAAAGCGAGCTGCCAGCGTGGGAATATCGGCATGCCCGCCGCGTGGTTTAGGCCCGTTGACAAAAGTTTCGGTGTCCAAGAAGTCGGCGTCCACTAGCGTTGAGTACAGCATCCGGGTAAAGAAGGCCAGTGTGAAGGTGGGATTTCTGCTGTCCACTGGGCGCAGCTTGCTGCCCTTGGGAAAATTCAGCGTGGTAATATCCAGTTCTTTTTGATAATCACCAAATTCACCCGCATCCTTCTTTAGTCGCCCGCACATAGATGGTTCATCTTCGGTATCGATGGGGCTGCCATAGTCGGGTAGGCCGCCGTGGTGTCCGGCAATGCAGTAAGCTAACAGCGTGGCGAATGGTTCGCGGTCGGCGAATAATTCGCGTACGGTCTTTGCTCCGGCGTTGGTGTGGTTTACTTTGCGCTTCGAGCCTTTCAATCGCTCTTGGAACGCCTGTTGATACTTCCCCAGGTCGTGCAAGCGGCCTGCTATTGCCGCCCAGTCACTTAAGCCGGCATCTTGGCCCAGTTCAGCCGCCAGGCGAGCCGTGCTTTCGAGGTGGTCGAGCAGGGTTTGCCATTCTTCTTCGAATTGCCCTTTGGTGTGGGCGTAATAAATCTTGCTCATACTTTTACCTGTGGAACAGGTATACCCGTAGAGTTCGGCGCACTGCCGAGCCATGGCAGCCACCTGTTTGCGCATCCCCTCCGGCTCCAGCACCTCCACGTCGGCGCCCCAGCCGCGCACCCAGGGGAGCATTTCTTGCCACTCGGCCACCTGCGCCTGCCAGATGCAGCCGCCGTCTTCCAGGGGCTGCAGCGGCTGCTGGTTGGGGTGCCAGATGCTCTCCGCCAGGCGCTGCGCCGCCGCGCCCGGGCGAAAGCGCAGGCGCACGGTGATGAGTTCGCCTTCGCGGTACCAGATGCCCCAGGCGTGCCGGAGCAGTTCTTGTTCGTCAAAAGTTTCGGGAATCTCGAAGCTCTGGATGGTCTTCTCGGCGGCTTCGATGCGCTCGATTTTGAATGTGGCCAGGCCGCCGTGGGTCTCGCTGTGGCCGATCAGGTATACCCCATCACTCCAGATCGACGGTTCGATCAGGTAGGGGTGGATGAGATGCTGGCGGCTGCGCGGGACGTTGAGGGCGCGATAGGTGATTTCCAGTTTGCGCTGCTCCACCCAGGCCTGCGTCGCCACTTCGAGCACCTTCACCCGCTCGGGCTGGGTGGACTGCTCCATGATCGATTGGGCGGCGCGCACCAGCCGCTCGGTCATGGGCTGCTTGAGGGCCACGGCCAGCTTTTCGAGCGCCGAAGCGGCGTGCGGCTGCGCCAGGCGGGTTTGGCGCGACGAGCGCCGGGCGGCCAGGTACAGCGCCAGGGCTTCGTGCAGGGTCACATCGATATGGGAGATGTACCCCTTGCGGTCGATGCGGTAGCGCCCAGGGGCGATGGTTGTAAAGGGGTGTTCCGCAGTTAGCTCGCGCCGGTCGCGGAAGACAGTGGCCCGGTCAACGCCCAGGCGCTCGGCCATCTCGGTATCGCTGTAGGCCCGCTGGGTATAATCCCATTCCATTTGTTTAAGTCGCTCGGCTTTATTTAGTCCCCGTCCCATACTCCTCCGGCCATCTTGCGTGAATTACATCTGTAGTTGAAACCTTTGCCCGGCGGCAAAGTAGCAGGGAAACCGGCCGTGCGCATCATCCCCCAGGGCGCAGCGAGGCCTTTAAGATTGATTGGGTGTCCAACGAATAGTGTCATGTTTATTGTAGCAAATGGTTAACAAATCGGCCAGGTGTAATTCATCACCTGCAAAGGATTTACCGGCGAGAGGCGATAGGGGCGCGCCTGCCCCCGGCAATCCGGGCGATACCTGATTGTAGCAGGCCGGGTGTGCAAATTCTGCAACACTAAGATTAAGGTTTTTTGTGTTTGAAAGGCCACAGACCGCCGCGGTCATCCTCGCTCAGATAGTAGCCGCGGTCTTCCAGGGTGGGCAGGATGCGGGTGACATCCGAGCGCTGCAGCCCCAACAAGCGGGCGAAAAAGCCGGGCTTTTCTCCGGGGTAACGCTGTACAGCGGAATATACGTCTTGCATGCGATCTACATTGGGTTTGCGGGCCATCTTTCACCTCCAGTGTGAGATGGCCCTAGCATAAGGGGATGTTATTGCAAGTAATGCAACAAAAGCAAATGAATTGGAGAGCAATATTTGCAAATTGGGGGGACGCCCCCGGCAGCGGGTATAATCTTTAATAACGCAACTTCAGGAGGTCGCTTGTGCATATTGTGCATGTTTTTATTCATGTAAAACCCGAATTTGTGGAGCCGTTCATCGCTGCCAGCCTGGACAACGCCTCTAACAGTGTGCAAGAAGCCGGGGTGGCGCGTTTCGATGTCGTCCAGCAGCAAGACGACCCGACCCGTTTTGTGCTGTTGGAGGTGTATCACGATGCGGCCGCTCAAATTGCGCATCGCCAGACGGCGCACTACGCCCGTTGGCGCGATGCGGTGGTGGACTGGATGGCTGAGCCGCGCACACTGGTGAAGCTCACCAACCTGTTCCCTGGCGATGAGGGCTGGTAGCCGCGCCGGTTAGATTTTTTGCGCCATGATGACGTGAAAGGAACGGGTCTCGGCCAGGAAGCGCGGGTGGGGGAAGAACTCCTCCAGGCGGCGTTCGTAGCGGATGAAGCGGTTGGCCACCAGGATCAGGCGGCCTTTCGGGCGTAAGGCGGCGTAGCTCTGCCGGATGAACGCCTGCGCCATGCGATAGTCCACTTCTTTGCCGCTGTGGAAGGGTGGGTTCGAGACGATCAGATCGTATTCGCGGCCCTGCACTGCGCTAAGGGCGTCGGAGGGCATGGCCGCGGCGTCGCCCAGCCCCAGGCGGCGCAGGTTTTCCTGGCAGGCGGCCACCGCCAACAGGTCGGTGTCTAGCAGATCGACCCAGGCAGCGCCGCGCTGCGCCATGCGCAGGCCGATGATCCCCGCCCCGCAGCCCAAGTCTACGGCGCGCAAGCCGGCCGGGTTGGGCAGGTGGTCGAGCAGCAGCGCCGTACCGTCGTCCAGCCGTCCGGCGGCGAACACGCCCGGCAGCGCCACCAGCGGCAGCGTTCCGCCTGGCGTGGTCACGTTAAACGCTTGCCAGGTATCGGGGGCGATGCCGGGTTCGTCCCACCAGGCCAGGTCGGGTGCTGTGGGGAGGCAGGGCGCGCTGGCGGGGCGCACAAAATTCACCAGGCGCGAGCCTTTTTTGTAGATCGGGGCCGAGCCGGGGCCAAACAGCGCGGCGGCGTCTTTGATGGCCGGTTCGACGCCCAGGTCTTTGGCTCCGGCCAACCACAGCGGCGCGCCCGGTTTGAGGGCGCGGAAGGCCTGGGCCAGGCAGCGGCGCATCACGCTGCGCCCCTTGGGCAGCTCGATCAGGGCGAAGTCAAATAAACGCTCATCGGGCGGAGCGATGCCATCCCAGATGCGGGCATGGGAGAGGGCGGCGTCTCGGGTGCGGCGGGCGCATTCCAGCGCCACGAAATTGCGATCCATCCAGGTGAAGCGCAGCGCGGGGTGCTCGCGTCCCAGGGCGGCGGCCGCGGCTCCGTGGCCCACGTTGAAGTACAGCCCTTCGCCGGCTTCGGGGAGCTGCGCTTGCTCTGCTAGAAGTTTGCCCGCCGGCGACAGCTCGTCCCAATGCGGGATGCCCGGCTTGGAGAAGAACGCCAGCGCCCGGTGGTTCACTTCCACCGAAAAGGCCATAAAGTCATCGGCGGGGTTCGCCCCCTCCGGCGCAGCACGCTTGCCTTTCGGAGGGCGGCCGCTTTGGGTTTGCGCCGCGTCCGCCGGCGGTCGGTTGTCTCGTGGCATCGCCTGGGGTCCCTTCAATCGTGGTGGTAGAAGCTGATTGCGTCGCCGCGATCGTTGACCAGGGTGTTGGCGGGCGCGCCCCACAACCGCAGCAGCACGTACAGATCGCCCACCGCCCCGGCCACGTTGCCAGACAGCGCAATCAGCCAGGCTAAGATCCAGCCTTCCGGCAGCAGCGGCAGCATGGCGATGCCCACCGCGCTCACCCCCACCAGTGGGGCCAGCGCCACGATCCAATATTGGCGGCGCGGGATGAACCAGGTGGGCGCGGCGGCAAAGGCATATGAAAGCTTAAACGCAAACTCCGGCGCCTTTCCGGTGAAGGCCCAGAAAAATATCCCGTGGAAGCCTTCATGCAGCAGCAGCACCAACACGTATGCTATGAAGATACCGGCAATTTGCAGCAAAGTTCCCGTGGAGCCTTCACCCAGGCCGAGTACTACCCCTGAAGGGCCGCCCAGGTCGGGGCGCATCACGGTTATCAGCCGGCCGAACAGCAGCAGCGCCGGAACAAACAGCGCTATTCCAAAGATATTCAAAATTACCAGCAAGCGCCGGTTTTTTGCCAGGTCTATCGTCCATGCCAGGCGATAATCAGGAGGAAGATGTTTAATGGCGTTCATTGGCATGGATTTTATCATCAAAACCACGCTTTACACTTTTGGGCAACCATGTTAAAATGCTACCCGCTTTTCTATCGCGACCCCCGACCACGGGGCTATTTTTATGAGAGGAGCCAGAGATGAGCCAGGATAATCCGCAAGACACCAACGGACTGCCAAAGGTGGGAGATATCAGCGCCACCAGCGTTGAGATTAACAACGCCCAGGTGCAGAATGTGCAGGCTGAGGTGGTGCACATGAACAACTCGGCCGCCAAGGAAATTGACGCTGGCGAAGTGGAACTGCACAACGCCGCCGCTGCTCAAGTTACGTGTGAGCGCCTGAACGGCAACAGCGCAGCCATTGCCATGGCGCAAGCCGGCATTGCCGACCTGACCGGCTCCTTAACCTTGCTCTTGCAAGCCGACCGCGCCACCTTAGACGACAGCGGCAGTCTGGTTGTGTACACCAACGAAGCCCGGCTGAATGACAGCCGCACCGGCGTTTTGGTGGCGCAGCAGGTTACTTGCGATAGGGTGCGTACCGGCATTTTGCTGGCGGGCCAGGTTCACGGCGATGTGCAAACCGCTATCGACACCCCACGGGCGCTTCTGTTGGGCGTTTCGGGGGGCGTGGCTGTGGGCCTGATTTTAGGCCTGGCAAAGCTGCTAAAAAAGTGATGTTGAGGCGGGGGTTCACCCCGGCCTCTTAAAATTTTACCAGAGGAGTGAAGGTAATCCGGCTCTGACCGGGTGAGAGGCGCTCCGAGGAAGGAAAATATGGAAGACGTAATTCTGAACGGCCAAGCTCGCACTGTAACCGGAAAACAAGTTCGCCAACTGCGCCGCGCCGGCCTGCTGCCTGCGGTGATTTACGGCCACAAAGTGGAACCGGTAGTCATCAGCATTAATCAGCGCGATGCCGATCGCATTCTGCCCCGCCTTTCGGCGTCGCAGCTGCTAAGCATCGAAATCGATGGCGTTAAGCACACCGTGCTGGTGCGCGAAAAGCAGCGCAACCCCATCACCGGAGCAATGATCCATCTCGATTTCCAAGAAATCTCGATGACTGAAAAGATCGGCGTGGTGGTGCGGGTGAATCTCAAGGGTGAAGCCCCGGCAGTGAAGCTGTATGGCGCCATTGTGGTGCCCTCGCGCGAAGAGCTGGAAGTGGAAGCGCTGCCTCGCGATCTGCCCTCCTCCATCGACGTGGATATCACTGTGCTTAAGGAAATTGGCGACGCCATCTACGTGCGCGACCTGAACCTGCCCAGCACTGTGACGATCCTGGCCCACATGGATGATGTGATCGCTGTGGTTGCGCCGCCGGCGGCCGAGTTGGAAGCCGAAGAAGGCGAAGAAGCCGAACCGGAAGTGATCGAAAAGGGCAAGAAGGAAGAGGACGAAGAATAGTTCTTCAGATCCACCTGCGTGCGTCTTTTCAAGGGGCCGCCCGATTTGCCGGGGCGGCCCCTTTTGTTTTAACCGGCGCGCTGGTCTGCGCCTGCCGGACGGGGCTTAGCCATTGGCGTGGGCCAGGTGAACGAAGACATCTTCCAGCGCCGGTTCGCCGGGGGCAATCGCGAGCGCAGCCACCCCCGCTTGCGCCAGAACCGCTCGCAAATCGTCCTGCGTGACGGCGGCGGAGGCGGCTGCGTCGGCGTGAGCGGTTGTGATCACGCGCAGATGATCGCCCGCTAAACTTGCCCGTTCTATCAACGGCGAAGCCTCCAGGGCTTTCAGACCAGCGGTGAGCGAGTCGACGGAAATTTCATACACCCCCCCTTGCACATAGCGGTTTTTTAGCGCCAGGGGGGTATCCATCGCCAGCAGTTTGCCGCCGCGCATCATGCCCACGCGGTGGCAATATTCGGCCTCGTCCATGTAATGGGTGGTAACCAGCACGGTCACGCCCTGCGATGAAAGATCGTAGATCAAATCCCAAAAGATACGGCGGGCGTTGGGGTCTACCCCGGAGGTGGGCTCGTCCAGGAACAGCAGGCGCGGCTGATGCACCAGGGCAATGCCCAGGGCCAGACGCTGCCGCCAACCGGTGGACATTTCGCGGGTGAGCGCAGCGGTGTGCTCGCTCAGCCCCACATGGTCTAGCACCTGCTGGATGTGGGCCTTATCTTGGATGCCATACACCCCGGCGTAGAAGCGCAGGTTCTCCCACACCGTCAGATCGTCGTAGATGGCGAATTTCTGCGACATATAGCCGCATAGCACGCGGATTTCTTCGGCCTGGGCGGCGATGTCGTAGCCCAGCACTTGCGCGCGGCCTTCGGTGGGGCGCAGCAGCCCCAGCAGCATGCGAATGGTGGTGGTTTTGCCGCAGCCGTTGGGGCCAAGGTAGCCCACGATTTCGCCCGGCTGCACATCGAAGGAGACGTGATCGACAGCGGTGAAGCTGCCGAAGCGGCGGGTGAGGTCGTGAACCTGGATGGCGGGGGAGGGGGGCATATCAGTCTTCCGAATCGGCCAGGTCAATGAATACATCCTCCAGGGAGGCGGGAATGGGGCGGGCGTCGATCAGCTCGATGCCGGAGGTGGGCGCCGCCTGGCGCAGGCGGGCGATGGCGGCGTCGGGTTGGGGGGTGCGCATGCGCACATGCAGACGGTCGCCAAAGGCGCGCACATCGGCCACGTCGGGGTCTTGGGCGGCCAGGCGGCGCAGATCGAGCAAAGGCGCGCCGCGCAGCTCCACAATCCGCCCGGTTAATCGGGCGCGCAGTTCGCCTGGCGCACCGTCGGCTACGATGCGCCCGTGGCGCATGAAGCCCAGGTGATGGCAGCGGGCGGCCTCGTCCATGTAGGGCGTCGAAACCAGCACGCATATTCCCTGGCCGTCTTCGAGCTGGGTGACCAGTTGGATGATCAGCCTCCAAAAGTCCTGGCGGGTTACCGGGTCTACGCCGGTGGTGGGTTCATCGAGCAGCAGCACGCGCGGGCGGGTGACCAGGGCGGTGGCCAGGCCCAGCTTTTGCTTCATGCCGCCCGACAGATGCCCGGCGCGGCGGGTTGTAAAATCGGCCAGGCCCACAAAATCGAGCAGGTGCATGCAGCGCGGCAGCCATTCGGCGGCGCGCATCCCGCGCAGTTCGGCGAAGAAGCGGATATTTTCTAGCACCGTGAGGTCTTCGTAGAGAGAGAAACGCTGCGAAAGATAGCCGATGTTGGCGCGGGCCTGGTCGGGGCGGCGCGCCACGTCGAAACCGCCCACACGGATGACCGCCGGTGGGTCGGCCGGGGTGGGTTCGTAAGCCCCGCACAGCAGACGCAGCGTGGTGGTCTTGCCGGCCCCATCTGGCCCCACCAGCCCATAGATTTCGCCCGCCGCTACGCGAAAGCTGACATCATCCACAGCCAGTTTGGGGCCAAAGCGGCGCTGTAAGTGTTCGGCTTCGATCAGCATTTCCATGGTCGGGTTAGTTCCCAAAACTTACATCGGCGGGCATGCCGGGCTTGAGCTTATCTTGCGGGTTGTCCAGGCGCAGCTCGATGGCGAAAACGGTGTTACGCCGCCCTTCGGCGGTTTGCACATTGCGCGGAGTGAATTCGGCCTGGTCGGCGATGGCCGCCACGGTGGCCGGGAATAGCTGACCGGGAAAGGCGTCCACCGACACCTGGGCGGTTTGGCCCACCCGCACCTGACCGTAGCGATCTTCGGGCAGGTAGACGGTGATTTTTAGCTGCGCCACGCGCCCGATGGACATGACCGCCGAGCCGGGGGCCAGCACCTCGCCCGCTTCTACGCTGCGGGTTAGCACCACGCCCTCCACCGGCGCGGTAATGGTGAGCTTTTGCAGCTGAAGTTCGAGCAAGGCCAGTTCGGCCTGGGCCTGAGCGACGGCAGCCTGGGCGGCCTGGATGCGCGATTGGCTGGTTTGTACACCCACCAGGGCGGCTTCTACGGCGGTTTGAGCCTGGCGCGGGGCGGCGTCGATAGCCTGCAAGCGGGCCTCTAAGATCGCCACGTCTTGCGGGTTGGGGCCGTCTTTGAGTTTATTCAGATCATCTTCCACTTTATGCAAACGAGCCTGGGCGGCTTCGAGGGCGGCGTTAAGCTCAATGCGCCGCACGGCGCTGTCATATTCGCTTTGAGCGTTGTCCAGGTTGTCTTTGAGGGTCTCGCGGCGGCTGCTGCTTTGGGATTCGTTGCGAAAGGGTTCAAAAGCGGCGCGGGCTTCATCTAATAGCTGCTTGGTTTGCGAGATGCCCTGAGACGGGCTGAGGTCTTTTTGCAGCGAGGAGACGGTAAAGTTATCCAGCATATACACGGCGTCGCGCACGGCGCGGTTGGCGGCAGCCACAGAGCGGGCGGCCTCGCCGCGCAGGGCGGGGGCGTTCACGGCCAGGTCGTCCAGGGCTTTTTGCACCGGCAGGCGCTCGGCTTCGGCTGCCGCCTGGGCGGCTTCAAGGCCCACCTGGGCGCTCTTCAGGGCGGCGCCGGCGGCGGCTTCCCCATCTTGCGCGGCGGCCAGGTTGGCCTGGGCGGCCTGCCAGGCGGCTTCGGCGCGCACCCGCTGCGCTTGCAGCAGGGCGTCGTCCAGGCGCAGCAGCGCATCGCCGGCTTTCACCAGCGCCCCTTTTTCCACCAGCACCTCGGCCACCCGTCCGGCGGTTTCGGGGGAGATGAGCACATCGATGGCCTCCACCGTGCCGGAGGCTTGCAGCGCCTCGCCGCCGGAGGCTTGCGTCCGGTAGGCGAACACGGCCACAGCCGCCAGGCCCGCCAGCGCCACCAAGCCGATCAATAGACGACGTTGATCAAAATGTTTCATATTCCCTCCGAAAAATGGTTAATCCAGGCGCTTGCGGATGCGCCGGGCAGCGGCCGTCATGATGAGAGCGCCGAACAGGGTCATCATCAGCGCGTCCGGCCAGATGGAAGCCAACCCCACGCCTTTGATGAGCAGGGCGCGGATGATGTTTAGGAAGTAGCGCAGTGGGATGAAGTAAGATAGCGCTTGCAGCACCGGGGGCATATTTGCCAGGGGGAAGAAGAAACCGCCTAAGAAGATGGCCGGCAGGATGGTCATAAATACGGTGAGCGTGGCTTCTTGCTGGGTGTTGGCGATGGTGGAGGCGAACAGACCGATGCCCAACCCTGAAAGCAGGAACAGGGCCGACATCAGGATGATGAGCAGCAGCGAGCCGCGCACTGGCACACCAAACCACCAATGCCCCACGGCGATGATCTCCAGGGCGTCTAACAAGCCCAGGATGACGTAAGGCATGATCTTCCCCAGCACCAGCTCGAGCGGGCGAATGGGGGTGACGATGAGCTGCTCGATGGTGCCGCGCTCGCGCTCGCGCACTACTGAGGAGGCGGTGAGGATGGCGGTGATGGAGAATAAGATCATGCCGATCACGCCAGGGATCATGAAGTAGGCCGAAACCATGTCGGGGTTGTACCACACGGTGGTATGCACTTCCACCGGCGGGCGCAGCGCCAGGTTCAGCCTGCTGCGCCGCAAGGTTTGGCTTAGCAGGTTGGTGGCGTGGTTTTGAGCGATGAGCTGGGCGGCGGATAGGGCGGTGGCGGCGATGGTGGGGTCGGAGCCGTCGATGATGAAGGCCACCTGGGCGTTGCCCTGCATGCGGCTTTGGGCGTAATCGGGCGGGATGATGAGGCCCACCCCGGCTTTGCCCTGTTCGATGAGTTGGCGCATCTCGCCATCGGAAGCCACGCTGTATTTGAGGGAGAAGTAATCGGCGGCGCGGTAGGCGTCGAGCAAAGCGCGGCCTTCGGAGCTGTGGCTCTGGTCGAATACGGCCATGGGCACATCGCGTACGTCGTTGGTGGCGGCGTAGCCCAGCAAAAACAGCTCCATCAGCGGAATGACCAGGATGAGAGCCATCATGCGCTTATCGCGCAGCAGTTGGATGAATTCTTTACGGATGATGGCGAACAGACGAGTGCGCATAGGCGTCTCCAGGGGGAGGTCAGGCGAGGGGGGCAGGGCGCAGTACACCGTGCAGGAGAACATCCAGGTATTGATCTAGCAGCGCCAGGTTGGGGCGAGCCACCCCGGCAGGATCGGCCGCTAGAGCAGTCACATAGAAGGAAAAGAACATGCCTAAGAAGGAAAACAGCACCGCTTGAGGGGGAATATCGCGCAGGTCGCCGCGGGCCGCTTGCAGGCGCTGGATTAGAGGCAGCACTTCGGGGAAGATGGTTTGGTGGAGCAAGGGGGCGTGCTTGCCTTTGAATTCGCTAAACTCGATAAAGCCTATCTTGATGAAATCGGGGTCGTGCGATAGCTCATCGATGATGGCGTAGGCGGCGTTATGAATGAACTCGGCCACACTTTCGCCAGGGGCAGCATTGAGGATCGCTAAAACCTTGCGGTAGGGATGTCTTTCGAGCAGCACCACTTCAAAAATCTGCTCTTTGCTTTCAAAGTGGTTGTAGATGCCTCCCAAAGCGACGCCGGCGGCGGCGGCGATTTGGCGGGTGGAGGTGGCGTGAAAGCCTTGGGCGGCGAACAGCGCATAGGCGGCCTCGATGATGGCGAAGCGGGTGCGCTCGCCTTTCGTGAGCAAATCGTCTGGCATGGGAGACCTCGTAAAATGTGAACGAACGAACGTTCATATTCTACGCCAGTTATTTTGCCTTGTCAAGGTGATTTTCCCCGCCGCAGGGTTAAGCTGCCGCCGGGGAGGGGCGCATGGGCGCAGCTGCGCAGCCAATCCACCGTCCCTTTTAGCCGGCGTGCGCCTCCCCCCAATCTACCGGCAGGCCTTCCAAGGCCATGATGGTTAAGGCGTTGGTGGTGGGGCTTACCCCTGGGCGCAGGCGATAATCAAAGGTCAGTTTGCCATCTTGCACCTGGTCGCTAAAGTGATAATTGATCGCCTGCGGGTCGCCCGCCGCCAGGCTTGCCAGCTCCAGGTCGTGCGTGGCGATCACACCCACGCCATGCGCTCCGAGCAGCGCCTTCACAAAGGCGCGGCTGCCGATCAGGCGTTCGCGATTGTTAGTGCCGCGGAAGATTTCGTCGATAAGGTAGAACAGGGGCAGTCCGCTGGGGTGGGCTTGGAGCGCATCGAGCAAGGTTTTCAGACATCTCACCTCGGCGTAGAAGTAAGAAAACCCCTGGTCGAGCGAATCGTTGATGCGGATGCAGGTGTGCAAGCGGAACAGCCGGGTAGACAGCCGCCGGGCGTTTACCGGCCCGCCGGCATAGGCCAGGCACAGGTTGACCCCCAGTGTGCGCACAAAAGTGCTTTTTCCGGACATGTTCGAGCCGGTGATAATCCACACCTCGCCCAGGGTGCGCAGCGTGGCGTCGTTGCACACTTTCTGAGCGGCGGACAGCAGCGGATGACCCAGCCCTTGGGCGGAGAAAACCGCCTGCGCCGGGCTGTTGGGGTCGAGAAGCTCTGGGAAGGTGCAGTGGGGATGCAGAGCAGCAAACTCTCCCAGCGAGGCCGCCGCTTCCAGGGTGTGAAAGGCCTCCAACCAGGCGGGCATCGCCTCCGCCAGGCGGCGGCGTTGACGGGCGGCCAGCCAGGCCACCCAAAAATCCCATGGCAGCGCCAGGTTGAGGAGCAATTTGATGATCACATTGGCGCGCAAGCCCACCAGGGCCGTGACGAGCTGCACCTGGCGTAGCCGCAGCGACGGGCGGTTGGCTTGCTTCCAAAACGGACGGCACAAGTCTTTGACCGCCAGGTTAGCGCCATAGCGGTAGTGTTCCAGGTACGTTAACAACGGGCGGAACTTTTGCAGCTCTTCATCCAGGTCTACCATGGCGCTCATGAACGGATCTAGCATGGCGTAATTCACCATATAGAACGTGGGGTAGATGAGCAGCAGCGGCAGCCATTGGCTGGGCAGGCGGGCCAGAATCGCCAGGGTTAGCAGCCCCAGGTTGACCACGGCCAGCAGCGCCGCCCAAGGCAGCAGGCGCGCCAGGCGGCTCTCTGGCAGGGGCGCATCCAGCCAGTGCAGCAGTTTGTGGTCGTTGAGTGGGGCGCGGCTCACCCGGCGGAAGAGCAGCGCCAGGCAGTTGCGGAAGGCGTCCATGCCGGCCAGCTGACGCACTAAAGCCTGGCGGTGGGCGCTTTGCTGAGGATGACCTGCGCCATTCGTCAGCCAATCGGCCAGCAAGCGGCTGCCGTGGGTGGATACGGAGGTGTCAATCAGGTGGTGGAGCGAACGCGGCCCCAGCAGATCGAGATCACGCGCCAGGGGAGAGAGCGCGTCGCCCTCCGCAGAGAGCGGCGCGGGCAGGCGCTCCCAATCTAAGGCCATGCGGGCGGCTTTTTCCTGGTAGAGTTGGCGCAGGGTGACAAAGGTAGTTCGCCGCGCATCCAGACGGCGATGCAGCGCCACCACGCTGATGAAGGCGGCGCTCGCCACAGTCAACGCGCTCCAGGCGGCGTATGGCGCGGCGGCGCTCCAACCCGAGGCGATCCAGGTGGCGGCGGCTCCGATCAAAAAGATGCCCAGCCGAAGCCAGGAATAGCGCCGATCCTGGGCCTGGTAGGCGGCCAGTTTGCGGTCTAAGCGTTGAAGGTGGCGTTGGATGGCGGCTTCTGAAGGCATTTAGCTGCTCGCGGTAAGGATTTGGATTAGCTGGAGCGTCATGCGGGCGGTCGCTCCCCACAGCACTTCGCCGTCAAACTCGTTGTAATACAGCACCCCCACCGGGGCGTGGGGCGGGGGCAGCTGCCGCAGCCGCTCGGCGCGGTGGGCGGGGTCGGCCAACCAGGTGATGGGAATGGTAAAGATGCGGCTGACTTCGATTTCGGCGGGCACAAGCGTCACCGGCCAGGGGATGGCCCCAATAACCGGGGTGATGAGGTAGTTGGTGATGGTGTGGTAGGGGCGCAGGCGGCCTAAGATGCGCACGGCGGCGGGGTCTAACCCGATCTCTTCTTTGGCCTCGCGCAGGGCGGTGGCTTCGGGAGAGAGATCGCCGGGGTCGGCGCTGCCACCGGGGAACGAAACCTGGCCGGAGTGTTCGGGCAGGGCGGCGTTGCGGCGCGTGAAGAGGATGTGCCAGGCGTTGTCGATGCGCAGCAGGGGGGCCAGCACGGCGGCCGGACGCGGCGGGCCGCTCACCAGGCTGCGCAGGGTGGGGAACTCCAGCGTGGGCGGCAGCGCCGCCGGAGATGCGCCGCCCGGCTGGGCGGTGTGGGAGGCTGCGCCGCGCTCTTCCGCACCACCCGCCAGGTCGCCGCTCGCCAGGTCGCTGAACCGCGCGCCGCCTGCGGGGAGCGTGTCGCCGGTGAGGGCGTGGGCCGGGCGCATATTCGCCGGCGGCTCACCGGCCAAACGTGCTGCAATTTGATCCTCGCTGAGGGTGTTCAAGTCTTTCGGGATCATACTGCGCGCCTCAAGCCTCGAGTGTGCCGGCTTCATCGTTGGCGGCGTCGCCTTCGGCCAGGTCGAGGGGCTGCGCCTCCAGCTCGTCCGCGGCGGCTTGCGCCAGGGCGGCTTCGTAGCGATGGCGCTTGCCAATTGAGACCATTGGGCGGGCGAAGATCAGGTAGCCGGTGTGGGCGACCATGCGATCTACCGGGCGTAGACGCTCGGGCACGGGTTTATAGTAGCGCAGGATCACCTCGGCCACGTCGATGAAGCCAAATTCGAAGCGGGTGAGAGCTTCGAGTAGCTTGGAAACCTGGTTGGTGGTGGGCAGCAGTGTGCCAAAGCGCCCGCCCGATTTGAGCGCCGCCCGCACCTGCGGCAGGTAATCGTAGGGGTTGGGCACGTCCAAAAAGAGGGCGTCTACGCCGGTCTCGTCGAAGCCTTCGCTGATATCGCGCAGTTTGAGGCTGACGCGATCTTGCAAGCCCAACCCCTCCAGGTTCTTGCGGGCCAGGTTGTGGTTTTCGGGGCGCACCTCATACGAATACACGCGTCCGCTGTCGCCCACCAACCAGGCCAGGGCGATGGTCAGCGCCCCAGAGCCGGTTCCGGCTTCTACCACGCGCAGCCCCGGCCCGATGCCCAGGGTGATCAGGATGAAGCCCAGGTCTTTGGGATACAAAATTTGGGTGTTGCGGCGCAGCTCTTGCAAAATATCGGCGATGGACGGCTGCAGCATGAAGTAGGTCTTGCCGCTGTGCGTGGCGACTTCGCTTCCGTAAGGCTGCCCGATCAATTCGTCGTGGTTGAGAATGCCGCGGTGGGTGTGGAAATGTCCGCCGGCTTCCAGGCGGATGATGAAGGTCTTGTTGGTGGGGCTGACCAGGTAGATCAGGTCACCCACCTGGGCGATGGCGCCGCTGTAGAGAGAGTTAAGCATAGAAAATAAGAACCTTTCCGTGGGTTAGGTGAAGCGATGTGATGAGGTTACCACGAATTGGATTTTATGGTGAATCTGAAAGAAGTGGCTGTCAAAAGAGGGCTTCGCGCCGGATTGAGCGGATGGCGGTAGATATAAATACTAAGCGTATCATCTCAAAAAATTGGGGTGAAATTGCTCCTGTTTTATACTTTCGAGTAT
>CAZHFU010000020.1:20029-69043 GCA_964531975.1 uncultured Anaerolinea sp. | reverse complement strand
GGACGCAGCCCCAGTTTGAGCATGGCGCGTTCCAGCAGCACCGGCACAGGCGGGCGGTTGGGTCGAGGCGCGGCCTCGGCCCGGCGCGCCAGGCGGACGATGAAGCGCGGCGCGGCGAAGCCCAGGCGGGTGATCGCCCACTCGACCGCCATGGAGGGGCTGGGCGCGCCCAAGCGCGGCAGGCCCTTCTCCAGCGCCCACAGCAGCACGCCCACCAGCAGCAGGGCTAAGGCCGCCTGGCCCAGTCGCTGACCCACCGGCGTTTGCTGGGCGGCGGTGGGGTCGGGCGAGGTGGGTTCATCGCCCATTTCGGGTTCCACCGACCGCTCGTTGGCGTCTGGGGGGATAATGTCCAGCGCCGGGCTGGTGCGGGTCTCCAGGCGGGTGATATTGGGCTGGGCGGCGGTGGGTTCGAACTCCACCCAACCGATGCCGGGGAAGTAGACTTCCGGCCAGGCGTGGGCGTCTTTTTGGCGGATGAGGTAGCTTTGCCGCGGGCGGCGGTTGGCGCTTTGGCGTTCGTCGATTTCCAGGGCCTCGCCCTGCGCATAGCCGGCAGCCCAGCGGGCCGGGATGCCCAGCGAGCGCAGCATGACGATTTCGGCGGTGGCGTAGTAGTTGCAGAAGCCTTGTTTCAGGTCGAACAGGAACCAATCGATGGGTTCCTGCCCAGACGGCAGGGGGCTTTGGATCTCTTGGGTGTAGACCATGTTCTCGCGCAGCCACACGGTGATGGCTTGGGCTTTGTCGTAGGGGGTGACGGCGCCGGCGGTGATGTCTTGGGCCAGTTGGCGGGTGCGCGCGGTGAGCGAGGCGGGTAGCTGCAAGTAACGCTCGGCGATGTAGTCCGGGTAGGCGCTGCCGGCGGCGCGCATTTGCTCGACGGTGGGGGCGGCCAGCGAGGCGCGCACGCGGTACATTTGGCTTGGCAAAACCGCCGGGGTGGCGATGAAGGAGCTGATGTCCAGCGTGCCGTCGGGGTTGGTCTCGTATTGGACGCTGCCGGCGTGACTTAACCACAGCGGTTGGGGCGGGGTAAACATCGTGCCCATCACCACGGCGCTAACCATATCAAATTCGCCCACCCACCGCCCTTCAGTGGGGGCGGTCGCCAGGTTTTCCTCGCCGGGGTCGTAGGGGTGCAGGGTGTCGATGTTGCTGAACCACTGCCCATCGCGATATTCGTCGAAATGGCGGGCGCGCCAGTAGATGCGCGCTCCACTGGGCAGATCGAGCGGGGCGTGAGCGGTGAAGATGGGCACATCGGAAAGCTGGTTGCCGCTGCCCAGGGCGGCGTTGTTACCGTACACCGGGCTGAACACCTGGCTGGTGGAGCGCAGCGAGGCAAAGGCGAAATCCATGCGGCTTTGGGCGCTGCTCCACAGGTTGCGCACCGGGCGCGCCAGGCGTTCGGCGGCGGGGAAGGCATTCGCCATGGCGGGGACCGTCCAGGCCAGCGCCACCAGGATTGAAACCACCAGGGCGGTGTAGCGGATGAAGTCGAGGCTCAGGTGGGGGGGCAGGCCGGTGCGGGTATCGCGCCAGCGCGCCTGGCTGTGAACGAAGGCCATGCGCGCCACCAGGGTTAGCCCGAAGAAGATAAAGAAGGCCAGGTACCAGGCGCGGCGCACGATCAGGGGGTCGTAATATTGGATCACCAGCAGGGCGGCGCCCAGGGGCAATAACGCCCGCCAGGCTTCGCCGTGACGCGCCAGGGCGTAGCCGCCCGCCGCCGCCAGCGCCCAAAACAGGATGCACATTACCACTACGAACAACAGCGAGTCCATCACGGTGATGCGATTGATCAGCTGGTAGGCGATAGTCGCCAGGCGGCGCATCAGGATCAGCAGCCGGTCGCTCCATAGCAGCTCAACGGTTGCGTCGTCGGGGATGACGGTTCTGCCAAGCTGCCAGGCGATGACGAACACGCCGTAATCAAACGCCAGCCAGAAGCTGGTGCGGGGGGAAAAACGACTGACGCCAATGGCCAGGCCGGCGATCACCCCCAAGAAGGTGATGGTTTGCACCACCGGAAGAATCGGCGTCCACTCCGTGACCACCAGGCGGGCGGCGGAGGTGAGCGCGGCGATCAGGAATAACAGGGCGGCGGGCCAATCCCACCAGCGGCGGTAAGCAGGGATGACTTTCATAATACCTCGTGTACAATCATCATATCAGTTACCCTATCTTAAGGGCAGGGGTTCGATTTTATTTACTCATAATGATTATGATTGGATTAATGTATGGTAAAATCCAAACGCTTGCCCCAAAATGGCATTCTTGATGTTGTCTATTTTAAGTGTTATTAAACAAACCAATTAAAAAGTAAATAAGGAGAGTTTATGCAGCTTCAAGACTGGACCTTCATTGGCGTATTTCTCCTGTTGGCCCCGATTCTCCCGGGCGCTGCGCTGCTGATACCTCGCATAATTGCTCCGAGAAAATCTCATGCGGTAAAGCTCGAAACCTATGAATGCGGCATCGAAACCGTGGGCGATACCTGGGTGCAGTTCCGGGTGCAATATTATATTTATGCGCTGATTTTCCTCATCTTTGATGTAGAAATTGTATTCCTATACCCGTGGGCTTCGGCCCTTGGGCTGCTGCCTTTGTTTGCCGTGTTCGAAGGGATCATTTTTGTCCTCATCCTGGTGGCTGGGCTGTTGTGGGCCTGGCGCAAGGGCGTTTTGCAGTGGGCGTAATAACCAATTTGCTGCTCGGATTTTAATATTCCAGGAGAAAAGTATGGCAGATCCGATTAATTCGATTGCCCAATGGTTGGCCGCGCTTCTGGCCGGGTGGGGGCTATCGCCGGGGTGGAGCAGTTTCCTGCTCACCTTGCTGGGCGTGCTCAGCACCGCCATTTTTGTATTGGTAATAGATGTGGCCCTGGTGTGGGTTGAGCGCAAGGTGGTGGCGCGTTTTCAAGACCGGCTCGGCCCGAACCGGGTGGGTCCGTTTGGCATCATCCAGCCTTTCGCCGACATCATCAAGCTGTTGATAAAAGAAGACACCACCCCCGGAGGGGCCGACCGGGTGGTCTATAATATCGCCCCTCTGATCGCCCTGGGAACGGTGCTGATGTTGTGGGCGGTCATTCCGCTCTCGTCCACGATGTTGGGGTCGGATATTAACGTGGGGGTGCTGTATATCGTTGCCATCGGGGCCATCGGCTCGCTAGGCATCATCATGGCCGGATGGTCGTCGAACAACAAGTTCGCCCTGTTGGGGGCGCTGCGCGCCGTGGCGATGACAATTTCGTACGAAGTGCCCATGGTTATCGCGCTGATGATCCCAGTCATCATTAGCCGCTCAATGTCGCTGCAAGCAATCGTCTATGGGCAGCGTATTTGGTATGTGGCGGCGGCTCCGGTGGCGGCGCTGATTTTGCTCATCTCGGCCCTGGCCGAGCTTGGCCGCTCGCCCTTCGACCTGGCCGAAGCCGAATCGGAGATCGTGGCTGGTTTCAATGTGGAATACAGCGGCATGAAGTTCGGCCTGTTCTACGCCGGCGAGCTGCTGCACGCCCTCACGATGGGGGCGTTGGTGTCCACGTTCTTCCTGGGCGGATGGCGCGGCCCATTCTCGGAAACTTATCCCATCTTAGGGGTGTTGTATCTGTTTATCAAAGCCTTCTTCATCTACTGGGTGATTATGTGGGTGAAGTATTCAGTGCCACGGGTGCGTATTGACCATATGCTGGCTTTCAACTGGAAAGTGCTCACCCCGCTGGCCCTGGTGATCTTGATGCTGACGGCGTTGATTGACCGGTTATTGGGTGGGTTTGGTTATCAGCCGGGCGGATGGGTTTACACCCTGGCGATGTTCGTGATGAACTTACTGGTGGTATGGGGCTTGCTTAGTATAACGCGCGGTTATGCGCGCGCCGAACGCACTCGCGTGGCCGAACCTAAACCGTATGCCCGGCCCGGAATGTGAGCCAAGGAGCGGATGATGACTGTTGAACAAATCGTTTTCCTGGCAGCGGCCTTTCTCACCCTGGCAGCCGCCGGCGCGGTGGTGACGGTGCGCAACCTGTTCCACTCGGCGCTGCACCTGGTGCTGGCTTTGTTTGGGGTGGCGGTGTTGTATGTGCTGCTGCAAGCAGGGTTTTTCGCGGTGGTGCAGGTGGTGATTTACATCGGGGCCATCGCCATTCTGCTAATCTTTGCCATTATGCTCACCCGCAATGTGATGAGCGAAACGCGCACAGCGGTGAACGAGAACTGGAGCTGGGCGCTTTTTGTCGCCATCGTGGTCCTGGCAGGGCTGATGTATATGTTTAACCGGCTGGGGCCGGCCTTAGCCATCATCCCCATGCCGTTAGACCCGCGTATCGACCCGGTGCAGTACCTGGGGGCGGCGCTAATTGCCCCCGAAGGCTATGTGCTGCCGTTTGAGTTAGCCTCGCTGCTGCTGCTGGCGGCGTTGATTGGGGCGCTGGTCGTCGCCTGGGAAAAGCGGCCCTAAACGGCCCTGGAGCAACCGCTATGATCCCTTTGTCCTGGTATCTCATTTTTGCCGCCATTTTGTTCTGCGTGGGGCTATATGGCACATTGGCGCGGCGTAACGCCATCGCCATTCTGATGGGCATCGAGTTGATGCTCAATGCGGTGAATGTTAACCTGCTGGCCTTCTGGCGCTATCGTACACCAGAGCTAATTGGTGGGCAAGTTTTCGCCGTGATGGTGTTCGCCGTGGCAGCCGCCGAAGTGGCCGTGGGCCTGGCGCTGTTCATCAGCATCTATCGCCGCCGCAAGACCATCGCGGCGGAAGAAATTGATTTGATGAAATTCTAAAGAAGTGGTGAAATGATGACGATTGAAACCCTGATCTGGCTTCTACCGCTTCCGCCTCTGCTGGCCTTCTTACTGATTGTGCTGTTCACCAACCGCAGCAAAGCTTTGAGCCATTGGATTGCGGTGGGCGCGGCCTTTCTTTCGTGGCTGGGCAGTATGGTGGTTTTTCTGCGGGCGATTGGCATGGAACATTTTGGCGAACGCCCCTTCCAATCTAGTATTCCCTGGCTTGCCACCGGCGATACGGCGCTGAAGGTGGGGGTGCTGATTGACCCGCTTTCGGCTGTGACTTTATTTTTCGTGGCCTGGACGGTGTTGATGATCTTCATCTACTCGGTGGGGTATCACAACTACGGTCAGCCCAAAGGCGACCACGACCGCCCGGGGCTGCCGCCGCATGGGGCCACGGTGGCCGACGCCCATGGTCACACCCACATGGTGCTGTCGGTGGAACCGATGTACAGCCGCTTCTTCGCCTTCATCGGGCTGTTTGCCTTTGGCATGTACACCCTGGTGGTGAGCGATAACCTGCTGACCCTGTTCGTGGGTTGGGAAATCATGGGGCTGTGTTCCTATCTGCTGATCGGCTTCTGGTATGCCAAGCCATCGGCTCGAGCGGCGGCGATCAAGGCCTTCCTCACCACCCGCATCGGCGATGTGTTTATGCTGCTGGGCGTGGCGTATCTATACTCGATGACGGGCACTCTCTCGTTCCGCGAGATTTTCTTTAACCAACAAACCCTGGATATGCTGGCTAATACCCCCAGCTACATCGCCGGGTGGTCGGCGGCGGCGCTCATCGGTGTGCTGCTGTTTATGGGAACCATTGGCAAATCGGCGCAGTGGCCTTTGCACGTGTGGCTGCCCGACGCCATGGAAGGCCCCACCCCGGTTTCGGCGATGATCCATGCCGCCACCATGGTGTCGGCGGGCGTGTACATGATTATCCGCATGTTCCCGCTCATGTCGGCGGGTTTCGATGGGCATCATCTGACGACCCCGATGGTGTTTATGGCGGTTATCGGATCGTTTACGGCGCTGTTCGCGGCCACAATCGCGCTGGCGCAGAACGACATCAAGCGGGTGCTGGCCTATTCCACCATCTCGCAGCTGGGTTTCATGGTGGCCGCCTTGGGGATTGGCGCATATGTGGCTGCTGCCTTCCACCTGGTGACCCACGCATTCTTCAAGGGGCTGTTGTTCCTGGCGAGCGGTTCGGTCATTCACGGCATGGAACACGGGGTGTTCCACACCGGCGAACATATCGACCCGCAGGATATGTTCAACATGGGCGGTTTGCGTAAGAAAATGCCAATCACATTTTGGACATTCCTGATTGGCGGTTTTGCGCTTTCGGGTTTTCCCCTGGTGACGGCCGGGTTCTGGAGCAAGGATGAAATCCTGGCCGACGCCTTCGCCCATGCGCCGGTGGTTTTTGTGGTCTTGGCGATAGCGGCGCTGCTCACTGCGTTCTACACCATGCGCCAAATCACGCTCACCTTCTTGGGCCAGCCGCGTACACACGCCGCAGACCACGCTCACGAGACCACCTGGACGATGACCGTGCCGCTGATGGCGCTGGCGGTGTTCGCTGTGGGGATAGGTTGGGTGGGCATTCCCGAAAACTTCTTGGGCTTACACCTTCCGCCGAACTGGTTCCATGAATTTGTCGGCTCAAGCCTGGTCGAACACCCAGAAACGCTGCCGTTTAGTTTTACGCCGCTGCTCACCTCGATTATCGTCGCCCTGGGCGGCCTGGGCTTGGGCTGGTGGGTGTACCAGGGGATGAGGCCCGGTCAGACCGACCCAGTGCAGAAGGCCCTGCCGGCCGCTTTATATGCGGCGTTCAAAAATAAGTGGTACTTCGATGAGTTGTACCAGGCCACGGTGGTGCGCTTCGCTGAATGGATGGCGACCGTCTTCAGCAATGTGATGGATCGCACCGTGATTGACGGGGCGCTTCACTTTGTGGCGCGCATCACTGGTGTGATTGGTACGTTCCTGCGTGAGCGCATCGATAAGACTATCATCAACGGCATTCCCGATTGGGGGGCCGAGAAAATCAAGACCGATGTGGCGTCTTCGTTCCGCACCATTCAAACCGGCCGGGTGCAGCAGTACATGATTGTGGCGCTGGTCGCCACGCTCACGTTCACCCTTTCCTTCCTGGCTGTGCAATATTGGCAGGGCTTGCTGCGCTGATCCGGCGCCCGGACTTTGATCTCAGGAGTGCGTGATGGACTTTTTGATGAATAATATCCTGACCTTGATCTTGTTCACCCCGGTGCTGGCGGCGCTGATTGTGCTGCTGCTGCCAAAGGGGCAAGATAATTTGATCCGCTGGAGCGCGTTTGGGCTGAGCTTTATCCCGCTGGCGCTGACGATAATCCTGTGGTTCAATTTCAACCCCAACCAGCCCGGCTTCCAGTTTGAACAGCAAGCCGTGTGGTACAGCGCCATTAATTCCAGCTATCATGTGGGGGTTGATGGCATCTCGCTCACCATGGTGCTGCTCACAACCATTCTCACCCCCCTGGCTCTTTTAGCTTCCTTTAGCATCAAAGATAACCTGAAAGCCTACATGATTTTGTTCTTTTTGTTAGAGATGGGCATGTTAGGCGTGTTCTTGATGCTAGACTTGCTTATGTTCTTTGTGTTTTGGGAGTTTGGGTTGGTTCCGATGTTTTTCCTCATCAACCAGTGGGGCAGCGAGAAGGGCGAACGCACCCTGTGGCCTGGTAAGACCATGCCGGCGCGCCAATATGCCTCGGTTAAGTTTATGATCTACACCATGGCCGGTTCGTTGGGCTTGCTGCTAGCCATCCAGATGATGGGGGCGGTGGCGGGCACGTTCGATATGGTGGCTTTGTTCCAGAAGTGGCCCGGCCTGGATACGACTCTGTTTGGCTTGACGACTAACCAGGTGAAAAGCATCGCTTTCTGGGCCTTTGCGATTGCCTTTGCGCTCAAGGTTCCGGTGTGGCCTTTCCACACCTGGCTGCCCGATGCGCACACGGAGGCTCCCACTGCGGGTTCGATGATCCTGGCGGGCGTGCTGCTCAAATTGGGCGCGTATGGTTTCTTGCGCCTGGTGCTGCCGCTCTACCCGGCGGAAAGCCGCTTCTACGCTCCGGCGCTGGGCTTCCTGGCGGTGATGGCGATCATCTTCGGGGCGCTGGCCTCTTGGGGGCAAACGGATTTCAAGCGCCTGGTGGCCTATTCTTCGGTGAACCACATGGGTTTTGTGGTGCTAGGCATTGCCGCGGCCGCCTATGTGTATGGATCACCGGACCCCGCCATGGGTTTGAGCGCCAACATCGCTCTGAATGGCGCGGTGCTGCAAATGTTCAACCACGGCCTGAGCGCGGCTGGGATGTTCTTCCTGGTGGGCGTAATCTATGAGCGCACCCACACCCGCAACCTGGATGAGTACGGGGGGTTGTTTCCCCTCATCCCGGTATATGGCGGCATTTTGATCTTTATGTCGATGGCTTCTTTGGGCCTGCCAGGGCTAAACGGCTTTGTGAGCGAGTTCCTGGTGGTGCGAGGCGCCTGGCCGATCTTTACGTTGTATACCGCTTTGGCGATGATCGGTTT
Organism: uncultured Anaerolinea sp.; assembly: GCA_964531975.1. Taxonomy (GTDB): domain Bacteria; phylum Chloroflexota; class Anaerolineae; order Anaerolineales; family UBA4823; genus RBG-16-57-11. The sequence continues at coordinate 60,647 of CAZHFU010000020.1, read as the reverse complement.
GTTTTTTACCGGCGCATATATCTTAAAAGCCATCAAGCAGGTTCTGCACGGGCCATTGAACGAACACTGGGCCGGGCATCTTCGCGAAATCAACGCCCGTGAGCTGTGGGTGGCGGTTCCGCTGATGGTGCTGATCTTGTGGATCGGCGTATGGCCGGGGTGGATCCTGGGTGTGATCAACAAAGCCGTGGCGATGTGGTTCTAGCGCCCGACGCATAACGAGGTGGACGATGCAGTTTCCAATCATTAGTTTCATTGTTTTCACTCCGATGATCGCCGGGCTGTTGATCTTGTTGATCCCTGCCGATCGTAAAACGGAAGTGCGAGTGGCGGCGCTGGCAGCCGGAGCGCTGGCGCTGATTCTTTCGGTGTGGTTATATTTCTCGTACGACACCGTGACGGCCGGCTACCAGTTTGTGGAGCGCTACAGCTGGCTTGCGCCTCTGGGCATTTCGTACTACGTGGGCGTAGATGGCTTAAGCGCCCCCCTGGTGCTGCTAACCGGCATTGTTATGTTTACCGGTGTGCTGATCTCATGGGGGGTGGATGACCGCCCGCGGGAGTTTTTCGCCTTCTTGTTCATTTTGGCGACCGGCGTGTTCGGCGTGTTTGTGGCGCTGGATTTGTTCATGTTGATCTTCTTTTATGAGATTGCCGTCTTCCCCATGTACTTGCTCATCGCCATTTGGGGCTGGAAGGTGACCCGCGAATACGCGGCGATGAAGCTGACGCTTTACCTGTTCATCGGCTCGGTGATTGCCCTGGTTGGCGCGTTGGCGATGTATTTCACCAGCGGCCTGGGCACGTTCGATATGCTGGCGCTGGAAAAAGCCGGTTTTAGCCGGGCGTTCCAGATCACCTGGTTCCCATTCGTTTTCTTTGGCTTTGCGGTGTTGGGGGGCATCTTCCCCTTTCACAACTGGTCGCCCGATGGTCACGTGGCTGCGCCCACGGCGGTTTCCATGTTCCACGCCGGGGTGCTGATGAAGTTGGGCGCATTTGCGGCGCTGCGTGTGGGTGTGATGCTGCTGCCCGAAGGCGCTAAATTCCACATGCCTTGGATCATCGTGCTTACCCTGGTGAATGTGGTGTACGGGGCTTACATTGCCAGTGTGCAAACCGATTTTAAATACGTGATTGGTTTTTCGTCGGTTTCGCACATGGGGCTGGTGGCGATGGGTTTTGCCAGCCTCTCGCCGCAAGGCATGCTGGGGGCGGGCATCCAAATGTTCTCGCACGGCGTGATGACGGCTCTCTTCTTTGCCGTCGTGGGCATGGTTTACGACCAAACGCATACGCGGGAAATCCCCCGGCTCGGAGGAATGCGGCATATCATGCCCATTGCCACAATTGGGTTCATCGTCGGTGGCCTGGTTTCGATGGGCATGCCTGGTTTCAGCGGGTTCATCGCCGAGTTCCCCATCTTCATGGGTTTATGGACGGCCAAACCCTATTACCTGTGGGCCAACTACACCTGGGTGGCGATTATCGCCGCGATTTCAATTGTGATCACCGCTTCGTATATCATCCGCATCATTAGCAAGGTTTTCTTTGGCCCGGTTCCGGAAGAGTTTGCGGGCCACTTGCACGATGTGCGTGTGCTGGATAAGGTGGCGATTGTGCTCTTGGCCGGGGTGATGATCGCCATCGGTGTGTTCCCATCGCTGATTGTTCCTTGGGTGCAGTCGGGTGTAGAGAACGTGTTACGTTTGCTGGGAGGCGTCTAAATGTCGCTTAATCCTTCGATGTTCGTCTCGATTTTGCCGCAGCTCTTAGTGCTGCTGCTGGCGCTGGTGATCCTGGCGCTGGATGTCATTTTGCCGCGCGAGAAACAGCACAACCTGGGTTGGGTGACGGCGGTGGGTTTAGGAGCAATCATCCTGGCGACGGTTACGGTCGCCCCCGGTAAAACCGGTGTGCCGGTATGGGGCGGCATGATTAGCCGCGACTGGCTGGGTTACGTTTTTACATTGTTGTTCATGTTCGGCGCGGCGGTCACGGCGCTGTTGGCGATGGATTATCCAGGCCTGGGAGACCGGGGCGAGTTTTACGTGTTGATGTTGATTTCAACCATTGGCATGACCTTTATGGCCTCGGCTACCGACTTGGTGATGCTCTACCTGGCAATTGAAACCACTTCTATCCCCATGTACGTTTTGGCGGGTTTCTTCGGCGGCAGTGATGAATCAACCGAAGCGGGCTTTAAGTACTTGCTGTATGGGGCGATGAGCAGCGCGGTGATGCTGTATGGTTTCTCGCTCATATTTGGCTTAGCCGGCACCACCAGCATGTACTACATTGCTGCGGCGATGAATGACAGCGGTTTGCCCGAAGTGGCATTATTGGGCGCTTTCTTGCTGGTGTTAGTGGGGATAGGGTTCAAGGTTTCGGTTGTGCCGTTCCATTTTTGGGCGCCGGATGTATACCAGGGCGCGCCGACGCCGGTGGCCGGCTTCCTTAGCACGGCGTCTAAGGCGGCGGGGTTTGCCGCGCTGCTGCGCTTGTTGTACATCGTCTTCCCGGTGATGGCGGGGCAGTGGGTGCTGATCCTTTCCGCCCTGAGTGTGGCGACGATGACGCTCGGCAACCTGATTGCGCTCACCCAAAGAAATATCAAAAGATTATTAGCATATTCTTCGATTGCTCACGCCGGCTATGTATTGATCGGCGTGGTGGCGCTGCAAAATCCGGGTTCGGCCACCAGCGCCCAAGCGTTAGGCCTCACCAGTGTGGTCTACTACCTGGGGGCCTACCTGCTCACCAATCTGGCTGCTTTTGGGGTGGTGGCGGCTTACAGCCGCAGCGTGGGTTCCGATGATCTGACCGCCTACTATGGCATGAGCCGGCGCTCTCCGGGGCTGGCCCTGGTGATGTTAGTGGCTTTCCTTTCGCTGGCGGGAATGCCGCCCTTTGCCGGTTTTGTTGCCAAGATATTCTTGTTCGCGGCGGCCATCGAAGCCAACTTAATCTTGCTGGCGGTGCTGGGCGTACTCAATTCGATCATCGGTCTATACTACTATCTGACGGTACTTAAATATATCTACCTGTATCGCCAGGATGGCGATGAAATCCCCCTGCCGGCGCTGTCTAAGGGCTTCACCACCGGGCTGGCCCTATTGAGCGTGGGTATATTGGTGGTTGGCGTCTGGTTTACCCCGTGGTACGATCTGGCGCGGGCGGTGGCCTCTACCTTTGCCCTGCGGTAATGGAACCACAAACCTTCTCCTGGCGCGATGAGGAGAAGGTTTGTGGATAACTTTTGTGGACTTTGTGAATTTATTGACGAAGTGCAAACCCTTATGATAAAATCTCCGGACAATGACGCCTAATCCCCCGCCTTCTCCATCTAAGCCTCCTCTGCTTGTACCGGGATTCGATTTTCGCTTTGTAGGTATGGGGGCGCAAATTGGCTGTGTTACCCTCTTTATCGTATTAGCGGCGGTTTTTGGTGGAATTTGGCTCGACCGGATATTAGGAACCCGCCCGGTTTTAACTTTGATCTTTGTATTAGGGTCAGCTCCTTTTTCACTTGTGCTGACCTTTTACATTGCCCGGCGACAAATTAAACAAATGCAATCTGGAACCATCGCAAACGAGGGAGACGAGAAAAAGCATGAGCAATAATCCAATCTTGTTAGGAAGGAGAGAAGACTGGTGAGTGAACAGACCAATACGAAACGCGTCCCTGTAAAGCGTTGGCTGGTGCTGGGCCTGATCGTGCTGGGCGCATACGCAGCCTTTATGGGGCCGACGATATTACGTCCCATCAGCCCGGTGGTGGTTCTGCCGCCCGAGCCAATCGCCACCGGTTCGCCAATTACCAATACCATGTTGGCTACGCTGCTGGCCGATGCATTGGCGTTGGCGATGGGATTTGGCGCCTGGCGTTTTATGCGCAGTGGCAAAGAGGTACCTTCAGGGTTCTACAATTTCTTTGAAATGCTGCTGGAGTTTTTGTACAACAGTGTAGAAGCTGTCACCGGCAAATGGGCTAAGCGGGTTTTCCCGGTGGTAGCCACAATTTTCTTGTTAGTATTCACGGCGAATGTCACCAAGTTGGCGCCCGGTTATGAGAGTATTGGTTTCTTGCACGAGGCGCATAAAGACCCGGCCTATGGTGTGAAACCATTGTTCACCCTGGGCAGTTTCACCTTGTATACCCTGGATAAGGGCGATTTGGTGAAGGTGGCGGCGCATGGCGAGGAAACGCCGGTCGCCGAGGCGCACACCGCCGAGGCGGGCGAAGCCCCATGCCACGCTTGTGAGGTGATCCCATTCTTGCGTGGCCCGGCCACCGATCTCAACTTCCCCCTGGCCTTGGCCGTTATCGCCGTGGTTATGACGCAGGTGTATGGCCTTTGGGCGCTTGGCCCGGCTTACCTGGGTAAGTTCTTCCAGTTCAAGGCGCTGGTGAGCGGCGGTATTTTTGGAATGATTAACTTTGGCGTGGGCATTTTGGAACTGCTGCTCGAATTTGCCAAGGTACTGTCATTTAGCTTCCGGTTGTTTGGCAATATCTTCGCCGGAACGCTGCTGCTTTCCATTGTCGGCGCGCTGACTGCTGTGGCTGTGCCGCCTTTCTTGTATCTATTTGAAATTTTCTTCGGCATTATCCAGGCTTACGTGTTCTTTTTATTAGCAACCATGTTTATTAGCATGGGGCTAATCAGCCATCACGCTGATGAACACGGTGAGCAGCATGTCGAAACCGCAGCCTAGAAACCGGGAAATCTACGATCATTGAACGAGGAGTGAGAAAAATGAATGATGCAACTGCTTTTATCGCGGGTATGAAACTGTTGGGCGCAGGCATTGCCATGCTGGGTGCAATTGGCGCGGGTATTGGTGTTGGCCTGGCTGCCTCCGGCGGCGTACAGGCCATGGGCCGCAATCCCGACGCGGCGAATATTATCCAAACCAACATGATCTTGGGTATGGCCTTCGCTGAAGCGGTGGCAATTTACGCCCTGGCCGTGGCTTTGATTATTATCTTCGCCGCCTAGCGGTGCGTTAGCCGGGAGGGCTACATGGAAAAGTTAGGCATCAACCTGGGTTTCTTTCTCTTTCAGGTTTTCAACTTCACCATCGTGCTAATTCTGCTTTACGCCTGGGCGTACAAGCCGGTTATCAATATGCTTGAAAACCGCAAGAAGAAAATTGCTCAAACTATAGAAGATGCGCGCGTGGCGGCTGACGCCCGCGCTAATGCCGAAGCCGAAGCGCGCAATATCCTGGCCAAGGCCCAAGCTGAAGCCGCCGAGAAGGTGCGCGAAGCCACGCAGCGCGCCGAAACCGCCATGCAAGGCGTTAAGGCCGATGCGGAAGCCGAAGCGGCTAAGATCCGCCAGAGCGCATTGGAAGAAGCCACCTCCGAGCGTGACCGCGTTCTGGGTGACTTGCGAGGACAGATTGCCGCGCTGGCAATTGCCGCCACACAAAAATTGATCGGCGAGACCTTGGACGAGAAGCGCCAGCATACCCTGATCGATGAATTCTTTAGCGGCGTTAAAGGCGGGCGTGTGGAAATGTTGGAAGGCGAAGATTGGCAAGGCGCCTCGGCAGAGATTATCAGCGCCCTTCCGCTCACCGAAGCCGAGAAGGACGCCGTTCGCCAACAGATCACTGGCAAAGTTGGAGCGCAAGCGGTGGCCTTCCGGGTAGACCCGTCGATTTTGGGCGGCCTGGTGGTGAAAGTGGGCGATAAGGTGATGGACGCCTCAATCGCCGGCAAACTTGGCAACCTGCGCGAGACCCTGGTCTAAAAACTGGTTTTCAGGTATCCGAACAGGTGCGCAAGCGCAAAACGGGTTTTGTTTTGCGCTTGCGCTTTTTATTGCTTAGACCTTCCGATGCCAAAAACTAACCGGTGACAGGTATAATGGGCCAAAAATGGGAGAGCGGTGATGGCTTTAGCACAACACATAGATCTCAACGCGGCGCTCATGGGGCTAACGGCAGACGGGTGGTCGAAGCCGCCGCACGACATGCTGATTAGCGGTGTGACCCACGACAGCCGCCAGGTGGTTGAGGGCAGCCTGTTTGTTGCCCTGTCGGGCGGCGGCAGCGATGGACATCGCTATATCCCCGATGCGTTAGAACGTGGCGCGGCGGTAATTGTGGGCGAGCAGGCCATCAGCGGGCTGCCTGTGCCGTATTTCCAGGCGACCGACAGCCGGGCCGCTTTGGGGCGCCTGGCGGCGGCCTTTTATGACTACCCCGCCCGCCGGTTGACTGTGATCGGCGTGACCGGCACTGACGGAAAGACCACCACCGCCGCCATCATCTATCACATCTTGCGCGCTGCCGGTTTGCGGGCGGGCATGATCTCGACGGTGAATGCCGTCATTGGGGACGATGTGCTAGATACCGGCTTTCATGTCACCACACCCGAAGCCCCAGACGTGCAGCGTTACCTGGCGCAAATGGCGGCGGCGCAGCTCAGCCATGTGGTGCTAGAGGCCACCTCGCATGGGTTAGCGCAGGGGCGGGTGGAGGCGTGCGAATTTGACCTGGCGGCGGTGACGAATATTACCCATGAACACCTCGATTATCATGGCAGCTACGAAAACTATCGCACCGCCAAGGGCAAATTATTCGCCATGCTAAGCGAAACTGCTCCTAAAAGTTTTCGCCCCCCACGCGGGGCGGCCTTGAACCTGGATGATTCTTCTTACCCTTACCTGGCTGAACTCACCCATGTGCCGGTTATCAACTATGGCTTGCAAAGTGGGGCGCAAGTGACCGCGCAGGAAATTAACTGGGGCCGAGATGGGGTGCGTTTTACCGCCCACGGGGTAGATCGAAACCTCGCCCCCTTTGAGATTGCCTTGTACAGCTCGCTGGCTGGGGAGTTTAACATCTCAAACCTGTTAGCGGCAGTTACGGTGACACGTGCTCTGATGCTGCTGGATGATGAAGCGGTTCGCCAGGGCATTGCCACCCTGAGCGGTGTGCCGGGGCGCATGGAGCGCATCGATCTGGGCCAGGATTTTACCGCCATCGTGGATTTTGCCCACACCCCCAACGCGCTGCTGCGGGCGCTGCAAGCCGCCCGCAGTATGACCAGCGGACGCCTGATTGTGGTGTTTGGCTCGGCCGGGCTGCGCGACCGACAGAAACGGCGCATGATGGCCGAGACCGCCCAACAGTTTGCGGATATAAGTATCTTGACTGCGGAAGACCCGCGCACCGAAAGCCTGGCTGGCATCTTAGAAGAGATGGCCGCCGGGGCGGTGAGCAAGGGTGGCGTGGAGGGGCAGAGCTTCTACCGCCGGCCCGACCGGCGCGATGCGCTGCGCCTGGCCGTGCAAATGGCCCGCCCCGGCGACCTGGTGATGGCCTGCGGCAAAGGGCACGAGCAATCCATGTGCTTTGGGGCAACGGAATACTTGTGGGATGATCGCACGGCGCTGCGGGCGGCGTTAGCAGAGCATTTGTCGGAGGCGGGGCCGGCCATGCCGTACTTGCCGCCCGCCTCCGATTAATATTTCATATCTTCGCGCACCGGGCTAAATACATCCAGCACCAGGCAGGGCGTTGGCCCCACCTTCACGCTGTGCGGCAGCCCGCCAGGGATGATTGCCAGGTCTCCCGGTTTAAGCCACCGCGCCTCACCGTCAATGTCCATTTCTAACTCTCCCTGCACCACGTATGTGCTTTGTTCTTGGGGATGAGCATGGGCGGGAATGACGGCGTTGGCTTCAAGTTCTACGACCCCACACAATAAATTTTCACCCCAAAAGGTGCGCGTTTTGACACCCGGAACTAAATCCTTGCGGGCGCGTTGAGCTGGATCGTAGTACGGCATATATCGACTCCGTAGGGTGGCCTGGCCGGGTATGCTGATTGGCAATTACGCCGGATCGACCACCAGGCAGGTTAATGTGTCCATTACACCCGGGATGGGTTGAATTTCGCTGGCGACCATTGGCCCTAAAGCGTTGAAGTTGGGCACATCCACAATGGCAACGACATCATACGGCCCGAAGGTCATATTGGCTTCCACCACGCCTATAATTCGGCGCAGTGTGCGAACTACCTCCGGTACAGCGCCCGGACGAACATGAATTAAAATGTATGCTTTCATAGTTTGCTCCTAACTGTGGCAACGAATGGCTATTTAACTTTATCGGTACGCAGGTAAATCATCCAGTAGATGACTGCTACTAACAGCACCCCGCCGATGATATTGCCCAGGGTGACGGGCAGCAGGTTCTTAAGAAAGAAGTTGCTCCAGGTGAGGGCGGGGAAATCGACGGCTTGTTTTCCGATGGCCGTCCAGAAGGAGGCAGGGGCAAAGTCTTTGATAAACAGTCCCACGCTGATGAAATACATATTAGCGATAGAGTGTTCGAAGCCGGCGGCAACGAAGGCCGAGATGGGGAAGATAATGGCGGTAATTTTATCGACGGTGGAGCGAGCGGAGAACGTGAGCCATACGGCCATGCACACCAGGGCGTTGCACAGCACACCCGAAGCCACGGCTTGCACAAATTCGAGGCTGCATTTGCCGTTGGCAATGGATAGGGCGGTGGCTCCCACGGCGCTTCCGCCTTGGAGGTACTGCTTGCTGAGGAATAAGATCGCTGCAGAACCCAACGACCCAACGAAGTTCCCCACGTAAACGATGATCCAGTTGCGCAGCAGGCTGGCGGTGGACACCTTGCCATTGGCCCAGGCCATCACGATCAGGCTGTTGCCGGTAAATAGTTCGGCGCCGCCTACCACGACCAAAATCAGGCCGAGGCAGAACACCAGGCCGCCCAACAAGCGCGTTACGCCGTAGGGCAAACCGGTCTTGAAGGCGGCTGCGCCATCGGCCGCCGCGTTGATGGTCATACCACCGGTGAAGATGGTGGTGGCGAAGATCGCCCCCATAGCGATGAACGCTCCCGCCAAAACAGCCAGGGCAAAGAGGGTGAGGGCCGGAGATTCGGCTTTGCGAACGCCCACATATTCGGCGCGCTTTGCCATTTCGGCTGGCATCAGCGCATCGATGCGAATTTCAGTACTCATTATTTTCTCCTCAGGTTTAATGATCGAATATGCAACCCTTTTATCATACGAGGTTGGGCGCTTATTGACAAGTGATAAAGTTCACATAAGGAAAGGTTAACTATCACCTGCGTTTGAATATTACCCGCAGCAAAGTCAGGCCGGCTGCTCCTAGCAGCCCTGCTCCCCACCATTCTTGCCGGCTGAGCACTAATTGCAGGCCGCTTAATAGCAGCGCCGCAAACACCACCGCCCCGGTGAGGCGATGCAGCGCCGCCTCCAGGCGCTGTAATTCTGTGGTCAATTCCGGCGACCGCACCGCCACGTCGCCCCGCTCTAGCTTTGCCAAGACCCGATCCAATTTCTGCGGCACAGCCAGCACCGAACGACCCACTTTCTCTGCCTCATTCAGCCAGGTTTGGCCGCTTTTGCGCGCCTCCTCCGTCATTAGCTTACGCGCAAAGGGAGCCAGATGCTGCCACACGTTGAAATTGGGGTTTAAGCCGGTGCACATGCCGGAGAGAATGCTCACACAGCGTGCCAGGAAGATGATGTTTTGCGGGGCCTGGAAGGGCATGTCGTAAATTATTTCGCGGAACTCTTCAGCGAAGTCGGTCATCTCTTGCACCGAGATGGTGGTTAAATCCGACATGCTTTTGCCCCAATAACGGTCGAACACCTCGGCTTGGGCGCGTTCGATCATATCGAGGTCGGCCCCTGGCAAGAGCAGGTTTAACATTTGGTAGGCTTGCAGCACACGGGTGGCGTCGCGCAGCCCCACGCCGATCACCATTTCACGCAAGCCTTCTTTGACATTCGCCGGCACACGCCCCACCATGCCAAAATCGATAAAGGTGAGGCGCCATTCTTCGGGCGAAAGGCGGGCGGCGGTGAGATCGTCGCTTGGAGAAAAGCGGCGCAGCGGCTGCACAAACAAATTGCCAGGGTGTGGGTCGGCATGGAAGAACCCGTCCTCGAAAATCTGCTTCAGGTAGGTGTCTAGCAAGCGGTCGGCCACTTGGGAGGCATCGATTCCGGCGGCGGCGATGGCCTGGTAATCGGTGATGCGAATGGCAAGGACGTTTTCCAGGGTGAGGGTGCGGCGAGTGGTATGCGACCAGTGAACGATGGGGACGCGCACACCGGGGTAATGGGCGAAGTTTTCTGCAAATGTTTCGGCGTTGCGGCCTTCGGCCAGGTAATCCACCTCTTCCCATAAAACCCGGGTGAACTCTTCCAGCAAGGTGGGGATGGAGGCGCGCCGGCGAAGGAGGGGATAGCGATTAAGCCAGGTTGCCACGGTTTTGAGGGCGTGGAGATCGGTCTGGATGATGGCTTCGATATTGGGGCGCAGTACTTTTACCACCACGTCGGCGGATGGGCCGGAGGAGGGCGAGCTGGCGCGCAGGCGGGCGCGATGAACTTGCCCCAGCGAGGCCGCTGCCAGCGGTTGGGGGTCGAAAAATTCAAACTTTTCTTCGAGCGGCGCCTCCAGGGCTTGTTCGGCCACACGCCGGATAGCCGCGAAATCTTCTGCGGGAACCTGATCTTGGAGATCTTGCAATTCTTGAGTAAATTCGGGCGGCAAGACATCGACACGCGTGGAAAGGAACTGCCCAACTTTGATTAACACCCCGCCCATTTGAACCGCAAGACCCCGGAAAGCAATCGCCGCCCGGCGCAGGCGCTGGGGGCGGGTGCGCAAGGCCCAACTGCGCAGACCCAGGCGTGGTAAGGCAAGCTCCCACCAGGCCAGGCTTAACAGCAGGCGAGCAAAGAAAATGATAATGCGCCGGTATCGGGAGCGTAACACCTTCTAAGTGTACATTTAATGTACAGGAAAGTCAATCAATCGGCGTCGTATTATGTTGTATAATCTTTTCGATCTAAATAGTAGGATATGTATGTGATGGAACAATTTGATTTTGCCTCACTCTACCAGCGATTTAATGCGCCGGTGACTGCTTTTGACTGTGGCGACCGCTGCGCTCCCTATAACGACTTAGGGGCGCCTTTTTGCTGCGATCTTGCCCATGCCGTGCCGAGCGCCTATGAGGATGAATGGGCGTATTTGGAAGCCGGCACGGATTTATGGCGACCGTGGAGCGGGCGCACCCGCCGTGAAACCGAAGAACTCAAGCGCCAGGCGCCGGAAGGCCAGGTGCTGCTGGCCTGTAAAGGACATTTGCTATGCCGGCGCAGTTATCGCACCATTACCTGCCGCTCTTTCCCGTTCTTCCCGTATGTTTCCCGAGGGGGCGAATTCTTGGGCCTGAGCTATTATTGGGAATATGAGGATCGATGTTGGGTCATTAGTCACCTGGACACGGTGCAAGGCGCTTACCGGACGGAGTTTATTGACGCATATGATGAGTTGTTCCGCGCCATGCCCGCCGAAAAAGAAAACTATCGCAATTTCTCCAGCCTGATGCGCCGCGTATTTGGCCGGCGGGGTCGGGCGATTCCGCTGCTGCACCGCAACGGACAGGCCTATAAGGTGACGCCGCGCAATGGGCGGCTGCGCAAGACTGAGCTAAGCCGCTTGCCAAAATTTGGCCCATACGAATTGGCCGATCAGCTCAAGTTCCCCGACGAGTTGTAAACCAGTTATAATGCAGCCCATGCCGACCATTTTTACGCGTTGGAGCGACCTCGATTTTAGCGATCTGCCATGGTGTTTGCCTCTAAGCGAATGGAAAACAGCTACAACGCGCCTGGAAGATGCGCCGCGTGGCGTTTCGCGCCACCAGGTGCTGTTTGTTAACTACGACGGGGTGGTATATGCGATCAAGGAACTGCCCCAGGGGGTAGCCCAACGCGAATACGAGGTGTTGATCCAGGCTGAAAAACTGCGTTTGCCCGTGGTAACCCCAGTGGGCCATGTTACTCTGCCAATGCCTTTTGGCGGGTCTAGCGCCTTGATTACGCGGTACCTGGAAGGGGCGCTGCCTTATCGCTTGCTGCTCATTCGCCAGGGTTTCGAACCCTACCGCCGCCATTTGCTGGACGCCATCGCTGGCCTCATGGTGCAACTTCACCTGGCGGGCGTTTATTGGGGGGATTGCTCACTTTCCAATACCCTGTTTCGACGGGATGCCGGGCAATTACGCGCCTATTTGGTGGATGCTGAAACCACTGAGATAGAATCTGGTATAACTTCGCCAAGCCTGCGTATTCATGACATGGAGATCATGGAAGAAAATATTGTGGGCGAGCTGGTGGATTTACGCGCCTCCGGCTTAGTGCAGGTGGAAGCCGGTATACCGGTTTCGGATACGGGGGCGTACATTCGTCAACGCTACCGCAGCTTGTGGGAGCAGGTGACGCAGGTTGATGTGATCGAGCAAAATGAGGGCTATCGCATTCAAGAGCGCATTCGGGCGCTAAATTCCCTTGGCTTTTCGGTAGGCGATGTGGAATTGACCCCCACCGAGGATGGGGATCGAGTGCGCTTGCGCGTGGTGGTAACAGATCGCAACTTTCACCGCGACCGGTTGTATAACCTGACCGGTTTGGATGCCGAAGAACGCCAGGCGCAGAATATCATGAACGAAATTCATGAAACGCGCGCTTTTCTCAGCCGGTGGCATAATCGCAGCACACCGCTGAGCGTGGCCGCCCACTATTGGTTGGAAAACTTCTACACGCCCACCATTGAGATGGTGAAACAGATCATCGATCTTAATACCACGCCATCGGAAGTGTATTGCGAGATTCTTGAACATAAATGGTATATGTCTGAAAACGCCCAGCGCGATGTAGGTCACCAGGCTGCCGCTGAAGATTACGTAAATAATGTGTGGCTGCAATCTCGCCTGGATTTGTGAGATCATTTGGAAAAAGCATACAAAATAGCGTAAAATGGGGGTGAAAAATCATCAAAAATTTAAACAATTATGCCGCCTCAATTGACGAACCTTTGCATAGCGCATACAATTAGATCATGCCGCCATTAAGCCGCCAAAGTATTAATAACGCAACCGAGTATTTACAGACGCGAGTGACTCCGCTGGTAGTCATGTTCTATCTCATCCTGGCGTTTACGATATGTTTAATTACGCCGGTGTTGTTTTTCACTGAGGTGCACAACCCGTTTCTTGGCGCGTTCACTGAAAACACACTGGTGATTAGCAGTCGGCAGCCAATGACCGAAGGGGCGTGGGGGGAGGCGGTTCTATCCCTGGTTGGCTACCAGGTGAAGCGGATTAATAACCAACCGGTGGAAACGCCGTTAGCGTTTTTCCAAAGCATGCGTCACCGCTCGGTGGGCGATGTGGTTCAGGTAGACCTGGTGGATGCGAGCGGGTCTACCCGCCAGGTGCAAACGACGCTGATTCACCTGCCGGCTAACGACCAGGTGGCTTACTTTGTTGTCCCTTACTTTATCGGCCTGATCTACATTCTGGCCGCTCTGTACGTGTTCGTCATCCGGCGTTTTGACCCAGCCGGGCGCGCCTTTGTCATCTATGCCGCCTCGACCTGTATTCTGCTAACCACGCTGTTTGACGCCTACACCACTAATTACCTGCCTTTGTTATGGACGGCGGCGTTAGCGATGATTGGCGGAGGGCTGGTTAACATGGGCTTGCTGTTCCCCGACAGCGTTCGTTTGGCGGCCCGCTATCCCTTTTTGAGTTGGACCGGCTACCTGGTTTCGATTATTTTGGCAATGGCGGGTTGGTTCACCGTGTTTAATCAGCGCGCCCCTTGGGCATACCAGGCTGTGTGGGGCGCAGCCTATATTTACGCCGGCCTGGCGGCGGCTTTCTTTCTCATAATGATCGTCTTGCGCTACCGCAGTGCGGTCTCGCCCATCATCCGAGAGCAAGCCTGGCTCATTTTCTTGGGGGCGATGCTGACGATTGCCCCCCTGGGGCTGTGGTTGATCGTGAAGTTAGCCCGGCCGGCGGCGGGGTTTTCGCCGGTGCTGATTATCCCATTGGCGATTTTTCCCCTGTTGTGCAGCTATGCCATCATTCGCTACCGGCTGCTGCACACCGATTTTTTGGTAAGCCGCACCGTGCTGTATATATTGCTTACCAGTTTGATGATGGTGGGTTATGGCCTGGTTGTTAGCGGGCTAAGTTTAATCACCGGTGGACGGCTTAACCCTAATAATCCCTTGGTGATTGGGTTGATGGTTTTCTTGCTGGCAATGCTGCTTAACCCGGCCCGGCATGCCTTGCAAGGGGTGATTGATCGCTACTTCTTTCGTGGGCAGATGATGTACCGCGAAATTCAACAAGCCTTTGGGCGAGAACTCACTCAGACAATCGAACTGGCGGATATGGTGAGTTTGCTGCGACGGTATATTGATGAGGCCTTCTCGCCCGTCTTCCTGCACATCTTCTTATACGATTCGCTGTCTGGGCAATACCTGGCAACGGAAGCCAAAAATGGCCGGCTGCTTACCAATGCGCCAACCAGCGATGTGCGCTTCTCGGCGGCAAGTCCGCTGGTGCAAGCCTTCTCAAACCAGCCCAGCGCGCTCTTCTTGCCCGATATGGGCGATCTGCCCCGCCATTTGCTGCCGGAGCAAGCGCGGTTGATTCTGCTTGCGGCGTCGTTGTTTGTGCCTCTGCCCGGACGTGAACAGCTCATCGGATGGATAGCTTTAGGCAGCCGCCGTTCAGGCGCGCCCTATTCGGGTCGCGATTTAAATTCTCTGGAAGCACTGGCCGGGCAGGCGGCCTTGGCGGTTGAACGCGCCCAGGTGGTGGATGACCTGGAGCGCCGGATGCGCGAAATGAATGTGCTGGCGCGCGTGGCCCAAGGCGTTTCTTTTACCATGGCCTTTGATGATATTTTGGAGTTGATCTCAACCCAAACCGCTCAAATTATGCCGGCCAAAGATTTTCGGATTACTTTGTTAGAAGAAGAAACCGGCATGATTTTTCATGTGTTCTTTCTCGAAGCTGACGAACGCATCAACCAGATGGAACATAAGCCGTTGGCAGTGGGGCAGGGCCTGGAGATTGAGGTCATTAGCTCGCAGCGCGCTATCCTGACCGATGATTACGAACGCGAGTGTCGCAGCCGCGGTTTGCTGCCCACGATGAAGGGTGTGTTCGCCTGGATGGGCGTTCCGTTGAACGCTGGGGCGCGCACTATCGGCGCCATTAGCGTGGCTACGCGTGACCCGGCCGAGATTTACACCGAAGAGCAGCGCAACCTGTTGCAAGCCATCGCCGATCAGACTTCGGGAGCGATCATCAAGGCGCGAGCGTTGGAAGAATCCGAGCGGCGCGCTCGCCAACTCGCCAAGCTCAACGAGATTGGCGTGGGGTTGACCTCGACCTTAGATATTAAGCTGCTAATGAATCAGATTTTGCACAGCGCAGTAGATATTCTCAATTGTGAAGCCGGCAGCTTGTTCTTGGTTGATGAGCAAACGGAAGAATTGGTGTTTGAAGTGGTGATTGGCCCAGTGGCCGGAAACCTGGTGGGGCAGCGTTTGCCAAAAGGCAAGGGCCTGGTGGGGCAAGCGTTGGAGGCGGGGCGGCCGATTATTGCTAACGATGTGAAACGCCGTAAGGAGTGGTTTGAGCAGCCGGATGAACAAACCGGCTTTGAAACCCAAGACCTGCTGGTAGCGCCGATGCGGATTCAAGACCGGGCGGTGGGCGTGATTGAGGTGATTAATAAAAAGGGCGGCGCGCCCTTTACCCAGGCCGATCAGGACTTGCTGATGGCTTTTACCAGCCAGGCGACAATTGCCATTGAAAATGCCCGCCTGTATACGCTGACCGATAAAGCCCTGACCGAACGCGTGGAGGAGCTTTCGGTGATGCAGCGCATCGACCGCGAATTGAACGCCGGCCTGGATGTGGAACGGGCCATGCGCATTACTTTGGATTGGGCTATGCGCCAATCGAAAGCCGCCGCCGGCCTGGTGGGCACGGTGGACGAAAGTGGCATGCAGGTGATGGTGGCGCAGGGTTTCACGAATGAATTGGATCGGTTTGCGCTCACAGAAGACGGGCATCGTCGCTTGCTGCCGTTGAGTATGCCGGCGCTGCAACAGGCGATTGAAAGCGGGCAGCCGCATACGCTGGTGGTGCGCAAGGATAACGGCCACCAATCCAGCAGCCTGCTTAAAGACGCCCTGGTGCAAATGGTGGTTCCCTTGCGCCGTGAAACCTCTACCGTGGGGGTGCTGCTTTTAGAGACAACCCAGGCG
Source organism: uncultured Anaerolinea sp. (assembly GCA_964531975.1). Classification (GTDB taxonomy): domain Bacteria; phylum Chloroflexota; class Anaerolineae; order Anaerolineales; family UBA4823; genus RBG-16-57-11. The sequence goes on along the minus strand of CAZHFU010000020.1, from coordinate 44,473 downwards.
CAGCAAGACCAGTCCCACGTGGATATCATGGATTTCTTAACCCGCCTGGGAGATCATGCTTCGATTGCTATCGCCAATGCACGTTTGTATTCGGAAGTGCAAGAGGCCAACCTGGCAAAGAGTCGTTTTGTTTCGTTTGTGGCGCATGAGCTTAAGAACCCCATGGCCTCCATCAAGGGCTATACCGAGCTGGTGGTGAATGGCATGGCCGGGCCGATTAATGAAATGCAAACCGGCTTCTTGACCACGGTGCGTTCTAATGTGGACCGCATGAACACGATTGTGACCGATCTAAACGATCTGACCAAAATCCAGGTGGGTAACATGCGCCTGGAATATCAGGTGGTGCGTTTGCCGGAAGTGTTAGATGACGTGATCCGCTCCATTCGCCGCCAGGTAGAAGAAAAACAGCAAGGTCTAAAAATCGTTTTGCCTGAAGATTTGCCATCTATGTGGGCCGACCCGCTGCGCCTGACGCAAATTTTAACTAACCTGGTGAGCAATGCCCACAAATATACGCCCGAAAATGGGTCTTTCGATGTCTGCGCTGAGGCGCATACCCCATCAGACGGGCCTCTGGCGGGCAGCCGTTTTGTGCATATATGGGTGCGAGATACGGGTATTGGCATTAGCAAAGAAGAACAGAAAAATATTTTCCAACAATACTTTCGCACCGATAACGCTAAAGAAATGGCCTCTGGGACTGGGCTGGGGCTGTCCATTACCCGCAGCCTGGTAGAAATGATGGGCGGGCGCATTTGGTTTGAAAGCGAGAGCAACCAGGGGACAACCTTCCATGTGACTATTCCGGTAGCTGAGGCGCAGTGAGGCGGCGCATCGCATGACACTTAAAGCAAGCATTGGCTTTTCCAACGCGCTGCAAGGGCGAGAGGCCGGCCGCCTGGCGATGCGCCAGGCGGTGGAGGCGGCTGGACGCACCCCGCCGGTGATGGGTTGGGTGATTGCTTCCTATGCGTTCTCCCTGGCCGAAGTGATGGCCGGGGCGCAAGAGCTGCTTGGCGCCCTGCCCCTGCTGGGTTTTTCCAGCGCAGGCGAGATTACCCCGCCAGGGCGCAGCAAACGCTCGGTGGTGGTGGGTTTGCTGTGCGGCGAAGATATGCAGGCGCGCGGCGGTTGGTTTCCCGATTTTACGCAAGACAGCCAAAGCGCCATTCAGAATATGCTGCACACCTTGCAACCCGACGCGCAACGCGGCGACAGCCTGTTATTTGCTGTGGATGGCTTTAATGGCGATTACGATCTGCTGGCGGAGATGCTTTCCGCCACAGGGGTTAACAGCGCCGGCTGCCTGGCAAGCGGCGAGTTATGGCGGGGGCGCACCTACCAGGGTGGTGGAACCCAGGCCGGCAGCGGCGGCCTGGCTGGCGTGGTTTTGGGCGGCAACGTGGTGATGGGGGCCGGGGCGGCGCATGGGTGGCAGTCTGTTGGCGCACTGGCGCGCCTTAGCCGTGTGCAAGGGGTGTGGGTGCGCAGCCTGGATGATAGGCCGGCTAGCGAAACCTATGCGCGCCTTTTTGGCGCGCCGGATCGCGACTGGAGCCACGCTCCTTTGGCCGACCTGGCGCGCCAGTACCCCTTGGGCGTTGAAGCAGGGGAGAATTATCGCATCTTTTCGCCGCTGCGGGTGGAAGTTGATGGCAGCCTGCGTATGAGCGTTCCCCTACCCGAGGGCGAAACTGCCAGCATACTGATTGGTTCGGCGGATGGCTGCCGCGCCGCGGCAGAGTTGGCCGCCCGGCGCGCCCTGGAGGCGCTTGGTCCCACGCACCCGCGCCTGGCGGTTCTGTTGATAGACCAGGCCTGGCAGGATTTGCTTGAAACCGATCCTGCCCTGGAAAGCGAGGCGGTGCAAGCTGTGCTTGGCCCGGATGTGCCGCTCATAGGCGGTTACACGGTGGGGCAGTTGGGCGGCGGCGCAGCGGGCAGCTTGACGCTGCTCAATCAACATATATTAGTGGTTTTGTTTGGGATAAAGAACGAAGAAGTGGGAAGTTTGTTTACCTGAAAAAATGAGGGGGGATGATTTTTCGGCGGTTTCTCCGGCTAACGTAGGCCAGGTGAGCGAAATTCTCGCAATACCTTGTTGGCGAGCTTGCCGGCTATAGCCGCTTCACCCCGGTGGACGGCGTGCAGCATCGCCACAAAATCATCCAGAGAGGCGTCTTTGGGGATTTGCGCGGCGATATCGCTCTTCATGATTTCTAACACATCTTCAGGGTCTTGCTGCATCGTCATTAGAATAACCCGCATGTTGCGCGCAACCTGGTGGACGGTTTCAATGGTAGCCAGTAAATTTTGCATTTCAACGGCGATTAACAACACATCGGCTTGGGTGCGACGCGCCAGATCGACAGTTTGGGAAGCGTTACGGGCTTCTCCCAACACGGTCGTGTCTAATTCAGTGTCTAGGGCACGGCGCAGCTCTCGGCGATAAAAATCGTGCGGTTCGGCAATGATGACAGTGGACGGGCGAACCGTTGGTTGGCTCATAGATACATTATGACAGGCGGGTTTATCGGCGAATAGGGAGATTCTCCCCGTGTTTCGGGTGATTTTTCCCGTGCTCAATATTACTAAGCCCGGTTTGCACCGCCTGGTGAATTAGTTGAGGATATTACTTGTCGTTCGGAACAGGGGCAAGGCCATTACGTAAAGCATATAAGGCCGCCTGGGTGCGATTATTGACATGTAATTTTTGGTAGATGATGGTGAGCCGGTTGACAACGGTTTTCTCGGAGAGATGCAAGAACTCGGCGATGGTGTGATTTTCATCGCCCTGGGCGAGGCGTTTTAAAATATCGCACTCCGTGTCGGTGAGGTGAGCAATGGTGGCGCTTTGAGGCTGCGCCTCGCTCATGCGCCGGAATTCGCGCAGAACCTGGATCGCGATTTTTGAATCTAATATCCCTTCACCGCGCGCCGCCGCCATGATGGCGTTTGTAAGAATGGTCTCGTCGGCGTCTTTGAGCAGATAGCCGCGCGCTCCAGCTTTAATGGCCTTGAATATGTGATCGTCGTCGCGTTCTATGGTTAACATCAAAATTGCAACCTGGGGAAAGGCAGCGCTAATTTGTTCCGCGGCGGTAATGCCGTCCATAATTGGCATATGGAGATCCATCAGGATTACATCCGGTTGTAAGCGGTGGGTTAGCTCAACGGCTTGCATACCATTTTCGGCCTGCCCCACAGTTTCCATATCCGGCTGATGGTTGATGGCATGAATTATGCCGGCCCGGAAAACCGGATGATCTTCTGCGATGAGAACTCGGATGGGAGCCATGCGTTTTACCTTTCTTTTGGCGTTGATCTTAGAGGTAATTGTATATCTAAATATACGCCTTTATTTAACTCACTTTGAATTTTCCATGTGCCGCCGGCGGATTGCACCCTTTCTTGCATGGCGCGCAGGCCGAAATGGCCGTTGACTTCCGCCTCCGCCAGGGTTGCCGGGTCGAACCCCACGCCGTCATCACGAATTGTCAGGTGAACCAGGTTCAGATCATCGTCTTTGGTCAGGTTAATCCAGGCGTTTTGGGCATGGGCGTGTTTGACGGCGTTGTTTATGCTTTCTTGGATTATGCGAAATAAAGTCAGTTCTGTAACCCGAGTTAATCCACCGGGGCTATCGTTGGAGGGGATAGACAAATGAATTTTTAGATCGTAATAATCGCCATGACCAATGACAAACTGCTGCAGCGCGCCGTAAAGCCCGCGGGTTTCAAGCGCCAGAGGCCGCAGGGCGAAGATCGAGCGGCGAGCCTCTTGTAAGCTGGCTGAGACAATTTGATCGGCTTCGTCTAACTCAAACTTGATGCCGACGGGGTTGCTTTCGGCCAACTTGCGCCAGCGGTTCATGCGCATACGTAGCGCGGCCAGGTTTTGCGCCAGGCCATCGTGAATCTCTTGGGCGATACGGTTGCGTTCGGTTAAGATGGCCTCCGCTTCTACCAGGCGCTGCTTCTCGGCGTTCGATTGGGATAGGGCGGCCTCGGCGCGTTTGCGGGCGGTAATATCTTGCTTGATGGCGACGAAATTCACGATCTCGCCGCCATCAGCGCGCACCGGCGCAATCGTCATTTCCTCATCGTAAAAACGGCCGTCAGCGCGCCTGTTGAGCAGTTCGCCATGCCATACTTCACCCGCCAGAATAGTTTGCCACATATTCTCATAGAAGGCCAGGTCGTGAACATTGGATTTTAAGATGCGTGGGTTTTGACCTAGCACATCATCTAAAGCATATCCGGTTATTTGGGTAAAGGCCGGGTTTACCCATTGTATGGCGCCGTTGTTGTCGGTAATAACAATCCCGTTCGCAACCGCTTCAAGCGCCACGCTCTGCAGACGGCGGTGTTCTTCGGCTAAAAGCTGTTCGGTTATATCGTGGAGGATCAGGAAATAGCCTAGCGGCTTGGCCTTATCATCTAATAAAGGGGTGCTGCGAAGTTGATAGTCGCGGATGGGTCGGGTGATTTGGGATTCGCCGCGATCAACAGATGGGTAAGCAGCGGGCGTCAGGTTGAGGGTCACATCCTGATTGGGTTTGCAAGGATCGGTAATGTTGGGCCAGCGTTTTAGAGCGTGGCGGATAGGCGCTCCTAACACCTGTGCGCGCTTGAGATTGAGGATTTGCTCGGCGCGTGGGTTGATCTCAACCACTCTCTGATTATTATCCACGATCAGCACGCCATCCGCCAGCCGGTCTAGAATAGCCTCTCGCGCTATCGGCAAGACATCCAGCATGTGAAAACGCCAAATACTCCAGGCCATCACAATACAAGAAATGACCATAGCCTGGGGGGTGAGATCCATGCCCGGAATGGGGCTGTGGCCGATGACATAGAGTGAGTTGGCGATGAGGGGGGCCAACAGGCTAAGCATAATATTGAGGTACTGGTTTATAAACAGCCGCGATTGGCCGCGCAGGCGAGTTGCCAGCACAATCACCCCGGCGAATAACAGCATGTAATCATAAATCCACAAAACAAAGAAAGCGAATCCATGGTCGTAAACCGCCCCCATTATATTCCCCACCGGCAGAAGGCGGATATCGGTCCAAATCAGATGATGATATTCGTTTGTGAACACCAAAATTATCGCCGCAATGGGAATAATCCATAGTGTAAGCCAGGGCAGCCCGTGGGCGAAGCTTTTTTGGCGGCTGTATTCGAGGGTAAACATTAACCAGAATAGCCCGATGGTGGCAATGCCCAGATATTGGAACTTTGCCCAGAATATCTTATCCGGCAGGTTGAAGGTAAGTTTTTCGATGGTATCGGTGCACACCCACCAGGCGGTGGCCGCGGCCAGGGAGTAAAACGCCCAAAAACCTGGCATGCGCCGCTGCTGCCAGGTAAAAAGGAGGCTGACGGTTGCAATGCTTACGACGGTGGTGGTGATAATAACGAGAATGGTTGACTGCCAGTTCACACAATAAATTGTAGCATAAATAGGCGGTTGCAAACCTCACAATGAAGCAAGTCTCATATAAAGAGATGGATGGAGGCGGCGCAGTCCTGCACATCGCCAAGACACAGAGATCGTTATAAAAAGGAAGCCCGCCAGCCATCTACGTATAGCCAGGTAGATAAGAGTTGTTTACGAATGGAAAGCTGCGCCGGTGCAGTGCGCATAGCCGGGCTTCCGTGGGGCGGCGCGCTTGAGAGGCGAGATATGGCTGCCTGGTTGCCAGGCGGATAGGCGGCTGCCGGGGTTAGCGGATGAAACCCACCCCCAGGGTGAGCAGCGCTAACGCCGCACAGTAGACCGCAAAAATCGTCAGCGGACGGCGGGTGAGGTAGGCGATCAACCAGCGAATCGCCAGGTAGCCCACGATGGCCGCCGCCGCAAAGCCCGGTGCAAAGCTGGGCAGTAAGGCAGCCCAATGGGGTAGTTCTAGCAGGTCTTTGGTGGCAAGCAGGCCGGCCCCCAGCATGATGGGAACCGACATGAGGAAGGCGAAGCGCGCAGCAGCGCTGCGGTCCAGGCCGCGCAGCATTCCGCCCGAGATGGTGGCTCCAGAGCGGGAGAGGCCTGGAAAGACCGCCAGCGCCTGGAAGCCGCCGATGATGAGCGCATCCACCCAATTAATGTCGGCGAAGTCACGTTCTCGCCGACCCAGGCGCTCGGCGGCCAGCATCAAGGCCGCGGTGGCTAATAAGAAGACGGCGGCGGCTGTGGGGCTGGCGAAAGCGGCTTCGATGGCTTTGCGCACCAGCAGCCCGAACATTCCGGCGGGAATTGTCGCCAGGATGAGGAACCAGGCCAGGCGGCTTTGGGGGTCTTCAAATGGCCGGCGCGTGGCTAAGCCCTTCACAAATGCGCCGGCTAACCCCCAGAGATCTTGCCAAAAGTAGATCACTACGGCAATCAGGGTGGCGTCTTGCACAAGCACGTCGAAAATGAAGGCTGATGGCTCGGCAATAGTCCAACCCAGCAGGTAGGGAGCAATTACCAGGTGCGCAGAAGAAGAAATGGGGAGGAACTCTGTCAGGCCTTGGATAATGCCAAGGATGATTGCTTGCCACCATGTCATAATGAAACCTCTTTAAAACTCGTTGAACTAAGCGCGGGTTGGAGAAAGTTAAACCTATTTTTCGGCGTCTTGGGCTGCAAAAAAATCGTTGGCGAATTGATTGAACCGCCCCGCGATGATGGCGGCGCGGATATCGGCGGTTAATTGCAGCAAGGTATGAATGTTGTGAATGCTAAGCAGGCTGCCCGCCAGGCTTTCCTTCGCCACTATCAGGTGGCGCAGGTAAGCGCGGGTGAAAGTGCGGCAAGTGTAACAGGTGCAATCGGCTGAGATGGGGTTGCGGTCGTGGGCGAAACCGGCGTTCATCAGGTTCAGCCGCCCGGCGCGGGTGATGGCGGTATTATGCCGGGCCAGGCGTGTGGGCAGGACGCAATCGAAAATATCGACACCGCGCATCACGCCGTTCACCAGGTCTTCCGGCGCGCCCACGCCCATAAGGTAGCGCGGCTTCTCTGGGGGCAGCAGCGGGTCCACCACTTCCAACATGGCGTGCATTTCAGCTTTGGTTTCGCCCACCGAAAGGCCGCCAATGGCATGGCCGGGGAAACCCAGCCCAGCGATGTACTCCGCCGATTGCGCTCGTAGATCAGGAAAAACGCCGCCCTGGACGATGCCGAATAAGGCCTGGTTTGAGCTGGTGTGCGCCTGGCGGCAGCGTTCTGCCCAGGCATGCGTGCGGGCCATTGCGCGTTCGTTGTAGCTGCGTTCGTAGGGTGGGGCGCATTCATCGAAGGCCATGATGATGTCGGCGCCCAGGGCTTCTTGGATGGCGATGGATTTTTCAGGCGTGAAGCGGTGCAGCGAGCCGTCGATGTGGCTTTTGAAGGTCACGCCATCGTCATCAATCTTGCGGCTTTCGGCCAACGAAAACACCTGGAAGCCGCCCGAATCGGTGAGCATAGGATGGGGCCACTGCATGAACTGATGCAGCCCGCCCATTTCGGCCACCAGGTCTTCGCCGGGGCGTAAATAGAGATGGTAGGTGTTTGAGAGCACCAGCGAGGCGCCCAGCTCTTCCAGCTGCGCAGGGGTAAGCGTTTTGACGGTTGCTTGTGTGCCCACTGGGGCGAACACCGGGGTTAATAAATCGCCATGGGGGGTGGAGAATACCCCGGCGCGGGCGCGATCTTCTTGGGCCACGAGATGATAGGTGAAATTTGAATTCATAGGAAAAATTTATCGAGGTCGAAGTTTTGGGAGTTAAAAACGACCAGTTTAGGCCAGTCTATTATCCCATTTGTGCTGAACTGGGCAAGAAAGGCTTGGGTTAGGTTATTGATTTTTTGGGATTTAGCTAGTTGGTAATCGTCGTTGAACCCTTTAGCATTGTAGCCTATAGGTTCAATGATGTCTTTATAGAGTTCTTTACTATCTGATATAAGATACCAGAAATTTTGCCCCACTACTTTTAAGTATCCATGTAAGCGTGATGTTTTAGCCTTTCCATAGCAAATACCTAAGACGGCTTCTACATCGAAACCTCTCTTGGACATCCTTATTCGTTTAACTGCATTCTGTAAATCGGTTTCTAATTGACGGTGTTGTGAACTGTTTCCCCAATTTGAGCCGGATTTTATTGAAATAACATAGAGTTTGTTGTTTTTAGAGAATTCAAGGTCAATGCCCTGGGCGGCGGATTTTAATCCATGGCAGGTTTTCTCAGCTACAAATATAGCCAAATCTTCTAGAAAATCACCGAACAGTTTTTCCTCGGAAGATGACAAAAAGGCGTCTAGTGCTCCGTCAATTAGCTCAGAAACTGTAGTGATATTTTTTGACCGCAGTAAATATGGGTTTTTAGTAAGAAGTTTGGCAAGGGTAATATTTTCTAAAGAAGCTTTACGCCGCTCATGGAATGTACCTATATTTTCATTAACAAATTCAACTACTTCTTGATAGAGATATTGATCCATGAGTTTTATATTAACCTTTCTTGCCCAGCGGTCTTCTGTAATCTTTCATTGGCTAATTTGACATAATCTTCCATGAGATCAATGCCGATCCATTTACGTCCGAGCAACTCGGCGGCCACGCAAGTTGTGCCCGACCCCACGAATGGGTCTAACACAACATCCCCTTCTTGCGTAAACAGCTTGATAAACCACTCCGGCAGGGCCACGGGGAAGGTTGCGGCATGACCGCGGTTATAACACTCAGTTGCCATGTGCAGCACGTTGTTTGGGTATACTAAATCTCGCCCCACCCAGTTGGCGATTTTCTTGCCAAATCCGCTGCCCACATGAGATGGGTCGCGGCGTTTATCCGTTTCACTCAAATTCTTTAGACGGTTCCCCGCCCAATCGCCCACCGGAACCCTGACGGCATCTTGATACATGTGAAAGGTTTTGCTTTTAGTGAAGTGCAGCAGTCGCTCCCAGTTATCTCGAAAGCGATTGGGCCATTTGCCTGGGTGCGAGTTTTTCTTGTGCCAGATGTATTCCTCGGTCCAAAACCAGCCGGCGCGGCGCATTGCCAGGATTAATTCTAAAACATAGGTGTGCCGTTCGCCATCTACCACTCGCTCTTTGATATTGAGGACAAAAGAACCGCTTGGTTTTAACACCCGCAGGAATTGCTCGGCTCGCAGCATAAACCAATCCACATATTGATCCGGGGCAATTCCCCCATATACATTTTTACGCTGATCGGCATAAGGCGGAGAGGTGAAGATCAGGTCAACGCTGTTATCGGGGAATGTTTTTATCACCGAGTAGCAATCTCCAAGCAAAATACGGTTAAGGTTTTCCATGCACCAATCCTGGTAAGAATATGCTTCTAAACAACCACATTATTATACCCCGCCCTTTTCGCTTTACGGGTAGCGGAGCAGGCTTAGTTATGAACGTGAAGAGGCTGTCTTTCTTTGAGCATAACCTCTCCGAAAGGGGCTGGGGAAACAGCGGGGCTTTGGTATAATGAACCCAACTGGTTTGGCTTAACGTGTCTCTCGTTAAATTAGCTTAATGATACCCGCTGGGTTTCATCAAAAAACTTTCAGGAGAATTTAAATGCGACTAATGAACCTTCCCGGCCCTAAAGCAAAGGCGCTAGTTATGCGCGACCAAGATGTAATTTCGCCGTCTTACCCCCGTGGCTATGCCTTTGCCATGGATCATGGCAAAGGCGTAGAAGTTTGGGATGTGGATGGCAACCGCTTTCTCGATTTTATGGCGGGAATTGCCGTGGCCGCCACCGGTCACAGCCATCCTCAAGTGGTGCAGGCGATTAAAGACCAGGCCGATAAATTCATTCATATTTCCTCAGATTTCTACCACGAGGGATGGATTGAATTGGCCGAAAAGATGGATGAAATTGCGCCATTTAAGGATAGGGCGGTATCTTTCATGACAAACTCGGGGGCCGAGAGTGTGGAAGCGGCGATCAAATTGGCCCGCCATTACACCGGCAAGACTGAGTTCATTGGCTTTTTGGGCGCTTTCCATGGCCGCACAATGGGAGCCGTTACCTTTACCGCCAGCAAGCCCCTATACCATCGCGGCTTTTATCCGCTCATGAATGGGGTGGTGCATGCGCCTTACCCAGACCCCTACCGGCCAATCTTACAATCTCTTCCCGGCGAAGATTACGGCGAGACCGTGGTGCGTTATATTGAGGAACAGATCTTGGGCCATCTTGTTCCGGCTGAGAATATGGCCGGCATTATGATTGAACCCATCCAGGGCGAGGGTGGCTATATCGTGCCTGCGCCGGGGTTCTTCCCGGCTTTGCGCCGCTTATGCGACCGCCACAACATACTCTTGATCGCCGATGAAGTGCAGGCGGGCATGGGGCGCACCGGTAAGTGGTGGTCTATCGAGAACTTTAACGTGGAACCGGATATTGTATGCTCGGCCAAGGGCATCGCCAGCGGGATGCCGCTGGGGGTGATGTTCGCCCGTGAAAAGATTTTCAACTGGCCGCGCGGCGCTCATGGTAACACTTACGGCGGCAACCCAATTTCTTGCGCCGCTGCTCTGGCAACCATCGACCTAATCGAGAAGGAATATATGGCGAACGCTAAGGCGATGGGGGATTACTTCATGGGTGTATTAAAAGAGATGCAGACGCGTCATCCTTCGATTGGCGAAGTGCGCGGCATCGGCTTGATGATTGGGGTGGAGTTTGTTAAAGATCGTGTGACCAAGGAGCCGGATGCAGTGGTGCGCGACCTGGCGGTGGATCACGCTTTCTTGCGCGGGCTGCTGTTGTTAGGCTGCGCCAAGAGCGTCATTCGTTTTGCCCCGCCTCTGAACGTGACGAAGGCCCAAATCGACGAGGCCATGGAAATCTTCGACGAGTCCCTCAGCGCTGCCGAGGCTGGTCAAGAGGCCCAAGCCCCGATTGAGGACGCGCCCGTTGCTGCCTGATCTTCGCGTTCGTCAGCGCGATTATCTGCTCGAAATCTCGCGCGCCATCACCCAAGAGCTAGACCTCGATAAGGTGTTGGCGCGCATTTTGACGGTTTCGATTGAAATGTTGGCCGGACAGGCCGGGCTAATCGCTCTGCGCGAGCAAGGGCGTTGGTCGGTGGCGGTCTCGCATGGGCTATCGCCGGCGTTCACGCAGCAGCTCGAACCGCTGTTAGCCACCATTCCAGAACATGAAGAGCCAGAACTGTATGAGCTGCCCGAAGTAAATCGTGTGCTGCAAGGGTTAATCCGCGCCGCCAGCTTAGGTTTGCTGGCCGGCGTGGCCTTGCCGCTGCTCACGCGGGGGCGGGTGGTGGGAGTGTTGTTTGTCTTTCGCAATTATATGGGTGTGTTCTCGACGAATGATAAGAAGCTGCTGCAATCTTTCGCCGACCAGGCGGCCATTGCCGTAGCCAACGCTCAGCTCTATACCCGTTTGCGCCATGAAGAACGGCGCATGTCGGCTCTGATTGATTCGGTGGCGGATGGAATTTTTATCCTCACATCCGATCATCTCATTGAACATTGCAACCCGGCCTTCACCCGCCTATTAGGGGTAGAGGCCAGCGCGGTTAAAAATAAGCCGCATAATCAGATCGTGCGCTGGGCGAAGTTGGGGGCCGGGCAAAGCCTGGAAGAGGCGGAGAGGGGCGGCTGGCCGCTTACTCCCCATGCCACGTTGTATGTAGAAGGCGATCTTGAACGGCCAAACCGGCCACCCCTGGCGGTGGGAATCACCTATGCCCCGCTGCTTTCTCCGCAGGGCAGCTTGCTGAATGTGATTGCCTCAGCCCGCGACATTTCTCGTTTCCGCGAGGCCGAGGAGCTTAAAAGCACCTTTATTTCAGTCATTAGCCACGAGCTTAAAACCCCCGTGGCGCTCATCAAGGGCTATGTAAGCACGCTGCGCCGCGAAGATGTGGCCTGGGATCGAGAAGTTGTGCAAGACAGCCTGACAGTAATCGAAGATGAAGCCGACCGCCTTACCGGGCTGATCGAAAATATGCTCGACGCCTCGCGCCTGCAAGCCGGGGCGCTTTCGGTTAACCTGGCGGATGTAGACCTGGCCGCCGCCGCCCGCCGCATCGCCGAACGCTTTGGTACGCAAACCGCGCGACACACAATCCGCGTGGATTTTCCGGAGAATTTCCCGGTGGTGATGGCCGATGAAGATCGGCTTGAGCAGGTGTTTTCGAACCTGATTTCAAATGCTATCAAATATTCACCCAAAGGCGGCGAGATACGCATTAGTGGGCAGGCTTTGCCCACCCAGGCGGTTGTCTGTGTCAGCGACCAGGGCGCAGGCATTGCCCAAGAAGACCTGCCGCATGTTTTTGACCGCTTTTACCGCGCCGGCGAGGCGTCGCGCACCACCAAGGGGGCCGGTTTAGGGTTATACCTGGCGCGAGCCGTGGTGGAGGCGCATTCTGGACGAATATGGGTCGATTCCAAAACTGGTGAGGGGGCTAGAATTTGCTTTTCCCTACCCATCGCAAATTTGTGATTTACGATTTGCCATTAAAGAAGTAAACTTATCCTCAATTGCTATCTTATTATCATTGAGGGAAATGGAGATTGGTTATGCCCAAAACGCAAGTTAGTTGTCCCAACTGCCGCCAACCGGTGACAGCCGATATAAATCAGCTTTTTGATATGAATGTGGATCCGCAAGCTAAATCTCGCTTGCTTTCAGGCGCGGCGAACATGATTCAATGCCCAAGCTGCGGCTACCAGGGCGCGCTGGCTTCGCCGATTGTCTATCACGATCCGGAGAAAGAACTTTTGTTAACGTTTGTACCGGTGGAAATGGGTTTGCCGCGGAACGAACAAGAGCGCCTGATTGGCAGCCTGATAAACCAGGTGATTGCGAAGCTGCCGCAAGAAAAACGCAAGGGCTATCTGCTAAACCCAAAAGCCACATTAACCATGCAAGGGTTGGTGGAGCGCATTTTAGAGGCCGATGGCATCACCCGCGAAATGATGCAAGCCCAGCAGCTGCGCATGAATTTGCTCCAGCGCCTGGTGAATGCATCTGACCAGGCCGGTTTGGAAGCCATCGCCAGGGAAGAAGATGCGTTAATCGACGCCGACTTTTATAACCTGCTGAACCGCCTGATAGAAATCTCGCTGGCCCAGGGCGATCAGCAAGGCGCACAGCTTTTGGGCCGGCTTCAGCAAGCTTTGCTGCCCATAACCACCTATGGCAAAGAGATCCAGGCGCAGAGCAAAGAGGTTGAAGCGGCGATTAATGATCTACGGGCAGCCGGCGATCAGTTGAACCAGGAAAAGCTTTTAGAGCTGATTTTGAACGCCCCGAATGAAACCCGTTTGAACGCGTTGGTCTCTTTTGCCAGGGCGGGGCTGGATTATACCTTCTTCGACTTGTTGAGTAAGCGCATCGAAGCGGCTGCCGATGCGGAACGCACCCGCTTGAGCGATTTGCGCGCTCGCCTTCTGGAGATGACCCAGGAGATCGATAAGGCCCGCGAGGAACAGCGCCAGGAAATGCGCAAGGCCATCGAAGCGATTTCAGCCTCCAACGATATTCCCCAGGCGATGTCGCAGATTTTGGGTGGCATCGATGATAGTTTTGTGCGCGAGCTGCAAACCATGCAGGAAGAAGCGCGCACAGCCGGCGACCTGGATAAATCAGGCCGCTATGGGCAAATGCTGCAAACCCTACAAGAAGCCAGCGCCCCGCCCCAAATGGCGATTATTGAGGAATACCTGGAGCAAAACGACGAGGCCGGCCGCCAGGCCTGGCTGGAAGAGCATGACGCAGAGCTAACCCAAGAAGTGGTGGACTTGATGGCGAATATCGCCATGCAAGTGCAGCAGGCGCAGACGACCGAGGAGCGCGCCTTCGCCGAGCAGATTATTGCCGCCCAGCGTCAAATGCTGCGCTACACCATGGGGAAAGCGCTGCGGTCTTAGGGAAGGAATAGGCTGTCAGCTGAGAGAAATAAACCGGGGTCGTTTCAATGCGAAACGACCCCGTTGTTCTTTGTTCTTCTTAGTAAGCCCCGTAAGTTTTAGTTAGAGAGCGGGGTTGTCGAGGCGCAGCCCGTGGCCGCGCACGGTAATGATGTATTTATGGTGGGGGTCGATGGCGCTAATGCGTTCGCGCAGCCGGCGCACCAGGGCGTCGAGGGCTTGTTCCGAAACGTCGAAAGCTTCGTCTTCGCCCCACACGATGCGCGCCATTTCGGGGCGGGTGACGACGCGTTCTTCATTTTCATACAAGGCTTCTAGCAGGCGAAATTGCGATACAGACAGCGGCGGAATGAGTTCCGTTTCCTGGCCTGAAGCGGGCGTTACCCACACCCGGCGAGAGCGCTTTTCCAGGCGCAAGCGTTTGCCTTCCGGCGCGCCGATAATCCCATTCTCAAACGCAGGCTGCGCCTGGGAAACATCAGGCCGCCACGGCAGCGCGCCGTCTAAGGGCAGGGTGGCGTCGGAACTGAGATAGAGGAATTTTTGGGTGACGGAAATTTGCACAATGTCGCCATCGTGCAGTAAGATGGGTTTATTGATGGAAATCCCGTTAACATGGGTTCCGTTTTTACTGCCCAAATCTTCAACCGTCACCCCTTCGGGGGTCACTCGGAAACAGGCATGGTGGCGCGATACCTGCCGATCGGCGACGACGATATTACAATCAGGTTCGCGCCCTACGATAATCGTCTCTTTAATCGGCCAGCGCTGCCCATTGAGGGGGCCGGTTTGCGCAACGAGTAGGGCGGCTTCTTCAGTGAATCGCTCCATGACCACGCCTCCACAGGTATAATATCATAGAATTTGGTGAAAACATTATGCCTGCATCTCTCAAAACCGACGACATTTTACGAGGACGTTACCGCATAACCAGGGTTATTGGTCAGGGCGGAATGGGCAGCATTTACCTGGCGGACGATCTGCGCCTGGAAGGTCGCCAGTGTGCCTTGAAGGAAGTGGAACACGACCGCAGCCTACCGCCCGATTTGCTTAAACAGGCGCGCGAACAGTTCTTGCGCGAGGCCACGGTGTTGGCGCGCCTGGATCACCCCAACCTGCCGAAAGTCTCCGATTTCTTCTCGGTGGGCGGGCGCGATTACCTGGTGATGGATTATGTGCCTGGAAAGGACTTGCGCACCCTGCTGATTGACGCCCGCGAGCGCGGTGGGTTTCTTTCGGAGCGCGAGGTGTTAAACTGGGCCGCCCAGCTTGCCGATGCGCTGACCTATCTGCACAGTCAGGATCCCCCGATTGTCCATCGCGACATTAAACCTAGCAACCTGAAGCTCACTCCGGCGGGGATGCTTAAGCTGGTGGACTTTGGCCTGGTGAAGATTTTGGCCTCCGAAGAGGTCACCGTTACCATCCTTCAAGGGCGCGGCACAGCACTCTACACCCCTTTGGAGCAGTATGGGGGCGATAGTGGGCATACCGATGGCCGCAGCGATATTTATTCTTTCGGAGCTACACTCTACCATTTGTTGACCAACCAGGCGCCGGTGGAGGCGCGCGAGCTGTTTTTGCATCCCGAATCGCTGCCCGCGCCGCGCCGCTTTAACCCCAACATCAGCCAGCGCACCGAGCGAGCCATTCTTTGGGCGATGAACCTGCACCCCGATGAAAGGCCGCCCGATGTTGAAAGCTTTCGCAGGGCGCTGCTGGGCGATTGGGACCCAGTGGTGCGGCCACGCGCTCCGCTGCCTGCGCCGCGCCTGCAAGACTTGTTCGCATCTTACCCGGAGCGGGCGCTGATCTACCTGGCGATTGGGGTGTTTTTGTTCAGTTTACTGCTCACTTTATTGCAATAGGCGGGCGCAGCTGGTCTGGCGAACCAGGGGGTTTAAGCGTTACCGCCCCTTTGGGGAAGGGCTGTTGGTGGGTTAGGATGCCGCCCGAAACATGGCTGTGAGCGAAACGCCTATTCGTTGGTGGGAAGGGGGCGTTTTTCGGTCAGAACGCGCCACACCAGGGTGACGCCCATGCCAAGCAGCCCGCCTGACAAGGTGGCGAGGAATATGCTAAACCCCACCCCTTCGAGCATTATGCTGGCGGCCCCTGGCAGCTTGAACAATATATACAGGTAAGCCAGCGCTCCGCCAATAAACGTCAGGAAGGCGGCGCGCATGCCCCAACGCACCTGCCCGGCGGCTGCCGAAAGACGAAAGATGCCCAACCCCATTAGCGCCGCCGTGAGCATTGCCAGCAGCCAATCGCCGGTGTTGGGGCGCGATGGCGGTTCGGTTGGAGGGGGAGTGATAACCGGGTTGGGTGGGGTTTCGGTGGGGGGAGGCGCGGTCTGGCTGGGCGTGGCGCTAGGTTCGAGAGTGGCGGTGGGCGTTGCGCCGCCTGGAAAGGGAATATCCAGGCGAAGAACGTTGGAGTGTGAAGTTTCGGTTTCGGCGCGGATTTCTATCGCGCCGGAGGCGGAAACCAGGTATACCGTATGCGCAACCCCGGCGCGGGTGGTTTCAGTTTGGCGCAAGTTGCTCAACTCGCTGCCGCCAACGAAGACGAATGTCACCGGTGTGCCGTCGGGTACGGGGTTGCCGTTGTGGTCGAGAATCACACCGGTGCGTAAGGGAACCGTGTCGCCCAGGCGAACTTCCGGAGTGGCCGGCGGTTCAGGGGTTACCGTGCCAGTAATTGGCGCGCCGGCAGCCGGCAGGTCAAACTCTAATGGGAATACCTGGTCGGGGTTAGGAAACAGCACCGCGTTCAGGTTGTAACCCGTGCCCACGACGGACACAGGCGAAGCGCCCGATGGGCGCAGCTCGCCAAACAGCAAATAGGCGGCGGTATCTACAAACTGCGGTTGGCGGCTGTAAAGAGCGTAATATGCGGTGAGCTTGGAGATGGTGGTAGCATCCAGGTAAAAGGGGGCCGTAAAGGCAAAGACAATCAGGCGCTTATTTTGAAACAAGTCGGGTCGTTCAGTGAGGAAGCGCTGCAAAGTGCTAAAGGACGGCCCGTTATCGCGCTTGGCTAACATGGAAATGACCACCCAACTGGCTTGTTGAAGGCTGCGGTTTAGGGGTAAATCTTGGCTGGGGTCGTCCAGCAAAACCTGCAAATCTTCCAGGCTGTAGGAAGTGAGGTAGTTCTGGGTTACCAGGCCGCCGGCCTGGGGGCCATACAGGCGCAATACGGCGTCTTGGAGGCTGGTAACGCCTAGCTGCGGGCGTGTGGGACAGGTGGAACACTGTTGCGCCATCCTGGCGTCGCTCAAAAAGACGATGCGGTCGTTCTGATTAGGCGGATCGGGGATGAGCGTATCGAGATCGGTTTGCGATGGGCTGAGCAGCGTGGCGGATTGCCGGGCAACGTCGAAGGTCACCTGGCTGTTCTGGCCTAAATCGGCAAGGTTGCCCGAAGTATTCAATACATCGGCGTGCAAGAAGGTGGGGTAGAGGCGATATTTGAGCGTCAGGTTGCGTAATGCAGAGCGATCAACACGCTGGGCGAAGGCGGCGTCTTCGCGGTATTTTTGGGTGAAGAAATCGAGTGTGCGCGCGGCTTCGACCAGGCTGTCGGGAGCGGAGGCGGATGAAAAATCGGCGATATACAGCAGATCGTTGCCGGCCAGGAAGGCGTTAAGGGCGACGCGGCGGGCGTCGAAGGTTTGATTAGTGAGTTCATAGAAGCGCCGCACGGCCTGGTTACCCAGGTCGTCTGAGATCAACACCCCGCCGCTGTTGCGCCAGGCGGCCAGGGGCGCTTCTTGCATCAGCAGCCCCAGGGCTTGGGGATCGAAACTCACCGGACGGGTGGTGGCGCGGATGTTGCCCTGCAAGCCCTGGTAGCGAATGTGCGAGGTCATCAGGGCGTCGGAAATTTCATCGCCGGAGGCGCTGCCGGTGACGGCGATGAAGGGGGCCAGGTCGAAGGCGCGCAGCTCGTCCAGCGATTTACGCACCGTGGCGACTTCGTTTTCAGGCAAACGGTCGGACGAACCGTGGCCGGGGAAATGCCGCGCCGCCACGGCCACGCGCCCGGCGCTGCCCTCATGCACGCCCCGAATATAGGCCGTGCCCATAGCCGCCACCCAATACGGGTCGCCGCCAAAGGTGCGCGCCCCCAGGTTGTTGCTTACATCCAGCTGGGGCGAATCGAGCACATCCAGGTTGGGGCCAAACAGCAGATTGACCCCCAACATTGCCAATTCTTGACCCAGAACACTGCCCACCTGCTGCGACAGCGCCGGGTTCCAGGTGGCTCCAATCGCCATTTGGTTAGGCAGCTCGGTTAGCCCGGTCTGAATCTGATCGAAAGGCAGCCCGTCGCCTTCTTGCGAGATGCCCACAAACAAAGGCGCATACACCGGCAGAAAGGTCTCCCCGGTGGTGGGGTCGGCGGTGGGTTGTAGAGAGGTGTTCCATTCCACTTCTTGAAGTTGGCGCACCAGGTCGTTGACCTGGCGAGGGGTATCGGCGGGATTGGCGCTTTCTTCGGTGATGTTGTTTTGCGCAGCCAACAGCACCACGCCGCCCAGGTGGTGGCGGGCGATAAGCTCTGCAATTGGGGAGTCGGCATCGATGCTGCTGCCGGGGAAGGAGGTAATAAACAGCTGACCAACGCGCTCTTCGGGCGTCATGCGCGCCAATACATCCGCGGCCTTACCGGCGGGATCGTTTTCTGCGGGTGGCCCGCTCTGGCCGTTTGCGGCGGCGAAAGCGGGGGTTTGCGCTGCGGCTCCAAGGGCGTTAAAAATCAACACGCACCCCATTAGCAGACGCGCCAAAAGGGCGATGACCTTCTTCTCCATAGCTACAATTGTAACTCAGAAAAGCTCGTCGTGCAGGCTGCACCGGCGCACTGCAGCGGGCTATTGCGCTTCGGCGCGCACAATCTCATGCAGCAGCAGGCGGCGTTCGCCGCCGCTCATGGCTTCCAGGCGGCGAATTCCCATCGGGTCAATCTCATCACGCAGCAGCCGCAGTACTTCCGGCGTGGGCAGCGGGGTTTGGGGGAGGTTGGGGAGCACTTCCAGCGGAAAACCGGTGAGTTTTTGCACCTGCTCCAGGGTGACACCGGGGTGAAGGCTGATGATGCGCATGCGCGGCAGGTTTGGGGGTTCGGCGTAGAAGTCAAACTGCCCCAGGTCGGTCACCAGGTAGCGTGGGCCATGCCCATGGGTGCGCATTGGCGAATACCCCAAGCCAGAGATGAAGTGGAGTTTTTCAACAAAAGTGAGGCGCGAGTGGCGTGGCACGTACATGTGGACGTGATGGGTGAAGGTGGTCACATCGGGAATGCCGCCTGCGCCGGGCAGGCGCAGGCGAGGATGGGTGTAATCTTTGCCGAAAGCGATGTTGTTGAAGTTGCCGTGCGGATCGACCTGGGCGGGGCGAAAAAATTCCTTCGGGCCGAGGCGGGGCAGCATATCGGCGGCGGCGCGCACAAAGCCCACGTTGTTCAGTGAGCGGTCGAGCCACAGCGCTTCAACGCGGGTTAGCCCCAGCGGAGCGGGTTCGCGCACCACGCCCTGGCCAATGGCGGAGGTGAAGTACAGGTTGGGGGCGTGTGTGCGCCGCGCCAAGAGATAGGCCGCTGCCACCAGGGGGGTCGCCAGGCCTTGCGCCACAATCTCGCCGTCTTGCACCTGGCGGGCGATGCAGAAAACCATAATTTCATCGGGGGTAATGTCCATTAATGCATCTCCCGGCGCACTTTTTGAGCTAAGAGCGGGTCGTCGGTAAAAATACCATCCACGCCCAGGTCAAACATGCGGCGCATATCTTCTTCTTGATTCACAGTATAGACGAGCAGTTTTTTGCCGCGGCGGTGCACACCCTGCACCAGTTTTGTAGTGACATCGTTCAGCTCGGGGTTCAAGGTGTCGTAGTGCAGCAGCCGACCGAATCGTCCACGCGCCAGCCGGCCGCGCTTACCCGATTCGCACAGCAGCCCGCGCGGGCATTCTGGCAGACAGCGCCCGATGCGCAGCAGCGCCAGCGGATTGAACGAAGAGAACAGCACACGGCTTTGCATCTGGTAGCGGCGCACTACCTCGGCCACGCGTTTTGGGAGCGCATCGCCAGGGGAAGCGTAATTGGTTAGCTCAACGTTGATGAAGATGCGCTGCCCCACCCGTTCGAACACCTGGGCCAGGGTGGGGATGGTCTCGCCCGAATAGGCGGCATCGAAATGTGTGCCGGCGTCCATGGCGTTGAGCAGGGCGGCGGAATAATCGCGCACCCGCCCGGAATGCGGGGTGGTGCGATCTACGGTTTGATCGTGGATCACCATTACCTGTTCATCGCTGGAGAGCTTGGCGTCTAGCTCGATGGCGTCCGCCGATTGCTCGACGGCCAGTTCGAAGGCGGCCAGCGTATTTTCCGGCGCGTAGGCGCTGGCTCCGCGGTGGGCGATGACCGAGGGCTTGGGAAGCCGGCGAAGCATCATGATGGGTTGAGGTCTACGAAGTAGGAGGCGGCGGCATGATCGATCATTTGGGTGGTCATTTCGGGGCTAACATTCAGGTAGCGAGAAATATCCAAAATCTGATCACACAAATCGCGGGGATGGGAGGCGCGTAGTTTACGGCCTAAGCGGATATACCATTCCTGCAGCAGATAGGCCAGGCCTTGTTCGCTGTAGATGACGCCTTTTGCCTGGGCCACGTCTTTGAAGATCAGCCGGTATTCTTCATAGCTAGGGTCGATAATTTCGATTTTATGGCGCAGGCGGCGCAGAAAGGCTTCATCTACCAGGTCGCGCGGCGGTAGATTGGTGGAGAAGATCACCAACACATCGAAAGGCATTTCGATTTTGCGTCCGGTGTGCAAAGTGAGGTAGTCGATGCGATTTTCAAGCGGCACAATCCAGCGGTTGAGCAGGTCGCGCGGGCGCACTTGCTGGCGGCCAAAGTCATCAATGAGCAAAATGCCGCCGTTGGCCTTAACCTGGAAGGGCGCTTCGTAAAACTTATGCGTATCGTCAAAGACCAGATCGAGGCCGGCAAGGGTAAGCTCGCCGCCCACCATCACAAACGGCCGGCGGATGTTCACCCAACGCAGATCGCGGCGGGTTGCAGCTCTCAGCGCGCCGGTTCCCATCTCCGACTTGGGCAGGGTTTCTTCAGGGATGCGCTCGTGGTTCACCTGGTCGAACAGCTTAACCACCTGCCCGTCGATGGAAAAGGCGTAGGGAATCCAAATATTATCGCTTTGCTCCATCTCGCCCAGGGCACGGGCGATGCTGGTTTTTCCGTTTCCGGGCGGGCCAAACATAAAGATAGACGTGCCCGAATTGATGGCCGGCCCTATGCGCTGGTAGACGGTTTCGTTAATTACCATGTGAGAAAGGGCGCGGTGGAGATCGTTATCTTGCACGGTGCGATGTTGGCGCGCTTGCGCCAGCACCGACTCGTAGTAGGCCTCGATGGGCACAGGCGCCGCCCCGGCGTACTGGCTGCGCTCCAGGGCTTCGCGCGCCCGCGTAATTCCCTGCCCGGTAATTCCGTAAACATATGCGCCTTCACCCAGGCCCACCCCTTGGGTGGTCTTAATTTCGGCCAGCTTTTCGCGCTTGAGAATCTCTAGAAGTTGATCCACAATACCGGTGAATGGCAAAGCCATTGCTTCGGCGATCTTAAAGCCGGTCTGATACCCCTGAAAGTACAACACTTTGAGGGCCAGGTCTTGCAGCCACAGCCCAGAAAGCCCGGTGTCTTCGATTTTCGTAATGGGCTTCGGATAAAAACGCAATGAAGAAGAATCTTTGCGCTGTTTAAGCTGCCCGGTTCGGTTTTGCGGCATAACGGCCTCCGATTGTGGAACGAATTGTCTTATGTGCGATTATAATCTACCATGATTAATATTCTCGAGGGAGCGAAAAAATGAAGTTGTCTGTAATTATTCCGGCCTACAATGAAGCTAACACCATTGAGGAAATATTGGAACGGGTGCACAAGACCGGATGCGCCGATGAAGTGATTGTGGTGGACGATGGTTCACAAGACGGGACACGCGATATCCTGGCGAGGTTGGATGGTAAAAACGGTCTGCGGGTGCTGCTCCACGAAAAAAACCGGGGCAAAGGGGCGGCGGTGGTGACGGGCATCCGCGCCGCCCAGGGAGACGTGCTGCTGGTGCAAGACGCCGACCTGGAATATGATCCCCGCGATTATCCAATCCTTCTTAAGCCAATTGAAGAAGGCTTAGCGCAGGTTGTGTATGGATCGCGCTTCATGGGCGGCCCCCGCCGCACCACCATGTTTTGGCATATGATCGCCAACAAGATGCTGACTTTGTTTACCAATATTTTGTACAACAATATCCTCACCGATATGGAAACCGGTTATAAAGTCTTTCGCCGGGAGGTGACGGAGAACATGACCATACACGCCCGCCGTTTCGACTTTGAGCCGGAATTTACGGCCAAGATTCTAAAGCGCAAGTATCGCATTTTTGAAGTGCCCATTAGCTTTAACCCCCGCGATTACTCGGAGGGCAAGAAGATCAAGCTGCAAGACGCATTTATGGCGGTGTGGACGCTGATAAAGTATCGTTTTGTAGATTGATCGGCGGTTGGGTCTACAACCCTGGGGCCTGGATGTCTCGGATATTGAGTTGAAAACTGGTTTGCCCATTCCATTCGTGCGTCTCAAAATGGTACAGCACATCAATGGCGAGAGGCAACCGCCCGTACAGATGGCCCATGCGGAAGGCGATGGCGTCGATGGTGACGCCGTTTTGCGAGAGAGAGAGCTTGAGGTGGGCGGCGTCTTTGCCCACCGTCGATGCCTTTCTCACTTGCACGCCGCGCGAAACAAACTGCGGTTGGGGGTTAGCCATACCGGTGGGCTGTAAATTCTGCAGCGCTTCGTACAAGTCTCGATTTAACTCGTTTAGAGTAACCTCCGCGTCGGCGTGAATTTGAGGTCTCAGGTCTTGGCCGCCGAGCTGGCGGGCAGCGATCTGGTTCAGGCGTTCACGCAGGGCGGGCATATTTTCGTTGCGGACGGTAAAGCCAGCCGCGGCGGCATGCCCGCCATGCTTAACCAGCAGATCGGCGCACTCATCCAGCGCATTGGTAATATGAAATTCGGGAATGCTGCGGCACGAAGCGCGCGTGGTCTCATCGCTGATGGCGCCTACAATTGCTGGGCGATAATATTTGTCGGTGAGGCGCGAAGCCGCCAGGCCAACCACGCCGGGGTTAAAGTTTTCATGGGCGGCAAACAGCAATTGGGGGTCTTGCCCGTCTTGAAAAGCCAGCTCTTCAGCGGCGGTTTGAATTTGCCTGGTAATATCTTGACGATCTCGATTTTGCTTTTCCAAAAGTTGGGCCAGGTAGCCGGCCTCTTGCACATCGCGGGTGAGCAGCAGGCGCAGCGCGGCGGTGGCGGTTTCCAGCCGGCCGGCGGCGTTTAAGCGTGGCCCAATGGTGAAGCCGATCGTCTCGGCGGTGGCGGCGGAGGGGGCGATCTTAGCAACCCCTAGCAGCGAAAGGATGCCCTGGCGGTTAGGCCGGCGGATCGATTCGATGCCGGCGCGCACCAGGTGGCGGTTTTCGCCGCTTAGCGGCGCCATGTCGGCCACTGTGCCAATCGCCACCAGGTCGAGGAACTCTTGCAGGGGGGCCGGGCGGTTTTTCATGCGTTCGAATAAGGCGCAGGCCAATTGATAGGCCAGGCCCACCCCAGCCAGGTCTTTATCGGGATAGGTGCAGACGGCTTGCTTGGGGTTAATCACGCTCACCGCGTCCAGCTCTTCCTCGCCGGGGTGATGGTGATCGGTGATGATGAGATCTAGGCCGATTTGGCGGGCGTGGGCGGCCTCGCCCGGTGAACGGATGCCGCAATCTACCGTGATCACCAGCCGGACGTCGGTTTCGACCAGCGTAGAAAGCGCCTCGATATTCAGCCCGTAGCCTTCGTCAAACCGGTTGGGGATATACGGAATCACATCCGCGCCGAGCATCTCCAGCGCTTCGGTGAGTAAGGCGGTGGCGGTTACGCCGTCGGCGTCGTAATCGCCATAGACGGCGATTTTCTCCTGGTGGTCAATGGCATATTGAATGCGATCTACCGCTTCGGCCATGCCGGCCATGCCCAGGGGGTGGCAACCGGCGGGTTGGCGCGCCTCAAGAAAGGTGCAGGCCAGCTCGTGGGTGTGGTAGCCACGATGAAACAGAATTTGACGCAAGATGGGAGGATAACCGATAAGGGGCGCTGCTTGTGCGTGGGTCAATTGTGGGGGAATAAGCCAGGTCTTTTGTATATGTTCCATTGAAATATCTCACAAAAAATGTTTAGGGTAGAGGGTATGCCCGACGGGAGTGCGGCTATGCGTGCGATGGATCGCTATAGATCACCAGGAGCGGAGTGATGGGGTTTTCGGCCCCCAAGGCGGGCAGCTGTCCTGCGGCTTGAATCACCAATTCTACGGGATGTTCAAACAACAGGCTCAACGCGGCTTGCATTTGGTTGGCGTTGGGCGTGACCGCGCCGTTGGGCGTGACCGCGCCGTTGGGCGTGACCGCGCC
>CAZHFU010000020.1:0-19929 GCA_964531975.1 uncultured Anaerolinea sp. | reverse complement strand
CGTTGGGCGTGACCGCGCCGTTGGGCGTGACCGCGCCGTTGGGCGTGACCGCGCCGTTGGGCGTGACCGCGCCGTTGGGCGTGACCGCGCCGTTGGGCGTGACCGCGCCGTTGGGCGTGACCGCGCCGTTGGGCGTGACCGCGCCGTTGGGCGTGACCGCGCCTGGCGCGGCCAGGCTCACGCATACCCCAAGTGTGCTGAACTCATCAAAGGTATCTGTTAACACCGCCCCAAACAGGGCCATATCTGTTACGTTCCAGGTGCAGCAAAACTGGTGAATATGACGGCGGTAGCGGTGCAAAGGGAAGGCTTTGTTCATCGAATATTCATTGTAACCCTTAGTATGTCGAAATGCGAGGGGAATTCATAACCGAAAGGGCGGTGTTTTCATGGGCGTGTTTTGTGGCATGATTGACGCGCGGGTAAAATCCTGCTATCATCATTCGTTGCATGAAACGTTTGATTTCACCTCTTCCGGAAAGCGAAGCAGCAGGTCGATTTTCGTCCTGGCTGCAGCCAGGAATTAAAGTTAAGCGGTGGCTGCTGATGATTTTGTTTGGCGTCATCCTCCTGGCCGTGGGAGCGGGGATCGCCATTTTAGATTTCTATCGCCGCGCGCCAGATACCTGGTGGCTTCCGCTGCTGTCTTATCTATCGCTGCGATTTTTACCGCGGGGAGTGCGCGCCCTGATCTTTGGCGGGCTGGGCATTTCGATGATTGCGATTGGCATTTTGCAGATCAATCACTCGCTCATCTCCCCGTTGATGCGCCCCGGTGCGCGCCTGGCCGATACGCTGTGGCGTGAGCGCCGGCGCGAGCGCGGCCCGCGGATCGTGGCGGTTGGCGGGGGGCACGGCCAGGCGACGCTGCTGCGCGGCCTGAAGCGCTATTCGTATAATATTACCGCGGTGGTTACGGTGGCCGATGACGGCGGTTCTTCCGGCCGGCTGCGCCAAGATTTGGGCATCCTTCCGCCGGGCGATATTCGTAACTGCCTGGCCGCCCTTTCCGATGACGAAGCGTTTATGGGCCAGCTTTTTCAGTATCGCTTTGCTGATGGGCATGGCGGATTAGATGGGCATTCGTTTGGCAATTTGTTTATTAGCGCCTTGGCCGAGGTGACCGGCAGCTTTGAGGCGGCCGTGGCGGAATCGGGTAAGGTGCTTTCGGTGCGCGGGCAGGTGCTGCCGGCCACCGTTCATGATGTGCGCCTTTCCGCCGATGTGGTGATGCCTCACAGCACCCATCCCGTGCGGGTAAATGGCGAAAGTCATATTCCGCTTGGCAACGGCCAGGTACGCCATCTTTGGTTAGAGCCGGTCAACCCGCCGGCCTACCCCGGTGTCATCCAGGCTATTTTGGCGGCGGAACTGATCGTGGTGGGGCCGGGCAGCCTCTACACCAGCTTGCTGCCCAATTTGCTGGTTCCCGATTTAGCCCAGGCCATCCAATCTAGCCGGGCGCTCAAGGTGTTTGTATGCAACCTGGCTACCGAACGGGGTGAAACCAACGGCTTTGGTGTGGGCGATCATATGCATGCCATTGAAGCGCATGTACCGGGGCTGTCTTTCGATGTGGTGGCTGCGAACAACAATTATGCTTTGCCTTTGCCGGTCAATGTCGATTACGTGCGCATTGAGCCAGGCTTAAAAGATGAGTATAAACTCTGCGCCGCCGATCTTGTCGATACGGTGTATCCGTGGCGTCACGATTCTAACAAGTTGGCCCAAGTTCTGATGGATCTATATCAAGATCGCACCGGTCATCTGGTAGAATAGAGGATTGAACAGACAACCATACGAAAAGGGTCGGGGTGGATACCGCCCAGACTTTAAAAAACAAAAAGCGTTTCAAATTATATTAGGAGGACAACATGACAGTAAAAGTAGGCATTAACGGCTTTGGCCGTATCGGTCGCCAGGTTCTTAAGGCGATCCGCGAATTTCACCCGGAAGAGCTGGAAGTGGTGGCGTTCAATGATATTGGCGATCTCAAGACCATGGCGCACCTGCTCAAGTACGACTCGAACTACGGTCGTTTTGACGGTTCGGTGGAAGTCTCTGGTGATGGTCTGGTAATTGATGGTACACCGGTGAGGGTGTTCAAAGAAACCGACCCGGCCAATATCCCCTGGGGCGATTTGGGAGTGGAGATTGTGGTGGAAAGCACCGGCATCTTCACCATTAAGAGCGACGGTGTGAACAAGAAGGGCAAGACCGTCAAAGGCGCCGAGAATCACATCACCAAGGGCGGCGCGAAGAAGGTCATCATCTCGGCCCCAGCCGAAGGCGAAGATATTACCATCGTGCTGGGTGTCAACGACGATCAATATGACCCCGACAAGCATAATGTCGTATCGAACGCGTCTTGCACCACCAATGGTTTGGCTCCGGCGATTAAGGTCGTGAATGACAAATACAAGGTGGTGCGCGGCTTTATGACCACCGTTCACGCATATACCAACGATCAGAAGATCCTGGATGCGCCGCACAGCGACCTGCGCCGCGCCCGTACGGCGGCGATGAACATCATCCCCACCACCACCGGAGCAGCCAAAGCGGTAAAGTTGGTCATCCCCGACCTGGCCGGCAAGCTGGACGGCTACGCGCTGCGTGTGCCTACCACCACGGTATCGGTGATTGACCTGACCGCCGAGCTGGCACAGCCCGTCACCGCCGAGCAATTGCGCGCCGATTACCGCGCTGCCGCCGCTTCCGAGCGCCTCAAGGGAATCTTGGGGGCCGAGGACGAACCCTTGGTGAGCGTCGATTACAAGGGCGATCCGCGCAGCTCGATTGTTGATCTGCCTTTCACGACTGTGTTAGGGAAAGAAGCCAGCACGCTGGTGAAGATCGTGGCCTGGTATGATAACGAGTGGGGTTATTCCGTACGCACCGCCGACCTGGCGGCCCTGATGGCGAAATACCTGTAATCTAATCATCCCCCTGGGGTTGTTTCAAAGTTTTTGAAGCAACCCCAGGTTTTTTATACGAGGTGCTTCCAATGTTTAATAAGAAACTCATCACCGATGTGGATGTGAAGGGCAAACGCGCCCTGGTGCGGGTGGATTTCAACGTTCCGCTCAAAGATGGCAAAGTGGATGATGATACGCGCATTCGCGCCGCCTTGCCCACGATCAAATATCTGTTAGAGCATGGCGCCGCGGTCATTCTCTTCTCTCACTTGGGTCGTCCAAAAGATGGCCCCGACCCAAAATATTCCATGCGCCCCACCGCTGAACATCTTAGCCAGCTGTTGGGCAAGCCAGTGGCGTTTGTTGATGAGGCGGTTGGCCCGGCGGCGGAAGCCGCCGCCAAGGCGCTGAAGCCGGGCGAGGTGTTGGTGCTGGAAAACACACGCTTTTATAAGGGCGAAACCAAGAACGACCCCGATCTGGCTCGCCAGTTTGCCGCCCTGGCCGATATTTACGTCAACGACGCCTTTGGTTCGGCGCATCGCGCCCATGCTTCTACCGAGGGCGTGGCCCGGTTGCTGCCCGCCGTGGGCGGTTTTCTGATGCAGAAAGAAATTCAGTATCTGGGGGCGGCGATTGCCGACCCCAAGCGCCCGTTTGTGGCTATTTTGGGCGGGGCGAAAATCGTCGATAAGATTGGTGTGATTAAGAACCTACTCAAGATCGCTGACAGCGTATTAATCGGCGGCGGCATGGCGAACACTTTCTTCCGTGCCCAGGGTTACGATATGGCCGCTTCGCTCACCGATGGCGAAGCTTTGGAAACTGCCCGCGAGATTTTACAACAATCTGGATCGAAACTGCGCTTGCCGGTGGATGTGGTGATTGCCGATAAGTTCGATAACGACGCCAATTACAAGGTGATGCAGGTTGGCAACGTGCCGGAAGGCTGGGCGATCGTGGATATTGGCCCCGAAACAGTGGCGGCTTATACCAAAGCGCTGAAAGGCGCCGGAACCGTGGTTTGGAATGGCCCGATGGGCGTATTTGAAATGCCCAACTTTGCCGCCGGCACGGTTGGGGTGGCGAAGGCCGTTGCGGAAAGCGGGGCAGTTTCGGTTGTGGGCGGCGGCGACTCGGTGGCGGCAGTCAATCAATCGGGCCTGGCCGATAGAATCTCCCACATTTCCACCGGCGGCGGCGCTTCCCTTGAAATGCTGGAGGGCTTAACGCTGCCCGGTGTGGCGGCTTTGCAAGATAAGTGATAGGAAAATAAGATGCGCAAACCTATAGTTGCGGGAAATTGGAAGATGTTTAAAACTGTGGCCGAAGCCAGGTTGTTGGTTTCGGAATTGGCCCCGGCGCTGCAAGCTATTGAAGGGGTGGAGAAAGTGCTTTGCCCGCCTTTCACCGCCCTGTTGGCGGTGCGAGCGCTGCTCGAAGGCACACAAATTGGCCTGGGCGCGCAAAACATGCACTGGGAACTTTCGGGCGCTTATACGGGTGAAGTTGCTCCGCCGATGCTGGCCGAATTATGTGAATATGTTATCTTGGGTCATTCGGAGCGCCGCACCTACTTTGGCGAGACGGATGAAACTGTTAACCGCAAAGTGCAGGCGGCGCTGGTGCAAAACCTGATTCCGATTATGTGCGTGGGCGAGACCCTGGCTGAAAATGAAGCCGGACGCACCACCGAGATCGTGACACGCCAGGTGCGCCTGGGTCTGGCCGGCCTGGAGGGTTTTTCGGCGGGGGCGGCTAATCGCCTGGTGATTGCTTACGAACCGGTGTGGGCGATTGGCACGGGGTTGGCTTCCACCCGCGAAGGCGCTTCGGCAGTGATTCGTGATACGATCCGCAAGCCGCTGGCCGAAATGTTCGGCGCAGACGTGGCGCAAGGTGTGCGGGTGCTGTATGGCGGCTCGGTGAACGCCAAAAACGCGGCCGAGTTTTTCGCCGATGAAGAGATCGACGGCGCATTGGTGGGTGGGGCCAGCCTTAAAGCGCCCGATTTCACCGCCATTGTGCAGGCCGCTTCCCAACCTTTTGCTGCGCCCACAGGTCAAAGCTAAGGGCCCGTGGGTGTTCTCTGGCTCGTAGGGGTGTTGCTGCCGCTGTTATTCTTACAGCGGCGGCTGCATTTAGAGGTGCAGGCCATCTTCTTGCTACTAACGCGCCGCCCCAACGCCGCCATGGTGCTGTTCTCGGCGTTGTTCTTCCCGGGTGTGCTGCTGCACGAAAGCAGTCATTGGTTAATGGCGCGCCTGTTGATGGTGCGCACCGGGCGGTTTTCGCTGCTGCCGCGCACCTTGCCAGGCGGCAAGCTGCAAATGGGCTTCGTTGAAACTGCCCATGCCGACCTGCTGCGCGAGACCTTAATCGGGGCGGCTCCCTTGATAAGCGGGGGGGTGTTCACGGCTTACGCGGGTCTGTTTGGATTGGGCTTGTATGCCGCCTGGGCGGGCGGGGCGCAATTCGGTTGGAATGGGTTAATTGCAGCTCTCAGCGCCGCACCCCGCCAACCGGATTTCTGGCTGTGGCTTTACCTGACCCTGGTGGTGAGCAGCACCATGCTGCCTTCCGCTTCTGACCGGCGCTCATGGCTGCCGTTGGCGGGGGTGTTGGCCGGTTTAATGGCGCTGAGCCTGTTTTTCGGAGCGGGGCCGTGGTTGGCGCAAAACCTGGCCCCCCTGCTCGACTATACCCTGCAAGCCGTGGCCGTGGTGCTGTTGATTAGCGCCATGGTGCACGCGCTGCTGCTCCCTCCGCTGTGGGCGCTGCGGCGGGTGCTCATGCGTCTGACCGGTTTAGAAGTGATGTTATAATACCGCCATGGCGCTATCCTGGTATGCTTTACGCAGCAAACCGCGTAAGGAAGATGTTGTCTGGTTGCAACTAAAAACGCAAGGCTACCAGGTGATTTATCCTCGCTTGCGAGTTCATCCGGTGAACCCGCGCGCCCGCAAGCTCGTGCCTTATTTCCCAGGCTATCTTTTTGTTATGGCCGATCTGGATGAGGTGGGCGTTACCGCCTTTCAGTGGATGCCCAACACCTTGGGGTTGGTGGGCTTTGGCGGAGAACCCGCCTCGGTTCCGGACAATCTCATCCAAACTCTTTTAAAGCGCCTGGATGAAATTAACCGCGCCGGCGGAGAAATGTTACATGGCTTGAAACCGGGAGAGACCGTGCGCATTACAGATGGGCCGTTTCGTGGTTTTGAAGCCATCTTCGACGCTCAGCTGCCGGGGCATGAGCGGGTGCGGGTGCTGCTTGAATTTTTGGGCAATCATCGTAAAGTGGCGGTTGAACTACGCGCCGCACAAATCAAACGATTTAAAGATAAGTAAATCCCATTCTCAACCCCCGCCGGCGACCGTTGGCGGCGTAGGAGCATTCTATGAAACGAGCGTTTATCACCGGTATTACCGGTCAAGATGGTTCTTACCTGGCAGAGCTGCTGCTCTCGAAAGGCTATGAAGTGCATGGGCTGATCCGCCGCGCCAGCACCTTTAACACCGGGCGGATTGATCACCTTTACCATGACCCACATTATGGGGAGGCGGTGAAGCTGTATTTGCATTACGGCGATATGGCTAACACTGGCAATCTCACCGACATGATTTACACAATCAAGCCCGATGAAATCTATCACCTGGCGGCGCAAAGCCATGTGCGGGTGAGCTTCGATATGCCTGAATACACCGGTGATATTACCGGCCTGGGCACGATACGCATTCTGGAGGCGGTGCGCCGCAGCGGATTGCCCATTCGCTTCTACCAGGCATCCTCCAGCGAGTTGTTCGGCAGCGCCAGGCCGCCCCAGAATGAAAGTACACCGTTTGAACCGGCCAGCCCCTACGCCGCGGCGAAGGCTTATGCCTTCTACGTAACCAAAAATTATCGCCAGGGCTACCAAATGTTTACCAGCAACGGCATCCTTTTTAATCACGAATCGCCACGCCGGGGAGAAACCTTCGTTACCCGCAAGATCACCCGCGCTCTGGCGGCCATCCGCGCTGGTAAACAAAAGGAGCTATTCTTGGGCAACCTGGATGCCCGCCGCGACTGGGGTTACGCCCCCGATTACGTGGCGGCGATGTGGAAGATTTTGCAACACGACCGCCCGGATGATTTTGCTATCGGAACGGGTGAAGCCCATTCGGTGCGTGAATTTTTGGATGAGGCGTTTGGCTATTTGAACATGGATTGGCAAGCTTATGTAAAAATTGATCCGCGCTATTTTCGCCCCACCGAGGTCGATTTCTTGCAGGCCGACGCCGACAAAGCCCGTAAAGAATTGGGCTGGGAGCCGCGCGTGTGCTTTAGCGAATTGGTGCGGGTGATGGTGGACGCCGATTTGGAGCTAATGGGGCTGGAAGCGCCGGGTGAAGGGCGCATAGTATTGGAGAAGCATCATGGCCCCTGGCATCGCTGGAAAGATCAGGTTTCGACGATGGAGTAGCCTGGTCTGGCTGATGGTGGGCGCGGCCTGCCTGGGCCTGGCGCTGCATGCGGTCGATTTGCAGGGGATGCAAGCTGCGCTGGTGCAAGCGGTGCGCATCCCCTCTCGGCGCGCCTGGTTAGCGGCGGCGCTGCTCGTGGCGGGGGGGAATAACTTCATCAAGGTCTGGCGCTGGCAAGCGCTGATGGGTGGTAGGGCGGGGGGTTGGGTGAAGGTGGGTCGCGCGTTGTTCATGGCGCAGTTGTTAAACGCCGCCTTGCCGCTGCGCGTGGGCGATGTGACGCGAGTGGCCCAGGTGGGCGCTGCGGCAGGCGCGCCGTTCGGCGGGGAAAAGTCCACCGCCGCAACCCGCTACGCGCCGGCAGCCGGTTCGGTGGTGATCGAAAAGTTGCTTGACATGGTGGCTTACCTGGGGCTGACCCTCTTCGCCATGGCGTGGTTGAGCGCCGAAGCCTGGCTCAAACCCGTGGCCGGCGGCCTGGCGCTGCTGCTGGGCGTAAGCCTGGCGGGGGTGGTGGGCTTGCTGAGCGGGCGCGATGCAATCAATCGGCTTTTACAGCGCATGGTGGAGCGCCTACCGGATCGATGGGCTAAAGCACTCCACCCGTGGTTGGCGGCGCTAGAACCAGGGTTGGCGGCGGTCATCAACCGGCGAGCGTGGCTGGGTGGGCTGCTGTGGACGGCGGGTGTGTGGGCCACGGCGGTGCTAACCAACCTGTGCGTGGCCCAAGCGGCAGCGATGCCGCTTTCTGTGGGGCAGGCGGTGCTGCTGCTCATTGCCCTCCAGGCCGGCATGTTAGTCGTGCAATCGCCAGGCCGGCTGGGAGTGTTCGAAGCGGTGGGCGTGTGGCTCTTGACCGGTTTTGGCGTGCCATCCGGCCTGGCCTTAGGGTATACTTTGCTCTTACATGGCGTGGTATTGGCGCCGATCCTTGTTCTGGGAGGGTGGGCGGCTGTGTTTAATTTAGATGGGACTGAGCGATGAATTCCGTTTTGTTTATTTGCAGCGCCAATATCTGCCGTTCTCCTATGGCAATGGGGTTGTTACAGGCGCGTCTGGCGATGGAAGCGCAGGAATGGCGCATCGAGTCGGCGGGGGTGTGGGCGCAAGACGGTTCACCGGCTGCCCCGTTCACGCAAAAGGTGGTGCTGCGGAGCGGGGTGGATTTAGCTGGGCATCGCTCGCGCCTGGTTACCGGAGCTATGCTGCGGGAATTTAACCTGGTTTTGACAATGGAACAAGGCCAGCAGGAAGCGCTGCGCATGGCCTTTCCGCAGTATGCCGCAAAAGTGCTGATGATGAGCGAGTTGGTGAACGAACGTCATGATGTGGCCGACCCGGTGGGTGGCCCGTTGTACGATTATGAAATCACCGCCAATGAGCTAAACGATATTTTTGAGCGTGGAATGCTGCAATTGCGCCGGTTGGCGAGCGACTCAGCTTTCTAACGACCCCATGGATAGACATCCCAAAACTTTGCTCGACAGATGGATTCTTGGACTTGCGCTCAGCGCCGCCCTGCTGCATGGGCTGGTGTATGTATTTGTGCTGCCTCCATGGCAGCATTATGATGAACCGAATCACTTTAAAATTGTGGCCCTCACGGCGCGGTTGGGGCGCACTCCTCAGCCGGAAGACAGCGATCCGCAGTTGGAGCGGCAAGTGGTGGTCTCGATGATCGAGCATGGCTTTTATGATTATACTGGCAGCCGCCCACCTCTGCCTGCGCCCAATGAAGTGGTGACAATTCCGGGCTACCCACAAACGGGTGAACTGCCGCTGTATTACGCCTGGGCGGCTGCGCCGGTGCATTTGCTGCAAGGGCGCAGCATCGAGGCGCAGCTGTATGGCGCGCGCCTGGCCTCGCTGGCGCTTTTTGTGTTTGTGGTGCTGTGCGCCTGGGGCGCGGCGCGGGAGGTGTTTCCGCCCGGACATGCCGCCCGGCCGCTGACCCCCCTGGCGGTGGCGTTGACCCCTGGCCTGGCCGAGTTGATGACCGCGGTGAACAACGACGCCATGGCGATAGCCGCCTTTTCGTTATTTGCGTGGGGGGCTTTGCGCTTACTGCGTAGAGGCGCCGGCGCGCTCACCATGGTGTGGACGGCTGCTGCGGCTGGGCTGGCGTTCTTCGCCAAGAACACAGCTGCGCCGGCGGCGGCGCTTTTGCCGGTGCTGTGGCTGCTGGCGTTGGTGGGTCGCCGCCGCCCAGGGCTTACAGCCGGAGCGTTCATCCTGGCGGCGTTGGGCGTGGGAATCTTCGCCATTCAACCGGGCGACGCCCGCGCCTGGCTGCGCGGCCCCCATGGCCTCGAGGCGGGGCGCGCCCTGCGCAGCGATGCGCCGGAAGGCGGCGCTGTGCTTGTCGCGCCGGCCTCCAAAGATCGCCACGGTCGCCCCGTCTTTTATCAGATCGTTCCGCCGCAGCAGGCCCAAGCTCTCTTTGGGCGACAGGCCACGCTGGGCGTGTGGATGTGGGTGGGCGACGACGGGCTGGGGGAGGCGAGCATTCCCACCCCATGGCTGGTAACCGCCTCGCAGGTGTTTTCCGAAACGGCGCAGCTCACCACCACACCGCAGTTTTTCGCTTTCACCGTCGATGTTCCGCCGGGGGACGACCGGCTGTGGGTGTGGATAAACCCGCGCCTGGGGGCGGCCGGCCCGCCGCGCCAGGTCTATTACGATGGGCTAACGTTGGCGGCGGGGTCGTTTCCACCCACCGAAGCCCCGGTTTGGGAGGACGCTTACGCCCACCGTGGGGCGTGGGGAGGGCAGCCGGTGGAAAACCTGCTGCGCAACGCCTCGGCAGAGCAGCCGGCTGTCCGGGCCAACCCCTGGCTCGATGCTCGCCTGGGCCAGGTGCTGCCAGACAGCGCCCGACCATCGCAACTGCTCGGCGCACTGCAAGATTGGCCGGGTACGGGCTATTATCTCTTGCCGGTGGCGAAACACCTTTTCCGCACCTTTTGGGGCAGCTTTGCCTGGGGTCATGTTGTGCTCATCGGCGGGTGGCCTTACCGCGTCCTGGAGTTGGTGAGCGCCCTGGGTGGTTTGGGGGTGGTGGTGGGGTGGGCGCGGCGGCGCAAGTCGGCGCATGCTGCGGTGGATTTGTGGGGCCGCACTGCCAGTGAGTTGCAAGCCGGGTTTATTTTCTTTACGCTGCTGGTCTTGTGGGGCCTGGCCTGGGTGCGCGGCCTGACCTACCTGGATTTGCCAGAGTATTATTGGCCGACCGCGCGCCATGCGATGCCGGCCGTGATATTTGCGATGGCGGCTTTAGCCTTTGGTTGGGTGGAAGGTTGGCAGTGGGTGGCGCATGAACGGCCCGCCCTGCGCGGCGTGGGCGGGGCGCTGTTTGTGATCTTTTACCTGGGCCTGGTTGGTTGGTCGGTGTACAGCATCAGCGCGTATTACGCTCACTAAACGGCGTTCCGCGCCCCTAAGATTGAAAGCGAGGCATGATGAAATTACTACGCGTTTGTGTGCTCGTCATCGCCATCTCCGCGCTGGTCGCGGCCTGTGGCGCTACCCCCGCGGCCCCATCGGCGGGCAGCGGCGCGTCGCCAACCAAGCCCGCGCCTGCCACGTCTGCCGCGCCTGGCCCGGACGGTGAAACTGATGTGCCGGCCGCCGCCATGCCACAGCCGCAAAATCCATCCAATCCGCTCGCCCCTACACAAGCGCAGACCGCCCAGCCCGGCAGCACACGGGTTCAGCCTGGTCTGCCGGTGTCTGGGATCGAACTGGAAAGCATCGGCGAGCGCCAGGTTGAGCTGGTTCAGCAGGCCGGGGCATTTTGGGTGCGCCGCAACGCTTTAGACTGGTCGAAGGTGGAAGCCCAGCCGGGCGAGCGCAATTGGGCGGCGGTGGCTGCCCTGGAGGCCGACCTGGCGCGGGCTGGGCAGGCTGGTTTGCAAACGGTGCTGGTGGTGCGCGGCGCGCCGGCTTGGGCGCAGGCTCAGCCCGGTGTGTGGTGCGGCTTAATTAGCGCGCAGGCCTTGCCAGGGTTCGCTAAATTTATGCACGATGTGGCGGCGCGCTACAGCCAGGCTCCCTACCATGTGATGCTGTATGAGATGGGCAACGAACCCGATATTGCCCCCGAATTGGTGCCGCCGGATCAGTTATTCGGCTGCATGGGCGATTTGCAAGACAAGTATTACGGCGGCGGAAATTACGCTGAGCTGCTTAAGGCGGTGTACCCGCAAATCAAGGCAGTTGATCCCCAGGCGCAGGTGCTGGTAGGCGGCCTGCTGTTGGATTGCGACCCAGTGCGGCCCGTAGAAGGCAAAGACTGCACCCCGGCGCGCTATTTGGAAGGCATTTTGGCGGCAGGTGGAGGCGATTATTTTGATGGGGTAAGTTTCCACGCCTATGATTACTACGGCGGTCAGGCTGGTTTGTATAGCAACCCGGGTTGGCATAGCGCCTCAGACATCAACGGCCCCGCCCTGCAACCTAAGGCGCGCTATCTGCAAAGCGTCCTGAATCAATATAATTTCGGGCAGAAGTTTCTCATTAATACAGAAGCGGGCTTGTTATGCGGGCGCGATGGCAGCGAGCAGTACTGCCAAGCCGAGGATTTTTTGTTATCCAAGGCGGCTTACCTGGCGGAAGCCAACTTCTCGGCCTTAGCCGAAGGGCTGCGGGCCAACATTTGGTACAGCCTGACGGGCTGGCGCGGCACGGGTCTGTTAGGACCGGATGGTCAGCCCAATCAAGCCTTCATCGCCGCGCAGTTTAGCGCGCAGCAGTTGAAGGGCGCCGTCTTTCAAGGCGCAGTAACCGATTTCCCGGCGGTGCGCGGCTATGCGGCGCGCCGCGGCGCTGAGACCGTGTGGCTGTTGATATCCAACGATGGCGAACAGCACACCGTTAGCCTGCCGTTTACGCCATCGCAGGTTTATGACATGTTCGGCGCAGCGCTGCCGACCGACAGCCCGGTGGAGATTGGCATGGCCCCAGTGTATGTGATTTGGCCGGGGCCGTAGCCGGCTGGGGCGGCGCGCCGCGCGCCGCCCCGCGGCTTTCGCTAGGGCAGCTTTTCTAGCAGCGTTTCGATGGCCTGCTGCAAGACCGCATCGACTTCACCCATGGCGCTTTCGGCAGTGACGGGCACACGGATATCGGGCGTTACGCCTACTCCTTCGATCACCAGGTCGCCGGTGGGTGTAATCGAGCGCCCGGTTGGGAACTGCATATTCAAGTTATCGGGCAACTTGTACTGGCCCTGGCCCACCTCTCCATAGGCCCCGGCGGTGGGGGTGTGCCCGATGATGATGGCGCGTCCATCGTGCTGCATGGCGTAAGAAAAGCCTTCACACGCGCTTACACAGTCGGCGCTGATCAGCACTACCACCGGACCGGTATACTGCTGCGGGGCAGGTTCAACGCGGGTGGGATAGGGGGTGTTTTCGAACTCCTGCGTGTTGGCGTTAAAGTATTGGTTCTGATACAGCAAGGCCTCTTTGTCAAAGAAGTAACCGGCGAAATCCATAGCTAAACCCATCGACCCGCCGCCGTTGCTGCGCAGGTCTAAAATTAGCCCCGGAACTTTGCTGTCGATAGCCGACTGAATGGCGCGTTCCCACAGGCGCGCCATCAGGTTGGTATCGTCGGAGAAGGTGCTAATGCGAATATAGCCCAGGCCGGAACCGGGCAAGGTCTTAGACGCCACCGGCAGGGCCAGCTCATCCTCCGAGAAGGCGGGAATGCTTTTAAACAGCGAATCGTATTCCATTACCGCTTGCAGGTTGGCGTTAGCGGGCGATCCGCCGGGGTTCTGATAGGCAACTTCAACGTTTGTTCCGGGGGGAACACGGGTGAGAAAGACCACCTGGTTCTGGCGGCGGGCGTGATCGGTGGAATAAGGGCCAAAGCCCGGCTCCACCTGGGCGATGGCCTGGCCGGTGGGTTGGCCGTCCCATTGGCTGATGATCGCCCCAGGCTGGATGCCGGCGTTATCCGCCGGGCTGCCCGGCAATACATGGGTGGCGATGATCCGTCCGTCGCTCAGTTCGGCTAACACTAGCCCAAAGCCGCCGCCGTAATCTGCTGCAAACACCTGCTGGTTCAGCGTTACGCCCACGTGTCCATCGGGGATGAGCCGGGTCAGGTCGCGCAAGACCCGGTAGAAATCGGCGGGGGTTTTGGCTTCGGCGGCGCGGGGGCCAAGGTTGGCTTCGATTTGCTGCCAGTTGACGCCCTTTTCCTTCGTAAACGGATATTCCGGGCCGGCCTTGTTCAACAGATCTTGGAAAGCCTGCGAATATGACTCGGACGCGTAATCGTTGACCGAACCGGCTCCTTCGATCAGATCGATTTGGGGCTGCGCCTCTTTGTAAAAACGGAAGGGCGTATCGTTCAAGTCTACGATGTTATAACCGGCGGGAATAGGGGCGGTGGGATCATCGCCGGTGAAGAGCTTGTTATCCTCGCCAAACCCAGTAGGGAAGGCTTGCTGGTCGTCGGGCGCCCACACGATAAGCGTGCCGCCGCTGATTTCGTAATCCCGCTCCGGGTCAGTGATGGTGGAGGCGTAAGCGCTCGACCAACCCTTGCCGTCGCGGGTTTCCAGAAACGGGCCGCCCCAGGTATTCGACCAGTAGGCCAGGGCGAAGACTTGCACCCCGGCATCGGTTCGACCGTTGTTGTCCAGGTCGGTCATGGTGGCTTGGGGAACCGCCGGCAGAGACAGATAGTAGCTGAGCTTCTCGTCGGGATCAATTTCCACCGGGCCGATAACTTGCTCTTTCAAGGAAAAAATGAACTCAATATCGCGCTGAATAAACCCGGCTTCATCTTCCAGCATCACAAATGGTTCGGCGGATGAATTGAGGAAGAAGGGTGAGGTGTAGGGAATTTCTCCGCTGATAAACACCGGTTCGTCGGGGTTGGCCGCCCCTGGCATGACGGGAATAGGCGCATTGGTCGGCTTGAGGGTGGGCGCAGCCGCAACCGTGGGAAGTTTTGGAATGCTGGTGGTAATCTGGCAGGCCATTGAAACGAGTAAGATAACGATGATGGGCCAGGTCTTCAGGGTAGTTTTCATCAGTCCTCCGATATGGTAACAGGTGGTGGAATAGGTGCGCCGACCGGGGGGCGCTTTCAGGCTTGGGGCGACGGCCTGGAGGTGGTTCGAAAATCTGTGCGGCGGCGCTCGATGGGGCTGTCCGCCGGCTTATTAAAACACTGGTGGGCCAGGTTGTGGGCGGGCGGGTGGTGTGTGCGTTGGCGGCGCCAGCCGACGGCTGATGGAATGGTCGTGCGGGTTGCAAACGCCGGGGAGAAGCCGACCTGGCCGGAATGCAGCTCCATGCGGAAGGGCAGCCTGTCGCCCAGGTTGGGGGCGGCGAGCCAGGCAGACGCCGAGCTGGCAAATTTCAGCTGAGAGCCGTTGGCAAGGCTAATCATTTTGCGGGTTGACTGGGGGTGGGCCGGCCGGCGATGCTAAGCTCATCCAGGCGGTTGGTGAGTTCGTCGATCTGATCGTAAAGCCTTTGCAGGTCGGCTCGGGTGGGAACCTGGCGTTGGCGCAGCACATTTTCAACAGTATGCCGGTCGGCGGCCAGGTGGTCCAGGTCGCCAAGGTGGCGGCTTTGGCGGATGAGCTTCTGGATGATGGAAGCCCCTTCGGGTTCGGTCATCTCGCCCTGGCTAACCAAATCGCGAATGCGTTTCTGGATTTCTTCATCGAACTGCTTTAGCAGTGCGCCGGGCGAGAACAGGCTGCGCTGCAGGGCGCTCAGGCGGTCTTCGCTGGTGCGAATCAGGTTGGTGAGAAAGGAATTCGATAGCAAGCCCGATTTATGTTTTTCCTGCTCCAGGATAATTTGGGTGAGGGTGAGGGCGGTGAGGTCTTCGCCGCCGGCGTTGTCAATCACCTGCACTTCGCTGCCCTGGCGAATTAGCTCGGCGATGCCCTCCAGGGTAATATACTGCTTGGTGTGGGTGTTATAGAGTTTGCGGTTAGGGTAGCGCTTAATCAATACCATTATTTCACCTCAGTAGGTCATATTATATACTAAACCCCCCCTCCCAAGTGATTGGAAGAGGGGGTTCTGGTAGGGGAGGCGAGCCAGGCTCAGGCTTTCTTAAGCTCGTCGATTTTCTGAGATAGGGCGGTGATCTTATCGCTGAGGGCGTCGATATCCGCCTTGGAGGGTACGTTCATGCGGTCGAGAGCATTTTCCACGCGCTTGCTGAGTTCGTCTTCAGCTCTTTCGGCGTCTTTCTTGCGTCGATCCATCACGTCGCGCACCAGCTTGCGCCCGTCTTGATCGGCGATCTCGCCGCGCTCAATCAACCGGTCAACAAAATCTTCCACTTCGTCTTTGCCGAGGGCAATCGCGCCAATGCCGGCCATCAAGACCTTGCGGGCGGCTTCGAGCATCGAGTTCTTTTCTTCTTTACCATCCATCGGGGTCTCGTTAGACGCATCCATCTGGGGGGGTTTCTTGGTCGCCATAAGTCAATCTCCTTTTACCGCATCCTATAGGAAGAAGCGTATTGCGCTTCATGACGCACTGCGTCGTAATTATTATAACACGGCGCGTCATGAGAGTCAATGGATTGGCTTGGCCTCCCTGGAAGCTGAATTCCCCGGCCTGGCGCCGTTCGAACACGCAAGAGCAGCTAGAAAATGGCCTGCAGCGCAGGCCATGATAGTTGGTAATGAAACCCCCGTGTCCGCGGGACAAGAAAGATGCTGGCTTGAGCTAAGCTCTACAGGATTTCCGGCATTTCGGAGATAAACCCGGCGGGCCTGTCTTCTCCACGGGCGATCAACCGCAGTTTCCCAGGCGGCAGGGCGGCGATGCGCTGGGCTTCGGCCAGGTTCTCGGGCGCGATGGGGTCTAACTCAGGTTGAAATGGCGCCAGGATGCGAAAAAGACCTTCGTAGCGCTGCGCTTCGCTGTTGTCGAAGAAGGCGGTGTAGTATTGTGCCTCGATAGCCAATAGCTGATAAAGATTCCATCCGGCCGGGTCGGCGGGGTAAAGGCACACCGGCGCGCCCTTACGGAAGCGCCGCGACTGGCGCAGCGTCTCCCCATTGTGGTAGTTCCATGTAGTGATGCCGGTGATTAATACCAGACCATCCGCCAACCCGCGGCTTTTGGCAACCGCTTCGAACAGCACCAGGAGATCTTGCTGAACAGCGTCAAAGATGCGCAGCGGCGCGTTGATGGTCTCCAGGCACAGCATCGGCGCAGGTTTACTTTTTCCTGCTTGGCCCTCAAACTGCGCCCATGCTTCGTAGACCGTCATATAGCCACGCTGCTGCTTATCGTTTTCAAATATGCCATAATACGTATGGTGGGGAGAGAGGGCGCGCAACGGTACGCTGTCGGAGGAACAATCGCCGGCCAAGTCGCCACGATCAAGCGCAGCAATTTTTGCCAGTGGGCGGCAGGTGAAAGTCCGGACTGCCCCCTCTGTCACCTGGATGTGGGAAGCACCGGCGGCTTCTTTGATTAAGCGGCGGCAGTTGCGTTCTAAGAGGGTGAGCTGGCCCCCGGCCAGTCGCGGCATCGCTTGCTGCGGATCGATGCGCAGGTTCTGGGCTAATTCCAGCGGCGCATGTTCGATCTGCTGGATGAGGAAGTTTGCTACTTCCTGGGTACGTTCCAAATCCTCCTCGGTAGGCTCCCAGCCAAAAAATGACATGGATGGTTCTTGAATGTGATAGGTAATCATCACACTGCGCATCAAGCCTATCAAGGTCTCTTTGAGCGGCTGAACTGC
Organism: uncultured Anaerolinea sp.; assembly: GCA_964531975.1. Classification (GTDB taxonomy): domain Bacteria; phylum Chloroflexota; class Anaerolineae; order Anaerolineales; family UBA4823; genus RBG-16-57-11. The sequence continues at coordinate 2,809 of CAZHFU010000020.1, read as the reverse complement.
CTCTTGCGGCGCGTCCCAATCATCTTTGAAGTGATCCAGCAAGGCGTGAACCAACGCTTCTTTCACCCCATCAAGACCAAATTTCGCATTTAACGCCGCGAAATCAGCCGGGATGGCCGAGGGAGCCTCCTGGTTGTGTCGATCGGCCCAAAACTGCTGGATGTGTTTGCGGCGCAGGCGGAAAGGCGCGGCCTGGAGCGCCTCCCGTAACACGCGCTCTTTGAGCACCAGGTAGGCAATCGCATGGCGCTCCAACGTATCGGCAATCACCAGGCTCATGCCGTCTGGCAGCGGATTGGGTGAGAGAGCGTCAAACCCGCGCGTAATCCAATCCGCCAGGCTCGACTGAGTGAGCATATTCATCTCTGTCGCAAGCGCAGAAACTTCCGCAGCCAGGTCAACCAGCTGGGCGAAGGTCTCCAACCGCACCATGGTAATCGTGGGCCGGCACACCAGGGTAAAAGCCGGGTAGTCCATCCTACGCAGTGTGCCGCCGCCTGCCAGAAGCAATTTCCGAACGCGGTTGGTAAACCGTGTTTCCATCAGGGCGGGTTGGTGGAAAATATCGGTGAGGTTGTTCCGGAGGTTGTGCAGTACCAGGTGCGAGCCGGTTCCAGCGTCTAATATGCGTTCCCAAGCGATGGGGTTGATATATCCGGCGGCCGCCGCCCACCAATTGGGCGAAAGCACCTGCTGTGTGGATTTTTCGGGGAATAATTCTGGGATGCGTTGGTAGGCGTACCACAGCAGGCTGGTCCAATCTGGTTGCCAGGGGCTGGGCGGTTGGAGAAAACGTTCCACAAGCGGAGCCGGTGCATCCCGAAAAAAGGCGTAGGCGCAGGGAATGATGGCAGAAACCGTTTCCGGCTGTGGCTTAAGCGTCAGATGCCCGGCTAACCAAGATGCAATCGCTTCCCAATCAACCTGGAAGGGGTGATCCTCTCGCCCAATATGATCTTCGATGATGCGCAGCCCGGCTAGAGCAAAACCGTCTTTTATGGGCGCGGGATGGAACGACTGTTGAGGGTGTTCGACAAAATGGAGCAATGGATCGGGAGCATATTGGCGTAAAAAATTCCATTCCCCTTCGCTTAAATCTATGCTCGGATTGAAGTTAACCAGGGCCAGTAGGCGCTGGTATTTTTCATCATCCAGATGACTGCGCATATCTTCGGGTAGATTGTCTTGAGTGGAGCGGTGATCCCAGGCATATTGATCGATGGCGTCTTGCAAGGCGGAGGCGGGTCGCAGCCCCGGATGGCGAGTGCGGGGGGATGGACCGGAATTGGCCCGTTCTTGCAGCCATGCTTCATAATCCGGCAATAGCTCGGCTTCCCACACGAGATCCATATCCCAGAACCATTCATCTTCATCATACGCTGATGAGGATAAATCGCCTTCTTTAGCTGCCGCCAGCCAAACCTGCTTAGGTTCCTGAGGGCGGGCGCCCCTTGAGGCCTTGCCTGTTTTGGCGGGACGTACCCATTTCCGCGCAATGCGCAGCACACGCAGCGCGTCCTGGCGGGTGGTAGCAGCCATAAGCCGCGCCAAAACAATCTCGGAAATCCGCTGGACGTGCAACCCCTGGGCGATTAGCAGCCAGCTTGATCGCTTTAGATTGGAGCCGCGTAGGCTTTTGCCTTGCTGGTAAAGGAGGTCGGCTGCCTGCTCAGTTGGGGTTGCCAGGAGGGTTTCGCGGTCAAGCTTCATAGGTAGGTGGTTCCTTGTGGGTCATCTTCTCCCCCAGTTCCCATCTCTGCCCGCCGGGGGGCAGGTGTGGTGGGAGAGCCGTGGCCCCTGGCTGTTATAGTTTGCCTTGAAGAAGGCCTTGAAGAACGGGTTGATGAACGCTCCGGCTCCGGGGCCATTTCGAGCGAGGAGGCATTGCTTTTCGTGGCGCAGCCGGAGGAAGCGAAGGAAAACAATTAGGCCGCTTCCGCTGAAAGCGGGAAGGTGATAAATTCGTAAGAGCCTGGTTGCCGCAAGCCGCAAAATTTTCTGCGAGGTGAACTAATGGTTGAATATCCAGAACTAACCGAATTGCTGAAGCTTACCAACGTCAGAGTAGTTCACTATCAAATGGTCGGACAAGACCAGATCAACCTGTCTGTTGAACCACCCCTGGAAATGGCGATTTGCCCAGACTATCGGCAAACCAGTACTCTGATCCATGACAACAACGAACCCCAGATGATCCGATGCCCATCCCTTTGGGAACGCCGCGGTTGGCTACGCCTGAGGCCACGGCGGTTCGAGGGTATCCCGTGTCAGAAAACTTTTGCCGAACGGCTGGCTTGGCGCGAGCCTGGACGATATTATACCATCCGCTATGAGCAGTACATCTATAAGCGATCGCGCGAGGAGTCGATTTCACAGGTTGCGCAGGATGAGAAACTGAACTGACATGGTTCAGATTTTATACCCAACCGAATTGGAGTCTAGGCCGGTTGATAAAGGGCGGCAAACGCCACCGGGGTTCGATTATCCGATTAGAATGTTGAAGAATTCAGAAAGGAGAATTACACCTTAAAATGCCCTATTATTGTGTTCAAAGAGTCTTGACCACCTTACCTTGACCAATTCAGGCTCTCCACATAGCCCAACGCTTCATCATTCAGCCAAAAGATACGTGGCCGTCCCTGTCGTAACACGTCTAATACCATCAACCGCTCTTTGGTTGGTCGAGTGTGATAGGCGGTGTACACCGGATTGCAGACAACATGACAGTGTTGATTTTGCCCATTTACCCGCGTCAGCGTGTCGTCTGTATGCTGCCACGGACTACTGCGCAAACCGGCGGCATAGACTT
>CAZHFU010000019.1:38082-71487 GCA_964531975.1 uncultured Anaerolinea sp. | reverse complement strand
CCAGGCGGGTGAGGCGGGGCACGGTGGGGAGCATGCGTTCGGCAATATCTAACCAGCCCAGGCGGTTGCTAATCTCGGTGGGATCGTCGCGCCACACGGTATGATCGTGGCGCAGAATGCGCGCAAGGGTATCCTGGCGGGCCAGATCATCTAAGGCGGCCTCGACCACGCCGGCGTATTCTCCTAACCGCAGCTGCACCGTGCAATTTTCGCTGGTTGCAGCCGGTTGAGCGGTGGGGGCTTTAGCCATGGCGGCGGCTTTATCTGCCACGCTTTTCAGGAGAGTGTCGTAAGATTTGGCAAAAGAGGCTACGCCTTCGGTTTGCAGGGTTTGCGTGGCTTCGTCTAAAGAGATGCCCAACTCGGCCAGGCGCAGCAGTTGACGGCGCGCTTCGCCCACCCCCACGTCGATGGTGCGGGCAATCACGCCGTGATCTTGCAGCGCCGCCAGGGTCTTAGGCGGCACGGTGTTGACGGTGTGCGGGCCGATCAGGTTGTCTACATACATGGTATCCGGATAGGCCGGGTCTTTGACGCTGGTGCTGGCCCACAGCGGTCGCTGGGGCTGCGCCCCCTGGGCGGCCAGCTTGCGCCAGCGATCCGAGGCCAGCGTTTCTTGAAAACGAGCGTAGGCCAGGCGGGCGTTGGCGATGCCGATCTTGCCCAGCAAGCCGGCGGCGGCGTTGGCCCGCGGTGTGCCGGCTTCGCGGTCGATCAGGGCGTGCAGCTGCTTGTCGATGATTGTATCAACCCGGCTGACGAAGAACGACGCCACCGAGGCCAGCCGTTTCAGGTCGCCCCCACAGGCGGCGTAATCTTCTAAGCCCGACAACCACGCTTCCAGCACCTGGTCGTACATCGCCAGCGAAAAGATCAGGGTGATATTAACGTTAATGCCCCGCCCCAGGCAGGCGCGAATGGCGGGGATGCCCTGATCGGTGGCGGGAATTTTAATCATCAGGTTGGGACGATCTACCAAACCAAACAGGCGCGTGACCTCCTCGATGGTGTCTTCGGTTTTGTAGGCCAGCGACGGGCGCACTTCCATGCTAATGAAGCCGTCTTTGCCGCCCGTGGCGTCGTAGACGGGGCGGAAAACGTCGGCGGCGCCGGCGATATCGCGCAAGGCCAGCGCCTGGAAAATCTCGTCGGGGCTGTGGCCCTTGCGGGCCAGGTCTTGGAGCAGATCATCGTAATCGGCGCTGCCAACAATCGCTTTTTCAAAAATAGTGGGGTTCGAGGTCTCACCGGTGAGACCCAGGTCTACCCATCGCTGAAGCTGACCACCAGTTAGATAAGCGCGCTGCAAATCGTCCATCCAAATCGCCTGGCCTAGCTGGGCCAGGTCGTGTAACTTATTCATTATTACCTCCCATATATGGCGTCGCCGCCAGGCTGCACAGTGATGGCCTCCGGCGGTTAAATCGTCTTCAAAAAATCACGAATGCTAAGCGCCGCAGCCGCCCCTTCCCCCACTGCTGCGGCGATCTGGTTGGTGCTGCCATGGCGTATATCGCCGGCAGCGAACACACCCGGCAAGCTGCTCTCGAATGCGTAGAGCGTGCGCATATTATACAACCCATATTCCACATCGGGGCCGGTTTCGCCCTGGTGAAGCAGATCGTGCCCGGTGAGGATGTACCCAAAGGCGTCGAGCGCCAGGCTTTCTTTAACAAAACCGGTGTTTGGCTCGAGGCCGATGAAGAGAAAGACCGCCGCCGGGTGCGCCACGGTGGTTTGGCCGGTGAGCCGGTGACGCAGGCGCACGCTGCTCAAACGCCCATCGTGCCCTTCAAAGGCTTCGACCTCGGTGTGATACATGACCTGCACCCGTGAACCCGGCGCTTCAACTTTATCGATGGCGATGCGGCTGGCTTTAAGGCTTGCGCCGCGCACCACCAGGGTTACTTTGCGGGCGTAACGGGTGAGGTGCAGCCCCTCTTCTACGGCCGAGTTGCCGCCGCCCACGACGAGGATTTCCTCGGCGCTGCGGTAGAAGGGGCCATCGCACACGGCGCAAAAATGCACTCCTGCGCCAATGTATTCTTCCTCGCCGGGCACGTTCAAGCGGCGGTAGGTGGCCCCGGCAGCGATAAGCACCGCCCCGGCGTGATAGTGGCGGCCTTCGCTATCAAGCACGCAGCGCACACTGCCATCCTGGCTAACCCCGGCGGCGTCCACCGCTTGCAGAATTTCAACCGCGAAGCGGCTGGCCTGCTGGGTGAGGCGGGCGGCGAACTCTTGTCCGCTTAAGCCTTCGGGAAAGCCCGGAAAGTTATCGATGCCTTCGGTGAGGCCCGCCTGCCCTCCCAGACCGGAGCGCTCCATCACCAACGTCTCCACGCCTTCGCGGGCGGCGTAAATGGCGGCGGTGAGGCCGGCCGGGCCGCCGCCAACGATAATAAGGTCGTAATAGGGCAGCTTTGGCTCGGTTTTTAAGCCCAGCTTGCGCGCCAGCACGGCGCCATCGGGAAAAACAATCGTAGGGATAATGCGCTTGCCGTGATTGAGAACCAGCACCTGCTGTTCCCCCAGGGGGTTCTGTTCAATATCGACATAGGTATACTCAACAAACTGCTCGTTAAGGAATTTCTTCGAGCGTTTGCAATCGCCGCACCAATACGCGCCGTAAAGGATAATGCCTGGTTCCGGCATACGATGATCTTGCCTCCTCTCATCTATTATAACCCACCCGTCAAGGGCAGTCGGCAGGGTGATATTCATCCCCTTTGCGCCAGATAGATGGCCTGAAGTACTTCCAATATATTGACAGAATAATTCCAAGCATCTAAACTTCTGATATGTTGGCGCGCGTCTATTCTTGTGCAGTGATTGGTTTAGAGGGCGTGGTGGTAGAGGTAGAGGTGGATATCGCCCAAGGTCTACCGTCCATCACCATTGTGGGCCTACCCGATGCGGCAGTGCAAGAGAGCCGCGAGCGGGTGCAGGCGGCGATTAAGAACGCCGGGTTGAGTTTTCCACGCCACCGCGTGATCGTTAACCTGGCCCCGGCGGCGGTGCGCAAAGAAGGCCCCGCTTACGACCTCCCCATCGCCTTGGGGACGGCGGCGGCGAGCGGCCAGGCGCGCATCGATAACCTGGAAGACAGCCTGGTGATCGGTGAGCTTTCGCTGGATGGCAGTGTGCGCCATGTGCGCGGGGTGCTGCCGATGGCCGCCCTGGCGAGCAAGCAGGGCTTCCGGCGCATCTTTACCCCACCCGGCGACGCCGCCGAAGCCGCCCTGATCCCCGACCTGGAAGTCTACCCGGTCGATTCGCTGGCGGCGTTGGTGGCGCACCTGAACGGCAACACGCCCATTCCGCGCCAGGCGGCGGTGCATATTGATGAGCTGGAGGGGGTTTCACAAACCGATTTCGCAGAGATCAAAGGCCAGGAGCATGTCAAGCGAGCCTTAGAGGTGGCCGCCGCCGGCGGGCATAACCTGCTCATGTCTGGCCCGCCGGGGGCCGGCAAGACCCTGCTGGCGCGTGCTTTGCCCGGCATTCTGCCGCGCATGACGATTGAAGAGGCGCTGGATGTGACGCGCATCTATTCGGTGGCCGATCAACTGCCCAGCGATCTGCCCCTTATCCGCACACGCCCCTTCCGCGCTCCGCATCACACCATCTCGCACGCCGGGCTGGTGGGCGGCGGCAATATTCCGCATCCGGGCGAGATTTCGCTGGCGCACCGCGGCGTGCTGTTCCTGGACGAGCTGCCCGAATTTGGGATGCGGGTGTTGGAAGTGCTGCGCCAGCCGCTGGAGGATAAGATCGTCACCATCAGCCGCGCCAACGGCAGCCTCACCTTCCCGGCGGCCTTCATGCTGGTGGCGGCGATGAACCCCTGCCCATGCGGCTATTTTGGCGACCCCCTGCGGGCGTGCACCTGCTCAAATGCTACGATCACCAAGTACCAGAAGCGCATCTCTGGCCCACTGCTCGACCGGGTGGATATTCACATTGAGACGCCGCGCCTGGCCTACGAGAAGCTCTCCGAGCAGCGCCTGGGCGAAGCTTCGGAAGCGGTGCGCGCCCGGGTGGAAGCGGCTCGCCAGGTGCAGCGGGCGCGCTTTGAAGGCTGCGAGGGCATTTTGTGCAACGCCGATATGCGCCCCGCCGAGGTGCGCCGGTTCTGCTCTATCGACGACCATGGGCAGGCCTTAATGAAGGCGGCCATGGCGCAGCTCAACCTTTCCGGGCGCGCCTATCATCGCATTCTCAAACTCTCCCGCACCATCGCCGACCTGGCCGGCAGCCCGGCCATCTCCGCTCAACACCTGGCCGAGGCCCTGCAGTATCGCGCTAAGGGCGGGCAGGATGGGGGGTGAGGGGTTGGGGTCTCAGAGTTTCGAGGGCTGGAGGGCGGTAGGCGGTGGGTGCGCTGAAGCGAGGAAACCTGGTGGTCGATAATTTCAACCGCAGCAAACTTAAACCACCACCCGCCCGGAGCCTACCACGCTTAAGCGGCCATTGGCTGAGACCAGCGCGGTATAGCCTTCGATGCCCACCAGCGTAAGGCCCCCCACCAGGCGGCGCAGGGCTTTGACAAACGCCGTGGGGATCTCATCGAAATGCGGCATGATCACCGTCCCCGGCAGCAGACCGAACACGCGCTGCCCCAGGGATGGAAGCGGGAAACCGGGCAGACGCTCGCCCAGGATCATGGCCCCGGCGCTGCACCCCGCCAGTACGCCACCGTTTTCCAGCACGCCCAGGATGGCCGCCCAGGCCGGCGTATCGTGCAGGGTTTTGAACAGGTAATCCGGCTTTCCACCCGATAGATAGATGAAGTTGGCCTGCCGGATGAGCTCCAGGTTGCGTTCATCGGCAGCCGAGGCCCGGTCGATTACCGGCACGGCCTGGACGGACGCGCCCAGCCGGGTGAAGTGCTTCTCACCCAAACGAGACCAGTACTCGATGCGCCCCGCTCCTTCGGCGCCCGCCGCGGTGGGCAGACACACGACGCGCGGCGTTCCGCCCACCAACTGCAGCAGATGTTCATCCACCGGCTGCATGGCGCGCAGGTATTCGCCGCTGCCCACCAATGCCAGGGCGCCGGGGTGAACCGCCGCCGGCAAAACAATCGCTTGCGATTCCGTTGACATAAGTTAATATTGTAGCATGAAGGCAACGGGGCGGAAGGAATATGATTGATCCAGCCTGGATTACAGGCGGCTGCCGATTATGGAGGTTAGTTTCGGGGTTGGGAGCCTGTGTTTAACGTTGACAAACCCGCAGCAATATGTAACAATTCATAACACCGGGTATTTGACGATTGCGCTTTCACCGCGCCACCCTGGTGCGCTGGATCGCCGGGCAGGCAAATTTTGACGGTCAGAAAACCGAACCTGGGGGATTGAAGTTTCCATGACCTCCGATGCCAATATTTCACCAGGACACCGCGAAAGACTGCGGCGGCTGTGCGCGTCAACCTAAACGCGACTCGCCTGCACAGAAGGCTAGGCGCTCTGATGGGGAAAGCACCCAAGGGAGTTGAAATGATAAGAGGGGCCAAAATGTCTATCCGTCGAATGTTAACCGTGGTTATTGTTTTGATGCTTGTCGGTCTGGCGGCAGGGGTTATTCCTGTACGCGCCCAAGATCAACTGGATTGGGCTGTGGAAAAGTCGTTACAACAAACGCGCAGCCGGTTAACTATGCGTCCGCAAGATGCCGGGGCGCTGAGTGTTGTTTCATCCAGGGTGGTAGCGCCGGACGATCTTGATACCATCGCCTACGCAGTAAAAATCCTGGATAAAAACGCTGGGCAGGTGTACCAATATTGGTATGACGAAAACTTGCAACCGATCACAGAAAATCAGGCTTTCGAGCGCCGCGCGGCAGCCTATGAGGCTAAGTATGGCCATTTGAGTCGCGGGCTATTTACAAAACTTACCCAGCCTACGGAAAGCGCAGCCGCCAATTTTCTAGTTGCCATCTGGGCGGAGCAATCAGCCGGCGAAATGGCCGTGGTTAACCTGCCTAAAAAGGTTTATCTGCCGGTCGTCATATGCGCTAACTGTCAGACCCCCATCCAAAGAATCGTAGGTTTTCTATCACAGCGGGGATATTCAGCCGATTATATTAGCAGCGAAGCGCCGGTCGTTTATGCCACGCTGCCGGCTGCCATAATCCAGGAACTCCAGTACCAAACCTTTGTGGCAGCAATTTATGATCAACTGCAAGGTGAGTTGACAATGTATAGCGCCGCGCGCACCGCAGCCGCCCCGTGGACGTGGAGCCGGGGCATCACCGGGGCGGGCGTTAAGGTGGCGGTTTTAGAAGATGATGGCGTGGCTTTCGACAACCCTTATATCGCCGGCAGCCACTATTATATGGATCAGTCGAAGAACATCGGTAACCATGCCACCTGGGTCGCAGGCGTGATCGCCAGCACCCACAACGATGAGCGCGGCATTGCCTATGGCGCCGAAATTCTAAGCGCCAATTCGTTGCGCCTTGTCGATTCAAAGGTGGCTGCGGCAACCGATTGGGCGCTGGATCAAGGCGCCGATATCATCAATGCCAGTTTTGGCGTAACATGTCCCGATAGCCAAATCCAATCGAACGATAAATACTTTGATTGGGTAGTGTGGGATAAGCGCAAAACTATTACCGTTTCCGCAGGAAATCTGCGCCCGGAATGTCCCGGGAACTATAATGTCGGCTCGCCGGGCAAGGGATATAACGTGATCACGGTGGGAGCAAAGGATGATAAAAACACGGCTACCACCGAGGCGGATGTATCCGATGACCAATTCAGCAACTTTTCGCGTTATATCGATCCAGATACTGCCTCTGAAAACCGACTCAAGCCTGAGGTCGTGGCAACCGGCCAGCGCATCATCTCAACCAGTACCGCCTCTCCCTGGATTGCGACATCCCAAGTACAGGGCACCAGTTTTTCCGCTCCGATTGTAGCGGGGCAGGCAGCCTTGATGATGCAGCGTTCTCCATGGCTGAAATATTCGCCAGAGGCCGTGAAAGCCGGCATCATGGCCAGCGCCCGCTGGACGTTTTTACACGACGATGTCAACTACAATAACTGGGCATCTGTTGAGAAGATGGGCGTTGGGGCTGTGGATGTCACGGCGGCAGATAATTCCTTAATCAACGGTCGAGTTCAGGAACTGTATCTGCGGCAGGGTGATTTTTCAAACGGAAATTACGATATAGCCTTCAATGTGACCGTCGCTGAGCGCATTCGCGTGGTGATTGCCTGGAGCGCTCATCCCAGCTGGAAAATTCTAAACTGGGTTTTATTTGACCGCCTCGAGAGCGATTTCGACTTAAGCGTGATCTCGCCTTCTAACCAGATATTTGGATCGTATGCGGATGAGGCCAATTACGAGATCGTGGAATTTATGGCCCCTCAAGTGGGGCAATACAAAGCACGCATTCACCTTGCGCGATGGGATAACGCCCGCATGCAAGAGAAACTTGGCTTTGCCTGGTACAGCGGTATATCCATTGCCCCCTAACGCGATGGGCTTCAAAAACATTACGACTTTCTTTATTATATCTTTTGTGATATAATCACTAAACGTTGGAGAAATTGATGCCCCGTCAATGGTCAATCGTGTTTTACCAAGATGCTGAAGGGCGCACTCCTGTGCAGGATTATATGTTTGAAGGCAATGATGAAGGCCGCGTGGCTCTGCTCATCAATGTGATGCAGCGATTGCAAGCATTGGGGCCGGATATTCAAGGCACGAATATGGATAAGCTGATCGAAGGTTCCATCCGCGAGCTGCGCAAAGACCGGCATCGCATTTTGTATGGTCGCGACGGGAACTGCTTTGTGCTGCTTTCGGCCTTCATGAAACGCACCACCAAGACACCCCCCGAAGAAATTGACCTGGCAAGGCAGCGCTTCGAAGCCTATCTCCAGAACAAGCAGAAGAATTAAAGATTAGGATATTTAGTCATGAGTGATTTTAATTCATTGGTGAATGAACAGTTGGCGCGGCCCGGCGTGGCGCGGGCCTATCATCACCTCGCCCCTTTCTACCGCTTAGCCGATCAGCTGATTTTGCTGCGCAAGAAACGCGGCTTAAGTCAGCAAGAATTAGCCGCAAAAGCTCAAACCACCCAGGCCGTGGTTTCGCGCCTGGAAAACGTCTCGGTGCGCTGTTCATTAGAGACGGTGGTGCGCCTGGCCGAGGCCCTGGACGCGGTGGTGGAGGTGCGCCTGACGCCACTTGAACAACTCAGGGGAGCAGACAGCGCCTCCCAGGAATATAGATTAGACGACGAAGGCTGCAATGACGATTTAGCGCAGCCGGCAGACAAAGGCGCGGTTTATTTTGGTAACGCCGCTCAGAAACCGTGCCAATCTTTAGTGTGGTTCAATGTCGATCCGCGCACCCAGCGAGTTTTCCCCGCCAAAGTCGGCCATAAATCTAGAACCCCGGAGATTGCCTGATGAACGATTCGCCGAGCGCAGTAACACCCGCGAACCGGGGCGGGAACAACCTGGCGCAAGACCCTAAAGCCATCGAAGTGACGCAACCCAGCACGCACTACCGGGTGCAGTGCTATGAGGTGCACCTGGTCTCTTCCTCGCTGGAACCGCTCGACGAAGACGCCGCCGGAGCGGCTTCGCGCTTCCTGTTTAAAATCGAAGCCACCATCCAGGGCAGTGTGGTGCTAACGCATCTGCACGTGCAGGTGACGGCGGTGAACGATGATGCGCAGCCCCCCCGCCGCGGTCTGTGGCTGCGCTTTACCCTGGCCGGCCTGTTTGGGGCGGAGGGGACGATTGAAGCGCAAGCCTTGGTCGAATTTGCACGCATGTACACGCTGTCGATCCTGTGGCCTTACGCCCGCGAATACACCGCCGACCAACTGCGCCGCGCCGGTGCGCCCTTCGATTCGCTGCCGATCATCAACCCGCAGGTGGTGACTGAGAGCCTGGTCGAAGCCGGCCTGGTGGAGATCAGCATCATCGCCGAAGAGGATGGGGCCGCGGCGGGCTAAACCACCGGTGGGGCGGGGGCCGACGGCTAAGGGGGGCGCATAGGACTTGGCGTTGAGGATGGCCGGCGGCCAAGGGGGGCGAAGAGTTCAAAGGGGTAAAGGAACCCAATAATTGTGGGAGACGCTGTACACGTCGAACTGCTGCCGGGCGGAGCGGCGATGGATTATTGCCACACAGCCGCTCAAGCCAGGCGGCGCAACCTGGCGGCGCAAGCGGCTGCCCCCGGCGGCTAAGAGAATCGCATCGCATTCGGCGTTGGGGGCCGGCGGCTACTGGTTGACGATGCGGTGGGGCCGCTCATTTTTTCAAAACCCGGCGGCGCCAATGGCTGCCCCGGCCGCTGCGCAGCTGCAATTATCAAGCGGGCCGCGGTCTGGCTCCCCAGCGCTGCAATCTGAAGCGGCGCAAAATGCAGAAGGATATGGCCTCGTGATTATTAGCGCCAGCCGCAGAACTGATATCCCGGCTTTCTACTCAGAATGGTTTATGAACCGAATTCGAGGCGGATATTGCGCTGTGCCCAATCCTTACAACCGCAACCAGGTATCATGGGTTTCGTTGAAGCCAAAAGATGTAGATGTGATCGTCTTTTGGACACGCAATCCAAAGCCATTAATGTCTCATCTGGATGAACTGGATCAGTTAGGATACCGGTATTATTTCCAATATACCGTGCTCGATAACCCGAATGTGATTGATCCGAAATCACCACCCTTAGCTAGCGCCCTAAAAACCTTCCGGCAGTTATCCGACCGGGTGGGAGCCGAGCGCGTCATCTGGCGCTACGATCCGATTGTGTTCAGCCCGGTCAGCGGGCCGCAGTATCATGCTCTGAAGCATCGCCAGGTTGCCGCGGCGCTGCAGGGGTATACCCGGCGCTGTGTGATAAGCATTGTAGATATATACGCTAAGGCTTCCAAACGCCTGGCGAGCTTGAAAGCGCAAGGATTTGAGATCGAAGATTGTGGGGGTGAGATAGGCGGGCCAGTGACAGCGTTGATTGTTGAACTCGTGGAGACCGCCAAAGCGTACCAGATGGAGGTTTTCTCTTGCTCCGAAACGCTAAACTTGCAGGCTTTGGGCGTGACGCCGGGCAAGTGCGTGGATGACGCCTATATTGCCAAAATCTTTGGCGTCGAAGTGGGAGAGAAAAAGGACGCCTCCCAAAGGAAAGCGTGTGGCTGCGTGGTCAGTAAGGATATTGGCATGTATGATAGCTGCCTGTTCGGCTGCCAGTATTGTCACGCCACGCAAAGTTTTGAGCGGGCCAGAATCAACCATGCAGAACACAATCCTCTTTCAGCTGCTTTGATCGGAGAGTATGACGCTGCGCCGCCCAGGAAAAACGTCGATCAACCCCGTCTACTTGGGGATGAGTGAGAAAATGATGATTGATGAACAGGCGAGCGGATCATCCGCCGCCGCTCGATTGATTGGCGGTTTACAAACTGGCGAAATATAACCCAGAGCGGAGTAAATCAACATCCGGTTGGAGGCGTCACCCTTCGGAGCAAGTTTGTGTAGGAATTTGCCATAGCCCGAACAAGCCGCGGCGGGCTTGGGTAGAATAGGGATGGGATGAAGATAGCATCGGGCGCGCAACCCGATTTTGCTTTGTATGGGCAAGACATGGGGCAAGAACACGCCCCGCGGGGCGAAAGGGTGGACGAGATGAACGACGGTAAGCTAACCATTTTACAGATCAACGATACGCATGCCTATATGGAAATGCACGCGGAAATCTTCTGGGGAGCGCACGGGCCGGTCTACCGGCAAGCGGGCGGGTATGGACGCATCGCCGCCCTGGTGCAGCAGGCGCGCGCCGAACAGCCGGGCGGCGTGCTGCTGTTAGACAATGGCGATACCCTGCACGGAACTTACCCGGCTGTTCAAACGCAGGGGCAGGCGCTGGTTCCCCTGCTCACCCACCTGCAGCCCGACGCCATGACCGCTCACTGGGAGTTTGCCTATGGGCCACAGACGTTCAAGCAGCGCGCCGCCGAACTGCCCTATCCGGTGCTGGCGATGAATGTCAAGTCGAAGGACAAGAATGAACCGTTCTTCCCTGCTTATCGGGTGGTGGAAGTGGGCGGTCTGCGGGTGGGCATTGCCGGGGTGGCGTCGAACATCGTCGATAAAACCATGCCGCCGTCTTTTAGCGAAGGGCTGCGCTTTAGCCTGGGTCGAGAAGATTTACCTGGCGTGATTGAGACCTTGCGCAGCCGGGAAGGCGTGCACCTGGTGGTGCTGCTCTCACACCTGGGTTTGCCGCAAGATTTACAACTGTTGGCCGACATCCCCGGAGTGGATATTTGCCTGAGCGGGCACACCCACAACCGCCTGTACCGGCCCATCCGGCAGGGGCAGACTATTGTGATGCAGTCCGGCAGCCATGGGGCATTCTTAGGCCGCCTGGAGGTAGAGGTTTCGGATGGGAAAGTGATCGATTTCGATCACCGCCTGATCGAAGTGGCCCAATCGATCCCGCCGGACGCCGAAATGGAGGGGCTAGTGCAGCAAGTTTTACAACCCTTCCGCGCCGAGCTAAGCGAAGAGGTGGGAGAGACGCGCCAGGCGCTGGACCGCGGTTTGAACCTGGAGACCAGCATGGATAATCTGCTGCTGAGCGCCCTGCTCGAAGAGACTGGGGCGCAGGTGGCTTTCTCTAACGGGTGGCGTTACGGAGCGCCCATTCCGCCCGGCCCGGTCACGATGAACGATTTGTACAACATCATCCCGATGAACCCACCCGTCTCGACCGTGCAAATCACCGGCGAAGAGATGACGGCGATGCTGGAAGAGAACCTGGAACACACCTTCGCCCGCGATCCTTACCGGCAGATGGGCGGCTATGTCAAACGCGCCATGGGGTTGAAGGTGACGTTCAAAGTGGAAAACCCCTCCGGGCAGCGCATCCAGCAAGTGTTCGTGGGCGAAGAGGAAGTGCAGCCCAGCCGGGTGTACGATGCGGCGTTTGTGACCGAGCAGGGCGTGCCTGAAAAATATGGGCACAACCGGCAAAAGCAGGCTGCGCACGCCATCCCCGCCCTGCGAAAATACGTGGAGCGGCATAGTCCTTTAGAAATCGGCTTACTGGGGAGCTTTGTGTTGGTGTAGGCTAACTCGATCCGGCTCACGCCATCCAGGGCAGGTGATCGAAATCGACGTTGCCGCCCGAGACGATCACCCCCACACGCTTATTGGCGAAACGCGACGGAGTTTTGAAGACTGCCGCAATCGCCACGGCGGCCGATGGCTCCACGATGAGCTTGGCGCGCTCCCAGGTGAAGCGCATGGCGGCGATGGTTTCATCCTCGGTGACCGGGATGATTTCGGTGACGTGTTCCTTCAAGATGGGGTAGGTCTTATCGCCCAGGTTCGCCAGCAGGCCATCGGCGATGGAGTGGTGATTGCCCTCGATGATGATGCGCCCCTCCGCCAGCGAGCGGCGAGCGTCGTCGGCGGCGGCCGGCTCGGCGCCGAAGAGCTGCACGTCGGGCTTAAGGCCGTGCGCCGCCAGGCAGGTTCCGCTAAGCAGCCCGCCGCCGCTGACCGGGGTGATGACCGCATCCAAATCGGGAACCTGTTCGAGCAGCTCTAACGCGGCGGTACCCTGCCCGGCGATGACGCGATAATCGTTATACGGATGCACCAGGTTGGCCCCTTCGCGGGCCAGTATCTCGTTCAGGGCAGCTTCGCGGGCTTGCAAATTTGGTTCGCACTGGGTGACGATGCCGCCATAGCCGCGCACCGCCGCCAGTTTCACCGCCGGGGCGTTCTTGGGCATAACGATGAAGGCGCGAATGCCCCATTGTTGGGCGGCGCGGGCCACGGCCTGGGCGTGATTGCCGGACGAGTGGGTGGCCACGCCACGCCGCTTTTCTTCGTCGCTGAGCGAGAGGATGGCATTGCACGCCCCGCGGTATTTGAACGCCCCGCCGTACTGTAGATTTTCACACTTCAAGAACATTGCGGCCCCGGCGCGCACGTCCAGGCTTTGGCAAGTCATCACCGGGGGATGATGGATATATGGGCCAATGCGTTGGGCGGCTTGTTGAACATCGTAAAAAGTGATTCCTGGCATACAGCGCTCCTTTTGAATGCAAATTCAGTCTGCAAATAAAAGTAAAGGCGGTTAAGCGGTGGGCGCATCCTTATCGTCCACCAGGCCATAGCGCACCGCCAGCAGCGCCGCCTGGGTGCGATCGGAGACGTGCAGCTTGTTCAGGATGGCGGAAATGTAATTGCGCACCGTGCCACGCGTCAGATAGAGCTGGTCGGCGATCTCGGCGTTGGTGCGGCCCAAGGCCAACAGGCGCAGCACATCGCGCTCACGCTCGCTGAGTTCCTCGGCGATACGATTAGACGCCTCGCCGCCGCCCTGGGCCACCTTGGCAAACAGCTTACCGGCCACTTCGGGGTCTACGTGCGTTTTCCCCTGGAGCGTACCTTTAACCGCGCGCACCAATTCCTGGCGCGGCGTACCTTTGAGCAAATAACCCGCCGCCCCGCTGCGCACCGCATCGAACACCCATTCGTCATCGCCATAAGTGGTCAACACCAGCACCTTAAGCTGGGGATGGCGGCGCAGCAGCTCTTGGGTGGCCTGAATGCCGTTCATGTTGGGCATCTTCAAATCCATCAGCACCAGGTCGGGATGAGTTTGGGCGGCCAAGTCCAACGCTTCCAGGCCATCGGCGGCGGCTCCCACCACCTGGATGTCTGGATCGGCGCTGAGGATCATCTCCAACCCATCGCGCACCACGGCCTGGTCGTCGCAAATCAGCACCCGGATCATGCCGCCTCCCAGGTCAAGTCGATTTGTGCGCCTTCGCCGGGCCGGCTGTGCAAGTTCAGGCGCGCCCCAATGATTTCGGCGCGCTCACGCATGCCTTGCAGCCCCAGCCCAGCGGCGGCGGTGTGGGGGTCGAAGCCGCTGCCATCGTCGGCGATGTGGAGCGCGGCCTGGGTGGGGGTGGCGCGGAGCGCCACACTCAGGCGGTGGGCGGAGGCGTGGCGGGCGGCGTTTTCGAGCGCCTCTTGCGCCACGCGGTAAATGGTCTGTTCCACTTCGGGAGGCAGCCCGTCGGCGTGATCGGGCAAGATAAGCTCCAGCTCGAGGCTGTGGCGCTGGGCGAAATCTTCGGCCAGGGCGCGCAGCGATTGCACCAGGCCGGTTTCTTCGAGCGGGGCGGCGCGCAGATCGCGCAGGGCGCGGCGGGTCTCATCCAGGCCCAGGCGAGTGGCCGCCAGCGAACGCTCTAACATCTGCTGAGCGCGGGGCGGAATGTCTTTCCAAACGGTTAACACGGCGTCGAGCTGCACCGCCTGGGCGCTCAGGGTGTGGGCCAGGGTATCGTGCAGATCGCGCGACAGGCGCACACGCTCACGCGTTGTGGCTAACTGCTCTAGCGTGGCAGCATGGCTCACCAGGTGGCGGTTGGCTTCGGCCAACTGCCGGCGCTGGAGGCGCTGCGCCTGCACCAACCGGCTGACCACGTAGCCCACCACCAGGAAGGTGACATAGCGGGAAACGATGCCCACGTAAATCAGCACATCGCGCAGTTCGCCGTTAGGCGGGCCAACCACCATCATGCGCATGGGGGCCAGCATATTCAGCGCCACGTCCAGCGCGCCGGCGGCCAGGGTGTAAAACACCACCCCACGCAGCCGGAACTGCCAGGCCGCCAGGATGAGTAAGATATATAGGAAGGGCGCCGCCTCCCACGCGATGCGCTGGAAGAAAGTCAGGTGCTGTTCCACCAGCAGACCGGCGGTGGCTAAGGCCAACAAGGCGGGGAAATACCAGCGCTGCATGGCGCGTTCCAGCCAGGCCCAATGGAGGGCGGCGAGCAAAAGCAGGGTATGAAAGATAATAAAGGCAATGAAGGCCGGCGAGGCCGGCGGAGGCGCGGGGCGATGTTCTGGGATGTAGGGAGCGCGCAGCAAAGCGGCGATAAAAAAGATCACCACTGGCACACGCAGCCAGGCGTAAAAGCGGAACACTTGTAGTAAGCCGGGTTCGATAACTTGCGAGCGTTGCATAGCAAAATCATAGCACAAAATATCTCGCCGTGGGGCTGACAAGCATCACCAGCCGAGGTGACGCCGGTCATGCCTGGTTAGGATGGAATATGACGCCTGCCACTGGGAAGCGACCAGCAGATAAGCTATTATACTGGCGAGTTTATACACAAATTTAAAATCATCCGCCCCAGAATTTTGGGGCCGGCCGGTAGAAATTTGCCCTGTTTAAGGAGTTGGCATGAAAAAATGGATTATCACTGCGGCGATCCTGGTGGTATTAGCGGCCGGGGGTTATTATTTCTTCTTTTACCGGACGGCGCAAAGCGCCGCGGCGGCCACTGCCCTTAAGGTTGAGACCGAAAGATTGGTCTCTGGTAAGCTGGAGGCGGTGATTAGCGTCATCGGCAAGGTGCGCGCCCGTCAATCGGCCAGCGTTTACTGGGCCACCAGCGGCACGGTGGAAAGGATTGATTACGCGGTGGGCGATCTTGCGCCTGCCAACGCGGAAATGGCGCGCCTGGCGCAAAGCTCGCTGCCGCAAAATATCATCTTGGCCCAGGCCGAGCTGTTTAACGCCCAACAAGCCTTGGAAGACCTGGCTGCCACCGCAAACGCGGCCCGCGTTAAGGCGATGCAAGATATTGTGACCTATGAACAAGCGGTGCGCGACGCGCAGTTGAGCATGGATAACTTCTCTGTGCCCTCCAACATGGCGAATATGGCCCCGGTGGAGGCGGTGAACAGCACGAGAAGCGTGTTAGACCAGGCGCGGGCGGCGTTTGAGCCGTACAAATACACCTCTTCCAGCAACAGCACCCGCCAAAGCCGTAAAGAGACGCTAGACCTGGCCCAGGCGGATTACAACACCGCCATCAAACGATTGCAGTATGAATACGACCTGGAAGTGGCCCAAAATAACCTGGACAAGGCGCATGCCGATTACGAGAAGTGGAAAGACGGCCCGCAGCAAGGCGAGCTAGACGCAGCCCAGGCGCGCATCGAAGCGCAAAAGGCCACCCTGGCGCAAGCCTGGGTGGCAAGCCCCTTCGCCGCCACGGTGACGGAGGTCGGCTCGTTGGTGGGCGATAAGGTTTCCGCCGGCGACCTGGCCTTCCGCCTGGACGACCTGAGCCAGCTGCTGATCGATGTGCAGGTCTCGGAGATCGACGTGAACCAGGTGCAGGCCGGGCAGCCCGTTACGCTCACTCTAGACGCAATCCGCGGGCGTAGTTACGCCGGGGTGGTTACGGCGGTGGCGATGATTGGAGCGGATAGCTCTGGGGTGGTCGATTACCAGGTGACGGTGGAGCTAAGCAGCCCCGACGCCCAGGTGCGCCCCGGAATGACCTCGGAAGTCAATATCATCGTCGCCGGGCGCGAGCAAGCCTTGCTGATCCCCAACCAGGCTATGCGCAGCGAAAACGGGGTGCAGGTTGTTTATGTAATGACGCCTGGAGGTGTACGCCGGCGGGTGGAAGTGAGCGTGGGCATTGCCGGCGATGCTTACAGCGAACTGCTTAGCGGCGATCTCAAAGCCGGCGATGTGGTGGTGCTAAACCCCACCGATACCAGCATCCAAGATCAAAGGATGGGGCCAGGTGGGATGTTCGGCGTTCCTCGCCCCCGCGATAACAATAACCCCCCAGGCGGAGGCCAGCCATGAACCAGGCGGCGACCTCCGATGTTGTGGATGTACGCAACCTGAGCAAGGTCTATCGCCTGGGAGAGGTGGACGTTCACGCCCTGAACGGGCTATCGCTCACCATCAAAAGCGGCGAAGGGGTGGCGATTATGGGGCCTTCCGGGTCGGGCAAATCTACCCTGATGAATATCTTGGGCTGCCTGGATCGCCCCACCCAGGGCGAATATTTTCTGAGCGGAGAGAACGTGGCCCAAATGGATGACGACGAACTGGCCCAGGTGCGCAACCAGCGGGTGGGATTTATCTTCCAAAGTTTTAACCTGCTGCCGCGCGCCAGCGCCCTGAGCAATGTGGAACTGCCCCTGCGCTATGCCGGTGCGCCGGCAGGGGAGCGGCGCACACGCGCCACGGCCGCGCTTACGGCGGTGGGCCTGGAAGACCGCATGAACCATCGCCCCCAAGAGCTTTCCGGCGGCCAGCAGCAGCGCGTGGCGATTGCGCGGGCGCTGGTCAACGATCCGTCGATTATCATGGCCGATGAACCGACCGGCAACCTCGACAGCCGTTCCGGCAGCGAAATTATGGATTTACTGCTGCGATTGAACCAAGAGCGCGGGGTGACACTGATTCTGGTGACCCACGACGCGGCGATTGCCGGGCGCATGGGTCGGGCGATTCACATTCGCGACGGACAGGTGGAGGCGCAAGCATGAATGCAGCCCAACTGATATTAGAAGCCCTCGAAAGCCTCTCGGCCAACCGGGTGCGCTCGGCCCTCACCATGCTGGGCATTATCATTGGCGTGGCGGCGGTCATCGGCATGATGAGCATTGGGGCGGGGGCCGAGGACGCCATCACCGGTCAAATTTCCAAAATGGGAACCAATTTACTGTATGTGATGACCGGCGGCGAGGCGCAAAACCCCCAACCGCTGACGACCGACGACGCCAAAGCGATGCTAAATTCCACCCGCCTGCCCGATGTGAGCGAAGTTGCGCCCATTTTGCAGGGCCAAGACTCCATTTCTATCCCTGGCGCAAGCACCCGAACCACCATCATGGGCGTGACCCCCACCTACTTCGATGTGCAGCCAGCCGATCTGGAAGAAGGGGGGCTGTTAACCCAGGCCCAGGTGGATAACTATGAATCGGTGGCGCTGCTGGGCAGCCGGGCGGCGACAGACTTGTTTGACGCCTCCACCGGCCTGGTGGGCAAGAAAGTGCGCATCCACGGGCAGATCTTTCGGGTGGTGGGCGTGCTCAAGGCGCAAGGCGGCAGCGGTTTTGGCAACCAGGATAACCGCGTGTACGTGCCGCTTACCACCGCCCAACTGCGCTTGTTGAAGCGCAACGCCCCCGGCGAAGTGGATATGATCTACGTGCAGGCGCGCACCAGCGAAGGCGTAACCAGCGCCCAAAGCCAGGTGACCCAGCTGCTGCAAGCCCGCCACCGCACCCTGGGCGATGACGACTTCGAGATATTCAACACCCAAACCCTGCTCGATTCAGCCTCGCAAATCACCACCATCCTCACCGCCTTTTTGGGCGGCGTGGGCGGCATCGCCCTGCTGGTGGGGGGCATTGGCATCATGAACATTATGCTGGTAACGGTTAGCGAGCGGACGCGTGAAATTGGGCTGCGCAAAGCCATTGGAGCGCGCAAGAACGATATTCGGGTGCAGTTCCTGGTCGAATCATCGCTTTTGAGCCTGGGTGGGGGGGCCATCGGCATCCTGACCGGCTGGGGCATCGCCATGCTGGTGGGGCGGGTGGCCACTGCTTTAGGCAGCACTCTAAACCCCAGCATCACGCTCGATTCGGTGCTGCTGGCGACGATGTTCTCGGCGGCGGTAGGGCTGTTTTTTGGCATCTACCCGGCCAACCGCGCCGCCAACTTACAACCGGTGGAAGCGCTGCGCTCTGAATGAGGCCGCCGATGCGTAAATCTCTGGTGTACCTGGTAATCATCTTATGCTTGTTGGGCGGGCCGTTGGGTGCGGTCAAGCCGCCCTTCAAGCTTATGCGCCTGACGATCATTAACAAGTCGGACATGGCGGTGGGGGTGAAACTCACCGGTAAGACGCTGGAACAGTTTTACTATCTTAGGCTGGAAAAAGGCAGCCGCGTAACCCCCACCATCGGCCAGTTTACCGTGGCGCAAGACACTTACACGGCGCAGGTGTACTATATCGAATATTGGGATCCAGTGTATGGTTATCGCTGCGGTTCGACCCCCACCAGCCGGTTAGATGTGATGCACCCCAGCCGCCTGACGCTGCTGCCGTGCGGCGAGGGAGGGCGCTATTCGGGCGAGCCGGGGATGGTTAAGCTGCCGGCTGCGCGAACAGGAAGAGGCCGCTTGCAGCAAATTCGCTAAAGGTCCAGGTCGTCTTCCAACCAATTATCGTCATCTTCGGCGGAGGCGGGGTCTAACTCCCAGCGATGCTCATCGCGGCGGCGCAGCTTGCCTACGGTGTCGAGCGGCTCATCGTCGGCGTATTCGATGCCTAAGGCGATTCCCAGGTCTTCCACCACGTTTTGACCGGGGGTGGGCACGCTTCCGCCAACGGCCTCTTCGCCCGACTGATCGGCGCCGGCCCAATCGGCATCCACGTCATCGCCGCTGATTTCAGGCGATTTGGAGTGATGCCTGCGCAGCGTTTCGAGCAGCTCATCGGGTTGGCCTAGTTCCTGGCGCTCGGTGAAATCGTCCAACACCTGGTCGTCATCGGTGTGGAGGGCGAGTTCTTGCATCACCAGGTCGCCATCCGAACCCACCACGAATAAATCCTCATCTTCTTCATCGCCGCCGTCGTCTTGCTTATCCAAATCCACCTGCACAAAGCCCACCGGCGAATCTTCCACCAGAGGAAACCGCTGGGGGTCGTCGTACGCTCCATCCAAGGAGATGACAACATTTTCATCATCGGATGCGTCGTGGGGATCGGGTTGTTTTTCTTGCGTCATGGTTGCCTCTCATGCATCGCTGACTGGATAGAGGTCGGAAAACACAGCCGGTCGGTGTGACACCAATAAAACGACCGGCTGTGCTCCGCCTGGCCTATGCCCCCTGTGGCCCGCCACCAGTAAAAAGTTTGTATGCTTGTGTTTTACCGGGATGCGCCGCCAAGGCTTCGCATCACCACACAAACGTAGGCATACTTTAACCCTGCGCCGCCTTTTGCTCAATAAGGGATAACCCTACACCCACGTAGGATAGTACCGCCTTGTGATTCAGGCCAAAGAATATTACAGTAAAGGGGAGAGTAAGAGCGTGGAAAACCCAGGCTTGGGCGGGTATGCTCAGCAGCAGCCCAAGCTTTTTAGACCAGGAGGAATGTTTATGGATACGCTAAAGGGTTTAATTGGTTTACCGGTGATGGGCGCAGACGGCGAACTAGGCACAGTGGAAGATGTCTACTTCGACGAGAAGCGTTGGCGCATGCGCTACATCCTGGCCGCCACGGGCGATTGGCTGGAGGGGCGGCGCTTGCTGCTCTCGCCGCGCGCCTTTGGGGGGCTGCTGCCTGACCGGCGCGGTTTGCAGAGCAACCTGCGTCGCGATCGAGTGAGCGCCGCGCCGCCATTCATCAAAGGCCGGCGCATCACCCGCACAGAAGAAGAAGAGCTGTTCAAGTTTTACGAATGGCCGTTTTACTGGCGTGAGGAGGAAGAAGGCGGGATTGGCCCAGGAAACCCGGCCGCATTACCACTAATTGAACTGGCTTCAGAAATGCGGGAAGAAATTGGAACCCAAGGGGTATTAGAAAACCCCACGCTGCACAGCCTGGAAGATGTGCTGGGCATGCGCATTTTGGACCGCGAGGGCGAAAACAGCGGCAGCCTGGCCGATGTGGCGGTGCAGTTGGAAGATTGGGAGATCTTGTACCTGATTATCGACCTGGGACTGCTCTCCGGCGGCAAAAAAGTGCAGCTGCCGCCCACCTATGTCGAATCTTTTGATGAGGACGATGATTACCTGCGCCTGGATCTGGAGCGCGAGACCATCCACAACAGCCCGGAATGGGATCCGAAGATGTAGGGGGCGGGTTTGAAACCGGCCCGGCCGCGAGGACGAAAGGCGGAGAGAGGGCAATCGCCAGATATGCATTAGTTTTCGCTTGCATGCCTTTCAGGCGCAAGCTAACCAAAACTTGTGTTCCGAGAAAGGAAAGCAGTTGCGCAAACATCGCTCCACAGATGTGGAGACGATTTTTGGACGCATCAAGCAGGCTGTCTGAATATACTTTTCAGACAGCCCCCTAAGATTCGCCCCAACAATACGGCCGGGCAAATTGGGCCTATTGGCGGAGGTTTTCGTCTGGTTTTACGCGGACTTCGACTTTGCCGGCGCGCACCCGAGTTTCAAAGCTGGGCTGGGTGTAAACGGCCGGGCCTTGCACCACTTCGCCATTTTCCAGGTTGAAACGCGATCCGTGCCACGGGCAGGAGATGCTGCCGTCTTCGCACAGTTTGCCTTCAGAAAGCGGCCCGCCCAGGTGCGAGCAGGTATCGGCCAGCGCCCGGATGCGCCCATCCTGGCGCACCACCACCAAGGGGATGTCGTTAGCCCACACCCGTTTGGGTTTATCGTCCTCCAGTTCGCTTTCATCCATCACCGGCACAAATTTCTTGGGTAACTCGTCCACCGGAGCGGCGTTTGGGCCGACGCGGTAGGCAAACACCAGGTGACCGCCCAGCCAACCGGCGCCGGTGGTGAGCAAGAAGCCTAACAGGCTAAAGCCGATGCCGGCCCGGCGGCGGCCGGACTTGCGCGCTCCCAGAGACAGCAGATAGAGCAGCAGGGCGCTGGCGTTGAGCATGGCATGGACAAGACCCACCTTGCGCGCAGGCCCGCTGGTATGATGCCAGTCGGTGGCGCCGGCCGCCGCCGCGGCTGCGGCGGTTGTCACGCCCACCACGAGGGCCGCGTCGGCTCCTGGGGCGAACCGCTTGCTGCCGGCCAATTCCAGCATATCCAGCGCCGCCGTGGTGCTATAGGCGCCCATGGTGACATCGGTGATGAGGGCGTGCAGTGGGTGTCCTAGCCAAACGCCATGTAAAAAGTCGCGCAGCTGCATGGTGGCGGGGCTGGTGTGGTAAAAACTCCGAATAGCTTTCGTGAGCTTGCTGCCCGGTTTATCTAACCAGGCTTGCTGCTCGATGGCTTCGATGATTTGTAGCGAGTAATTGGACATTTTCGCAGCTCCTTCGAGAAAAAGTGGTGAATAGTTGTTTAAGGGCAAATTATTCGCCCATATCGACACTGGATTGAATCGGTTTACGCAGCGGCAGGCGCGGCGCGACGGGTTTTCCGGTTACCACCTCGAAAACAGCCTCCCAGTCGCGAGCGAATCGTTGGATGTTGAAGCGCTGCAAGGCCAGGCGGCGCGCTCCCTGGCCCAAGCGGGCCGCCTCTGCATGATCGCCAAGCAAAAGCTGCATGGCGTCGATCAGGCGGCTAATGTCGGTATCTAAATAGCCGGAAACGCCATTGTGCACCACCGCCACCAGTTCGGTGGTGGCTAACCCGATGATGGGTAGGCCCAGCATCATCGCCTCGCACAATGCCAGGCTGAGGCTGGTGTAGCGCGAGGGGCTAAACACAAAGCGATAGCGGGCGGCAAAGGCGGGCAGGCGGTCGGGGGGAATATAGCCCAAGCCGCCCAAAGCCTCCGACTGCGCCCCTACCAGGTCTAGGGGGGTTTCCAGGCGCACCCGCTTGAAGACATCTTCGCCCGAGCGGCGGCTGTGCTGCTGGATATGGTTGGCGATGACCAGGCCGCGGGTCAGCTCGCCGCTGTATCGCACACCTGGCGGAACGGTTACGCCATGTTCGATGACCGTAGTGGGGGTCTTGCCGCTTTCCCACATCAACTTATTAAAATGGGTCACATGAACCAGTAGAATGTTGGCGTCGTCAATCAGATGGCGGCTGCCGGTGAGATGGCCCCCCGGCGGCTCATGTTCCAGGTAGATGGCCGGCAGGCGACGCTGCTGAGAAGTGAGGATTTCATATTGATCTTCGAGATAATTTTGAGGCGATTGGAACAAGACCACATCGAAATTAGCCTGGCTTACTTCAGCAGCCGGAATTTCATGCACATTATCCGGCCAGGGGTGACTATGGGTGCGCCCACCGTAGCCCGTGGGGCGGCCCGGTTTAACCGGCAAGTAGAACTCGGCCCCCGCTTGGGCCAGGTTGTAAAGGTAATTGGGATAGCCGTTCCAGGTGAGCACCCGCATAGGCGGCGCGCCGCTGGGTTTCGGGAAGAAATTGGGCGGGGTCATTTAAGCGCCTTCCAAGCGCCGCACAGCACGGCAGGCGAGGCGCGAGCATTGCGCGAGGCGCAGCGAACCCGCCCGCAGCACGACGATCTTTACTCTAACCTGCGCCTTCAAGCCGTTTACCGGCATGTTTATCCATCCTCAATTTAGCGTTTTTAATAAGTAACAATCCGGCTCAGCCAACGCTTGCCAAACCCTGGTTTGGGTAAAAGGAAGGCTGCAAAATTTGTGCGTAGTCGCTAACTTAATGTACAATGTAAACGATAGATTGAAAACCAGGATAAATCTATAGAACGTGTAGGATTAACCCGAACAAACTGGAGGCGATGATGGCAAAGATGATCCCGGCGGCGGAACGGGTGCTAAAAGCGCGAGAGCTGATCGCCAAAGCACGGGCAGAGCCGGTTCCGGTGGAGGGAGGGCGCAGCAACTTCACCTACCTGGCGCAAGTGCGCGACTATCTGCGGCAGGCGCGTGATCTGGTGAAGTTCATCAACTATTCCCCCAGCACTTCGACGGAGATGCGCAAAGATGTGGAAGCGGTGATGGCTGAAGCCGACGCGGCCCAGCACGAATTGATGCGTGGCTAAAACAGGGCGCTGTGCTTGGAAAAATAATGATACAATACAGCCGCGCGGCGTGGGTCAAAGCCGGATGATGGCTTTGTTACCAGGCTGGTATGCGGGCATAGTTCAATGGTAGAACGGTAGCCTTCCAAGCTGCATACACGGGGGGTATTTCTAAAATACCCACATAACGGGCAACGCACTTACGATAACCTTATAAAAAACCGAGGCTTCTTACATGGGTCAGGCCGACACGGCTGTGACGGAATGACGAAGCCTCGATTTTTTTATTTCTTTAACAAAGGAGCCTGTTATGAAACTTTCCGACGCCATCGAAGGATACCTGCTTGATAAGTCGGCGGCCAGGTTCTCTCCGGACACCATCAGAATTTACAAGACCTACCTCCCCATCATGTGCCGGTACTTGCAAGACCCGGAAATCGAGAATGTGACGCTGCAGGATTTGCAGAAGTTCTTTCGCTATTTGAAGACCGAGTATGTCCCACGTCGGACCAACAAAGCGCCGGTCCCCGGCGACCGACTGAGCGACGCGGCCATCAACAATCACTGGAAAGCGGTACGCTCCTTATGGCGCTGGGCGGAGGAAGAACTGAACGTCAACAATGTGGCCCAACGCCTCAAGGAACCGCCAAACGAGCAGCCGGTCGTCCCGCCGTTTACCACCGAAGAATTGAAGAAGCTGTTTTCCGCGATTGATTATGCCTGGGGGGAAAGAGACGGAAGAAAATACAGGATACGCCGCCCCACCGCCAAGCGCGACAAGGCCATCGTTTACCTTCTTCTCGACACCGGCCTTCGGGTCGGTGAAGCGTGCCGATTGACCGTCGGGGACATCAACCTCGAGAACGGAGCCGTACTGGTCAAGCCCTACGGAGCCAGCATCAAATCACGGCCCAGGCTGACCTACCTGGGTAAGAACGCCCGCAAGGCGATGTGGATGTACCTGGCCGAGTACAAGGGCGAGGACGACGACAGCCTGTTCGGCATGGGCGATTACAGCGTGCGGAGCATCCTGCGACACCTGGGGGAACGCGCCGGGGTAAAGGACGTTCATCCGCACCGTTTCCGCCACACATTCGCCCTTTTTTTCTTGCGCAACGGCGGCGACGTTTTTTCTCTCCGGAATTTGCTGGGGCATAGAAGCCTTGAAATGGTACAGCGGTATGTAGAATTGACCCAGGCCGATTATGAAAATATCTTCAAGAAGGTCGCGCCTGGCGATAATTTGAAGTAACAAAAAAGAGGGGTCCCTGATCGGGATCCCTCTTTTACCTCGGCTATGATTGGCATACTCTTGATTGTTATATTTTACAAATGTGTTCCAGAAACACTTAAAGGCAATCCATAGAAACATTCAAAAAGTTGACGGAAGATATATTCAAGATCCATAAATTTTCATATGACACTCACTATTGGTAACAAAATAAATATGACATCTGCTACTACTAGCTGCCGAACTCCTCGTGTATACTAAGTTACACCACGTAACCATATTTTTAAGAGGAGATCACAGATGAAAAAAAATTTTGGTAGTGCGGGCCTAATCGGCGCGTTTGTCATTGTGATTAGTATGTTACTCAGTTCTTTTACGGTAAATACTCATTTAGAAAACAATCCCGACAACTTATTGAATACAACTTTATTTTCAGTTCAAATCGGAGATTTGGGAATACATTACAAAACAAGCGAAAATAATGGTATCGTATTAGGTCCTACCACCTTGGTCATTGATGATAACAACACATTTTGAATAGCAGATACGCAAGCCAATAAGATTATCCATTACAATATGGAGGGAATTAAACTTAACGACATCGAACTTGAAAGCTCAATTATAGCTGTTGGCGACTTTATTGTAACTGCAAATAGTCTGTGGCTTTTAGATTTGGGTGCAATACCAGCGTCGATAGTGCAAGTTAATTTTAACGGGCAAATTGAAAATCAGTACACCTTGCCTAGCGGATTACAAATAGGAGACGGGCTAAGTGGTATATCACAAGATGCTCAGGGTATTTTAATAGAAAAAGGTGGAGGCTATATCTATACGAGATACTTGAATTGGGATGGGGAATTAATCAATTTACAACTTTCGGGATTACAAAGCAACTCTAGTTACTATTCCGCTCATCCGGCTGATATGAAAAGCGATACCCGTAACCACGGGTATATTGAGTTAGGTTCAAATAAAATTAATGTAACTGTCGAAAACGACCTAGCGGGTTTAAGAATTTTATATATCGAACCAAATGGGGGGTTCTATGCCCGAATAGACGAGGTAGGGGTTAACAATGGCATCATTGTGGACAGTAAGATTTATAAGTACGATGCTATAGGAAATTTCATCGGAATGGCAAGAGTGCCATTAGATGAACAATATATCTATGTACCTAATGCTATAACCGCAAATGCCGAGGGAATATACTACTTGGTTACTAAAGCAGACCATATTGAGATACAGAAGTTGGAATTTACAAATTCTCTGGAACCAATAATTATAAAACCCGAAAACCCGAACCCCCTTTTCATTGACATACCATTGACGCCAAACGAATGTAGGTCATCCATCGATATGATAACCGTTGCCTCGAAGTATGTCGAAAATAAGGTATATCTTGATGCTTATCATATCGAGAATAATGCTAGTTGTTCATCCCGAACGAAACCGCGATATTTGACTTCCCCGAAAACATATGAAAGCGTCCCGTATGCTTGGAATATGTGGGACACAGTAGACGGTTTTAATTCTTTCATGCAGGGTGGATATAATCAATATTTTGCCGGGGATATTGATGATCCAAATTCCGGTTGCGGACGAGGAGTTGACTGTTCGGGTCTCGTTAGTCGTGCATGGGGTCTAAATTCGCACTATGGGACTTGCAGTTTAAATAACATATCTAATAGTTTACCCGGCATTTCATACTTACGACAGGGAGATATTCTAAATAAATGCTCAAGTCACACTATCTTGTTTGATGAATTTTATGGTAATGGTATGAAGGTTTATGAGGCTAATGCAGGGACCGACTTACAAGTAAACTATGACAGAGTAGTTCATGTATATCGAGATTTAAGTTCAGTTAATACATACACACCTCTGCGTTATCAGAACAAATGTAGTACAGGCAGTATCAGGTTTGCTTTTATACCATTTGTCCGTAAACCGGATAGTAGCTTTGATGTACTACCTGACCCATACCCGATGACCTCGAGCGCAGAATTTACCCAGCCCTATCCCTAAACCAAAATATCGAAGAGAAACCTAAATGGACATCTCTAAAAGTAAAGCCCAATTCGTCAGAATATCGCTCGTTTTCCTGGTATTGATTGCGTCAGCCGGTATGGCGGTTTATTTATCGGGACGCAAGATCCAGGCGTCTCCGGTGCATATCGAAACGGAGAAAGGCCCTCTTTACGACACCGTGTTTACCATTCCGAATGCGCCTGGGCCGCTAAATCACCTGGCAGCCACACCAGACGGGAACTTTATCGTGGTTGACAACACAGCCGGGCAGTGGATGCGCTTCGATCAGAGCGGCCATCTGCTATCGAAAATTGACCTGGCCTCCCTGGATATTCTCCAGGTGGCCGACATTCAGGCAACCAAAACGGAAATTGTTTTGTTGGAAGCCGCCGACACAGGCAGTATGCCCATCCCCTATCTTATTGACCGGCTGACCTTCGATGGCAGGCTGCTGTCAAAAACCCCTATCCCTACGGATTTTGCGCCCGACATCAACCTCGATATAGCCAACTATATCGAGGGCATTTTGCTGGATTGCAGCGATAACGTTTATTTACAAATACCCGGCACAGCGTCCTTGTACGCGATGGATGATATACAACAGCAAAAACCGCTGCTAAACGGCCTGATGTGCCGGGATAAAATCTATCGCGCTGAGATCACATCGCCGGGTGAGGCGCGTTTTATGGTGGGCGATCAGGCTTATTCATCAACAGCATCCGGGCAAATGGTGTCTTTGCGCCTGCTGCACGTATTTGAAGACGGCGGTTTTTTGCTCGAAAGGGTAGATGTGATGAAAGGCTCACCCATTCAGGTGGATGATACTATTCACTATATCGATGCTGCCGGGAATGAAGCCGGTGTGGCGCGTGTGCCGATGTCTGAGGTTTCTTCTGCGCAGGCGCAATATATTTCCGTTAGCGAGGATGGACAGGTTTACATGATTTTACCCCGCGAAGGCGCTTCGGATGTCATCCGCCTGAACTTCTATCGTCAGCTTGATCCATTAACTCCTGGCGCGGTGGCACCATCCATCGAACGCATCGCACCATAAACATGCCAAAAGATAAAAACGCCAAAATTGCTTTGCGCTTAAGGCAAAAAATGATAGAATTGATTTCGCATTGGCAACCGACGTAGGTAGCCCGGATTTAAGATGACTGGCATCCCACGTAAGTAGCCTACCCAAAATCAGGAGGCTACATGCGGGCATAGTTCAATGGTAGAACGGTAGCCTTCCAAGCTGCATACACGGGTTCGATTCCCGTTGCCCGCTCTAGGGCCCGTAGCTCAGCGGCAGAGCACGGGGCTCATAACCTCTAGGTCGCAGGTTCGAATCCTGCCGGGCCCACCTTGACAATCTCCTGATTTATCGGTAAACTAAGCCGCAGGTAAGAGGATATTTTTGATGAAAGCTAACATGGTCAATGGTCGTTTCTTAGATGAGGTATGGCTGGTTGCTCTGGTGAGCAGCGGGAGCTATTCCTTATCGTAGTGCGCCTGTAGACCGAAAACTTGCCAGGTTCTTCCCCGGCTGCGGTGCGCTCTTACGACCGTGGCCGTTTTATTTGCCAGGGCGGCGCGCCCGATGCGCGTCCCCTACCCCCCTTCCGGCCATGGTCTCCACCCAGGCCGGTTTTTTGTTTTGCTGCGCAGCATGTGGGCGGCCCGCCCCCATGGCAGCCATGATTGTGGAGAAGCGCGATGTCGATTTTAACTACTGAAAACCTGTGTGTCTCATTTGGCGATTTCGATCTGTTCGCCGGGGTGAGCGTAACCATTGCCAACAACAGCAAGGTGGGCCTGATCGGGCCGAACGGGGCCGGAAAAACCACTTTGCTTACCATCCTGGCGGGGCTGAACCAGGCTTCGCAAGGCAAGGTAAACCTGGCGCGCGGGCGTCGCCTGGGCTATCTGCGCCAGGAGGCTATCGAAGCGTTTGGCGACCGCGACAACACCGTCTATTCGGAAATGCTAGCCGTGTTCAGCGATCTGATCCGCCAGGGCGAAGAATTGGCTGCTCTTGAAGCATGCATGGCCCAGGGCGATTACGATGATGCGCTGCTGGAAACCTATGGTGAGCGCCAACTGGCCTTTGAGCAGGCCGGCGGCTACGATTACGAGCTGCGCTTGCAGCAAACCCTCAGCGGGTTGGGGCTGGGCAAGGCGCACTGGCGCATGCCGCTCTCGCACCTGAGCGGCGGGCAAAAGACGCGCGCTCTGCTGGCGCGGCTGCTGCTCGAACGCCCCGATCTGCTGATCTTAGACGAGCCGACCAATCACCTGGATATCGAAGCGGTGGAATGGCTGGAGCGCACGCTGCTGGAGTGGCCGGGGGCGGTGCTGATCGTCAGCCACGACCGCTACTTCCTCGACAACGTGGTCGATACAATCTGGGAGCTGGGCCGCCGGGGCATCGAAACCTATTCGGGCAACTACTCCGGCTATCTGCTGCAGCGTCAAGAACGCTGGGAGTATTACGAACGCTCTTTCAAGGAAGAGAAAGCCCGCTTGCTCAACGAAGTGGATTACGTGCAGCGCAATTGGGTGCGGGCCAGCACCCACGCCCAGGCCCTGGGCCGGCTGCGCCGCCTGAGCCGCGACCTGGCCGTGGTGGAGACCTACGGCATCATGGCGCTGCGCAGTGGGAAGAAGTGGTCGGAGTTTGAGTTGAGTGTGCGCCCGCTGGATGTGATCGAGGCGGTGCGCAAAGTGAACGCCATCCACATGGACAGCAATCGCCCGCCGCGCATCGCTCCGCGCCTGGCCGATAGCCATCTGAGCGGCAATATCGTGCTGCGCGCCGCCCAGGTGAGCGTGGGCTATCCCGGCAAACTGCTGTTCAGCGGGCAAGATGTGGAGCTGCGCCGCGGCGAATGCGCCGCCCTGATCGGCCCCAACGGCGCTGGCAAGACCAGCTTCATCAAAACCATGCTGGGGCAGATCGAACCGCTGGCCGGCGAGGTGCGCCTGGGGGCCGGTTTGCAGATCGGGTACTTCGCCCAGGCCCAAGACGCGCTGGACGATAGTCAAACCGTGCTGGATGAGCTGCTGCGCCATAAGCCCATGGAGCCGGGGCAGGCGCGCAACCTGCTGGCCGGCTACCTGTTCCAGGGCGACGATGTGTTTAAGCCGGTGGCGGCGCTTAGCGGGGGCGAGCGCGCCCGCCTGGCCTTAGCCATCCTCACCCTGGAAGGGGCGAACTTCCTGGTGCTGGACGAGCCGACCAATCACCTGGATATCCCGGCGCGCGAGGCGCTTCAGGAGGTGTTGGAAGACTTCAGCGGCACGATTCTGCTCGTCTCGCACGATCGCTATCTGATTAATCGCCTGGCGACGCAGATTTGGGACTTGCAGCATGGTAAGCTGAGCCTGTTCCATGGCAGCTACCGGGAATATCTGCTGCGGCGCGCCCCGCTCAATGGACGGCCCGGCGCGGCGCGCCGGCAGACTATCCTGGCCCCCAAGCCGGCGGCGCGCGACAACAGTAAAGCCACCCGCAAACAGCAAGAGGCGCTCACCCAATTGGAGCAGCGCATCCGCGAGCAAGAGGCCGCCGTGCAGCGGCTATCCGGCGAGATGCAGCAAGCGGGGGGTGGGGATTTCGGACAGGTGCACAAGCTGAGCCAACAAATGGCCCACGCCCAGGCGCGCCTGGATGAATTGATGCACCAATGGGAGAAGCTGGCGGTGTAGGGGGGGGGCGCCCCCCCCTACGCACTCCGGCGTCTGAGGGGTTAGGAAAGGCGGCCGGATTGCTGATATTTGGCATATTCCCTGGTGGGTGGTCGCGTGGTATCATCATCCCAACCCGGCTGGTCAAACGCCTTCCGGAAGCGGAAATAATGCTTATGCGTTAAGCCGGGGCGCAATGGGGATTCGTCTTTAACATGTGGGGCCAGGCTCACACTACGCCCCATCCCCGGCCAGGTTAGTCCACCGCGCACAGGGAAAAAGCCCATGGCCATCACCATCCAGTTGCAAGTTGAAAACGGCATTCTGACCGCCCAGGCGGAGGGTTTCCCATCTCCGGTTCGCACCCCGCTGGCCCGCCTGCCGACGATTGACCAGCTGCAGACCGACCCGTTCAAACACGGCCAGACCCTGACCGCCGCCCTGGGCGGGGAGGCGCAAATTCTGGCGCGCCTGCAAGCCGACCCGGACAACCTGCTGCTTTTGGACAGCGGCGACGAAGCCGCCGACGCCGTGGCCTGGGAGTTCGCCGCCTGCGCCGATGGGCAGTTCCTGTGCCTCAAGACCGGGATGCTGCGCCTGGTGGATCGCGATGCGCCGCCCCCCGCGCCCACGGGGACGCTGCAATTCGTGGCCCTGGCCGCCGACCCGCTGGTGGACTTGGACGGCCAGCTGCGCATGCACCAAGATTGGGAAGGGAAGTGGCATGAAGCCCCTCGCCTCGACCTGGATAATGAGCTAAAAACCATCCGCGCCGTGCTGCAAGACAGCGGCAAAAGCCTGGAAGCGCGCCGCATTCCGCCCACCCGCCAGGCGCTCAACCAGGCTCTGCGCAGCGGCCCGGTGCTGCTGCACCTGACTTGCCATGGGAATGTGGAAGACGCCCCCATTGGCCCGCTGGCCATCCTTTTGCTCGAAAAAGACGACGGCCGCCCCGACCCGCTGACCGGCGGCGACCTGCTCAACATGGCCCCGCGCGGCGTGCTGCGTGTGGCGCTGCTTAGCGCCTGCATGACCGCGGTCGGCACGCAAGCCAACCTGGCGCGCGCCCTGGCCCTGAACGGCGTCCCCATGGCGGTGGGCATGCAGAATCCTTACCCCGACCCGCTCAGCGATGACCTGGCCGTGGCGCTGTACCACAGCCTGTTGGCCGGCCTGCCCTTTGGCGAAGCCTTGCGCCAGGCGCGCCTGGCCCTGGCCCAGTACGCCGCCAGCGTGGGGCTGCCGGTGGGTTACGTGGCGCGCGGAGGCTGGAACGCCGCCCTGCCGCTGAACGCCGGAAGGCCTAACGTTGCCAAACTGGGCAAACCGGGGCAGGTGAACCTGGGCGGCGATATCCAGCCGCCGCGCCCGCTGCTGGGGCGCAACCGCGAGCTGCACGAACTGGCCCATCTGTACGCCGGCGGCCACAAGGTGGTCACCATCACCGGAAGCGGCGGCATGGGCAAGACCGCCCTGGCGGCCAGCTTCGCCGAGCGCTTTGCCTGGCGCTGGCCGCAGGGGGCGCAGGCCTACTCGTTCGCCAGCCGGGTGGACTTTGCCGATTTTCGCGCCGCCCTGCTGCGCACGCTGGTGGGCGCAGACGCCGCCCAACAACTGGCGGGGCGGCCCGCCGCCGAGCAGCGCGCCGCCGTGCTGCAATTTGCCGGCGAGTGGGACGGGCTGTGGATTTTTGACAACTATGAAAGCGTCCAGCAAGCCCTGGAGGCAGGGCAAGCCGAGGCCCCTGCCGGGGCCGGTGCGGAGGCGGCCTCCCCCGCCGAGGCCGAAGCCATTCACCGCCTGGTGAGCGACCTGGCGAACGGCGGCGCCGCGCTGCTGCTCACCAGCCGTCAGAATCCGGCCGGGCTGCGCGGCGAACGCCTGTACCCGCCGCAGGCGGCCCTGGGCGGGCTGGATGAGGCGGCCGGGGTGGCGCTGTTCTTCCAGCACAGCACCAAAGCCAGCCGTGACGCGCAAACCCGGCGCGGCCACGCCGATTTTGCCCGCCAAATATGGCAGGCCGCCGGCGGGCATCCGCTGGCCATCACCCTGTTGGCGGGTGAGTACGACACCAGCCCGGTTTCGCGCCAAGATTTCCTGGCAAATTGGGAGGATGAGCTGGCTAACGCCCGCCGCGCCGGGCTTTCGGAACACCATGTCACCTTTAAGGCGGCGTTTGAGCGCAGTTTTAACGCCCTGCCGCCCGGTTTGCAGCGGGCGCTGGCGCTGCTGAGCATTTTCTCCTTCCCCTTCTTCGCCGAAGGGGCCAGGCGGGTGTGGGAACAAGTTTCCTTCCCCAATGGAGCAGGGATCGACCCGGCCAACCCGAGCCAGGCGCTGGACGAGCTGACCCGCCGCAGTTTATTGGAGGTGGAAGGAAAGATCGAGGACGATACCCCCGCCACGTGGCGCTTCCAACCCGCTCTGCGCCAGGAAGCCGCCCGCCGGTTGCTGGAAGCGGACGCCCCGGCCCAGAAGCGCGGCTATGCCGCCTACGGCGCCTGGCTGGCGAAGCGCGGGTACGCGAATTTTGAAAGTGACCTGGGTCTCAATCGCCTGGTGCGGCTCTCGATGGATGCGCTCGACCAGGCCACCGAAACCCTGGCCGGGGTCGAGCGGCTGTGGCACATTCGCCGCCTGGCCTGGCTTAAAAACGCCTGGGGGGAAACCGGCGCGGCCTTAGGTTTGCTGCAAGGCGTCGTCTCGCAGCGCCCCCCCGACCCGCACGCCGACCCAGACAACGCCGCCGTTCAGTCTTCCATCCGTCATGACCTGGCAAGCATCTATGTGACCCGCGGCGACCTGGATGCCGCCCGGGCGCTTTATCAAGAAAGCCTCGCCCTTCTTGAGCAGCTCGGCGATAAACAGGGCAAGGCCGCTTCGCTGGCAAATATGGCGCAGATCTACCTGACCCGCGGCGACCTGGATGCCGCCCGGGCGCTTTATCAAGAAAGCCTCGCCCT
>CAZHFU010000019.1:34474-37982 GCA_964531975.1 uncultured Anaerolinea sp. | reverse complement strand
TTACGAGCAGCTCGGCGATAAAAAGGGCAAGGCCGCTTCGCTGTCCGGTTTGGCGGATATTTATATGGCGAAACAGGAATGGGAATTGGCGAAAGATCGCCTGCAGCAATCGCTTAAACTGGCGACTGCCTTAAATGATGTTTACTGGATTGCATTCGCCACCGTCAAGCTCGGCCAAATTTCCGAGGCGCGTGGCGACGCGGAGACGGCCCTGGCGCGCTACCGCCAGGGGTTGGCGATTTTCGAAAGGCTGGGCATGCCCGAAGCCAACCGGGTGCGCCAGATGATTGCCCGCCTGGAAAGGTCTTCCTCCACCACCCTTCCGCCGCAAGGGGAGAGCGGTGGGCGTGCGCAGCCGGCCACGCCGCAAGCCCCCGATCTCGACGCCCAACTGGCCGCCGCCCTGGCGCAGCTGCCGCCCGAACAGCGCGCCGCCGCCGAAGCCGAGATACGCCAAGCCCTGGCAGCCTTTGAGCGCATGAGTCCCGCCGAGCAAGCCGCCCTGCTTGAAGCCGCCCAGGCCGAGCCAAATGACCAGGCCGCCGTCCGGGTGCGCGATATCACCTTGGCCTGCGTCCGGCGACAGGCGCCCCAAGATGTGCTGTCTTCTTTGGATGACGCTGCCCGGCAGATCACAGAGAAGGAAGCGCCCGGCTCGCCCTGGCTGGAGGTGGCTGAGCTGTGCCGGGCGCTGGCGGCGCTGCTGCGCGGAGAAAGCCTTCCCCCCATCCCCAACCGTTACGCCGCTCATTTCGCGGCGGTGCAGGCGGAGTTTAAGCCGGAATAGGCCTTGAGGAGGCTGTGATGGATGATATGATCCAATTCACCTGTCCACACTGTGGAACGGTTGGGAATAAATCGCTCCGGCTGCTCGAGCGGGTGGATGACATCTACCGTGGAGCGCCGGACCAACCCGCCGCCCGCGGGGGTAAAATCACCGAATATCGGGCCTATTGTTCCAATTGTGGACACTATGTGGTGGTGAAGGTGCAGGAGGACTGAGCCATGCCCACGGTGATCGATACGCGTGCCGAGACACCCCAAGAAGAAGCCCTACGCCAATGGTACGACCAACAAAGACTGGAAGCTCCCAAGCTTCTGGAGGAAGCCGCCCGGCTGATTGTGGGGCTGATTACCGGCTTGCTGGGCGTGCTGTTTGGGGTGCTAACCGTGGCGGCGGAAAAGCTGCCGGGCTATCTTTCCCTGGCGGGGGTGCGGTGGGCCGGGGCGCTGGCGGTGGCGCTGTGGCTGATCTCGCTGCTGGCCGGGCTGGCGGTGCTGGTTCCGCGGCGCTGGAGGGTTAAATCCGCCCAACCGGGCAGCCAGGAGGCCGTCTTCCAGCGCCTCCGCGCCTACAAAGCGAAATGGCTAAGCGTGTGCGCCGTCGCGTTTGGGCTGGGGGTGGCTACCCTGGGCGGGGTGCTGATCGTGGCGATCTTTAGCGCCTGAGCCGGCAAACCGGGTTGCGAGCCGCGCCCCATAAGTCGCAGCGGGTGGGCGGGCCGGCGACGAACGGGCGCTGTTAGGGGTGGTGTGGGTAGGTGCGTTGGGGGCCAGGCGCGCACCTAAAAACGCCGGCGTGACACGTGCCTGTTTGTGGCAGGCGGACGAACCGCCTTTGATAACCGCGGGGCGGTGGGCCGCCACGCCGGGGCGGCTGGCAGCGTTGAGGGCCAGGGCGCGCACCCACGGTCGAGAGCGTAACACAAGGCAGTCAGGGGCAGGCGGACGAACCGCCTTTGATAACCGCGGGGCGGTGGGCCGCCGGGGCGGGGTCGAAAAAATCATTCGGCGCGGACGCTAAACGCTCGCCTATCAATCGCCGGGGGCGGGGGCGAATGAGGCGGGGTGCGATTGGCGCCCATCTTCGACGTTCATAATCAGCGGCATGGACAGCGCGCCCAGGCCGATCAGCAGGGTGATGACGCCGGCGATGCCGTACCAGGCGCGCACTCCCAGGTGGTCGGCTAAGGGGCCGGCGGCCAGCAGCCCAAGCGGCGACATGGCGACGGCGAAGCTGGAGATGAGGGTGAAGACGCGCCCCTGCATTTCGGGGGCCACGATGGACTGCACCACCGCCATAAGCGGCCCATTGGTGATGGGGTTGGAAACGCCCACTACGAACATCAGCGCCACGGCGAGGGGGAAGCGCCCGGCGGGAACCAGCCCCACGCCGATCACGCCCACCCCCAGCAGGATGATGCCCAGCAGCGAGGTGAGGATGCGCCGGCGAAAGCCGCCCCACACGCTTAGCAGCAGGCCGCCCGCCACCACCCCCAGCCCCCAGGCGGCCTCGATCCAGGCCAATTGAAAGGCGCCGCCCTTGAAATGCTGCGTAACCACCAGCGGCTGCAAGGAATTCACCGGGGTGAGCAGCAGGTTGAGAATAGTGGCCATGACCAAAATCGCCATCAGGCCCGGCCAGGCCCACACGTAGCGGAACCCGGCTGCCAGCTCGCCGCGCAGCGAAGCGGCGGCGCCGCCGGTCGGGCGAGCGGCCTGGGGTTGGGGGATATCGATGAAGAGCAGGGGCATAATGGCTATGGCGGCCGTGCCCACGTCAATCATCAGAATGCCCTGCATGGGCAGCAGTCCTAAGAACAGCGCGCCTAAGGGGGCGGCCCCAATGTTCATCAACCCAAACAGCATTTGGTTGAGGCCCTGCACACGCGCCAGGTTTTCTTTTGGAACCAACATGGTGGTGGAGGCTTGCATGGCGGAATAGTGGAACATGCCGGTGACAGAGCGAAAGAACATCAGGGCGTAAATATGCCACACCTGTGTCCAACCCATAAAGAACAGACCCGCCAGGACTAACACCGCCAGGGCGGTGAGGGCGTCGGCCACAATCATCACCTGGCGGCGGTTCCAGCGGTCAACCAGTGCGCCCGCCAGTGGGCCGATAAACACCTGGGGCAGCATCGCCATCAGGGTGGCGGCGGCCAACACCGTGGCCGAGCCGGTTTCTTGGGTGAGCCACCACACCATGGCAAACTGCACTAACTGGCTACCGAATAAAGAAAACGCCTGCCCGCTCCAAATGGTGAGGAAACGAGGCAGCCAGGAAGGATTGGATGAGGAGGGGTTAGTAGGGTTCACTGGAACTCCAGATAAGAAAGGTTAACAGAACTCAAGTGATTTTAGCACTGTTTCAAAATATGTCAAGTGTAATTTTGAAATTTTAAAATTCGTTTACATTCGCTCGTGCAGCAACCAGGAACAAGCGCGCGCCAGGGGTTTTACCAGGCCACGCCACCCGGCTTTACCAGGCCACGCCACCCGGCTTTACCAGGCCACGCCAGCCGGCTTTACCAGGCCACGCCAGCCGGCTTTACCAGACACACGCCACCCGGCTTTACCAGGCCTCGCCAGCCGGCTTTACCAGACACACGCCACCCGGCTTTACCAGACACACGCCACCCGGCTTTACCAGGCCACGCCACCCGGCTTTAACAGGCCACGCCACCCGGCTTTAACAGGCCACGCCACCCGGCTTTAACAGGCCACG
>CAZHFU010000019.1:0-34374 GCA_964531975.1 uncultured Anaerolinea sp. | reverse complement strand
CCACCCGGCTTTAACAAAAAAACGGCCGCCGGGCGGCCGTTTTTTTGGATGGCGCTGTGGAACAGGCTAGACTGCGGCAATGCTGCGCAGCAGCCCGGCCACCATCACGCCAATCTTGACCCCATCGGTGGCGGTGAACGATGGCTCACCCTCTTCAGCATAACGCTGCATGAACAGGTAAGCCGCCGCCAGACCCACAACCGCGCCTAATAAGCCGCCGATAATCAGCGCCTTGGGCCGCATGGCCTCGGCTTCCCTTTGATGGGCAACACGTGAAATGCCTCTGGTCATCGATTTTCCTCCCGTGATAAACGCATGTTTCGTGCAAACGTTTTAACTTTTGCCTGCGTCATTTTAACGCGCATAATCGGTTCTGTCACCTTCTCGCTAACCTTCACCACGCCGTGATGGACACTGTGGAGGGCTTTGTGGATGCGATAGAAGGCGTAAGGCAGCACATTGATCAGTTTGATCACGCCATAGGCCATGGCCCCAAAAGTCACCAGGCTGAGCAAGGTGGACAGCATAACCCCCGGAATAAGCCAAATGAGCGAAATATCGGCCCACAAGCTGGCGCGCGCCGGCGGCAGCAGCGCCGCACCCACGGCCAGGCCCACCAACACCACCCCGGCTAAGATGATGGGCAGGGTGATTTGCAGCAGCACTTCACGCTCATGCCTGGCCTGGGTAAGCGGGTCTCGCGGTCGATAAACAGTGATGTGATCTTTGTTCATACGCTATATTCTAGCATAGGTCAAGGTTTCTTGGTGTAGGCGTCTCGCTTAAGCTCGGCCACAAAGGGCAAAGTGCGGAATTTTTCGGCATAATCCAGCCCATACCCCACCACCCACACATCGGGAATCTCGAAGCCCACGTAGTTAATCGGCACACTGCTGGTGGAATGAGGTTTGCGCACCAGGGCCGCGGTATGCAGCGAGGCGGGGTTGCGCCCTTGCAGAACGTGATACAGGTAATTGAGGGTGGAGCCGGTATCGATAATGTCTTCCACAATCAACACATGCTGCCCGTCAATCGGCTCACGCAAATCCATCAAAATCCGCACCGCCCCCGATTCGGTGCTTTTGCCATAGCTCGAAAGGGCCATGAAGTCTACCGTGTGCGGCAGGGTGAGCTTGCGCGACAGGTCGGAGAGAAAAATGAAGGCCCCTTTGAGGATGCCCACCAGGTAGAGGCTGTCCACATGGGCGTAATCGCGATCGATTTGGGCGGCCAGCTCGGTCACGCGCTGTTCGATCTGCCCTGAAGTTACCAAAATACGTTCCAGGTCGGGATGGTTAGCGTCCATCAGCGCTCCTTATGTCAAGATAAATGTGGGATTAATTGTACTACAACCTCAAAAATCCTCTTATGGTATTATATCTTTGACCGGGGGCCGGCCATGTACCG
The DNA here is from genome assembly GCA_964531975.1 of uncultured Anaerolinea sp. Taxonomy (GTDB): domain Bacteria; phylum Chloroflexota; class Anaerolineae; order Anaerolineales; family UBA4823; genus RBG-16-57-11. The sequence goes on along the minus strand of CAZHFU010000019.1, from coordinate 32,967 downwards.
GAATTTATTATTGGAGGAATGGGATTGTTAAAAAGATTTTTTAAATCCAAGCCGGACAAATTTATCGCTTTAATTATCCAGCAAGCACAATTAACCCTCGACGGATTAGAGCTGCTCAAAGATTACATGACCTCCAGCAGCGCCGAGGCCGCCCAGCGCCTTTCGATGCGGGAGAAGGAGGCCGATGAGGCGCGGCGCATTCTGATTGATGAACTGAACCGCTCCTTCGTCACACCCATCGATCGCGAAGACCTGTTCGCTCTATCACGCGCCATCGACGATATGATCGATTACGCCAACACCACCGTGGACGAAATGGAAATTCTGAAGGTTAAACCCACCTCGTACATGGTGCGCATGGCCTCGCTGCTGCGCGATGCGGCCTACGAAATCTACCAGGCCACGCTGCGCCTGAAAGAGCATCCCAACGTGGCGACCGAACACGCCCAGCGATCCAAGGCGCTGGAGAATCGCGTGGAGAGTGTGTATCGGGAGGCGTTGGCCGAGCTATTTAGCGGGCCGGAAGATGTGCAGCATGTGGTGAAGATGCTCAAGAAGCGCGAGGTATATCGGCATCTCAGCAACGCCGCCGATAAAGGCGACGAGGCCGCCAATATCCTGGCCGATATTGTGATGAAGATGCCATGACCTGGCTGCTGATTCTGACCGGCCTGGGCTTGCTATTTAATTTTCTTTCCGGAATCCAGGGGTCAAGCTCTGTGGTGGCTACGATGATTTCGTCGCGGGCGCTTGCGCCGCGCCAGGCGCTTGGCATTACGGCCATCGCCAAATTCATCGGGCCGTTTTTGTTTGGGATGGCGGTGGCGCAGACGGTGGCCCACGATGTGGCCGACCCACAAGCGATTGACCTGCCGGTGTTGGTTGCAGCGCTGCTCTCGGCGATTACCTGGAACCTGGTCACCTGGTGGCTGGGTTTGCCCAGTTCGTCCTCACATGCTCTGTTTGGCGGCATATTTGGGGCGGTGCTGATGAAAGCCGGGTGGGGGGCGGTGCGGCTGGATGGCTTGAGTAATATTCTCATCGCCCTATTCTCATCGCCAATTCTTGGGCTGGCGGCGGGCTTTATTGTAACAAAGCTGGTCTTTTTCCTGGCGCGGGGGGCTACGCCGAAAATCAACACGGTATTCAAACGCGCTCAAATCTTCACCGCGGGCATCCTGGCGTTAAGCCAAAGCTCCAACGATGCCCAAAAGACGATGGGGGTGATGGTGTTGGGGTTGGTGATTGCCGGGCGGCAAGCCGATTTCTATGTGCCGTTGTGGGTGATTGTGCTGTTTTCGGCGGCCATGGCGCTGGGCACGGCGGTGGGCGGTTGGCGGCTGATTCGCACGATGGGGGCCAAGTTTTACCGCATTCGCCCGGTGGATGGCTTTAGCGTGCAGTTTGGCTCGGCGCTGGTGCTGCTGATCGCTTCGCTGGTGGGTGGGCCGGTGAGCACCACGCAGGTGGTGGGGTCGGCCATCTTAGGGGTGGGGGCAGCCGAGCGGGTGAACAAGGTGCGCTGGAGCCAGGCCAGGGAGATCGCCATGGCCTGGTTGATCACCCTACCCATCACCGGCGCATTGGCGGCGGGGCTATATTTGCTGCTGGCGCGAGCGCCGGGTTTAGGCGGTTAGGCGGGCGCCGCGCATTTGCCCACTTTAAGCGCAGCCAGGCTAGTATCTCAGGGCGCGCAGCTGCTCAAATAGCTTGCGCTCTTCATCGGTTAGCTTCTTGGGAAGCTGCACCTGCACAGTAACATACAGGTTGCCGCGCTCGTTAGTGTGGTGCAGTTTTGGCATGCCCAGGCCGCGCAGCCGGATGACCTTGCCGTTGGCGGTTTCCGGCGGAATGGTCAGCGTCACCGGCGCTTCGAGGGTGGGCACACTCACCGAGCCGCCCAACAGGGCCGTATACAAATCTACAGGCAGGTTGGCGTTGAGGTCGTCGCCGGTGCGGGTGAAGGTGGCGTCGGGGAGGACGGTGATCTTGAGGTACAAGTCGCCGGCCTGGCCGCCGCCTGCGCCTTGCGCACCCTGGCCGCTGAGGCGCACTTTAGAGCCGGTCTTCACCCCAGGGGGGATGGAGGCTTCGATGCGGCGGCCGTCTTCGTACTGTAAGCTGCGCGTGGCCCCGTGCAGGGCTTCTTGCAGGGTAATCTCCACGGGGTATTCGGCGTCTTGGCCGCGGCGGGGGCGGATGGGGCGCTGCGCTCCGCCGCGAGAGGCGGCCCGGCCGCCGCTCATTCCGCCCATGCCGCCAAACAGCGTCTCGAAGAAATCGGAGAAGCCTCCCCCGCCGCCAAACATCTGCTCCAAATCTTCTTGCGACACGGTGCGACCATAGCCGCCCGCGCCTTGAGAGCCGGGCTGCCCCCACTGCGTCCAGTCAAAGTCTTGCGGTTGGCCGCCAGAGCGGGTGTAGGCTTGCCACTGCGAGCCGAACTGATCGTACTTCTTGCGCTTTTCGGGGTCGGACAAAACTTCGTAAGCCTCCCCCAACTCTTTGAACTTATCCTCGGATTTCTTATCGTCGGGGTTCATGTCGGGGTGGTATTTACGGGCCAGTTTGCGATAGGCCTTTTTGATCTCATCTTGGGTGGCGGTTTTGCTCACCCCCAACGTTTGATAATAATCCTTATAATCCATATTCTTATGATAAATGAAAATCGTTAAATGAGTGTAAGAAAACTTCTCAAATCAAAAAGCAGCCGGGAATCAACCGGCTGCTTTTTGATGAATGCTGAACGATCTACTCTTCTTCCATCTCTTCCAGGGCCATTTGCCAATCCTGGTCGGTAGAGGAGGAATAGACGCGCCGGCGGCTCAGGCCAATGCGGCGGCGTTCGGGGTCAACTTTGATGATGCGCAGGGTGAGGGTGTCGCCTTCTTTGACCACTTCTTTGGGGTGGCCGACGCGCTGTTCACTCAGCTCAGAAACATGGATCAACCCTTCCAGATCGTCGCCAATACGGGCAAAGGCGCCGAACTTGGTGAGATGGGTGATGGTTCCTTCGATGAGGGCGCCTTCTTGCAGTTGGCTGACCTTGCTGGTCCACGGGTCTTGCAGGAGTTGGCGGATGGAAAGACCAATGCGCTTGCGCTCGCGATCGACGCTAATCACTTTGACCTGGACTTCATCGCCCACGTTGAGGACTTCGCTGGGGCGAGCGATGCGATCCCACGAAATTTCGGAGAGATGCACCAGGCCATCGGCGCCGTCGATGTTGACGAATGCGCCAAATTCGGCCAGGCTGGTGACACGTCCGGTTCGCACATCGCCTTCGTTTAGGCCATCTAACAGGCGATCTTTGAGGGTTTCGCGGGTTTCTTGCAAGGCCTGGCGTTCCGAGAGGATCAGGCGGCGGCGGGCGCGATCCACTTCGATAACGCGTACCACCATCTTTTCACCGATCATGCGGTTATACCGCAGCTCGGCGTTTTCGGTCTGCCCGGGGCGGCGCAGCAAGCTAATTTGGGAAGCAGGCACGAAGCCGCGCAGTTGACCGATGGGCACAATCAGGCCGCCCTTGTTAAAGCCAACCACTTTGCTATCGTAGGCATCACCCGTGTTGAGCAGTGCATCTACCTCATCCCAATCGCTTTCTTCACGTGCACGCACGTATGAAAGCACCACATTGCCGTTCTGGTCTTCGGGGGCCAACACGAAAACCGGAATTTCCAGACCAACGGTGAAGGTTTTGCGAACATCGTCCGGAATTTGCTCCAGCTCACGGCCGGAAATGACACCTTCCGACTTTGTGCCGATACTCACCAGGATTTCGTTATCGCGGATGGTGGCGATTGATCCCCGGCGAATCTCTCCTTGAGTCGGAAAATCTAGGCTCAGACCGTCTTCCAGGAAGGCTTGCATAATCTGGCTGTCGGTGGCCTCAGCCTCTTGCCCAAAAAGGGCGTCATTGTTCTCCATATTTATGACTAGCTCCAGTAGCGCGAGAATTTAGACAAATATTATAACAGGGTTAAGAGAATATGCTAAAACAAAAATCAGCAATTCCAAACTCTAGTTTCGCCAAAACATGGCGAATGAACCTTAATAACCGACCCCAAAACGGCAATTTGAACCCGTAACTGCGGCGGTAGGATGGCAAAGCTTGGAGACAAAAACGTCTCCCTTAGCAGGCATCTGTGAGCGGCTAGCTAGACCTAAGCTCAGGTGAGTAAACTGGATGCGACGGGCAAGAACCTTTCCAGGATCGCATCCACCTCCTGAGACTGGCGAGCTTCGTCAATCACCGCACAGAGCAAAACCTTAAAGTGTTCCAAGCGATGTTGACGGATGAAGTCGGCCGGGGTTAGGTGAGCTTGGGTATTGAGATTGATTTGAGCGGTTTGGAATTGCAAGTAGTTGATTGCCAGGGCTACTATCGCAAACCACTTCTCGGCGGCTTCAAAGCTTTGCAGCCGGAAATCGCCCAGACCAAGCACATCCTTGAGATAGAAATTATCGACTTCCACCGGCCAGCGCTTTTGATAGAACCGCAAGGCTTGCTGCGCAGACGGCTTGGTGTCTGTGCAAGCAAAGTGCTTGGGGGATTTGTCCCCGGGGCGCTTTTGAGATATGAATGCCTGGACCGGATCCGCAATTTCTTCCAGAGGTCCATTGATCTTGCGAACAAAATACTGAGGGGCTTTGCGGTGCGGGTCGAGCGCTGCCAGCGTTACCTGCTGGTAGTGCTTGTGCTTGAGCGCCTGGCGGTGTTGGTCAATTCTTTTCTTCTCAATCTTGCGGTTGTGTTTGATCGCGCAGATGACATGCCAGCCTTACCGCCGGCAGAATTTGATCAGTCGAGCAGAAGCATACAAGAGTCGAACAGGATATAGTACAATTGTCTTGAGCATTGGTTTCTCCTGGTAAGATGTTTGTTCGCACATCTATCCTACCAAAGAAACCAGTGCTTACTCTATTTTGGCGATACTACAGTAGAGGAGAACCCTGAGCCTGGGAAGAAAGATAACGCGGTTTCTATTCGCATGGTGTCTTCATGATCCATATCAGTTGAAACAAAACGCCCCCTCCCCTGATCGGGGCCTCCTCATAACCCATAACATCCAGGCCGAGACACCTGCCATTTGCCGCCTCCCCACCCTCAAGCGGCATCAGGCCGGGGCGACTCCGCCTGCGCATCGCGGCATAGGCGCGCCTGCCCCAGACCAATGGTAGTATGGTGGCCGATCCCGGAGAATAGAGCAAAGTTAGCCAGCACGTGCAAAACCTGTTCGGCGCCCTGGCGCATCGGGGCATAGGCCCAACAGTGTTTGGCAGGCAGCAGGCGATAGGTAATTTGCCCGGTGCAGCCGGTGTAGGCCGCTTTGGCCCCATTCTTCTGGAAGCTGACTTTCATAGAGCGCAGACTGTAATCGCTGGCGATAATGCAGTTAGCCACGAAAGTGTTCCAATCCGAACTGATTTGCAAATTCTCCGGGGCCAGGTTGTTCCAGCGCCACCATAGACTGCGCCAGACCTGATCGGGCGTCGGCAGCGTCAAATCCATATTACCCGTCCGGAAAGCCGTCGGGCTGGCAAGCTGCAAAGTCACGCTTGGTTCAGGCCGCTCGCCTGCCCCCCGCATCAGGTCATCGAAGGATGTCTGTCGATCCCATTCGCTTTCGAAGGAGAAGCGCACCACCTGGAATTCGATGTCGCGCAAGTGCAGCCGGGCCTAGTGCAGGCCGGGGATGACTTTGGTCAGCAGCAGATCGCTTAACGGGTCGGAAAGTGAGGTAAGGCGCAGCAGGCATTCCTGCCCTGGTACGATAGTGAGCGCCTCATCCTGTTCCCTCCGGCCGGGGGTGGGCGCGATCAGGGTCGAAACGGTATACGGTTTGATCCCATCGGCCATATGTAAGACCTCGGAAAGCGCCAGATTGCTGCGGCGAACCTGGTTCAGAAACCAGGCCTGCACTTCCCGGCCATAAAAGCCTTGCAAGGTACAGGGCTGCGTGGGGGTAACAACCAGAGTCACAGAAAGGAGCATAAGAATATCCCACCTGGCGTTAACGGCACGCCACCTCGCCTAGGGTCTTCAGGTTGACTATCGGACAGCATCATCCGAGGCGCATTATTCAATCCGTCACAACTTGACTGGAACATGAGCAGTATACCAAAAAAACGCCCCACCCGAGGGGCTAAACCGGATAAGATGAAGCCGCGACGATTGCAGCTTCGGCGGGAAAACCCACCCCACCAGCCGCCTGACCGTCGAGAACCTCCAGGGACGGGCGGCGATTTCGACCACCAAAGCCCTGCCCGGCCATTTCCCATCATGCGGTGTAGCCTGGGCGGCTGCGGCTCAGGTTGGCGGGGCGGGGCGCGGCCCTCACACACTTTGCTGAATATGAACACCCAGCACAGCGGCGCAGCCCTGCGCGTGGGCCTGGATGGCATTGTGGAGTATAATCAAGGCGGCTAGCAGGCGGAGGATTAACCATTCCTTCGGCTTGCATGCTCCCCAAAAAATCTCCGAGCCGCCAGGCCTAAGGCTGCCAGCCAGGGCTTGCCGGCCAACCCTTGAGCAAACCTCAGGGGGCATGCGTCGCGCCAAAGCCGCGCATGTCACGGGTAAAGGCGGAAACACCTTTGCCTCCCGTCTCCTGGTGCAAACCGGCGAGACCTTGGAAAGGAGAGATGCGCCCCACCCGGCCGCCCGGCCAGGTTAAAGGCTGCCTCTTTCCCTATGAGGCAGTTTTTGTTTTATCGGGGCGCACGGTTCGTCCCACGGTAAACAAGCTAAGGAGCATGGTGCAAAGACAACCGGTCTCTCCTGCGACAATCTTAGAGGAACTCTCCCAAGCCAAACGCGCCGCCGAACGCGCCGCCGGGCGCGCCGCACCGATGCTGGTGTTGGTGAGCGGGGGGCGCGGGGCGGGCAAAACCACCTGGTGTCTCGAACTCTACCAATTGGCGCACGCCGCCGGCTGCCGGGCGGGGGGGGTAGTCTCGCCGGCGGGTTTCCACCACGCCGTCAAAACCGAGATCCACCTGCTCAACCTGGCCTCGGGCGAGCGCCGGCAGCTGGCGCGCCTGCGCCACGCCTCCTCCCGGCAGCCGGCGCTGAGTGAAGCCACCGCCAACTGGGCCTTCGATGCCGCGGTGTTGAGCTGGGGCAACCAGATTATCCAGGCGCTGCCGGAAAGCGATGTGCTGATCTTGGATGAGCTGGGGCCGTTGGAGTTCATCGCCCACACCGGGCTAACCGCCGGGTTAAAGCGCGTAGACGAAAAGCGAGACCGCCTGGCCTGCGTGGTGATCCGCCCAGAGCTGTTGGAGGATGCGCAAACGCGCTGGCCGTGGGGCAAGGTAATTTGGGTAACCGCCCCACCGGCGGAGGGCCGCACAGGATGATCCATGTGCATGACCTTTCGGTGAGCTATGGGAATGCGCCGGCGCTGCAAAATATTTCGCTGGATGTCGCCCATGGCGAATGCGTGCTGATCACCGGCCCATCCGGCTGCGGCAAAAGCACCCTGGGGCGGGTCTTGTGCGGCCTGATCCCCCAAGCCATCCCGGCCCAGGTAACCGGGCAGGTGCAGGTGGCCGGGTTGGACATCCTCGCCCATCCCATCCTGGAGATTGCGCAGCGAGTGGGGATGGTCTTTCAGCGCCCGGCTTCGCAGATTTTTCATCTCGTCGTCGAAGACGAGGTGGCGTTTGGCCCGCGCAACCTGGGATTAGATGAGGCCGAGGTGCGGGAGCGCGCCGATTGGGCGCTGCACGCCGCCGCCCTTTCCCACCTGCGCCACGCCCGGCCCAGCACACTTTCGGGAGGGCAAAAACAGTGCCTGGCGATTGCCGCCGCTTTAGCCATGCGCACCGAGGTGCTGGTGCTCGATGAACCGACCGCCTCGTTGGATGTGCCCAACACCAAACGAGTGATGGAGACCCTGGCCCGGCTGCGAGAAGACCTGGGCATCACCATTCTGCTCATCGAACACCGCCTGGCCGAAGCGGCGCAGCTGGCCGGGCGCGCCATTTTGATGGATCAGGGGCGCATCTTTGCCGACGGCGCGCCATCGGAGGTGTTTGCCGATCGCCATGTGCGCCGCCGCCTGGGGCTGCGCCGCCCCACCGAAGAACCATCCGTGGCCTGGGAAACGCTGATCTACAGCAATGGGCGCCTCGACGGCGCGGCCAGCGGCGCGCCTGCCGGCCCGCCGCCCTCGGATAACCGCGCTTTGATGACCCTAAACAACGTTAGCGCCGGTTTCAATGGGCGGGCGGTGATCCACAACATCCAGCTAAGTCTATATCCGGGGGAATTTGTGGCCCTGGTGGGCGATAACGGAGCCGGCAAATCCACCCTGGGCCTGGTGGCAGCCGGCCTGCTCAAGCCGCAGGCCGGCGTGGTGCGCTTTGACAACGGCGCCAAGCCGCGCCCCGGGCTGGACGTGGCCTTGCTCTTCCAAGACCCCCAAGACCAGCTCTTCACCGATTCGGTGGAAGAAGAAGTGGCCTTTGCGCCCAGCAATTACAACTGTTTAGACCCGGCAGTGCAGACCCAGGTACTGCAAGAAGCCGATCTGTGGGAGCTGCGCGCCCGCCGCCCATTGGCGCTTTCGGTGGGCCAGCAGCAGCGCACCGCCCTGGCCTCCTGCCTGGGGCTGCGCCCACGTCTGCTCATCCTGGACGAACCCACCCTGGGCCAGGATTGGGGCCACCTGCAGCGCATGATGAACTACATTCGGCAGCTCAATCGCCAGGGCGCAGCGATTTTGCTCATCTCGCACGATTACAAACTGGTGCATCACTACGCCCAGCGGATCGTCTTGCTCAACCAGGGGCGTATCGAGAAAATCGGAAAAATCCAACCCAGCTCGGCGGTAGGATTCGGCTCAAAAGTTTTTCCGCCCAACGACGAAGGAGAAAGCGATGAAATTATCCACACGTGAACTGGCAACCCTGGCGGTGTTCGGGGCCTTGTGGGGCCTGGTCGAAGTTAGCCTGGGTTCAATTCTTAAGACGCTCAACATCCCGCTCAGTGGGGTGGCGCTGTCCTCCATCGGCCTGACCGTGGCGCTGGTGGGGCGGGCGTTTGTGCCGCGGCGCGGCTCCACGCTGTTCATCGGGGTGATCGCCATGCTGCTCAAGCTGTTCAGCCTGGGCGGAGTGATCATCGGCCCGATGGTGGGCATCTTTACTGAAGCCCTGGTGGCGGAGATCATCCTGACGCTGGGGGGCAGCCCGCGGCGCAGTCTCTTCATGCTGGTGGGGGCGCTGGGGGTGGGCTGGGTGCTGGTGCAGCCCTTCGTCACCGGGCCGCTGCTGTTCGGACGCACGCTGTTCACCGTGTGGCTCGATCTGCTCGACCGCGGCGAGCAGCTGCTGGGCTTAGCTCCCTCGGCGGCGCTGTGGATTGTGCTGGGCCTGCTCGCCATTCACCTCGCCATCGGGGCGCTGTTTGGCTGGTTGAGTTGGGATATTGCCCGCGCCTTACAAGTGCGCATGGGCCGCAGCGCCACGGTGTAACCCGCCAGAGCGCAGCATTGTGACCCCGGCGGCGAGCCGGCGGCGTAAGCGGCTCTACCATTTCAATTCATTCCTTGCCAGGCCGCGCCGGTATCAGCGGGCCGCGGCGAGGCGAATATCAAGCTTATTTTAAGGAGAATAATATATGAAACGAATGGCCATCTTTTTGCTGATCCTGTCGTTGGCGCTGCTTCCGGCTTGCGCCGCCCCCGCCCCGGCGGCCGAACAGGCCGGCGCCGCCCCCAGTTTGGTGGTCTCGGGGGGAGATACCAGCAAGGCGTATACTCGCGCCGACCTGGAAGCCCTGCCAGTCACCGAGGCGGCCTTCAAAGATGTGACCTATAAAGGCGTGACGGTATCCGAGCTGCTTACCAACGCCGGTTTTGATGTATCGAAGGTCAAGGCGGTCAAGGCGGTGGCCTCAGACGGCTTCACCATCAATTACGATCCCTCTCAAGTGCTGGTGAATGATGTGATCGTGGCCTATGCCCGCGTCGATGGAGATCTTTCCCCCGATGACGGCGCTTTTCGCATGGTATTGCCCAACGCCGAGGGCAAGCTCAACATTCGGATGCTGGTTGAGCTAAAGGTGATTCAATAAGCTCCGCGGCCCGCCCCACCCTCAGCCTGCCAGTGGATTCCCGGCCTAAGAACCTGGGAACCATCGGCTACCTGGCGATCTTCGCTTGCGCCCTGGCGGCGGTGATGTTCACCCCGCCCGCACGCCTGCCGTGGGCGGCGGCGGCCTGCATGGCGGTGAGCCTGCTGGTGTTTCCGAGGGCGTTTCGCAGCCTGATGCGGGCGCGTTGGCTGGTGATGATCGTCTTGCTTTCCCTGCCGCCTCTCTTCCTGGTGGGGGAGAAAGATCGCAGCCTGGCGGGTATCGCCTATTCTTCCGAAGGGCTGACCAGCGCCCTGCAGATCGTCCTGCGCATCCTGGTGGTGTTGGTGATGGTGCAAGGGACAACCAGCTCGGTAGATATTTCATCCGTCGCCGGGCTGTTGGAGCGCGCCGGTTTGCACGGGTTGGGCTTCTCGATGGGGGTAGCGATGAATCTGCTGCCGGCGCTGCAGAAATCGGCCCAGAACGCCTGGCAAAGCCTATCGATGCGCGGCGGTCTGCGCCGGCAGCGGCTGTGCAGCCTGCGCCTGTTGGCCGTCACGGTCATCGCCGGCGCATTGGGCCGGGCCGAAGAGATCGCCCTGGCCGCCGAAGCACGCGCCTTCTCACCAGAGCGCGCCCGCAGCTTGCCGGTTAAAGTGGGCAAATGGGATTGGGTGGTGGCCTCAATGGGCGCGATATTCACCCTGGGGTTGATTCTGTTCCCCTAAGCGCATCACTGCGTGGTCATCACACGAATGCGCACTGCGCTTCCCGCGGGGATCTGCTCCACCCCTTCCGGGATGGTCAGCAGCCCCTGGGCGTCGGCCATCATGTGCAGCCGGTTGCCGCCTGGCAGAGGGTGAAATACGGGCAGATCGTCCGCCGGTTCAAGCCGGCCCTGAATAAACTGCGTCCAGTCGATTTGCCCGGCCACCTGCTCGTCCAGCCGGGCGGTTATTTCGGGCAGCCCCGGCTGCTGAAAGCCGCCCAACTGCATCAAGCCCGGCAGCGCCAGGTTAATAAAGGCCATATAGTTGGATGGCGGCCCGCCGGGCAGGCAGAAAACCGGTTTACCGTGCAGCAGCCCGAACCCAATCGCTTTCCCCGGCCCAATTTTCACGCGGTGATAAATCTCCCTCCAGCCCAGCTTTTCCAAAATATGGATGACCAGGTCGCGCTCGCTGTTCCAGGCGCCGCCGCTGGTTAACACCGCATCATGGGTAGAAATCGCCTGCTCCAGGCCGGCTTCAATTTGTGCGGGCAAGTCTGGCAAGATGCGGCTGCTCACCGGCATGCCAAAGTGGGCGCACCAGGCCGCCAGGGTCACCAGGTTGCTGGCAAACAGTTTGCCATCCTGGAGAGGCGTTCCGGGTGCAATCACTTCATCGCCGGTGGCGATAATGGCGACGCGGGGCCGTTGATAAACCTTGACCGCGGCTACCCCGGCGGAGGCGATCAGCCCCAACTGGGCCGGCTGCAGCGCGGTGTGCTGGGCCAGCAAGAACTGCCCCCGCGCCACATCGCTGCCTTTGGCAATCACATTCCGGCCCGGGTGGGCGTCGCGGGTTAAAAAAACCGCCTCGCCTTCCATAGAGGCAAACTCTTCAGCCACCACAGCATCCGCCCCCGCTGGGAGGGCCGCCCCGCTCATAATCCGGATGGCGCTTCCCGCTTCCAACGTCAGCCATTGGTTCGCCCCGGCGGCGCTAAAGCCTTCCAGGTGCAGTTTCGCCGGCTGAGCGGTTGAGGCCTGGGCCACATCGGAGGATTGCACCGCGTAACCGTCTTTGGAAGAAACGTGCGCTGATGGAGAATCGACCTGCGAATAAATCGCCTCGGCGGTCAGCCGGCCCAGCGCCTCAGACAGCGCCACCATCTCGGACGGCAGGGGGGCGATATTTTCTAACGTCAAACGCTGGGCCAGAGCAAAAGAGATCATTTTATCGTCGCCAATCGTAACAGACATGCTAAGCGAAATGCCGTTCATCCGGCCGGTCGCGCTCATCGGCAGAGCAAATGAGCAGCAGGGAACGCGACGGCGTGGCGAGGGTGTTGCGCCAGCGGTGAGGGCGGTGGGCTTCAAACAGCAGGCTGTCGCCGGGGTCGAGCACGAAATGCTTCTGCTCCACTTCGTACTCAATCTGCCCTTCCAGGCAGTAGACCAACTCCAGGCCGGTGTGGACGATAGGGTTATCACCGCTGCCGGCGTTTGGCTCCATGGTCGCAATAAATGGCTCCAACCCACGGGCGGCAAAACCGGTCGCCAGGTTGGCTAACGATCCGCTGGCGAAGGCCGTGGCATAGCGCTCGCCCGCCTTTTGATGCACAACCGATTGAGGCGCTTCCTCCACTTCAAAGAACACAATCACCGGCACTTTTAGCGCCGTGGCGATCTGCTGCAAGGTGCTAACGCTGGGCGAGGTCTTACTATTTTCGATCAGGCTGAGGGTGTTAACATTCAACCCGCTTTTTTCGGCCAGGGCGCGGATCGATAGGCCGTGCTCGGCGCGCAGCCGGCGCAGCCGCTGGCCCACGTTGATGGTATCGTTATTTGGGTTGTCTACCTGATTACTCTTCATTTTGACCTGCACCTTGATAGGAAAGACTCCCCTTCATATGAACACCTGACATCCTGGACGATCTATCCAACCGCATGAGGTGATAAGCAAAAACCTGGCAACAACTAAAATTATAGTACATTATTCAAACCTTAGAGGATGCCTTTCAAAATCCACTTCTAGGCCGTGGTTAAAGTCGCCATAAAAGGGGCATCCACAGCCCCACCGCCGCTCGTTACTATATCTAGAAAAATACCGTTTATTCAAGAAACCATTTTTCTTTAATTGCCTCTGGAGTCATCAGATCATCCACAATATAGGTATCAGTCCGCAGCAATTCGTTCAATTTCTCCTGAAAATTGTCTGCCGTTACAGTCGGTAGATTTACATATAGGGAATGTCCAAACTCACCCCCTAAAACCGATTCGTCAATCTGGTAACCGCTTGCCAGGTAATAGGCGGCATAGACGGCTGCATAGGCAATGCCAGGTGGATTAACGGAAGCGAAACAGTCAAAACTCGGATAAGCAGCCTGGATTCTCTCCCAGGTAAGCAGACCCATGCGGTTCGCATCACATACCATAACCGGCCACTTTTCATATGGAATTCCGTTATATTCCAAACCGGTCATAGCCTGGAAGTTTTCATAACTGCTCCAGACCGCTTTTAATTCTGGATACATGTTCACGAAATCGCCAGTTTCCGGCTTAATTTTTCTGGGGTCATAATCCCCATCCCGAAATTCAACGACGGTAATATCAGGATAGCGTGAAAGCAGCTCCCGGATCATATCTGTATAGCGGTGGTCTGGAGCAAGGTCGAAATAGGCGATCTGGCCTTTACCGTCAATCTTATCGAGAGTCCACTGGAGGCTGGTCTTGGCCCAAAGGTCATAGTCAATGGTTATGCTGTAAGCGCCATCCGCATTTATTTCCGCGTCCAAAAGAAATACGGGGATCTGATGCTCACCCGCGCTCAAGATAGCTTCTTGCAGCTCATTGACCGAATCATTATCTGTGTTTTGGATAATGGCATCCACGCCCTTCTCGATTAGTTCAGGGATTTCTCCATAAATACACTGGATGCCCAATTCCTTACAAGCAATTTCCATATCCCGTGCTCGTTCTCTTTGCTCCTCCTTGTGGCCCGCGTATCCAAAGATCAGCTCCAGCGAGGAAGTAGGCGTCGCGACCGTAGGAGCAGTGGCTGCTTGAGGGAAATCGCCTTTACAACTTGACAGGCAGTTAGCCGGCCAATCGGGGTTACGATCATTAGCGGGGTTATTAGACAGGTTAAGGAAATTATCGGGGAAAATTTTTCCAACCAGGTAGATTTCACTATCTGGGGTAAAAATGTTTTCTACTGCAATACATTCAACTCGATCACCATTTTGAGTCAAGAAGGGGAGGAAACGCTGTATTTCTCCTTTCCCGCCCGCCTCCATGATATCCGAACCGTCTGCATTCATGACACATTTCTCACAAATGCCATCAGGATGGTCCCAAATACTAAAAATCTGCCCATCAATAGTCCATTGCACATGTTGAACTTTGCCATTGTGGGTCAATTTTTGTTGGTTGGAACCATCTGAATCTACAACGAAAATATTCCTGTTGTCTTGTCCTCCTGATAACCAGGCAATCTTCCTGCCATCCGGCGACCAGGTAGACTGTTCATCTTTTTCTGGACTATTAGTCAGGTTAACCGGTTGACCGCTGCCATCTGCATGCATGATAAAAATATCATCATCACTTGTGTATGTAATCTGACTGCCATCAGGAGACCAGGCCGGCCAATCACTCCAGTGGTTAAAAGTCAATCGACGCACATCGCTGCCATCGGCATTCATCACATAGATATATTGACCTCCATCCTCGCCGGCGTCACGATTGGAAACAAAAGCTATCTGGCTGCCATCCGGCGACCAGGCAGGGTCCCAATCATCAGCAGGATGATTGCTTAGATTATTCACGGCGCTACCATCTTGCGCCATGCGATAAATTTCCTTGTTGCCATCCCGGTCGGAATCAAACGCAATCATACAGGGAATGGGCGCCGGGGTGGTAGTGGGAAGGGCAGTTTGGGTAGGGTTAGGTGCGGTCGCAGTAGGAAAGAAGGTTGCGGTAGGGATAAGCGTGTTCGTTGGTGTAGATTGCTTTACCAGGGATGGCGTAACGACTGGATTCAGGGTCGGTATCGTCGCCGTGTTTGTGCAGCTGGCAAACAACAGAACAACATTTAATAGCAAAATCAAGCGTGAGATTGAATGTTTCTTCATGGCAGCCTTTATTTTCGGGTCGGGATATTCACCACAAAATTAGAATGCAGTTTTTACAAACCCAATGCGATAATTGATTTTGATGAATGAGCCTCATCTTTTGGGAATATTTATTAGATGGTAATAGTTGACTATTCCATTGCTCAACTCCTGCCAGAATGTTGGAAGCCGTTAATCTTTGTGGATGCGTTTATGGGGCGCGGTCCTTTGTAAGCCGAACCAGGGCCGCTTTGCCCGGCGCCAACGCCAGCCAGAACAACACCGTCATCAGAATGGCCGAGGTCAAACACCAGGCGCAGGTTGCGCCGATTACGAACGGCTCTAAGAAGGTCAGGTAGATGGAGAAAGCCACTCCACCCGCCGTCATCAGCAGCAGCGCCGCCCAGGCCATATCGCCCAGCCGGCCGGGTTGGTGGTTCCCCACCCACCAGGCCGCCAACAGAAGCACATATCCAACCACGCCCAACACCCCGATGGGCAAAATGCCGAAAAGGGTGGCGTAGGGGCTTTGCTGCACGGTATTACAATCGCCCACCGGCCCACACACCGCCTGGGTTTGGGTGGTTTCCACAAAAGCCAGGTAGCCGGCCACCCCCAGGCCGAGGATACACAGCACCGGGATGATGGCGTTGACGCGGCGGCTGGGGATGACGGGCGAAACCGTCCTGGCGCCGCCCCCGTCGCGGCGTTTGGCGGCAGCCGGCGTTCGGCGGAAGTTAATGGCCGCCGCGCCCAACGAAACCACCATCCCGATCAGCACCACCACCGCCAGCGAGTTGCCCACCAGGTCTCTCGAAAAGTTAGCCCCCAGGCGGTTGGTTTGGTCGCCGATCAAGACCACGCCCTGCGTCGGCGACGGCGCGCCAGGCGCTGCGGCCACTGCTTCGGCGGCGGTGGGCGTCTGCGCCGCCGCCGGGGCTTGCGCAGCCGGGCTTTCCGCAGCCGGCTGCGTTTGCGCCGGAGCCTGCTCAACCGGGGCGGAGGCCAGCGCCTCCGCCAGCCCGGGGATAGGCGGGAACGCCACCCCGCCTTCCGCCAGGTAGCGGTCGATCAAACCAGGGAATCGCTCAGGTATTTCGCCAGACCCAATCAAGTACGTGTCGCCCACAATTAATAACGGCACACCCTCACTATCCACCTGGAAATACTGCAGGGTGTTCATAAACAAAGTCTGCCCATCGGGATTTGTGACATCAATGCCGATAACATTTAATCGTTGATCGTATTTTTGGAACAGCGGCGGCAGCACTTCGGTGATGACGTAATGGCAGTGACCACAGTTGGGCGAATAAAATAAAATGGCGTTTACCACCGGCTCGGGGGCCAACGGCGGCATGGCGGCGCTGGGGTTTGCAGCTGGCTGACGCCACAAAAGCAGGGTCAGCAGTGCAAAAATAATTTTTATGGGCATATTTGATACTCCATTAACGTTTTTTGTGGCGTCGGGTTAAAATCAAACGCGCTGAACGCGCGGCTTCAGGCATTGGTTGCACAGATCGGGTAGACCTCCGCCCTGGTGAGATCGCCGAAACGCCCGGTAGGGGGCCGAGTTCCAGATCTCGCCCAGCGATTGCTCTCGAACGTTTCCGAACTGCAGCGCCTGGTAGGGCCTTTCCGCCGGCGGCGATAAAATCTCCGGCGACCGGATGGGCAGATGCTTGAACACGCATGGCGAGACATCGCCCTCGGCGGAAATGAACGCCGAGCGTTGGATATTCTCGGTGCAATTGGGCTGCATGGGGCTAAAAAATGAGGCCAGGTCGGATTGCCTGGAAGGAGCCGGGGAGCAGTCTTCCAACATCTCTTGCGCGGCGATACATTGATAGTGAATATCGATTCCAAAACATTTGCCTGCCTTAATCACCTCGTCTAGTTGATGGCAAAGTGCGCCATATTCCGCCCGGTTAGCCGGAATAAACGCCTCGTTCGCCAGCTGGGGGGTCGGAATAAAATCGAGGGTGCTAATCACCACCTGGCTGATGCCTAAGCCAGAGGCTAAATCGGGCAGCTGGGCAAGCTCCTCCAACCCCGAGCGCAAAAGCATATATGCCAGGTGAACTTCCGGGCGAGACGCTTTGCGCTGGGCTTTGAGGCGCTGCAGCTGCCGCGCCGTGGCGAGCACCTGCTCGAGCTGTGTGCCCTTCCGAAAGGCGTCGTTGGTTTGGCGGCCCCCGGCCAGCGAAAACGTGATCATATCCAACCCGCTGTCCATCACCTCGGCCAGCCGGTCGCCATCCAGCAGCATGGCGTTGGTGGTCATGCCCACCTGGCAGCCGGCGGCTTTCGCCAGGCGCACCATCTCGAAGAAATGGGGGTTCATAAAAGGCTCGCCCCACCCTTGCAGATAAACCAGCCGGGCGCGGGCCAAATCTGGCAGCAGCCTTTGATAGGTCTCCATAGACATCAAATGGTTGCGGTTCTCTTTGCGATAGATGGCCGTGGGGCAGTAGACACAGTTGGCATGGCACTGTGAACTGACCTCCACCTGGAGCCAATCCCACTTACATAAGAGCGCGCTTAACCAGGTTTTCATCTGCACAAAACTCCCAGGGGTCTACTGTAATATTATAGCCCATGGCGCCGCAAAGTTAGCAGCCGCACCCCATCCACTTGTTGAAAGCTGGCCGCTTGCCCCACGGTGCGCAGCACGGCGCTTTCATCCACGATTTTTGAGCCAGACAGAAAATCGACGCCATGGGCGAACAACACCGGCGAGAGCGGCGTGCTGGGGCCTAAGGTCATCACCAGGGCGTTGGGGCGGCAAAGCGCCAGGAGCGCATCCATGGTGTGATTAACCAGGGCGCTGCTGGTGATGGCGACCACATCGGCCTGCGGCACGAGGTCCACCGCCGCCTCCGCGGGGGCGTCGCCCTCGGCGGGGTGCTGTTCGATCACCCACAAGCAGCCCACCGCCTGGCGCAGTTTGGGGATGAACGGAAAATGCCCAACCAGGGCCACCTTTTTGCCGCGCCCCTGTTCGATCAGCACCTCCACCGCGTTAACTTCCACACCCTGGCTTGCGTCAATCTTCAGCAGCGAATTTATCGCCGCCACGCCAATGCTGGCTTCCAGCACATTATTGGAGAGTGCATACTCGGCCAGTTCAAGGGCGCTTTTTTCCTGGAGGCGTCCGGCGTCTCTCACCAGGGAATGACCGTGGGCATGCTCGCCAACCTGGGTGGCGGCCATGCCACACCCGCGGCTGCACACCACCGTCCAATGCACCCCCACCAGGATGGCGCGCACGGGGGCATCGGCCTGTGTGCGGAGATCGTCCAGGATAGCAGTTAAGATTTTCATGCTAACGGCGCGCCTTTCTTCTTGCTGGCAGGGTAGGCGGGGGAGGGGGAAAGAGGAACCAGGCGCAGCGGTTTTCTGATAAATTGAAGGGAGGTTTCATGATAGGTTTTGCTTTCATTTCTGGTAGGGATCGCACAGCAGGCCCGGCGCGGACGCGCCCGGTTATAAATGGTTTGGCGGCAGCCGGTTTACTTCATCGCCTGTCTGAGCCAGTCCATCAGGTCTTCAGACAGAGCGAAACCTTCTACCTTAACATCTTGCGATGTGACCCCCGCCACCGCGGCAACCGCTAACTGAATTTCGTTAGAGAGCGGCACGGCGATGGGGCAAAACACCGACGACGGGCGGAAGGTGTAGGCCACATGCCCGTTTTCATCCACCTGCAGGTCTTCAATCAGGCGCATACGCACCACATCGATGCCAGTTTCCGGGTCGATCACCGTCGCGAGGCGCTCCAGAATGGCATGGCGCAAGGTTTCGTTATCCGACATAAGCTCACTCCCTCAAACCCAGGTGACGGGCGGTGTTTTCCCACACGCTTTGGATGGCAAGGGCGGCGGGCGAGTTCGGGCGGTAGGCGTTCACCGGTTCGCCGTTCATCATCGCCTGGGTGACAGTCTCATCAAACGGAATCCGGCCAACCAGAGCAATGCCTCGTTCGCGGCAGGTCGCCTCGATTTTCGAAGCGCCCTCAGGGTAGATATCGGCCTTGTTAATGCACACCAGGGCTGGAATGCGGAAGTGGGCGGCCGTTTCGAGGATGCGCTGCATATCATGGACGCCCGAAACAGTCGGCTCGGCCACGATCAAGGTTACATCCGCTCCCGAAATGGCGCTAATCACCGGGCAGCCCACCCCCGGCGGACCGTCCACAATCAGCAGCGGGTAGCCGCCGTCGAGCGCCGCCAGCCGGGCCTGTTGTTTGACCAGCGTGACGAGTTTGCCCGAATTTTCTTGGGCGGGGCGCAGCTCGGCATGGTAAAGCGGGCCGTAGCGGCTGGCGGAGGCGTACCAGTGGCCGGCCAGTTGGGGCTGCATGTGAATGGCATCTTCGGGGCATTGAAAGACGCACGACGCGCAGCCATCGCAGTTGATCGGATCGACTTCATACCCCCGCTCCGAACAGTGAATCGCGTCGAAACGGCATACCTGCTCGCAAACGCCGCACCCCTGGCAGCGCTGGAGGTCGATCACCGCCACCGCGCCGCCCATAAATTCGTGGGTTGCCAACCGCTTGGGCTGAAGCGCCAGCTCCAGGTTGGCGGCGTCCACATCGGCATCGGCCAGCACGGCTTTCACCGGAGTACAGCCCTGGAGCGCGACGCCTTGACCGGCGTGGCCTACCATGGCGGCGCCGGTATGAGCGCCGCGCTGTTCAGCAGCGCTGTCCCCGGCGTCGGAGCGACCAGCGCCATCCAGGGGGGCGCAGCCTTCATGCGCCAGGTACGCAAACGCCGCGGCCAGGCTGGTTTTACCCGTGCCGCCTTTTCCACTGAGTAAGACAAGCTGTTTCATAATAGCAGCTCTTCAATTTCACCGAACATATGCCGGAAACGCTCCGCCAGTTCGGGGTGAATATCCAACAGCGTTTTGCCTTGGGCCACCCCCTCAGCAATCGCCCGCTCAAAGGGAATGCGCAGCAGCACCGGCAGATCATTCTCGGTGCAGAAATCCTCTAGCGCCGGGTAGGCGTGGTTGGCGCGGTTGATAATCACCCCGGCGGGGAGGCCCAATTCTTGGGCAACCTGGGCTGCCATGCGCAGGTCGTGCAGACCAAAGGGGGTTGGCTCGGTCACCAGTAAGATAAAGTCGGCCCCATTCATCGAAGTAACCACCGGGCACGACGTGCCGGGCGGGCAGTCTACCAGCACGGTTTGGCCGGGCTGCGGCGTGGCAAACGCTTTGAGCTGATGGATGATGGGCACAGCCATGGGCTTTCCCACATCCAGCACACCGTGGGCGAATGCCAGCCCCTGCCGGGCCAGGCCACCCTCAAGCACACCGATGGCATCTGGATGCTCGCTGATGGCCTGTTCCGGGCAGAGCGCCGTACACGCTCCACAGCCATGACAAAGCTGGGCGAAGACCAGCGTCTTTTTGCCCAATACCACGATAGCGTGATACTGGCACACCTCGGCGCAGCGCCCGCAATGTGTGCAAAGCGCCTCATCCACCACCGGAATGGGGATGCCCACCACCTGGCGCCGGTCTAGAACCGGCTGCAAGAACAGGTGGGCGTTTGGCCCTTCCACATCGCAATCCAGCACCAGGGGCGGGGGGTCTTGCACGTCGGCCAGGCTAAGCGCCAGGCCGGCCAAAATGGTGGTCTTCCCGGTGCCGCCTTTACCGCTGGCAATCGCAATTCTCATGCCTGGCTGCTTTCGTTAATGCCGGCCGGAAGTGCTGGGCTTGTCGATACTTTCAAGCGTACCAGCCTTATAACGCTCCACCGCCTCGCGCACCGTGGCGCTTGTTCCAAAAAGGCGCATCTCGACGCCGGCAGCTTGCAGTGTGGCGTAGGCGTTGGGGCCAAAATCGCCGCTGACGACCGTGCGAACCTGCTGCTGGGCCACAAACTGCGCCGTCAGCGTGCCGGCGCCCCCGGAGGCCCCTACGCCCGGGTTGGGGTGCGCCGTCCATTCCATGGTATTAGGATCGACCACGATCAGGTAAGCGCCGCGCCCAAAGCGCGGGTCGATGGGGGCATCAATACTGGGGGAAGCAGCGCTCAGAATAATCTTCATTTATATAGGCTCCTTGCCGCTTCCAGGCTGTCCTGGAAGCGGCGATACTTTCTAATGTAAGAGATCTACGTGATCGACAATCTGCCCACTGATATAAACTTCCACCGCCTGCTCAATATCGGCAATGTCGGTCACCACCGGGCGAATGCCAGCCACTTTCATGCTCTCGTAAGCGCCCATGCCCATCCCCCGGCACAATAAGACTTCACAATCTGAGATGGACGCGGCCATTTGCAGATGCTTGTTGTGCGAAGCAGGGTCCATGCCATGTTGTTGACCCGGCGCATCGTTAGCATGCGGCTGGTCGGCCAGCTGGTTATGGTTCAGCTTCGAGCGCATCTCACGGTGCGTTACTTTTCCATCTTCAACGGTGGAGACGAGGTAATACTGCGCCCGCCCAAAGTGCTGGCTGATGGTCTTGCCGTCATCGGTAATCGCTGCGATTTTCATGAATGTTGCTCCTGTTTGGTTCTAAATTGACTTGCTCGATTAAGATGAACGCTGCGCTCGGCTCTGCCGGTGGCAGCGGATACCACACATGGTCTACCCTGGTTCAAAATGTCGCCCGGCGGGGTAGGCGTCTTCGCCGGTTGGGCACATCACCAACAGCGCCCGCGAGGTTGTATCACCCACGTTCTGTCCGCAGTGCGGCAGGCGTGCTTCAAAGAGCAGGCTGTCGCCAGGGTTAAGCTGGTATTCCTGCTCATCGACCGTGTACATCAACCGCCCTTCCAGGCAGTAGATAAATTCCAGGCCGCTGTGAGCGACGGGCGACTGTCCAAGCGTGGCCTTTGGCTCCAGGGTGAGAAGCAAAGGCTGCTCGCCGTTCAGGATCATCTCGGCCCCTAAATCTTCCAGAACGCCCTGGCAGAATAATGTTCGGGGCCGCCGGCCCGCTTTTTGATAGGCGGTGTTATCCCTGGGGGGCTGGGTCTCGAAAAAGTACTTGATAGGAACTTGCAAAGCCGCGGCCAACTGCTGCAAGGTGTTCACACAGGGCGAGGTTTTGCCGTTTTCAATCAGGCTGAGGGTATTAATGTTCAGCCCGCTTAGATCGGCCAGGGCGCGCAGCGAAAAACCACGGACGCTGCGCAGCTCGCGCAAGCGCCGCCCCACATCCAGGCCGCCGGGCGGCATTACATGCCTACCGCAGCGCCGCCTGCCACGAGTATGCGGGGCGTTGGAGGAATCTTCCGAATCGAATGGCGCGTAAGGCTTAGACATAGGCTGGAGATCATCGCCCCAAGACGAGATCAACCAACATTATAGTCTAAACGCCCATATAACGCAATAGTTTATACTACTAAAATGGTTTACACCCTCGGTAAGTGGCAGCTATAGGGATTTTTCTAGATACTGCCCGACATTTATTCACGGTTTGTACTATAATATTAGTTGAATTTCGAGACACATTCACCATTATCTAAAGATAAGCCGCCTGATGTCTCATAATAGATGGCAGCCGCAGAAATCAAGCGAAATAACATCAGTAAAAGGGAGAAATCATGGGAACTAAAGG
The DNA here is from genome assembly GCA_964531975.1 of uncultured Anaerolinea sp. Taxonomy (GTDB): domain Bacteria; phylum Chloroflexota; class Anaerolineae; order Anaerolineales; family UBA4823; genus RBG-16-57-11. The sequence goes on along the minus strand of CAZHFU010000019.1, from coordinate 10,478 downwards.
TCGCGCAATTGTAGGCATGGACGTTGATGAACTGATAGACTTGCTCAACGAGGCTTTCGCCGATGAATGGCTGGCCTATTATCAATATTGGCTGGGGGCAAGGCTTATCAAAGGCCCCATGAAAGATGCTGTGGCCTCTGAGCTGGCGCTCCACGCCCTCGAGGAGCTGGAACACGCCAATATGTTGGCCGAACGCATCATTCAATTGGGCGGAACGCCCCTAATTAGCCCTGAAGAATGGCTAAAGACCACCCACTGCGGCTACGAAGCCCCCACCGACCCGTTCGTAAAACAAATCTTGGCTCAGAACATTGCCGGCGAACAGTGCGCCATCGCGGTTTACCAAAAGCTGCTGTCTGTCGTGAAGGATAAAGACCCGGTAACCTATAACATTGTGCTGCACATTCTTGAAGAGGAAGTGGAGCATGAAGAAGACCTCGAATCGCTTGAGGAAGATCTGAATTCTTTGATGATGTATAAAGTCTAGAAAAACCGGCCCAAAATCTGCCCCACGCCAACTAATAAATTGGTGTATACTTAGGACAGTTAAATAACGACGCCCTGACCAGAACGAGTAGTCTCGCCGGCAAGCAGCAGAGAATGGGAACCATAGGCTGGAAGTTCCCTTGTGCGCCCGAGACGAAAACCCTCTGCGAGCGTAAACCCCAAAGGGCAAACGCCCAAGTATGGTGAACGGCTGACCTCGTTATCGGTCTTCTGAGATGATCCGCTTCGGCGGGTTAATCTGGGTGGAACCGCGTGATTAAAAACTCTCGCCCCAGCAGGGACGAGAGTTTTTCATTTAATATCGTGCAATTATCAGGAGGAGATATGGCAAACAAAAAATCATCCCAACCGGCCTCAGCCGACGCAGCCGCGTTAGCGCGCATCCGGCATTCCACCGCTCATATTATGGCCCAAGCCGTGTTAGAGAAATTCCCCGATGCCAAGGTGGCGATTGGCCCAGCCATTGAAGACGGCTTTTATTACGATTTTGACCTGCCGCGCCCATTAACCCCTGAAGACCTGGAAGGCATCGAGAAACGGATGCGTGGCATCATCCAATCGAAGGCGACGTTTGAACGTAAAGTGGTCAGCGCAGACGAAGCCAGGCAGATCTTCCACGACCAGCCGTTCAAGCTCGAGCTGATCGCCGATTTGGAGGCAGGCGTTCAAGATGAGCACGGCAACCCCCTGGCTGAGAAGCCGGAGATCTCCATCTACACCCAGGGCGGATTTATAGACTTGTGCCGCGGCCCGCATGTAGACATCTCGACCCAAATTAACCCGGCGGCGATAAAACTGATGAACGTGGCCGGGGCCTACTGGCGCGGCAATGAAAAACGCCCCATGCTGCAGCGCATCTACGGCACCGCCTGGAACACCCCCGACCAGCTCAAGGATTACCTGTGGCGCCGGGAAGAAGCCAAGAAGCGCGATCACCGCAAGATCGGCCACGACCTGGATCTGTTCAGCGTGGTAGACGAAGTGGGGGCTGGCTTAATCCTGTGGCATCCCAAAGGCGGGAAGATCCGCAAGATTGTGGAGAACTTCTGGGCGGAAGAACATGAAGCCAACGGCTATGATTTTGTTTACACCCCCCACATCGGCAAGGCGCAGTTGTGGGAAACCAGCGGCCATTTAGGCTTCTATAAAGAGAACATGTATGCGCCGGTAGATATTGAAGGTCAGCAGTACTTCCTCAAACCGATGAACTGCCCCTTTCACATCCACATCTATAAGAGCGCCACGCGTTCTTATCGCGATCTGCCCATCCGTTACGCCGAGGAAGGCACGGTGTACCGCTACGAGCGCAGCGGGGTGCTGCACGGCCTGATGCGGGTGCGCGGCTTCACCCAAGATGACGCCCACCACTTCTGCCGCCCCGACCAGATGCCGGCCGAAATCGACTTTGTTCTCGATTTCAGCCTGCACATCCTGCGCAGCTTCGGCTTTTCGGAGATCCATGCATACCTGAGCACCATGCCGGAGAAGTCGGTGGGCGCACCCGAACAATGGCGCGCAGCCGAGACGGCCCTGGAAGCTTCGCTGGAACGCTCTGGTGTGGCCTATGAGGTGGATCGCGGCGGAGGTGCATTCTATGGGCCTAAGATAGACTTAAAAATTAAGGACGCCATTGGGCGAGAATGGCAGCTCTCCACCATTCAGTTCGACTTCAACTTGCCGGAACGCTTTGACCTGGCCTATATCGGAGAAGACGGTCAGGCCCACCGGCCCTACATGGTGCATCGGGCGCTGCTGGGCAGCCTGGAGCGATTCTTTGGAGTGCTGATCGAACACTACGCCGGCGCCTTCCCGGTGTGGCTCTCGCCGGTGCAAGCCGCCCTCATCCCCATCGCCGACCGCCATATCGAATACGCCCAGGCCGTGGCCGCCCAGCTGCGCAAAGCCGGCCTGCGGGTGATGGTGGATGACCGCTCCGAGCGCATGAACGCCAAGATCCGCGATGCGCAAAACCAGAAGATCCCCTACATGCTGGTGATTGGCGATAAGGAAATCGAGAATGCGCAGGCAGCGCTGCGCCTGCGCAGCGGGGAAAATCCCGGCCCTATGCTCGTCTCGGCGTTCATCGAGCGGGCAAAAGAGGATATCGCCAAGAAAATTTAGCTCCAAGAAGCCAGGCCGCCTCCGCCAAAAGGTTGGGATGTCCTGGCTTCCGGCTAATTTCCGGGCGGGCACACTGCCCTATTCTTGATACTTCCGCACCACCCGCGGCAGCAAACTGGTGGTGATTTCGTAGTTGATCGTGCCAGCCAGGGCAGCCACCTCTTCCGCGCTCAGGCGATCCTGGCCCTGGGCGCCCACCAGCACCACCTCATCGTCTTGCTGCACCTCGTGAATCGCGGTCGCGTCCACCACGAATTGATCCATGCACACCCGTCCGATGATCGGAGCGCGCCGTCCACGGATCAGCACACTGCCCCGGTTAGACAAGATGCGATGATAACCGTCGCCATAGCCCACCGGGATCAAGGCGGCGCGGGTGGGCCGCTCTGTGATGAAGGTGCGCCCATAGCTCACCCCAGCTCCGGCGGGCAGCATCCGCACCCGCGCCACAGTGCTTTTGAGGGCCAGAGCGGGGCGAATGGGGAACACCGGAGGCCAGGCGTCGGAAGGGGCCATGCCGTACATGGCAATGCCGGGGCGCACCGCCTGGAAGAATGCCTGCGGGAAACGCATGGCGGCGGCGCTGTTGGCGGTGTGCAGCATGGGGATGGTGACGCCGGCCGCTTCCACCGCCTGGCGCACCTGGTTGAAGGTCTCTAACTGGCGGAGGGCGTGGGTTGGGTCGGCGGCGTCGGCGGTGGCAAAGTGCGTGAACATGCCCTCCACCACCAGGCCCGGCTGCTGCGCCAACCACTGCATAAACGCCGCCGCTTCATCGGGCAGCAGGCCATAGCGGCTCATCCCGGTATCGATTTTAACGTGCACCGGCGTGTGCACCCCGCGGGCTTGGGCCTGGGCGCTCAGCGCCTGGGCGAATTCGTGCGTCATCAAGCTGGGCGTCAGGCGGTAGCGCACAGCCGTCTCGGCCCCTTCCGGCGGGGTGTAGCCCAACAGCAAAATCGGCGCATCGATGCCCGCCTGGCGAAGCTCCACCCCCTCCAGGGCGCGGTTTACCGCCAGCATGGGCGCGCCGGCCGCCAGGGCTGCTTTGCCCACTTCCACCGCGCCATGCCCGTATGCATTGGCCTTAACCACGGCGATAATCTTCACCTGCGGGCCAACATGTTTTTGATACTGCCGGATATTGAATTGAATAGCGCCCAGGTCGATCTCCACCCAGGTGACGATCCCGTCTTCCATAACAAGCCTCTTTTTGGTTTTATTTAAGATTAACAGCCGGAGCGCGCCCATAGCAGGCGCAATCTCCGGCTGTATTCTAACGCAAAGACGGGCTATCCGCCCAGATAAGCGGCCTTAACCCGTGGATCGCGCAGCAGTTCTTCCCCTGTGCCATACAGGGTCACCGTGCCCGTCTCCAACACATAGCCACGGTTGGCAATGCGCAGCGCCATGTTGGCGTTTTGCTCCACCAACAGAATGGTGACCCCCGTGGCGTTGATTTCGCGCAGCACCCTGAAGATTTCCCGCACTAACACCGGGGCCAGGCCCATCGAAGGCTCGTCCAGCAGCAGCATCCGCCCCCCGCTCATCAACGCCCGGCCCACAGCCAACATCTGCTGCTCGCCGCCCGAAAGCGTACCGCTCTGCTGGACGGCGCGCTCTTTCAACCGCGGGAAGATGGTAAACACCCGCTCGTAGTCTTTCTCAATTTCGTCTTTATCTTTGCGCCGCCAGGTGGCTAATTTGAGATTTTCAAACACCGTCAGGTTGCCAAAAATGCCCCGCCCTTCGGGCACATGGGCGATACCCAGCCCTACGATCTGATCGGCTGGAACGCTATGCAAGCTCGTTCCGTTGTAGCTGATATCGCCTTTATACGGCAACATGCCGGAAATGCCGCGCAGCGTGGATGACTTGCCGGCTCCATTTGCGCCAATCAGCGTGACGATCTCCCCTTCGTACACATCAAACGAGATGCCCTTGACGGCCTTAATCGCCCCATAAGAAATCGCCAGGTCTTTGACGGATAGCAGTGGTGCGTTAGCGGCGCTGTTCATAGGTCGCCTCCATCACCCAGGTAGGCTTCCAACACCTTCGGGTTGCGTTGAATTTCTTCGGGCAGGCCCTTGGCGATGGTTGCGCCAAAGTCTAGCACCTCCAGGCGCTCGCAAATGCCCATCACCAGGCGCATCTGGTGTTCGATCAGGATAATGGTCAGGTCAAACTGCTGACGGATCCACTGGATGAATTCCATCAATTGATTTATTTCGTTGGGGTTCATGCCCGCGGCTGGTTCATCCAGCAGCAGCAGCTTGGGGTGCGTGGCCATGGCGCGGGCGATTTCCAGGCGGCGCTGCGCGCCATAGGGCAGGTTCTTCGATAGATCTTCGGCGTACTGCGACATCTTGAACACATCCAGCAGGTTCATGGCTTCATCGATAATGCGCATTTCTTCTTTATGGTAGCGTCCCAGGTGCAGCATGCCTTCAATGGGCGTGTAACCCATCTGGCTGTATGCGGCGATGCGCACATTATCCAGCACGCTCAGGTCTTTCCACAAGCGGATATTCTGAAAGGTGCGCGCAATGCCCATGGCGGTAATGGCATTGGGGCGCTTGCCCACCAGTTCTTGGCCTTGCATTAAGATGCTGCCTTGGCTGGCTTTGTACACACCCGTTATCAGGTTGAACACGGTGGTTTTGCCGGCCCCGTTCGGGCCGATAATGCCCACCAGTTCGCCTTCGTTCAAGTCCAGGTTAAAATCGGAGACTGCACATAAGCCGCCGAAGAAGTGGGTGACGCCCTTAGCTTGTAGCAGCATCGGATGCCTCCTTCTTCTTGCGCCACAGTTTAGCGGCTATAAGCTCATAGCCAGGGATGAACCACCGAAATTCGCGCAAGCCCATAATGCCCAGCGGCCGGTACAACATCAGGAAAATCAGCAGCAGCGGCATGAGCACCATACGATAGTAGCCCAGCGGGCGCAGCAATTCCAGCAGGATGGTGAAAATGCTGGCCCCAATGATCGACCCGGCAATTGAACCGATCCCGCCCAGGTAGACCATAATCAGGATGTCGGTAGATTTCAGGATATTGAACACCACCGGGCTAATGAACTGCAGCACGTGAGCGAACAACCCCCCCGCCACCCCGGCAAAGAAGGACGACAGGACAAACGCCAGCACCTTGACCTGGCGCGTGTTCACGCTCATCAAATCGGCGGCGATTTCGTCTTCGCGTAAGGAAAGCACCCCCCGCCCAAAGTTGGAATAGACGAAGTTGCGCATCACCCACACGGCAAACACCGTCCAGCCAAACACCCACGGCAGGGTGGTGAGGCGGTCGATGCCGGGGATGCCGCGCGGGCCGCCAATAGCATCGATATTCTCAATCACCGATTTGACAATCATGTTGAAGGCCAGGGTCACAATCGCCAGGTAATCGCCGCGGGTGCGGAAGGAAGGAAACGCCACCACCAGGCCCACCAGGCCGGCCCCGATCCCACCCGCAATTACCGTCAACGGAAAGGCAATGTTCAGCCATTCGACCGGGATCAGATAGCGAGTCATCAGGGCGCTCACATACGCCCCAATCGCCATAAAGCCGGCATGACCCACCGAGAACTCGCCCATGTAACCGTTAATTAAGTTCAGGCTGGTGGCGAGAATGATATTGATGCCCACATACATCATGACGAGTTGATAATACTCATTCACCATGTTGAAGTGTGGGATCGCAAAGGATAAGATCAGCCCGATGATTAACAGCACCGGCATAATCCAGCGTTTAGCCATCAGGCTTTCCCAGGCCTCGCCCAGGCGAGATTTTGCACCACCCAGGCGCTCGCGGAAGTTCGAAGAAGGCGTTGTAGAGTTGCTCATGGCTATACCTTCTGTGGGCGCGGGCGGCCCAAGATTCCGTAAGGGCGGAAGATCAGCAAGATGAGCAGCAGCGAGAAGGCCACAAAATCCCGGTAAGTGGAAGGCAAAAATGCCGCCACCATAATCTCCACGATGCCCAAGATGAAACCACCAATCATAGCGCCGCGCACGTTGCCGATGCCCCCCACCACGGCAGAGATAAACGCCTTCCAACCCACCATCACACCCATGTAAGGATCGATGACCGGGAAAGCCTGGCTGTACATTACCCCGGCGGCGGCCCCCAGGCTTGCGCCAATGGCGAAGGTGATAGAAATAACCAGGTTGAGCGGCACACCCATTAGCGGCACAGTTTTGTTATCCCACGAGATAGCCCGCATGGCCATGCCCACCTTGGTTCGGCGCACAATGAAATCGAGCAGCAGCATTAACACTAGCGAGAGCAAGATGATGATGATCTGTAACAAAGACACCGTTACCCCGCCAATCGTCCACTGCTGAACGGGCAGCAAAATGTCCACCGACTGCGGGTAAGGGTAAATCACCAGGGTCACACTCTCCAGGAAAATGCCCACGCCCAAGGCGGTGATGATGGCGGAAACCCGCGGCGCATTCCGCAGCGGGCGGTAGGCCAGGCGTTCGATCACCACTCCCAGCAGCGCCACACCTGTCATTGAAAGGAGCAGGGTGGGCACAAAGGGCAGCTTTAAATAGGCAGCAGAGATGAAACAGAAGAACGCTCCCACCATGAACAGATCGCCGTGGGCGAAGTTGATCATGGTGAGGATGCCATACACCATGGTATAGCCCAACGCAATCAGTGCATAAATGCTGCCCAGCTGCAGAGCGTTCAACGCTTGCTGGAGCAAATAAACCATAATATTCCTTTTTTGGGGGAGATGTCGCCAAAATGCCTGGAAGACACCCCGCCGGAGCATTACGAATGGGCGGGTGGGGAGCTGCGTCTCGTGCGAGGCGCAGCTCCCCAAGCCCTAGGATGATTTACGGGTTAGCGTTGGCGAAGAAAACGAACTGTCCGTTCTTAACTTGCAAGACCACGGCGCTCTTGATTGGGTCGCCGGAGCCTTCCTGGAATTGCATCACGCCGGTCACGCCGTCGTAATTCGGGATTTTCGCCAGGGCATCGCGCACCGCCTGGCGGTCAACCTTACCGGCGCTCTGCAGCGCCTGCCACAGCAGCCCGAAGGCGTCGTAGGTCAGGGCGGCCACATCGTCGGGAGTGTTGCCATACTTGGCTTTATAGCCATCGATGAACTTCTTGGCGACCGGGCTGGCGTTATCGGCGGCATAGTGGGTGGAGAAGTAGTAGCCTTCGCAATCAGCGCCGCACAGCTTCACCAGTTCCGAGCTGCCCCAAGAGTCGCTGCCCAAGAAGGGCACATCAATGCCCAATCGCTTGGCTTGTTGAATCTGCAGCGGCACTTCGCTGTAGTAGTTGGGGAGGAAAATTACATCGGGGTTGGTATCTTTGATCTTGGTCAGCTGGGCGGTAAAGTCTTTATCGCCCGTGGTGTAGGTCTCAAAAGCCACCACCTGGCCGCCGTTTTCTTCAAAAGTGCTCTTGAAAAATTCGGCAATGCCCTTGTTATAGTCGGAGGCCACATCGTACAGCACAGCGGCCTTCTTAGCGCCCAAGTTGTCCAGGGCGAACTTGGCGACAACGCGCCCCTGGAACGGGTCAATAAAGCAGGCGCGGAAGACATACTTTTTCGAAGCGCCGGTTTTATCATTGATCGTGGTCTTGGGGTTCGTAGACCAGGGGGTAATCAGGGCCACCTTGGAGCTTTCGGCAATTTCAGAGGCCGGAATGGCATAGCGGCTGGCGTTGGGGCCGATAATAGCGACCACATTATCCTGGGTGATGAGCTTTTGCGCCGCCGAAGCCGATTGATCGGCCTTGCCGGCGTTATCTTCCATTACCAGCTCAATTTTGTATTTCTTGCCGCCTACCTCCAGGCCGCCGGCGTCATTAACTTCCTTGACGGCCATTTCGGCGGCGTTCTTAAAAGAGGCGCCCACAGCCGGGATGTCTCCCGTCAGCTCACCAATGCCGCCCACCTTAATTACGTCTCCGCCGCCTCCCGCTGCAGGAGCGCAGGCTGGCAGGATCATGCTCATAACGATCAACATGCTGAATAGCAGCATTGCTTTCTTCTTCATGACTCTCTCCTTTGGGAATATTCAATTGTGACAGCAGGATGGGAAAGGTTTGGCAAAGCGCGGCAAAACGCAGCCAATGCATCAGGCATAAGTCGCTCGCATTCCTCCTCTCTGGAATGGAACCAGCGAAACCGCATGGAATTCCTCCAATATCAGATGCAGAAATGTCAGGAACGGAACAATATATTGGCTTTATTGTACAATTATTCGGATAATTGTCATGTGACATTCATCCTGATTTCTATTATATCTTTAACCTTTAAGGATTGGAAGAGGATTTGAATAAATGTAGCAACAATTAGCTTCCCGCCAGGGATATCGTCCCCACTTCCTGCACCTGCACCGGAATGCCGTCTATCTGCCCAGGGATGCGGTCGGCAGGCGATAGACTTTCGAGCGGGGCCTTATGCGTCACCATCACCACCAGGGCGGGCTGCCCATGCTTGCGGCCCACCCCCACCCCCACCACATTGGCCTTCTTCATCAACTCGGCCTGGCGCGCGGCGCGCACTGCCTGCACATCCCGAACTTCGCCCGCGCCATCCAGCCCTTTTGCGGGGCGATCCGGCGTACCAGGGAGATCGATTTTGAGCGCTTCTAATACCGCCGCAATGGGGTTGAAGATCGTAGCCTGGGCCGAACCGGCAAACAGCAGGCCCACGGCATGTCGTCCCTCCAGAGCAACCATTAACGAGCCAGAGTCGCCGCCTTGCGACATGGGGGTCGTCACCACCTGCCCCTCGAACAAGGCCACGCGCTCTTCCGTATAGCCAATCTGCACACTGGCATCCATCACGCGCACACTGCCCGTGGTGAGCGCAGTGGTGCGCCCGGCCTTGCATACCCCCATGCCCAGGTGGGCCGATTGATAGCCGTTGATCGCGCCGATTTCCAGGGCGCGTTCCAGCAGATCATCATCATCAAGCGCCCGCGCCACAGCCGCGTCCACGTAATTGACCGCCGTGGGGCGCATCTGCACCGCCTGCAAGCGGTGGCGCGATCCACTCAGGTGGGCCACGGCGTTCGCCAGGCGCGCCGCCCCTTCTGCAATTCTGCACACCGGCGGTTCCAGGCCAAACCGTAGTGGGATAAAACGCTCCAACGAGGCCAGCGTATCCGGCCCAACCATGCCGCCATCGGCCGGCCCAGGCTGTAAGATGGGGTCGCCGCGTCGGGCGGCGTTGCAGTTCGCCAACACATGGTTATTAGAAAGGATCAGCCGGCGCCCGCTGGCGCGATCATGCACCACGCAGCCCAACGTGCCCGCCGTCACCTGGTAATGCCCGATGCTGGCTCCGCCCGCCGCCGGGCGCTGCCGCCCGGTCCACAGCGAAACGGCGCTGCCGGCGCGGGGTTCGCCAGCCAGGGGGCGTGTGGCGTCGCTCATGGCCTGGGGCGACCAAGCCAGGGCGCGCAGCTCGCCCACCTCAATCACATCGGTGGGCACACCGGTTAAAGCCTTAGGAATCAGGGCGGCGCTGCTCAGGGCGCTGGGCGGCAGCTTATGGCTCACCAGCACCACCACGCTTAACTTATCTGTCTCGCCGCCGCGCTGGGTCTTATATCCCACTCCCACCCCCACCACATGCTGCCGGGTCAGCAGCGCTTTGCTGTGCAGCGCCTTTGCCTGTCGCGCCAAATCGAAATCCGACATCATTCACTCCCATGCATAAGGTTAGCCTGGGGCGTTGGGCGGTTTCCACGCCGCTTAACGCCTTCGATCAACCTGTAAGATGCAGGAATTGTGCCGTTGTCAACGGATAGCTGTCAACGGATTAGGGAACGGATTGAGCGGATGGGCTGGCAGAGGATTAGGGAACGGATTGA
>CAZHFU010000018.1:36961-73553 GCA_964531975.1 uncultured Anaerolinea sp. | reverse complement strand
GCTGCGTGGCGCGCGGCGCAGGTATGGTGCTGGAAGATTATGACGCTAACCGGCGCTTATTGGTAGGCCTGGAAAGAGGTAGTACGAAACACAACTAATGCGCACAGGTTCGCCTCGCACGTTACAGACGGTTATATTGACCCTGGTAATTCTGGGGCTGATTACCCTGGCCTTAGGCGGTTACTTGGCTCCCTTTACGAAGCTGGTGCTTACGCCTGTTTTGGGGGCGCAGACATGGCTTTCAACCCGCATCCAGGCGGTGCGGGGGGCGGTAAGTCAACCTCAGGATGTGACCCGGCTCTTGGAAGAGAATGCCGGCCAGGCGGTTGAAATTGCGCGCCTCCAGGCTGAAATCATCGATCTCAAACAACAACTTTCCGAAACGCGTGTGCTTTCTGCCCTGGTCGATTTCGCGCGGGTTCATCCCGAAAACAGCTACGTGGCCGCGGCGGTGATTGGCCGCGACCCCAGCACCTACGCTCATTACATCATCATCAATCGCGGCTCAGATACTGGCGTGCGGCGCGGAATGCCTGTGGTCACCGCCAAGGGCCTGGTGGGTCGTGTGGTGGCCGTTACCGCTGGCGCCGCCCGGGTGCAGGTGATTACCGATCCCAACTCGTCGGTCAATGTGCGCATCGATCCTTCCGCGCCGCAAGCGGTGGTGAGGGGCAGCCTCACTGGCGTGCTCACGCTGGATATGATCCCTCAGTCATCCGAGGTGAGCGTTGGCGACCTGATCCTTACCTCTGGCCTGGGCGGCAACTACCCATCCGAAATCTTGATCGGACAGGTTTCTAGTGTGCGCCGCAAAGAAACTGATATGTTCCAGGTGGGGGTGGTGCAATCGATTGTGGATTTCTCGCGCCTGGATATTGTGTTGGTCATTACCAACTTCCGCCCGGTGGATATTGGACCGCTCATCCCCACACCGGCGGGGCCATCCAACACGAGTCCTAATTAAGGCGTAGCGCGCAAACAATGGCTGTATTAGTTGCTATTCCTATTTTAAGCATCCTTCTCATCGTGCAGATGACGGTGGTGAGCCAGTTCCCGCTGCTGCTGGGCGTCCCCGACCTGGTTTTGGTGGCTTTGTTGGCTTGGACCATGCAGCGCGCCGTTAAAACCGCCTGGCAGTGGGCGTTGATTGGGGCGGCCTTGCTCACCTATGCCTCTGCCATGCCGCCGGGTGTGTACCTGGTGGGCTACCTGGCGGCGGTGGGGGTTGCGTTGGCGCTCAAGCAGCGCGTGTGGCGCGGCCCGTTGTTAGCCATGTTTGTGGCGACATTTGTTGGTACGATCTTAGTTCACCTGGCGATGATTATCACCCTGCGCATTCAGGATACGCCGTTTTCGTTTTGGGAGGCGTTCAACCTGGCTGCTTTGCCAAGTGTGCTGCTAAACCTGGTGCTGGCAGCGCCGTTTTTTGGCTTGTTTAGCGAATTGGCCGATTATTTGCATCCAGAGGAGTTAGAAGTCTAATGTCAACGCGTGGTCAGGCGACCATTCGTAATGAAATCGAACTATGGCGCATTTTAGTTTTTGCCGCCATTTTAGGCGTGGTGATTATTATTTTTATCAGCCGCCTATTTTCGTTGCAGGTTAGCCAATATGATGAATGGTTATCTAAAGCAGAAGAGAACAGCACCCAAACGATCAACCTGCCGGCCCCGCGCGGGGTGATTTATGACCGTAACGGGGTGGTGCTGGCTTCCAACGTGGCCTCGTATAACGTGGTGGTAAACGCCTGGCAGCTGCCCGACGATCCGGGAGCCACCCAAGAGGTCTTTCGGCAGCTTTCGGCGCTGATAGGCTTACCAGTTAATAAGAATAAAGTCGATGAGGCCAACCCGTATGTGCCCTGTATATCGGATCACGGTATTACCCAGGTGGCCGATTACGCGTCTACCTCAAAGCCCTATACCCCTGTGCCGCTCAAGTGCGATATTGACGAGCGGGTAGCACGAATTATCATGGAAAAGGGCAGCGATTGGCCGGGCATTGGGGTGGAAATTCAGGCGCTGCGCGAATATCCCACCGGTTACCTGTCCGCGTCCATTGTGGGTTTCTTGGGGCCGGTGCCGGCCTCGCTAGAAGATTACTACGTCAACCAGAAAAACCTGGTCGCGAACCGCGATAAAGTGGGCTACGCCGGCCTGGAACTTCAATATCAGGATGAACTCGCCGGGCGAAACGGCACCCGGGTGGTGGCAGTGGATGTGGCCGGCCAGGCCATGGGGCCGCTGCAGCCTCCGGTTGCGCCGCGCCCCGGCATGAGTATGCGCCTGACGCTAGATATGCGCTTGCAGCAAGCCGCGTACGAGATCATTCGCGACGAGCTAAAAGATTGGAACGATTACTTTGGCGAAACGCGCTATTCCAGCGGGGTGGTGATCGCCATCGCTCCCAAAACGGGTGAAGTGCTGGCGATGGTCTCTTACCCCACTTATGAGAATAATCGCATGTCGCGCTTCATCCCGGGGTATTACTATCGCCAGTTAATCAACGACCCAGCCAACCCGCTGCTAAATCATGCTGTGGGCGACGTGCTGCCGGCGGGATCGGTGTTTAAAATCGTCACCGGGGTGGGGGCGCTTAACGAAGGCGTGGTGACGCCCGATCAGATTATCAAGACCCCGCCCAAGCTGGAGGTGACCGAAAAATTCTACGCCAACGACCCCGGCCGGGCGCGTGAGTTTGTCGATTGGAATAAGGCCGGGTTTGGGCAGCTGAACTTTGTGGGCTGCCTGGCGAACTCTTCCAATGTGTGTTTTTACAAACTGGGCGGCGGCTATAAAGATGAAATCCCGCAGGGCCTGGGCATTTGCCGCCTGGGTGAATATGCCCGCGCCATGGGCTATGGCGACGCCCCCGGCCTGGGCTTGCCCGATGAAGAAGGCGGTCTGGTTCCGGACCCCAAGTGGAAACGCATTAACCAGGCCGAAAGCTGGTCTTCGGGCGACACATATATCGCCAGTGTGGGCCAGGGTTATGTATTATCCACGCCCATCCAGGTGTTGCTTTCTGCCACCGTCATCGCCAACCAGGGCAAGTTAATGCGCCCGACCTTGATCCGTGAGTTCCTGGACCAGGAAGGCAATATTCTGCCGGTATGGCGTAACGAGCAAGATGTGGTAGCGACTGAGCCGTTTACCGACTCGTGGCAAATATCTCCCTTTCAGCCCAACCTGCGCTGGGATCTGACCACCGATCCGGTGATTCAACAGTACGGCGAAACCACCATCGCCGGTTGCGAACCGCTACCCGGTAGCAAGAAGACGGTGGCCCCCTGGGTCTTTCAAACCGTGCTAAAGGGTATGCGCATGGCGGTGACGGAGGGGACATTGAAAGATATATTTACCACCGACTTATTCCAGGCGGCGGGTAAAACCGGCACGGCGGAGTATTGTGATCAGTACGCCGCGGCGCAAAACCGCTGTATTCCAGGCAGTTGGCCTGCTCATGCCTGGACGGTGGCCTTCGCCCCATATGAAAGCCCTGAAATTGCGGTGGTGGCTTATGTTTATAATGGAACGGAAGGCTCCACCGTTGCCGGCCCAATTGTTAAGCGGGTGATCGAAACCTTCTTCCAGATCAAGGCCATTGATGAGGGAACGGCGCAGTAGAATGATATAATTCTGCTTTAATTAACTAATCTTACCTGGGGTGTTAGCTGCTTAGCAAGTGCGCCGGGCAGCTTATCAGAAGCATTCATGAACAATAGCGCCGTGCAGATTAAAGGAATAAAGGATGGCCTGCTCATTACCCTGGGGGATGGGGAATGGGAAGAGGTTCAGCGAGCGCTGCTGAACCATTTGGATCAGCAGGCCGAGTTTCTGCGTGGGGCGCGCCTGGCCCTGGATGTGGGCGGGCGGGTATTGCGGGCCGTGGAGCTTGGCCCGCTGACGCGTGAAATTTCCGACCGGGGGCTAATCTTGTTCGCAGTCTTGAGCGGATCTGCCGTTACGGAACGCTCGGCGCAGTCTTACGGCCTTTCAACCCGGTTAAGCGCCGGTGGGCCGCGCGCCAGGCAGCAGGTGCAGACCCCCAATCTGCCCGATACCAATCTGCAAGGCGGCGATAACGCTTTATTGGTGCGGCGCACGCTGCGCTCGGGCTTCAGCCTCGTCCATGCCGGCCATGTGGTGGTGATTGGCGATGTTAACCCTGGGGCCGAAGTGACCGCTTCGGGAAATGTGTTAGTATGGGGGAGGCTGCGTGGGGTGGTGCATGCCGGAGCCGAGGGCGATGAGGCGGCGGTGGTGTGCGCACTGGAGCTTTCGCCCATGCAGCTGCGCATCGCCGGACATGCGGCCCAAGCGCCTCGCCGTCGTTTGCGGATTCAGCCGGAGATGGCGTGTCTGCAGAACGGCGTGGTTATGCTTGAGGTTTGGAATCCGAAAAGGGAGATCGGGTAAAACATGACAGCCAAAGTAGTGACAGTCACCTCTGGTAAAGGCGGAGTGGGTAAAACCACCGCTACCGCCAACCTGGGCGCGGCGCTGGCAGACCTGGGGCATAAAGTGGTGTGTATCGACGCCGATATTGGCCTGCGCAACCTGGATGTGGTGCTGGGCCTGGAAAATCGCATCGTATACGATCTTGTAGACGTGGTGGAGGGGCGCTGCCGCACACGCCAGGCCATGATCCGCGATAAGCGCCTGCCAGAGCTTTATCTTATTCCCGCAGCGCAGACGCGTGATAAGAACGCGGTTTCGCCTTCAGACATGGTGCGCCTGGCTGATGAGCTGCGCACTGAATTTGATTGGATTTTGATTGACTCGCCGGCGGGCATTGAGCGCGGCTTTCGCAACGCCGTGGCCCCGGCCGATATCGTGGTTGTCGTCACCAACCCGGAAGTTTCGGCGGTGCGCGACGCCGACCGCATCATTGGGCTGATTGAGGCCGAGGAAAAAGGCCCCGCTCGCCTGCTGCTTAACCGGATTAAAGCGGATATGGTGCGGCGCGGTGATATGCTGACGGTTGAAGATGTGTTAGAACTGCTGGCGGTGGAACTGATTGGCATGGTTCCCGATGATGAGGCAGTGCTGATGGGCGCCAACCGCGGCTCTCCGGTGTCGTTAGATAGCAAAAGCCGGGCCGGCCAGGCTTTTCGCAACGTGGCCCGCCGTCTCAAAGGTGAGCAGGTTCCATTCTTGAGTATGGAGGACGATGGCAGCTTGCTGAGCAGGCTGACGCGTATGTTCCGTTCAGGAGGCGATTAATATGGCCGGGTTCATCGATCGCCTGTTAGGTCGCCAAACCCCCAGCGCTTCGCAAGCTAAGGAGCGTCTTAAGCTGGTATTGGTGCATGATCGCACCGATATGACCCCTGGGGCGCTTGAATTGTTAAAGGATGAGTTAATCGCGGTCATCTCGCGTCACATTGATATCGATCCCGACGCGGTGCGCATCGAGATGTCGCAAGAAGGCCGGGAGCAGCGTTTAATTGCCGATATTCCACTCCGTCCGATCCAGCGCCGAAAAAGCTAAATCGGGCAGAGCGTTTCGATAGATAGCAAGCATGAGAAACTTAGATTTAGCCGCTACCTGGCGGCACTTTGACTTTTGGTTGATGGGGGCGGTCATTCTACTCATCATCTTTGGCGTGACGATGATTAGCTCTGCCGTGGCGGGCAACGCCGAACTTTCCGACCTTAACCTGGTGCAGCGCCAAATTACCTTCGCCGGAGCGGGGTTTGTGGTGATCCTTATCATGACCCTGATCGATTATCGCATCTGGTCTTCGTTCAGCCGGGTGATGTATTGGTTAACGGTGGTGGTGCTGGCCGTCTTAAACTTCCTGGGGGCCGCCCTTTATGGTTCGGCGCGTTGGTTTGACACCGGCATTATCTTGATTCAACCCTCGGAAATTGCCAAGATCGTGCTGATCTTAGTGCTGGCCGATTTCTTCACCCGCAACAAAGACCGCATCGGCAGCCTGATTTGGGTGGGGCGCAGCTTTTTATATATGATGGGCATCACGGTGTGGATTATCCTTCAGCCGAACCTGTCCACTTCTATTGTGATGGTGGTGCTTTGGGCGTCGATGCTGTGGGTGAGCGGGCTGCGCCTGAGCCACCTGGCGATGTTCGTCAGCGCGGCCGTCATCACCCCCTTCGTGGCCTTCCCATTTTTGGTGGATTATCAACAAACCCGCATCTTGAACTTTATCTTTCCCGATCCCAATGCTCGCCATGGCGACCTGTATAATATTCAACAAGCGCTTATTGCCATCGGTTCGGGTGGTTGGCTGGGCCAGGGCTATGGGCACGGCACACAGGTGCAGTTTCGCTTCTTGAAAGTGCGCTGGAGCGACTTTATCTTTTCGGCCATGGCGCAAGAGTTCGGCTTTGTTGGAACCGTGCTGGTAATTTTGCTGCTGGTGTTTGTAATCTATCGTATCTTGCGCGCCGCCCACCTGGCCGGTGATACCTTTGGGGCGCTGGTGTGTTATGGGGTGGCAGTGTTGATCGCCTTCCAGGCGATTGTGAACATGGGGGTTAATCTTAATCTGATGCCGGCCACCGGGCTAACTTTTCCATTCATCAGTTATGGCGGCTCTTCGCTGCTCTCCACGTTATTGGGCATTGGCCTGGTGCAAAGCGTCATCATGCGTCACCGCACCCTGGAGTTTTAACCAACCTTCCTTTCTACGGAGCCTTTTGTATGAGTAGCAAACCTGTTGTCGTTCGCTTCGCCCCTTCTCCAACCGGCCGCACCCACCTGGGCAGCGGGCGCACGGCTTTATATAATTACCTTTTCGCCCGCCAGTTTGGCGGTAAATTTATCCTGCGCATAGAAGACACCGATCAGAAGCGCTATGTGCCGGGGGCCGAGCAAGAGCTGATCGACAGTTTGCATTGGCTAGGAATTCAATGGGATGAAGGCCCCGAAGTGGGCGGCCCGAACGCTCCTTATTACCAGTCTCAACGCCGCCAGATTTACCAGGAATACGCCCACCAACTGATCGAACAGGGTGACGCCTATCCCTGTTTTTGTACGCCCGAACGCCTGGCGGCGGTGCGCCTGGAACAGCAGCGCAGCAAGCAAAATCCCCGCTACGATGGAACCTGCCGCCGCTTAGACCCAACCGAAGCCGCCCAACGCATAGCCGCAGGCGAGCGCCACGTCATTCGCTTCAAAATGTCCGCCGAGGGGTCGATCACGGTTACCGACCTGCTGCGTGGGCCGATTACCGTAGAAAACCGCAGCCTCGACGACAGCATCCTGGTTAAGTCGGACGGGTTGGCTCTTTACCACCTGGCCGCCATGGTAGACGATCACCTGATGCAGGTGAGCCATGTCATCCGTGGCTCGGAATGGCTGTCCACTTTCCCCCTGCATGGGCACATTTACCGCGCTTTTGGTTGGGAGATGCCGGTGTTTGTGCATCTTTCCATCTTCCTTAAACCCAGCGGCAAAGGCAAGATGAGCAAGCGCGAGACCGCCGAAGCGATGAAGGATGGGCATTCGATCTTCGTCACCGACCTGCGCCAACTCGGCTATTTGCCGGAGGGCGTGGTTAACTGGACGGCGCTGATGGGCTGGAGCTATGACGACCACACCGAATTTTTCCAAATGGCCGACTTGCTAGAGAAGTTTAGCCTGGATAAGCTTAACCCCGCCCCGGCGGCAATTAATTTCACCAAGCTGGATTACTTCAACGGCTTGCACATCCGCGCCCTGGAGCCCGCCGAGCTGGCGCAGCGCATTCAACCCTTTATGCAGCAAGCCGGCTACAACGCCGATTTGGAAACGCTGGTGAAAATCGCTCCGTTGATTCGCGAACGCCTGACCACCCTCGACGAAGCCCCCGAATGGATTGGCTTCTTCTTCGGCGACGAAGTGCAGCCAAGCGCCGCCGAGCTGTTGGGTGGCAAGCTGGCCGCCCCGGTCGCGCTCCAGGCCGCCCAGCGCGCTGCAGAAGTGCTGGAAGGGCTGCCTGCCTTCGATCATGAAACCGCCGAGCCGCCTTTGCGCGCCCTGGCCGAAGAACTGGGCTTACAAGCCGGCCAATTCTTTGGCTTGCTGCGCATGGCCCTCACGGGTCAAAAAGTTAGTCCGCCCTTGTTTGAAAGCATGGCGATTATTGGCCGAGAAAAGACGCTGGCGCGACTGCGCCGCGCCGCCCAGCTTTTAGCCGACGAGGCCTAAGACCCCCCACCAAACCCCATACCGCGCACCCATTGGAGCACACTTATGACTTTCCTTTCCGACGCTGAGACGGTTATCCAGGCGCTCGACGAATACTTACGTGAATCGGCTGCGCAGCGGTTGCCGGTGCTGCAGCAGGCGCCGCTTGGGCAAATTATCGAGCAGCTAGACCTGGCCGGGCGGGTGCAGCGCGGCGGCATGAGCGGCCCCAACCTGGGCGATTTCATGGATCGCTACTTGCCTTACACCAACCATCTACACAGTCCCGGCTTTATCGGCCACCAGGTGGCGGTTCCGTATTACAGCGGCGCATTGGGCAGCCTGGTGGACGGGCTGACCGGCAATTCGATGGCGGTCTACGAGACCGGCCCCGGTGTAACGGCCATCGAATATTTCCTGGTTAATTGGATGTTGGAAAAGATTGGCTGGCAACCCCAACCCACCGATCTGCGCCTGCGCATGGCGGGCGGGAGCTTTGGCGGCGGCGTGCTAACCCACGGCGGCACATTGGCGAATACCACCGCCCTGCTGGCGGCGCGCGCCCAAGCCGCGCCGGACGCCTGGCAAACCGGCGCACCCGGCGACCTGGCCCTGTTGGTTTCGCCCGTGGCGCATTACTCGATGGCGCGGGCGGCCGGCATCTTGGGTGTGGGCCAACAAGCGGTTATCGCCCTGGAAGCGGATGAGCGTGGGGCCATCTTGCCCGATGGCCTGGCGCGGGCCTACGATCAAGCCCTGGCGATGGGCAAGCGGGTGATGGCGGTGGTTGCCAACGCGTGCAGCACCCCGGTGGGCGTGTACGACCCGCTGGACGCCATCGGCGACTTTTGCCGGGCGCATAACTTGTGGCTGCACATTGATGGGGCGCATGGCGCTACGGCGCTGCTTTCAGATAAATATCGTTATCGCTTGCAAGGCATCGAGAAGGCCGATTCCGTCACCTGGGACGCACATAAGATGATGCGCACCCCGGCCCTGTGCGCAGCGCTGCTGGTGCGCAACCACGCCGCCCTGGAGCGCGCCTTTCAGCAGGAGGCCAGCTACCTGTTCCATGAGCGCGAGCCGTTGGGCATCGACCAATCGCCGCGCACCATCGAATGCACTAAAGCTGGGCTGAGCCTGAAGCTGTTCATGGTGCTGGCCGCCCTGGGCGAGGGCGGCGTGGCCGAAACCCTGGAGCGTCAGGTGGAAGTGTGTCAGGCAGCCTATGAATATATCCGTCGCCAGCCCGGCTTTCGCTGCGCGGTGGAACCGGAAAGCAACATTCTATGCTTCCGTTTCGACGGCAGCGACGCCGATCAGCTTAGAGTGCGCGACGCGATTTTGGCGCAGGGTCATTTTTACATCACCTCCACCGTTTTCGGCGGAGTGCGCTGGCTGCGCCTGGTGTTCATGAACCCGGAAACCCGCCTGGAGCATGTGCAGGAGTTGATTGAAGAGATCAGGCAGCTGCTGTAAAGCCGCTTAGCCAAAAATCGCCGCCCCTGGTTAGGGACGGCGATTTTTTATTCAAGGTAATCTCTCAGGCTTTGGCCTCGATCTTGGCCCAGGTGTCTTTCAAGCCCACCGTGCGGTTGAACACCAGCTTTCCGGGGGCGCTGTCGATATCCACATTGAAATAGCCGATACGCTCGAACTGGAAGCGTTCGCCGGGGGCGGCATGGGCCAGGCTCGGTTCAACAAAGGCGGCTTCGCTCACCTCTAACGAGTTAGGATTGATGTTCGATAGAAAGGTCTGGTCGTCCTCGTCCACGCTTTCGGGATTAGGGCGGTTAAACAGGCGGTCGTACTGGCGCACCTCGGCCGGCAGGGCGTGGCGCGCCGAGAGCCAGTGGATGGTCGATTTGACCTTGCGCCCATCGGGGGCGCTGCCGCCGAACGTGGCGGGGTCGTAGGTGGCATGCACCACGGTGACGTTGCCGTCGGCGTCGGTTTCGAAGCTGGTGGCGGTGACGAAGTAAGCGTAGCGCAGGCGCACCTCGCGCCCTGGCGAGAGGCGGAAATACTTGGGCGGCGGCTCGGCGCGGAAGTCGTCGGCTTCGATGTACAGCTCCTTCGAGAAGGGCAGGCTGCGCCTATCGTCGGGGTCTTCGGGATTGTTGATCGCCTCCACCCATTCCACTTTATCTTCGGGGTAGTTGTCGATCACCAGCTTGATCGGCTTCAGCACGGCCATGCGGCGCGGTGATGTGCGGTTGAGCGAATCGCGCACCACTTCTTCCAGCCGGGCGATGTCGATGATGCTGTCGTTCTTTGCAACGCCCACGCCCGCCAGGAACGCCAGCACGGCTTCGGGGGGGTAGCCGCGCCGGCGCATGGCGGTGAGGGTGGGCATGCGGGGGTCGTCCCAGCCGTTCACAAAGCCTTCCTTCACCAGTTTCACCAGCTTGCGTTTACTGAGGACGGTGTAGGTGAGGTTGAGGCGGGCAAATTCGATCTGGCGCGGCGCGTAAATCTCCAGTTCTCTCAGGAACCATTCGTACAGCGGGCGGTGAATTTCGTATTCCAGCGAACACAGCGAGTGGGTGATGCCCTCGATGCTATCCGACTGGCCGTGGGCGAAGTCGTACATGGGGTAGATGCACCACTCGCGCCCGCTGCGGTGATGCGCCGGCTCGTGCAGGATGCGGTACATCACCGGATCGCGCATCACGATATTGGGAGAAGCCATGTCGATCTTGGCGCGCAGGGTGCGCGAACCATCGGGAAACTCGCCGGCGCGCATACGCTCGAATAGATCGAGGTTCTCTTCCACGCTGCGGTTGCGGAAGGGGCTGTCGCGCCCCGGTTCGGTAAGCGTGCCGCGATAGGTGCGCATATCGTCGGCGCTCAAGTCGTCCACGTAGGCTTTCCCTTTGCGGATGAGATCGAGAGCCATATCGTAAAGCTGCGGGAAGTAGTCGGAGGCGTAATATTCGCGGTCTTCCCAATCGAAGCCCAGCCAACGGATGTCTTCTTTGATGGCGTCAACGTATTCGACATCTTCCTTAGTGGGGTTGGTGTCGTCGTAGCGCAGGTTGCACTTGCCGCCGAACTCGCGCGCTGCGCCAAAGTCGATGGCTAAGGCCTTGGCGTGGCCGATATGTAGGTAGCCGTTGGGTTCGGGTGGAAAGCGGGTGTGAACAGTGGAGAAGCGACCGGAACTCAGGTCTTCAACGATTGCTTCACGAATGAAGTCGGACGGAGTGTTAGGGGGAAGGGCGGCGTTATCTGCCATGGTAGAACTCCTTATGAGATTGTAGGCGGATGGCATTGAGGACCAGTCGCCTGGTTTGAATTCAAGCTTGCATTATAAACCTAAAACCGGCCTAGTCGGTGAAACCAAACCGCCAAATAATGCCCAAAATCAACCCAAAATACCGTCGCAAAATCCACAAATTTGACTAAAAAGGTCTATAATTGGCCTCGCTCTCTGAGAGCAGCCTGGTAAGCGTTTTTCATTTTTAACAGGAGGATAGAACATGCTTAGGAAGACCAGTAAGAACATGCTTGTTTTGGTTATGTTATTAATGATAGCTGTAGTGGTTAGCGGTTGTGGGGGCCAGGCGGCCACCGCAGCCGTGCTTCCGGTTTATCCGGGGGCGGTGGTCTTAAAGCCTGGTGAGGACCCAATTGCCGACACGTTGGCGAAAAATATGGAGCAAGACGCTTCGATTCGCCAGGGCATGGGGGTAGGCGGAAAGATGGAGCAGTTCTCGTATAAACTTCCGGCCGATGCTTCATGGGAGGCGGTCAAAGCCTTCTATGATAAGGAGCTGACGGCTAGCGGCTGGCAGTCTGGCTTGGGCGGTCTCGCCGGCGATATTGCCAGCCAGGCGCTGGAAGCGGCCAATCAAGGCGGCGGCGATATGATGAAGATGGCGTTGTATTCAAAGGGAGGGCAAACCCTAACCATCCTGCGCGTCATAGAAGCCCCCACCTCCACGCAGCCTTACCTGATCGCCTCCTTGAACAGCAACTAATCGTCGTCAACGCGTCTCGCCCCGCGGAAGGAAAGGGTGATTGCTTAGCAAACCCGCATAGGCGCTCCCAGATATTCTTACTTTTGGTAGCGCCTATGCTCCCCTTTTTTATTTAGAGGCCCACAAATCCCCTCTGCTTTGCAGCATTTAAGAGCCTCACGTCTTGCTAAGCCCACAAATCCGCAAGATTGGATTTGACATCCCAAATTCGCTATGGTAAAATGCTGTGCGCTCTGGGGCTTCGTCTAGTGGTAGGACAGCAGACTCTGAATCTGTATGCGGAGGTTCGACTCCTTCAGCCCCAGCCTTATGGTACAGCACACAATTTTAAAGAAGCAATACCGTGTGGTGCTGTATATGTCTTTCTGCAAATTAATGATAGTCTGTTGTCCTTGCCTGCCAAACAAAACACCCGGTAACAATTAATGTGCCGGGCGAAGCGCAGGTAAACATGACTGGTCACTGCCGCTTCTCCGGCGGTGATATTGGGCTAGAAGTGTTAGCGCACTTCTGGCCCTTTTATTTTAACTTGAATCTATCCTCAGGTGTGTGTCCTCTCAATAAGACTTATTTCTCAGACTGATTTTTGCAGTTAGGCGCACATGCCAGCAAGGTCGGAGAGTGAGCCGGTGGTGTATGGCAGCGTTGCTACTATTGGCAACGAGCCGGTGGACCCTATCCAACCGCAGAAGCCTCGGTAGAGGCCGATGCGGGGTTACAGCAGGCAATCGAGCGGGCCATTGCCAATAGTGGTAAAGGCGAACAACGGCTTTCTGGCAATGGATGGAGAATTGAGGTTACGCAGAATGAACACTATTACAATTGGCGACGGGGTTCTGGCAAGCAGCGAAAATCAGCCTACGGTGGGTCTTTCCGGCATCTCTCCGAAGAGCGGCGGGAAGCGTACTACCAAAACCGCAAAACTCATCCCAGAAATGGCGATTGAGATTTTGGAAGACGCCATTTTGAAATGCCAGGAAGCGGGGATTGCGATTGGCGTTTCGGATTTCTATAATTCCGGTAAAAAGAGCGTAGTGTTGGTCATCGAGGGCTGCACTATTGATGATGCCAAACACCTGCAATTGTTGATTGCCACTAGTGGCAAGTGAGGGTGGGATGGTTAGCCTTGCTGAACGGTTCTGGAAATATGTTACCCAAGGCCCTCAAGATGAATGCTGGGATTGGCATGGCGCAATACATCCAGAAGGCTATGGCCGCCTGGCGGTTGCCAAAGGTCGTTTTGTTTATGTCCATCGGGTTGCCTGGGAACTGCACTACGGGAAAATTCCTTCTGGCAAATTGTGCCTGCACCGATACGACCGGCGACGCTGCGTGAATCCTAATCATTTGTTTCTTGGCACCAATGCCGAAAACTCGGCCGACATGGTGGCAAAGGGACGGCAGCGGCCGGGCGAGTTGCATGGGACAGCAAAACTCGTTCAAGCCCAAGTGGATGACATCAGGCAAAGGCATGCGGCTGGAGAAACGGCCCGGACGATTGCCATAGATTATGGCTTATCCTTATGCCATACCCAGGCCATTATTGCCAGAAGATATTGGAGGAATACCAAATGACAAGTTTTGCGCGGATAAGTTTACTGGTCATCGCCCTGGGGTTGTGTGGGCGATCTATGGAGCCACGCAGCGGGACATTGCCGCGGCAACGGTGTTGGGGCTGCTGGCATTTACGGCGGTGGTGTTCGAGCGCATGATCGAAGCGACGCAGAAGGACAGCCAGGGATAAGCGAGGGCGTATGCCGAACAAATGGGAGCAGTTGGAGGCGGTGGCGCCAGGCGAGCAGCGGGAACAGTTGGCCGAGATGTTGCTGGATCGCCTGGCGCATGGATGGGGGGAGGTGGTGATCGACGTGTCGGACCATCACATCAAGGAGTTTCGGGACACGAAGAAGCTGCCGGCGAAACGGCCGAGGTCGGGTAACGGGGTACAGGAGCGCAAGGGTGATCGGGCGTATTAAAACGTTGAACGCTGGCCTGAGGGGGGCAGGTCAGCGCTCAACGGGCAGAATTATAGTATGGTTTTACAAAGCGCAAGGGTGATTCCGGTTAAATCACCTGTACAGAAATATGAGTGTCGGGTAAGATTGGGGGAATAAAAAGCCTCGCTCAGGCTGCAACCTAGCGAGGATGGCCGTAAGCGCAGAGGCGCTTCAGCAAGTTGATTCTATCCTAAACGCCCCGCCTGCGCAACGGCTGGGCGGTTTTTTCGATCATAACTAAGTCAAATATTTAAACCGAGGATATTACCATGTCAAGAAATCGACTTGTGATACCAGTCGTAATTCTCCTTATCTCTATTTTTTCAAAGAACTTGTATTTTTTCAACTTTTGGTCTATCGATTTAGATACAATGGTAATGCAATCTCTTGACAATTACAGTTTTGCTCTTATGGAAGAGCAAAGAGGCGATGATGAAAAACTCTCCATATCTATGAACCGATTAATAACTGATCGCAGAACTCACTACAAAGAGTTCTATAGAAGTGGGCTACCCGCGAATCCTACAACGTTAGTGTAAACTTCTTTCTGTAAAATTGCCGCCCAAAAAGTAGTAGGTCTGGTGTATCCTTTGAAGCCACTAAGCTAAACAAAGGAGAAGACACCATGACCTACCAAGACGATTTTACCTTATCGGAGCAGCTTCTGGAGCAAATCACAGCCCAGGGAACAGAATTCCTTCCTGAGTTGATCCGGGTGCTGGTCAACGCCGCCATGAAAGCCGAGCGCCAGCAGCATCTTGGAGCAGCACCTTATCAACGTTCTTGAGAAAGGCAAGGCCACGCTAATGGTTTCAAGCCCAAGACCCTGAACAATCGGATGTGCAAAATCACTTTCGACATACGATTTCTATCCGCACGCGCTAGAAAAGGGGCTGCGCAGCGAGCGAGCCTTGACCCTGACGCTGGCCGAAATGTACGTACAAGGTGTATCCACCCGCAAGGTCTCAGCGATTGTGGAGCAGTTGTGCGGGGTGAGTATCTCGTCAACGCTGGTTAGCGTGTCATTGCCGGTGATATAGGTTCTGACCCAATTTGTGTGAAAGACCGCGTTACCTAGCAGAAGTAATTTGTTTTCATTGCTTAAAAGTGCGTTTTCGTCATAAATTTCGCCCAAAATCATGTGATTACCCGAAGCCGCAGCCATGATTCACAAAAATTGGGTCAGACCCTTTTTATTCCGCCCTTGACAGAGCCGAGACCAACAACTGCGGGCGTACCGCATGGCAGCGCTGGAGACCTACCGGCAGGCGGGGGTAGAGCGCATCCGGCGGGTGGCCACCAAGAGCCTGCGAACGTGTTTTATGTGCCTGTTTTTGGACGGTAAGGTGTACGACATCAACGAACAGCCTGAGATGCACCCGCAAGACCGGTGCTCGTTTATCCCATTTTGGGATGCGTGGCATCCGGAGTGGACCAATGGAGTGGAATGGCTGAAAGAGTTAGCAGAGGATGATCAGCGAATGATCCTGGGCCGCGCCCGGTGGGAACTGTGGCGCAATGGGACGCCGCTGAGGGAAATGTATGACGTTCGCGACCATGCAACGTGGGGGCCGACGTTGCGACAAAAGAGATTATAAGTGAAGCAAGTTGAGATTTTGATGGATGTTTGTAATTTATGGGAGAATTTCTCCTACCTTCCAATAAGGGGCGGTGCATTGAGGGGGTAATTGATCCCGGATAAATTGAGATAAGTTATCCTGTACCCAAATTTCTCCGCCACTTACTCTAACTTTATCCCCAACTTTAGCTACAACTTTATTATCCTGGTTGAGAACTTCGATCTCACCGTTTTTATTTACGACATTGTAATCTGGGGGCCAGATCAGAAGATAATTTGTGTCATCTGACGAAACTAATCGAATACAATTGTTGACAACAACTAAGGTACCTGTAGTTAATGCATCCATCATTGCTCTTTCGCCGTCGGGTTTTTCTTGACGAGGAAATGGTATTGTGTGGGTTGATTCTGGCATAGGTGAAGTAGGAATGTGATTTGTGGCTGTACAGGCAGCAATTGTCATCAGGAGGCCAATTACAAAAACGGCTCTTATACATTTATTCATGGAGAACCTCATCATCTGAGTTAATGATATAGGATGAAACAAGCTAACGTTCTCGGATGTTTGACAGCAATTAAGGTAATGGATAGGGATTAGATACTTGATTCGGATCATATTCTCCTTCTACTGCTGCATCGATAGGAGAAGGATATGGTTTTCCTTCCCAGTAGAAGTCATTTTTTACTGTAGGGATGAAGGAATACAAATTGGAATTTGTTAGAATCGTAACGCCCAGGTCTTCAATAAAATCTATTGCCATATAATACGCATCATCTCCAAATGAGCCTATATGTGAACCATAACCGGTGTTTCCAGAAAACCACGGTCCTCCGCTATCGCCAGGCAGGGAGAGCTTCGTGTTATCTTCATGCACGCGAACAGAGGTTGTCATAACATCGCTACCATCCGGATCAAAATTAATATCCAAGATATGACCACAAGTTTTATGGCTTGAAGCTCCGTACTTACAGACATATTGACCTACTACTTGATGATCTCTAGCCCTTATACCTTTGATCGGAACAAGAAAGGAACCATCCCAAACCCAATTTCTAACAAGTAAGTTTGGCGCAGTATGCCATTGAATATCGTAAGCCCCACCATACCACGAGACTTGCATTGGAAGATTTATACCATTATAAGAAATAGTATTATTACAATGAGCAGCGGTAGTTACACCCCTAATGCCCCTTGAATCAACTACGGCAAAACCGGAGGTACATTGACTGAGCGGTAAACCGCCATAAATATCACTTTCTTGTTGAACACTTAGTTCATTCACAGCGATTATGTGAACTTGAGCAGGCATTTGAATCGAATGATCTAATATTGCCTTATCTAATTTGGAGCGGTCAATAACGTATAATTCCACCGAGTTGCTTTGCAGATTGATTCCAGAGGCTGATTGAATATTTAATGTCTTAATTTGTATATGTGCTTGGCTTTGAATTGCTCGGAGGTCTTTAGTTGAATTTCTTACAGTGACGATATCTGTGTGATCATCCAAATCCCACCTTCTCACATATTTCTGTATAGTTTCAGTACAGCCCGGGAGAACAGAAACCTTAATTCGGAATGCTGGTTTGTGTTCAATCCATAGCCCTCCAAAACATTCGCTTCCCTTTTCAATTAATTCCCCCTTGTAAATTACCCGCCTTTTCTTGCAGAGCAAACTCGGCGATTGCCGTTTCAATACTGATGTTTTGATCATGTGAATATTCTTCTATTTGGTTTTTAAGCTCTTGATCTAAACCTGCATTTGGTTGAAAAGTAGAGGTTGAATGAATTACTATTGAAAATGAGAAAATCAGCATGAGAAACGAAACCCAAATAGCGCGGTTCATGTGAGAAACTCCTTTCAATTTAAAGTAACGGAAATGATTTGTTGAAATTTGACTTCTAAATTGTCGCCTCCTTATTCATTGGAAGCCGTACGAATCATTTTATAGCATATTTTTAGCTAAAAATTTATTAATATTTCTCGGCATCGTCCAATATGCACAAATATCCCATGATTGACGTTTATTTACTTTGCTTGTAAAATAAAAATCAGAATCAACGAGCCGAGAAACGGCCGGGAGTCTATGTCTCGGTCGTTTTTTGTTTAATTCCGGGGTTAGGAGCGACAAAGATGGACAATGAAACTCTACAACCGCCGCATGGACAGGGGGGAACTGGGAGCGGCCCAGGCGGGGCGAATAACGAGGCTGTGAGCCAGGCTTTTCAAAACTTGCTGGCGCGGCAGAACAACGATGGGCTGGCGCTGGCGCGGCTGCTGTTTCAGGAGAATTACCAGGGGCGTGAGGAGCGCCGGCAGCTTCAGCAGCAGCTTCAAGAGGCGCAGACGCGGGCGCTGCAGGCGGGGCACGTGGCCGTGCCGCAAGCAGACGCGGAGGCGCTGACCGCTTACCGAGCGTTAGGAACGCTGGAGGTGCTAAACGGCAGCCTGGGCGAATTGAACGGCCTGCGGCGCAATCAGACGATCCACCGGGCAGCGGGGCTGCTCAATTTGAAAGGCGCGGCTTTGGCCCGCCTGCTGCCGGAAACGGTGGAGATGGAATTCCGGCAGGAAATTCACGATGGCAAGGCTGTCGAAGTCCCGATGATCAAGGTGAACGGGCAGCAGCAGACCCTTCAGCAGTACGTAGAAAATGAGCTGAAGGATTTTGCGCCGGCGTTGAAGGAGCAGACCCAGGGCGGGAGTGGGACTTCAAGCACCGATCAGAAGTTTGTGCGCCAGCCGGGGAGCGGCGGGAACCCGCCCGATGACAAGAACGACCCGGTGAAAGCGCGCATTACAGCGATGGCCGAACAGGCCAAGCAATCGAATCCGTTGATGAAGAAGGGAGCCTGACATGGGCCGAAAAACTTACCACATCTCTCGCCAGCCGTTTGTGGCCGACCTGCACACGTTGGTGCGCAACACCGGCCGGCCATCGACTGGGACAAACTGGGCAATGAGGCTCGCCCTGACACGGCGAGCTACAAGGTGAAGCTGGCGGCTGCGGCTGACATAGCTGCTACCGCCCTGACGGTTGACCCCCTGCCTGTGGCGATCCCGGCTGGGACGATTTTGCAGTTCGGGGCGGATGAGTTCGCTCACGTGACTGAGGCGGCTGCAGCCGGCGCTGAAAGCCTGACGGTGCAGGCGCTGGCGGCAGCCATCGAAAACGACGACGAGGCCACCTATAAGGTGGTGGGCAAGCAGGGACGGCGCGTGGCGGCCGGTACGCTAATGGCCCAGCTTAGCTCGGGCCTGCTGATCCCGCGGTCGGCGGTGACGGGCAACGAAACCACGACCTGCATTTTGGAAACCGAAGCCGTGGAAGACGACGATGAACACATCGGGTCGGACGGCTACGGGTGCATCGTGGGCGGGGTGATCTACAAGAACCTACTGCCGGATGCGGGCGAGGGCAACTTCGCCACCTGGCTGGGCGAACTGAAGACGGCCAGCGCGGGGTTCGTGTTCGAAACCTACGCCGATTCGCGGGCCAGCTAAGCCCAAAACAGGAGGAATGCTATGCCTATCAATTTGAACTTCTCTGAAGCCCTTGAAGCGTTGGGCGCGGATGCGGCCTTCCGCATCGCCAACGCCGCCCGCCCCCCGGCCGTGTATCTGTTTGGTACGCTGCTGCCGGAGGTGACGCGAGCGAGCTACACTGCCTCGGCGGGCAGCATGGTGGTGCGCACCACGATGGCCGGCCTGGCAGCGATGGACAGCCCCTACCCGCCCGGTGGTGTGATGGACGTATCGCGCTTCATCGCTGAGGTGGCGAAGATCGCCAACGAGGTGAGCCTGCCGGAGCGCAGCCTGCGTGAGCTGCAAACGCTGCTGCAAACGCTGGGCGACCAAGCGACTGTGGAAACGGTGCAGAACGAGGCGCTGAACTTTCTGCAGAAGGTGATTATCCAGGCGCACCTGGACACCATGGAATGGCTGCGCGGGCAGGCGCTAACGACCGGCGCCCTGGCGGGGACGTTCAACAACCTGGCCCTGTCGGTGGATTACGGTGTGCCGGAGGGCAACTTCCTGACCAAGCGCACTGGAAACGACGCCTGGGATGGCAGTGCGTCTAAGTTCTGGACGGATATTCGCCTGCTGCAAAAAGCGCTGCGCTACAACGTGCGCGCCTATATTATGCACCCAGACACGCTGAATGCCATCGTGAACAACGACGCCAACAAGATCGAAGTGTTGAGCCAGACCGATAGCGTAATGCGCATTCGCCGCCTGGTGGGTGACAATGAGCGCCCGGCGAGCGACGCGCGGGAAACGGTGGAACTGATCGCCTACGGACTGGAAGCCGAAGTGCTGGACCCGGCCAAGGCGGGCGAGGCAAAGATCGTGCCGTTCATGCCGAGCGGCAAAATCCTGGCAGTGGGCAACAACAACCAGGCGGGGTACCGCGTGGGCGAGGGCAGCACGCCCGACCCGACGATGGAAACGGCCTGGGCTACACTCACCTGGCTCCCACCATCGAGGGCGGCGGACGGCCTGGACGCTGGGCCGAGCTGTACGTGCCCGAGCGCACGCCGATGAAGCTGAACGGGCGGGGGGTGACCAACGGCCTGCCGGTGATTGAAGCGCCGGAAAAGCTCGCGGTGGCCGAGAGCGATCTGAGTTAAGCCATGATAGACGCCGGCGATGTGATCTTTCCAAAAGGCAAGGTGCAAGCCGACCTATTCCCCGGCGTTGATGACACGGCGGTGATCGTGCAGCCCTGGATCGATGAAGGCGAAGAGAAAGCGGCCGGAATCGGGACGGAGCTGCACGACACAGCAGTGCTGAACTGGACTTACTACCGAGCCTTCGATGCCGTGGCGACGCGCATGGCCGGGGAACCACCCCAGGCGGCCGCGGATGGGGTGAGCATGCAAATCTCGTCGGGCCGGATCGCGTACTTCGAGAAGCTGGCGCAAGAGCATCTACAGGCGTTTCAGGCGATATTGCAGGCACAGGTCGGAAATGGGCGAGTGACACCTTCGGCCACCCGGAGCGTGGCGACGAGGATCAAGTTCTAATGAGCCGCTTCCCGCTGTATCCCATGACCGGAATTCGCAACCTGGGCGAACGGTTCTTGATCCAAAGCGCGCGGGTGAGCCGGCCACAGCACGTGAAAACGCCGGACGGCGGCTGGGAAGACAGCCTGAAGGTGGTGTTGGAAGCTGCGCCGTGCCGGGTGATCTTGCCCACGCGCGATCCGGCCAGGGCGGTGCGGGGCGAGCAAGCAAATGAAGCGCAGATGTTTGGAATCGCATTCGCCCTGGGCAGCGACGTGCAGGCAAACGACGTGGTGGAAGTGGACAGCTTGGTATTCGACGTGCTTTCGGTGGAAACGGAGGGATTGCAGTTTATCACCGGGTGCAGGCGATGCGGCGGGAGGATATGCATGATTAAACCGTTCGAGGTGCGGATCGTGGTGAACCGGCTGCCGGCGATCCAAACGGCGCTGGGGCAGCAGGTGCAAGGTGAAATTACCCATACGGCGCTGAGGATCAGGGCACGGGCCGTGGCAGCGATGCACGAGCCGAAGCACGGCCGGGTGTACCAACGGTTCAACATGGGCAAGCCCCACCAGGCCAGCGCGGCGGGGGAAGCGCCGGCAGTAGATACGGGCGCCCTGGCGCAAAGCCTGAACGTGCAGCCAGGAAGATACCGAGCGATGGTTTACACCAACAGGGAGTATGCGCCGCACCTGAAGTTTGGCACAACGCGCATGGCGGCCAGGCCGTTTTTGGGACCTGCGGCAAGCGCAGAGGCAAATGAATTTCGGGCGCGGGTGGCGGCCATTCTGAGGAACTTGCGATGAGCAAATATCTAAACCGGCAGGCAGCAGAACAGACCAAAGAAACACCGACGGTCTGTGAGCAGTGCCAGGCGCTCGAGCAGGAAATTATCCTGCTGGAAAGGCTGCTGGAAAGGTACGTATTGAAGGCGGCAGCGCTGGAACTGCAGTCACAAGAATTACAAAAGGCGCTGGGTGTGCTGCAGGGGAATGGAGCGGCATGACCGAACTGCAGCGGGTGCGGGTGTGGCTGAAGGCCAGGCTGGCGGCAGATGGAGAACTGGCTGGGCTGGTTAAGGGGCGCATTTTCGACAGTGAGATGCCGCCCGAAACAGCTTACCCGGCAGTTCTCTTCGAGCTTTATCAGCCGGAGGAGACGCAGACGGCGAACCGAGAGGTCATTTTTTCAAGGCCGCAGGTTTGTGGTGAAGGGGGTGGACGCGGCCAGCCAATGGTCGAAGGTTGACCAGGTGGCCGAGCGCATCCAGGCGGTGCTCCACCGCGCGCAGGGGACGGCGATCACATTCTGGGGTGTGTGCGAGAGACGGCGTTGGCTTATGCAGAGAGCGACGGCGTGAAACGTTACCGGTACGCGGGGGGCGTGTACCGAGTATTTGTGAAAGGATAGGGAACCATGGTTGAACGTGCGAGCATTTTTCAGGGTGTGCAGATCGGTGTGGAAGCTATCCCGGGAACCGGGGTGGCGGCTAACAAACGCCTGCCCAGCCTGTCTATCGAGCCTTCGCCAAAGGTGGAAACAAAGACCTTTCGGGCGATGGGATACAAATTTGCCTCGTTGGTGGTGCCGGCGAAGGAACTGGTGCAGGCCAAACTCTCAGGGCCGGTGACGTACAACGAGATCGTGTACTTGCTGAGCAGCCTGCTGAGCTACAGCGCGCCGGTGCAGCAGGGCGCTACGGCGGCCTACTTGTGGACGCATGCGCCGGCAGTGAACGAGGCTGACACGATCAAAACTTTCACCATCGAACAGGGTGGGACGGTGCGAGCGCACAAGTTCGTGCATGGCCTGGTAACCGGCCTGAGCTTGGAATTCAGTCCGGGTGGGGTAGAGCTTTCAGTCGACATGATCGGCCAGGCCCTGGTGGACGATATTACGATGACGGCCAGCCCAATAGCCGTGGCGCTGATGCCTGTGCTGCCATTTCACCTGAACGTGTACCTGGCCGACACCTACGCGGGCCTGGCGACGGCGCTGCCGCTGAACCGGGCGCTTTCGGTGAGTTGGGAGTTGACCGATCGGTTCGGGCCGCTGTATGCGCTGAAGCGGGCGGCGGGCACTAGCTTCGATGCGGTGGTGGAAATCGAGCCCAAGCTTTCGGCCAAGTTGAAGTTGGAGGCCGATGATGAGGGTATGGAGCTGCTGGAGACCCTGCGAGCCGGGGATACACGCTTCCTGCGCATCGAGGCCATCGGTGAGACCATCGAAGTTGACGAGGAATATTCGCTGATGATAGACACGGCGGTGAAGGTGAGCGATGTAAGCGAGTTCGGCGACGTGGATGGGGTGTTTGCGCTGGAATGGTCACTGACCGGGGTGTACGACCCCACCTGGGGGAAGGCGACGCAGGTTGACGTGGTGAACACGTTGACGGGGCTGTAAGGAGAATCTCATGCCTATTCAAATTGCGGAACTGTTGAATGACGAGCGCACCATTACGGTGACGATTGGGGGGCAGGAAGGGAAAGTGACCTATCGCCCCGGGGCCATGACGCCCGAGCTGGAAATGGTGCTTTCAGATGGCCGGGGAGCGCCAGAGGCGGTGGCGGAGGTGATCAGTGCGCTCTTAATCGAGTGGGATGTTCTCGACGAGAACGGCGACTCTTACCCAACCGATTCGGACAGCCTGATGACCCTACCGAGCGAGTTGTTGGCCGAAACTTTCCGAGCAATTTCTATGGATATGGTTGATCGGAGGGAAGAGCGAAAAAACTCCGGCGGTGGCTCGCCACGGGAGGCGAGCAAGGCGAAGCGCCGGAATGGTACTTCGTTTTCGAGGCCGCGGAAGTCTTAGGTGTGCGTCCGTGGGAAGTGATGCGTTTGAGCCGTGGATGGGTATCGATTGCATTGACTTACAAAGCTGCGAAAATCGAGGCTCAAAACATCACGAAACGTCCGGCAGGTGAGAGTGACTGATAGTCTGTTACCGCACAAACAAGTGCCAGAGTAGAAACAGCGCCAAAAGTTTCAACAAGCACCCACTTGTTCGATAGGCGTCTTGTGATGCTTTACGAAGGGAAATACTCAGTACAGACAGGTTGTCTTGAAGCCGAGAAATTTTTTCCTCGAATGACAGCTTTTCGTTCATGACTTGATTATAACAAGGTAAGCGCCCAATGACGATTAAAGTAGCAGAATTGCTTGTAGAAGTCAATGTGCAAACTCAGAAAGCGCAGAATGCGCTCAAGGGTTTTGAGCAATCGCTGTATGAGTTGGGCGGAGGAACGAAAGGTATGGGGATTGGGGGATGATTGGCAGCCTTCTGGGAGCGAATCTGGTCACAAACGCTGCAAGCCAATTGCAAAGTTTGGGAAGAGAAGCCCTGGGCGTTTATGCCAACTTTGAACAATTAGGTTTGGCGTTGCAAGGTGAGCTTCGTCTAGTGGTAGGACAGCAGACTCTGAATCTGTATGCGGAGGTTCGACTCCTTCAGCCCCAGCCTGGCTAGAGCGAGATGGATCATCATCTCGCTCTTTTGGTTTAAGGTGGACAGAAGCGGGGGGTTGTATTAGAATTTAATCTGGTTCTAAGCATGAAACTTAGCTTAAATTCTCAAGCCAGCTACCTTTCGATCTCTCGTTCCCAGGGTAAGAAAGTCTTTGTCATTAGCGCCCAGAAAATTGGGTGGGGGAGGCCTAGATGACGCATGAGCAAAGTGAAAGCAGCTTTTGGAAGCGGCTTACAATTATATTTCTTTCCCTTTTTAGTATAGCCCTATATCTGTGGTGGCATGTAGAAATAGTTTGGCCGGCGGATCATGCTCGCCTGCTCCGCGAAAGTCTGCCTTTAGAAGGCGGCGGCGCCTTGACGATCCAGTATCCTTATGTGATTGCACGTGGTCAAGAGACGGCAAAGATCACCCTGACTTATGAAGCCAAAGGGACCCCCATATCACAACCGGTCTTTTTCACGATGACCCTGCCAGACAAATCGGGGTTGAGTTTTATTGCAGCCTCATCGCACCATGCAAAATCAGTCCGCATGGTATTTTTACCGTCTCCTACAACCCAAGAAAAAGAAGTCGTCGTAAATAATGTGGGCAAGGGGTCAGGGCTATGGCTGTTTAAGGATCAGCTTGCGATTAGTTACCATCCAACCTCGACTGGCGCGATCAATCCATCCGGGTTGTCTGTGGCGCTGCGCAGCGACGGTTGGGTGAAAAACGGGTTATCCAGGCTTAGCACGCAGCCGGGCGGTCTGCTGCTGCTGGTGATAAGCAGCGCCCTGGCAACCGCCTACGCTGGATTAAAAGATTATCGCTCAACAGCGAAGCAAGAGAAGCAGGAAAAGGAACAGGAAACAAAGAAAAAGGAACAAGAATTAAAGGAAAACGTTGGCAAGGCCATCGCCGACTTTCGGTCAGCCCTTCTTCAGCAGAGCAACGAGGTGAAGGCGTTCTTCAAAAAAGCGGGCGGCGATGCAGAACCAACGGAACCATCACCTCCTAACAAACCGACCCTTAAGGATCTACAAAGCGTCGACTCAGATAAGGCAATTTTAATTGGAAGACTAAAGGATATAGCCCGAGGCATATTGCAGGAAAATGAGGATTTATCTCTGGAAAGCGAATGGTATGATGAAATAGCCAGCGCATACATAATGGGCTACAGGACCATACAGGCCGAAAATCATAATGATGGGCCGCTCATTTGGCAAAAGGCGCTGTGGGCCTTTCCGGTGGAAAAAATTGACCGGCAAGACTTGAGACAGCAGTTTGACCACCTTCGGGCGCAATTTAGAGAACCTATCCCCCTTAAATGGAATGTACCTGAAAGTGCACCGACATCTCAATCGCTGCTCCCTTTGACCGGGTGGGCGCAGAGGGAGCGGGCCTGGTTGATTGATGCGGGAAGGCCCCTTTTTTGGACCGGACATCCGACTTGTAAAGCGGTTATTAAGCAAGCTCACCAACCAGGTTGTATAATCATTGAAGGGGCAGCCGGGTCTGGGAAAACCGCCCTGGCCCACGCTTTGACAATTGGCATAACTAGTAGGCCCCTTTTTGGCGAACAACAGATGTTGGCGTGTTACCTGGCTGAAATACCAAACCTGGCATCCCTACAAATGGCCTTTGTTCGGCAATTACTGGCATTTATTTCTACCAACCTGACGCATGTATTTAAATTTGGATCGGGCGATCGCCTGGCGCTGCTTACCCAGTTATTATGCGCGGCGCTCGGCCCGGTTAGAGTGCGGGCTGAAATAGAGCGCCTCACCAGTCCGGCGTTTTTGAAGCACCAGTTTAATGACCAAGGCGAAGAAAAAGTAACTGTTTGGATCCACCTGGTTCAACACTCGCTCTGGGCGATGTTGCCATTCACCACCGCTGAAAGTCGCCCCTTTACAGAAATGCAATGGCTTCAGAACCTGAAACTTTGCGCCGGCTACCTGGGGTTAAAGCATCTACGCCTGATTCTAGATGATAATCTGACAACCGATATCTTAGCAACCGGTGATTTTAGCCTTTCCGCCTGGGCGCAAGAAATCGAAGTGATTGTTCTTACCTCATCTGCTGACCTGGCCTATACCTTGAAAACGCGCCCAAGCTGCTTGCTTTACCAGGCGCTTACCTGGAATGCGGAGCAACTAAAAACCTGGCTTATGTACGACTTGGATAAACCCGAAAAACACATCAATTGGTCACAATACCTTGAAGAAAACGCTTTAGACTGTTTATGCCAAAACGCTCGTGGAAATCCGCGCCGCCTGCTGCAAGTGTGGCATATGTTGTCAGCTAAAGAGACTCCCTATCCAACAGCGGATATTGAAAATGCCTTGCGAATGATGCCATGATGAATTACCTCCTCTATGATTGGCCCTTCCAGGCTGAAGGCGCTCGGTCGCCTGAAGACGCAGCCCGTTGGTGGGAGATATGCTACCAGCCCAGCGATCTGGATGAGCTAATCGACTCGCTAAGAGGCTGGTCGATAATCAGCGGCGCGCCGGGCAGCGGCAAAAGCACCTTAATGCGCGCCTTCCTGCGCCGCCATGCCGGCGCTCGCCTGGTGATCGAGTATTCCCCCTCCTCCTGGGGCGGCATGAAAGTTCCTTCTCAGGCCAATCATCTGTTTAGAATCCAACATCTGGTTTCCCAGGCGTTAGGCCGGCGCTTAGCTGAGCAGCCGTACCGCCTGGAGCAACTTTCGCCGACGCAGCTCGAATTCTTGCGCTGGCTGATCCATAAATATAATGATACGCGGGCGTTTACGCGTTGGCTCGACGCCTTGCCCCCATCTTCGCGATCCCTCTTCACAGACATCGTTTATTCCGATTTGTACCCCAGCCAGGTGGAGATTGTTGATGTGGAGGGTCAAATTGAAGAACTGCTCATTCTACTTAAAACACTGGATTTATCAACCCTAACCATCTGCCTCGACCTGGATAGCGAAGATCAAGGTTGCTACCAGGCGGAAATGATTGGCCTCTTTGACCGATTGGAACTCATGCACCATCCAGATTTTCAGGTGATCGCCTTCCTGCCCGATTCGTTCTTGAGGGAGGGAGATTGGTTCGAAAAAACCCGCGGGCGGGTGCAGCAGCGACGTATCCCCCAGGTTGAGCGCGATAGCCTGAACATCGCCCAGCGCGCCCTATCCGCGGCCAGCGGCGGGCGCATGTCCAACCTGGCCGACCTTTTTATGCCGGAATGCGCCGCCCAGGCGCGCGATCTGGTTGTGGATGAGTATGGGGGGCATACGCCTGGGGGGTGGCTGCGCCTGGTGGAATTGGGCCTATCGTTGGCCGGCCAGGGGGGCGCGCCGCTCGATGCAGAAGCGTTTCCGCGTTTGCAGCAGGCTTACTACCAGCGCTTCGCCCCGCTGCGTTTTGATGAGTCTAGCGGCCAAATTTGGCGCGGTCACAAGCTGCTGCAAAAAATGGATTTAGCGCCAATGGAACTTTTTGTGAAGGTGTGGCATGCTGGCGGACATCCCCTGCAAAGCGAGCAGCTCTCTCGCAATCCAGACTACGCCCATACCCTGGCAAAGCGCGTGCGCCAGGTGATCGAACCTGATCCCAAACAGCCAATCTATTTGCTTAACCAAAAAAGCGTGGGCTATTGGTTAGCAAACTGTCGCTTTTAAGTCCCAGATATGTCACTTTTGATCGGCGCTGTGTCAGAGACCGGTTAGATATACCCCTGGCGGTTGCCATGCACTGCGTGTAAACTTGACTATACAAGTCACCTATCTGGTGATATAGAGTCTGTTTAAGAAATTATTTTTTTAAGGGATGTGATATGGCGCTTTTCCACAACCGTCGCGAGTATCTAGAGCAACTTGGCCTGAAATACGATCCTTTTCGAGCATCTGTCGCCGAGCAAGATTATAAGTTATCCCTGGAAAATTCACGGCAAATTGCAGAATATTATGCCTATTTCTTTTCGCCCACCCTGCAGACGCAGGGCGGCGATTCTCTCTCGCTATTAGGTTTACGCCAGGCGCAGCATATGATGATTTATGGAAAAGCCGGGGATGGTAAGACCGCCTTGCGTCTTAATCTGGAGGCTCACTGCCGCAACTGGCCGGATAAGACGCTGGTGGCGAATTTTCCACTCGGTCGGCAAACAGACCTGCCCTGGAAAGACAATGAATATGCTGCTCACCTGGCCCGCCACCTGGCGCTGGAAGCCTTTATTCAGATTCTGGAACAATTTGCTTCCGATCAACCATTGGATGAGCACAGGCGCACGGCGCTGTCTCTTATTGTACAGTGGGGTGGAACAGGACTAAACCGTCTTATCAATACAATTGTAGATCAACCCCAGCCTTCTTCATTTGCCGGCATCGCCGCCTATTGGCCGTTGATTGGCAAAAACGCGGTGAAATATACCACGTCCTGGCCGGTCCTTATCGAAGAATTAAAACGCCTGATTCAAGCACCAAACACGGCTGTCCTCGCGGATGGATGGGAAGGGGTGACGGCCCTATGGCAGGCTGTGCAAAGCTGGGGGTACAAGCATCTTATCCTGTTGGTGGATGGCGTGGACGGGCGCACACAAGACGCTCAGAAAATGCTCACCTGGTTGACGCCGCTTTTAGACCGCGGCGATGTGTTCATGGCGCAAGGCATCGCCTTGAAGCTATTTTTGCCGGATGAATTAAAACCCGTTATAGACAGTTATTTAAAACGCCATCCATTGCAGCCTGCGCCAATTAATGTTAAAATAAGGTGGTCCGACCAGGCCATTGAGCAGGTATTAATCGAGCGGTTTAAGGCGGCAGGGGCGCGTATCGCCGATCTTCAACAATTAGCCGAACCCGGCTTTGAAGATCAGTTGGAAAGCAGGCTCTTTGCCGAGGCCGGACAATCCCCTCGCCGTGCATTGGAACGCTTTAGCGCGCTCATCGACGCCCACGTCATCAATCATCGCCACAAGCTAGAGCTGGATGAAGCCGATTGGCGGTTGGCGCAGGACATGCGCTTACCTCAAGATGCTTTATATGCTACATAGGGCAAGGGGAAAAATGACTCCGCTTAAAATTCCTGCAACGTTCGATCAAAATCTTTATGTTGACCGCTCTGAGGTATTCCAAACGCTAGACGATTGGCTTGTTACACCTTTCAGAGATGCTCCTCCAGAGGGCGAGAGGGATGGCCCCGTTCGGGTTGTTGTGGGCGCGCCAGGAACGGGGAAAACCTGGACGATGCGCGCCTATGAGGAGCATTTAACCCATAAAATGAGGGGAAAAGTAGTGGTTTTGTACCTCCGCTTGCCAACAGATTTTCCAGCTGATCCATCTGCCCCGTCGGTGATCAATCTGAGTGAGGATTGGATTAACCGAGCCTATGAAAAGGTCAATAAGGAATTGGGCCTATCCTTGCACAATGGAGTGCTAGGTAAAACGCAAAGCCTTTTGTTTCTGGTCGAAAATGTTAATGCTGTGTTGACTAATCCAGGGCTGCTGATATTGATCGTGGATGGCTACGATGAGATGCCTCATCCGTCCCGGCTGGAAGTCGATCGACAGGTTTTGGCCCCATTTGTTTCCCAGCCATGTGGGCGAGTGATTGCCGCTTACCGCAGTGAGTGTAGTTTTGAGAGTTTTAATTTACGCCTGCAGCAGGCCCAGCCCGATATTGTTTTGGAAACGGCGGCCCCCTTTACGGATGTTGAAACGCAGTATCAGAAGTGGCTCGAAATGGAGAAAATTACCTCCACCCCTGATTGGTGGACGGATTGTAAGCTCTGGCGCGATGGTCTGCCGGATTATCAATGGAATCACCCCTTTATCAATGCCCACCTGTTGGCAAACGCGTATGTTGATGAGAAGTCGCCGCCGCGGAAATTAGCGTGTGAAGATATTAAAGCCTGTATTGAAGCATTAGTCGTTCGCTCAAATCGCTTTGGCCGGCTTTCAGCCGAGGAATTTGATAACCTGGAACGCATGGCAAATGAGTTGCCTCCAGAGTGGGCCAGCCATGAGCTGGGAACTCTCTTGAGCGTGAGTTCGATTGCCGCAATTAACTTCATCGGTTCCTTCTTTGACCGCGGCATGATCGATCGTAATAATGATCAACCACAGCGGTATAAAATCGGCGCTGGGCTGTATGAGCTGCTTCGCGCCTATCGCAATTTAAAAACTCAGGAGGCCGGCGCATGAGCGATAATTTGACTGTCACCCGCAAGACGAACAAAATGGTTAACCGTGTAGACCAGTTAGCTGCTGTGGAGCAGGCCGTTTATGAAGGCGAAGGCGTGCAGGTTGTACTGGTAAAAGCGCAAGGCGGCATGGGCAAGACTCGCCTGGCGGAAGAAATTTTGTGGCGCGGTGGCAATCGGGGATTGCGTGAAGAGCGCGGAGCGCCGTTGGGCGAAGAAGACTGGCAAACGCGCCATCCAGATGCAAAGGTGGTGTTTGCCGATCTGATTGACCTGATCGACCCACGCTTGCACACGCGTAACCAGTTGATGGTGGCAATCCGCGACAGCCTGGTGGGGCAAGGGAAACTTGATTTCTCTCACTTCGATATCGCTGTGAATCGTTATCGCCGCTTGCGCGAACAACGCGCCGATTACCAAATTATTCGCCAAGCCGACGATACCTTACAAGATGCATTCTTCGCCGATTACCAGGAAAACACTCAAAAACAACGCATCGTGCTCATTTTAGATACCACCGAGAAGCTGTGCCAGGTAATTTCCGATAATTTGCGTAAGCTCGAACTAATTCCTGCCGAGGCGTTGATCCATAACACGGACTACTGGATCGCCAACAAAATTCGAGGTGGCCTGTTTGCAAACACCACCTTGGTTTTGATCGGGCGCGGTGAGGAAGGCCGGTCGTTTTTCGAGCTGGTTTCGCAAGCTGCTGAAGATGCTCAAACAAACATCATCACCGTGGAGACGGACCCATTTACGCTTGAAGATACGCGAACGTACCTGGAATATCAACAACAGGATTTAGAAAAATTAGCCGAAGGATCGCCTCAAAATTCGCGTTGGCGCGCCGCGGCCATAAACCTCGCCGCCATCTTGGCCCTCCCCGACCAGATTCACTTGCTGTGGGTGTATACCGGTGGGCAGCCGGTGCGCCTGGCGCTGTATTCCGATCTGATGGTCGAGGGACATACCCCTCCCCAGGCGCTGATCGAAACGTTGGACGAGGCGCACCGCCGGTGGGGGGTAAAGAATCCCGAAGCGATTCCTGAAGAATTACTATCAGATATTCGCGCACAGATTGAGAAAAAATTTATCGATTTACTCTTCCATCATCCCTGTTTGCGGACCGAGATTCTCCTTTCTTTGGTACGCGCCCCGCGTGGCCTGGCGGCGGAACAACTCCAATTTTTGTTATATGCTTCGCCCACGGATGCGCCTGGTTCGTGGCAGCCGGATAAGAGAGACCAAAATGAGCTTTCGGAGGAACTGAAAGAGGTGGCTAACCTGGCATTGGTAAAGTGCAGCCCAGATGGGCGCTTTGCTTTGCAGGACGAGGTATACCGGCTCTATTCTCGGGCCGTTACGGGTATTAGCCAGGAAGACGAAAAGACCGCCCGGCTGGAGTTGTGCGATAAGTTATCCCAATACGCCGCGGATCAATTGGAGAAGGCCCAGGCCGTCCGCCGGGAGTTCATGGTTAACGATGAACGCAGCTTGTGGGTGGAACGACCATCTAAGGCTTTAGATGCCAAGTTTATTGATCATACTGATTCAGAACAACGCGAACGAACCAAGAACGAGGATGCGGTGCGTTTCTGGCAGGTGGAACATCTCCATTACTTGCTGCGCCTGGACCCCCTGGGGAATTTTAACGACACCTATTTTGATTTGGTGGAGCAAACCTGGCGCGCCAACGATGAAGAGGCGGAAATCGAAGCCCAGGAGGTCTTGTGGCAGGTGCTGTGGGATGAAGACAATCTTCCGTTTTTGCCGCTGCAACCCTGGCCGCATTTATTGGAACGCGGCGGCGACGCTCTTGATTCTTTGCGTAACATTGCCCGCCAAGACGAAGCGGTGCGTTGGATCAAACGCTATGACCTGCGCAGAGAATACAGTAAAGCGATTGAATTTTATCAAGCCTACGAAGAGTACTTACAGGATGCAAGTAGCGCTGGCGCTGAGACAAACCTACATACTTTTGCCAGGGCCGAGCGAGCGTGCTGGATGTTGTATGCCAAATTAATGGCTAGTCTGGACACCGAGCAAACATTGAAGGATTTGCAATATTGGGCTGAACAATTGCAACCTTTATTAAAAGCAGATCAAATAGAGATAGTTTATCCCGAGCGTGGCAGGGGTGAAAAGGGGTTTAAAGGTCATCCGGCGGAAACCCGTATGAAGCGCGTTTTATCTTTAATTTATCATTACATGGGATATGGCTATGCCCAAGAGGGTCGTTCAGGAGATGCTCTCGATGCTTATAAAACCGCTTTGTATTACCTGCGCGGCGTTTATTCCGATGCCCAACAGGCCAACACGCGTAATAACCTGGCGCGGGTGCTTTCCGACCTGGGGCGCAGCTACGCCCGTGA
Source organism: uncultured Anaerolinea sp. (assembly GCA_964531975.1). Lineage (GTDB taxonomy): Bacteria > Chloroflexota > Anaerolineae > Anaerolineales > UBA4823 > RBG-16-57-11. Next base: position 40,856 of record CAZHFU010000018.1, on the reverse strand, counting down.
TGTTTGCCAGGATGCCCTACAACTGCGGCGCAAAATCGCCGATGGCGCCCCGGTGGCTTACTCCCTCAATACGTTGGCGTTAATTGATAATGATTTCAACCGTACGAGCGAGGCCTGGGTGGAGGCGGCCAAGGCGGTGGCTTACTTCCGGCGTTTGGATGATGGACGCGGCCTGGGTCTGGCCCTCATCCAACTGGGTGAAGCCCTGCGCCGCCTGGCCGGGATGGAACGCACTGGTTCCACCCTGACCGACCCGCCGGAAATCCTTATCAACCAGGCCGAGAACGCTCTGACACAGGCAATTGAGATCTTCAGCATCGCCATCAAAGAGCCGCTGCGCTATGTGGAAGCCCAAATTGAAATGGGCTGCATCCAGCGCGACCGCATCCGGCTGGAGATTGAAACCAATGGCCCGAAAATGCCGGCTGCTCAGCAAGCAATGCGGCTGCGCTATCGCGACGCCATCGATGCTTTGGATAAGGCGATTAATAAGGCAGAAGAGATCAAAAATCACCGCCTGGTCGTAGATGCCAATGTCAATAAAGCCTTTACACATTATTTCTTTGCCGTTTACCAGGGCGACCCAGGTTTGTTGCAATTTGCCCTGGAGCAAAGCAGCACGGCCTTACATGGTTTATTTGATAAAAAACAAGAATGGTTGCTAAAAAAAGGACAGCCTCCTCCTAACCCGGTGGATGAGATCCTAAGAAATGAAGTCTATCTCTTCCAGCAGCTTAGCCGCATGAGCGCGCTGCAAGGCCGCATTGGGATGGCGAAATTTATCGAACGTCGAGATTGGCTTGGCCAGGATGAGCCTGATCGACAAAGACGCCATGAACGTGTTCATGAGGATGATGAAGCGCGAGCTTATTTAAACGAAGCCGCCCGGCGGTTCGCCATGGCCATGGCCTATGCTCAACTTTATTCACCTTTCGCCAGCACACTGGATGCGGTGGAAGAGGGCCTATACGGCTATCTGAAGAAGTTCAACCAGACTGAACTGGAGGATTTCAAACAATATCAAAAAGAAGCGCATGATGATTATCGCCTGGATGAACTCGCCACCCGCCCAGCGGGGAGCCTGGCAGATTTTCTCGATGAATGCTTTGGCACTGAAGCTCTGAGGCAATCGAAGGAGACATCCAATGCTGCATAAAGTGGATTCGCTGGTTGAGCGATATTTATTGCACGCCTCAAGCCTGGCCAGTTTTGACGATGACTGCGCCTGCCCGGAACCCGCGCAGCAGGGGTTTTTCTCCACTGCCGCACTAGACATCGACTGCGCTTGCCCCGAAGGCGCGCTGCACCTTTCCGGCGCCGCCTTATCGCCGGCGCGTTATGTGCAGGCCGGCGGCTGCCTCGAGCAGGGCCTCCCTGGCGCGCATACCCTGGTGTTTAGCCCGGTGGCGCCCTTGGGGCCGGCGGTGTTGAGTGAAGCGGGTGTGACCCGCTGGCGCGCCTTCTCCCAACCGCAAGCTGTGCAGGATGATTTTGACCGCCAGTTGGCGCAGCAAGGGCTGCTCCAGCCGTGTGGTGAAACGTCCAGCTTTGCCGCCTCGCCGCCCCAAACGCTTACCGCCTGGCTGCACGTGACCAACGCCTGCAACCTGGATTGCCCCTTCTGCTATGTGCGCAAATCTTCGGATAGCATGAGCGAGGCGGTCGGTTTGGCGACGTTGGAAGGCTTAGTTCATTCGGCCCGGCAAGGCGGTTTTAGGGCGCTTAAGCTCAAATACGCAGGCGGCGAGGCCACCCTGCATTTCGAGATGATCCAAAGCTTGCACCGGCAAGCCCAGCGGCTGTGCAAGCAAGCGGGGCTGGCGTTGCAAGCCGTGGTTTTGAGCAACGGCGCGCCGCTGACTCCGGCGCAGGTCGATTGGATGCTCGCCCAGGATGTGCGCATGATGATTTCGCTGGATGGGGTAGGCGACGCCCACGACCGGCAGCGCCCAAGCCTGGACGGCGGCAGCGCTTTTGACGCGCTGCAGCACGGGGTGGATGATCTGCTGCTGCCGCGCGGCTTGCGCCCGCAAATTTGCGTCACCGTCACCGGATGCAATGCGGACGATGCGGCAGCAGCGGTGCGTTGGGCGCTAGCGCGCCGCCTGGCGGTTTCGCTCAACTTCTACCGCCAGTCGGCCGGGGCGGCCGCCGACCTGGCGCTGGATGAGCAGCGCATCATCGCCGGCATGCGCGCGGCTTATGCGGTGTTTGAAGAATACTTGCCCGAACAGCCCTTCCTGGGCGGCTTATTGGATCGCTTCCAGCCACAGGCGCACTTGCAGACATGCGGGGTGGGGCGCAGCTATGTAGTGGTCGATCACCAGGGGCGTGTGGGGCAGTGCCAGATGCAGCTGCACCACGCCCAGGCGTTGGGGGATGACGCCGATTGGCTGGCGCACACCGCCGCCGGGCCGATCCACAACCTGGCGGTGGACGCCAAGACCGGCTGCCGCACCTGTGCTTTTCGCTATCGCTGCACCGGCGGTTGTCCGTTAGAGACATTCCATGCCTATGGGCGCTTCGATTCCCCCAGCCCCAACTGCCGCATCTATAAGGCGCTTTACCCCGAGGCGCTGCGCCTGGAGGGGCTGCGGTTGCTAAAGGAACATCATTTACGCATCTCATAACGCTGCGAGTCAGCCTGGTGTCAGAAAACGGTAGGGTCATGTGATCCTGCCGTTTTTTGTTGTCTGCTAACATCGGTTTAACTGAAAAAGAGAGACAGACATGGGTCAGAGCAGGGTCTGAGCTTTGTCAGCCAAAGGTACTATCATGAAGATAGGAAAAAATAATCACAACCCCGATGGCGGGGTGGGCAGGATCATAAAGAAAGGAGAATGCGATGGGCCAGGTAGTAACATACGTAGGAAAGTGGTTGTTCTTGGGGCTGGTGCTGATTGTGGTTCTGGCCCTCATGGTTGGGGCAGATATCAACACAGCGCCGTGGTTGAACCCAGAGATTGCCAATGCGACGCAGAAACAAATGGATGCAGCCACCCAGAAGGCGATAGATGATGCAAAGACGGAAATCCCCGTTAGCCAGGCGAAGGCGGATTTGGAGATCGCTAAACTGGTTGCTGAGAAGCAGATGGTACAGCTGAAATTAGAGCAAGATACCGCTGAATTTCAGCACCAGGCGGCAATCAGTGATCTGAAGCGCCAGGCCGAATTGGCTGTCGAAATACAGCGTATCCAAGACCAGACGGATTTGATGAAGGCGCAGATGAATGGGCGGATCGAAGACCAGGAACACCAACAAGCGCAGCAGGCCCTGCGTCGCCAAATCGTCACTTACGGGATAGGAGCAGTGGTTGCCTTGAGCATCGTTCTTTTGATCGCCCTGGTCATCGTCCTCCTGGCGATTGTAAAGATCAAGGTGGCGCAGTTGGTTCGCCGCTCCAGTAGTACAGAAAACCAAATCCCATTGGTTGAGCCGGCGGATGAGAGTAACAAATGGCATGATCCCGAATATCGCCATGCTGCAATCCAGATCGCTCGCTATAACGAAATCAAGGTTCGCAAGAGTCAACTGGCTGCCAAACCTCAGGTAGACAACTTGGGCTTAGCCGATGAGCAGCAGATAAAGGGCAAGAAACGCACCCCGATCTACGTGGGTAAGAAGGGCAAGAACGGAAAAAACAGTCCCCTGGCAGTGTAGGCAGGTTCCAATAGTAGATGAGCGGATTAGCGCAACAGGAGGCATTATCGAACCATCAACCAACGACGGGATTAGCAAACCAGGAGGCGTTATCGAACCATCAACCAACGACGGGATCAGCAAACCAGGAGGCGTTATCGAATAATCAACCAACGACGGGATTAGCAAACCAGGAGGCATTATCGAACCATCAACCAACGACGGGATCAGCGAAACCAGGAGGCGTTATCGAAC
>CAZHFU010000018.1:0-36861 GCA_964531975.1 uncultured Anaerolinea sp. | reverse complement strand
TTATCGAACCATCAACCAACGACGGGATCAGCGAAACCAGGAGGCGTTATCGAACCATCAACCAACGACGGGATCAGCAAACCAGGAGGCGTTATCGAACCATCAACCAACGACGGGATCAGCGAAACCAGGAGGCGTTATCGAACAATCAACCAACGACGGGATCAGCGAAACCAGGAGGCATTATCGAACCATCAACCAGCGACGGGATCAGCAAACCAGGAGGCGTTATCGAACCATCAACCGGTAAAGGGATGAACAAAACCAAGAAAGCGCTATCAAGCAATCAATGGCGACGGGATTAGCAAAGTAGGAGGTGGTCACTATTCGATGTTTGGCGAGGCTGGCAGGTGGGAAAAAATAGAAAGAGCAGGTTCGGCGGAGTTTTGACCGCCTTCCGCAAATGGGATCGGGGAGCAGGGGTAGGGCCTTGCTCGAGGCAAGTGGAGCAAGCGGCGCGGGGTTTCGCCCGCCCGGCAAGTGGATTGAAAGGAACCGGCGCATGGCCGGCTCCTTTCGCGTTATTCTGCCATGCCCAACCGCTTGCCGGCTGGTGGAAAGGCGCAGCAGAACACCCGCCCAATGGTATAATTTTATTAAGGTGTTCAGACCTTTTTCCACGAAGATGGGCATAAGGAGCGCAGTCATTCGATGAAGCTACACGAATATCAATCCAAACAAATCTTTGCCAAATATGGCATCCCGATCCCTAAGGGACGGGTAGCGGCTACCGCAGACGAGGCTAAGCAAATTGCCAAAGAACTGGGTAGCCGCGTTGTTATTAAAGCGCAGGTTTTGGTGGGCGGACGTGGCAAGGCGGGCGGCATTCGCCTGGCTAAGACGCCCGATGAAGCCGCCGAATTAGCCGCCCAGATTTTGGCGATGGAAATCAAGGGGCTGCCGGTGCGGAAGGTGCTGGTGGATGAAGCCGCCGGCATCGACAGCGAAATTTATCTGGGCATTACCAACGACCGGGCGGCGAAGAAGCCTGTTATCATGGCCTCCGCAGCGGGCGGTGTGGAAATTGAAGAAGTGGCCCGCGTTAGCCCCGAAAAAATCATTAAGGTGCATGTCAACCCCTTGTTAGGGCTGCGCGACTACCAGGCGCGTGATATTGCCGTGGGCATTGATCTGCCGCGTGAGTTGTGGCGCGATTTTATCGGTATTTTGCATGGCTTGTGGAAGGCCTACAACGACACCGACGCCACCCTGGCGGAGATCAACCCCCTGGTGATGACTGCTGAAAAGAAGCTGCTGGCTGTGGATGGCAAAATGCTTATTGACGATAACGCCCTCTACCGGCAGCCGGCCCTTGCCGATATGCGCGACCTGGATGTGGAAGCGCCCTCAGAGATCGAGGCGCGCCGCTATGGGCTGTCGTTCATCAAGCTGGATGGCAACATCGGCTGCATGGTGAATGGGGCCGGCCTGGCGATGACCAGCATGGATATCATCAAATTATTCGGCGGCGAGCCGGCCAACTTCCTCGATATTGGCGGGGGGGCCAGTTCCGAAAAGGTGGCCGCCGCCTTGCGCATTATCCTCAGCGACCCAAACGTCAAAGCGGTGCTGTTCAATATCTTTGGGGGTATCACCCGCGGTGATGAAGTGGCCCGCGGTATCGTGGCGGCGCTAAATGAAGTTAAGCCCAAAGTTCCTATGGTGGTGCGCCTGGTGGGCACGAACGCCGAAGAAGGCCGCCGCATTTTGGCCGACGCCAAGATGGAGACCGCTGAAACCCTGGCCGAGGCCGCACGTAAAGCGGTGGCGTTGGCTACCGGAGGTGCAGCATGAGCATTATGATAAACAAACACACCCGTTTATTAGTGCAGGGTATTACCGGTAACGAGGGTCTGTTCCACACTTCGCAGATGGTGGCTTATGGGACGAATGTGGTGGCGGGAGTGACCCCCGGCAAGGGCGGCGAGTGGGTGTTGGATAAAATCCCCGTGTTCGATTCGGTCAAGATGGCCGTAGAAGCCACCGGCGCTAATGCTGCCGTCAGCTTTGTGCCGGCTCGTTTCGCCGCCGATTCGATCTTTGAAGCCGCCGATGCCGACATCCCGCTGATCGTGTGCATCACCGAAGGCGTGCCAGTGCAAGATATGATGCGCGTGCGCACCTATATCGATCAAAAGAACGTGCGCCTGGTTGGCCCGAACTGCCCCGGCTTGTTGACCCCCGGCGAGGCCAAGGTGGGCATCATCCCCGGCAACATTGCCATCCCGGGCAACGTTGGGGTGGTGTCGCGCTCCGGTACGCTGACCTATGAAGTGCTGTATGCGCTCATGTTGAAGGGTATGGGAGCCAGCACATGCGTGGGCATTGGCGGCGACCCGGTGAACGGCACCAGCTTTATTGACTGTCTGCGCATGTTCAATGAAGACCCGCAAACCGAGCGGGTGGTGCTGATTGGTGAAATTGGGGGCACAGATGAAGAGAAAGCCGCCGAGTATATCGCCGATTACATGAATAAGCCGGTGGTCTCGTTCATCGCCGGGCAGACGGCCCCTCCCGGCAAGCGCATGGGCCATGCCGGGGCGATCATCGAAGGCGGCGCCGGTACGGCTGCCGACAAGGTGCGCGCCCTACAGGCTGCCGGTGTAAAAGTGGCCCGCCACCCCGAAGAAATCCCCGATCTGTTCTAGAATTAATCTAATAAAAAGGGGCTGTCTCAATAGCAATTTGAGACAGCCCCTTTTTACGCCGGTTGTCGATTAGCTTTTCATGCGCGTTTCAACATAATTCACGGCTTCGCCCACGGTGGTGATCTTCTGGGCGTCTTCGTCCGAAATTTCGCCGCCGAAGCGATCTTCGAAGGCCATAATCAATTCGACCAGGTCTAACGAATCAGCTTCCAGGTCGTCGCGGAAATTGGCTTCCATGGTAACTTTCTCTTCGGGCACGTTCAGTAGCTCAACGATGACTTCTTTTACCTCAGCATATGTATCCGACATAGTGTTCCTCCTCTATCAGGGGTGAATTTAATGGCTGGTATATCCTGCCAATTGTAACCTCGCGTTGTGGGCTGTCAAGTCCTAACCGGTTATGGTAAGATTGATAAATATTTATATCCTTTGCCAAGTGATAAACACGCTGCCATGACAGAAGTTACGCCAATTGGTTCACGAAAAGCCGACCATATCCGCATCAACCTGGAAGAAGATGTGCGTTCGGGCCTGACCACCGGCCTGGAAGCTTACCGCTTTATTCACCGCGCCCTGCCGGAATGCAACCTGGATGAAATTGAACTGAGCCAGGAAATCTTTGGGCGAGTGGTGCAGCAGCCTTTGCTGATCTCATCCATGACGGGTGGGACGGCGGAAGCGGCGGCGATTAACCGCACCCTGGCCGAAGCAGCCCAGGAGCGCCGCATTGCCATGGGGGTTGGCTCTCAGCGCGCCGCGCTGCAGCACCCCGAGCTGGCGCGCACTTTCCAAATCCGTCGCTATGCTCCCGATGTGCTGCTGTTCGCCAACCTGGGGGCTATCCAACTTAATTACGGCTATGGCGTGGATGAATGCCGCCGGGCGGTCGAGATGATCGAGGCCGACGCCCTATACCTGCATTTCAATGCCTTGCAAGAAGCGGTGCAGCCCGAAGGCGACACGCGCTGGGCGGGGCTGTTGGATAAAGTGGAGCAGGTGTGTAAAGCCCTGTCGATTCCGGTCATCGCCAAAGAAGTGGGCTGGGGCTTCTCGAAAGAAGATGTGTGGAATCTCAACCGGGCCGGTGTGGCGGGGTTTGATGTGGCTGGGGCGGGGGGCACGTCGTGGTCGCAAGTGGAGATGCACCGCGCCAAAACCGACCGCCAGCGCCGCCTGGCGGCGGCTTTTGTGGGCTGGGGTATCCCCACGGCCCAGGCCTTGCAAAATGTGATCGACGTGGCCCCCGGCGGTTTGGTAATTGCCTCTGGCGGGCTGCGCGATGGGGTGGATGTGGCGAAATGCCTGGCCTTAGGCGCGCAGTTGGGCGGCCTGGCCTCGCCTTTTCTGAAGGCGGCCGCCGGCGGCAGCGCCTCAGCGGTGATTGAAGTAATCGACGCGCTGGCGCGCGAAGTGCAGGTGTGCCTGTTCGCCTGCGGCGCGCCGGGCTTGAAGGCGCTGCGCCAGGGCGCTTACCTCACGCAGGTGCAGCCATGACGCTCGACCATGCAGCCCCCCGCTCCCCCCAGGCGGATATGTTGGCCGCAGTCGAGGACACCATGCAGCGCGCGGTGGGCCGGGTAAACACCCCAGGCTACGCCGCGCTGCATCATTGGTTGGCCTATCACCTGGGGTGGGAGGGGGAGGGCGCCGGGCCGGAAGCGCGCGGCAAGCGCTTGCGCCCACTGATGACGCTGCTTGTGGCGCAAGCGACCGGTGGAAACTGGCCGGACGCTTTGCCGGCGGCGGCGGCAGTGGAACTGATTCATAATTTCTCGCTCATCCACGACGATATTGAAGATAACAGCGCCTTGCGCCGCGGTCGCCCCACGTTGTGGTCGCGTTGGGGGGTGGCCCAGGCGGTGAACACTGGCGATACCCTTTTCACCCTGGCGCATCAATCGATTTTCGATCTGCGAGGCAGCCTGCCGCCGGCGGCGGTTCTACATGCCGCCCAGGTTCTGCAAGACACCTGCCTTCACCTTACCCAGGGTCAATACCTGGATATATCTTACGAAACCCGCGTCGATCTATCGGAAAGCGATTATTGGCCGATGGTTGAAGGTAAGACTGCCGCCCTGGTGGCTGCCTGCATGCGCCTGGGCGCGATTGCCGCCCACGCCGCTCCCGAAGTGGAGCAAGGCTATGCCCGTTTTGGCCGGCTGCTGGGGTTGGCTTTCCAGGTGCAGGACGATCTGCTGGGTATTTGGGGCGACCCGGCCACGACCGGGAAGAGCGCCGCCAGCGACCTGGTTTCAGGTAAGAAGTCTCTGCCGGTGCTGTTGGGTCTGGCGCAGGATGGGGCGTTTGCCCGACGTTGGCTGCAAGGCCCCATCCGCGATGAGGAAGCGCCGGGCGTGGCGGGTTTGCTGGAAGAGTGCGGGGCGCGCCAGGCCGCCCAGGCCCGCGCCCGCAGCTTGACGGATGAAGCCCTCCAGGCTTTGGATGATCTTCATCCCCAGGGGGAAGCGGGCCAATTGCTGCGTAATCTCACGGGGCAGCTGCTGAACCGCCAGGTTTAGGGGCGGAGGCGCGCCCAAATAACGGTAAAAGATCGCATCACCACGGGGCCACGAGGGCGCACTTGCTGCGCGGGTTACCGTGACGAGCCCACCGACTAAATAAACTCCCTGAACACCACATTCCCTAACAGGCGCGCTTTCGGCGTCAGGCGCAATATATCGCCGCGTTGTTCGAGTAAGCCCAGGGCGCTTAGCTTTTCAATTTGCTTAGGGAAGACCTCTCGCAAGCTTTGGCCGAAGCGCGCCCTAAACGCAATTTCGGAAACGCCTTCGCGCGTCAGGCGCAAGCCCATCATCATCGTTTCGCCGATCTCAGCGGCGCGATCAATGGGCGTGTGCGATTGGACGGCGGGCGTGAGGGGGAAGGGTTGGCGTCCAGGCGGGGCGGCCAGGCGTTGGATGTAAGCGGCGGGAGCCAGAGCGTTAACGGTGCGCAGGCCGCCGGCGTAGCCATGCGCGCCGGCCCCCAATCCCAAGTAGGGCAGGTTGCGCCAGTATTGCAGATTGTGGGCGCACGCCAGCCGGGGCGAGCGGGTGTCGCCGGTATCATCGCCCGTGCCCGCCCTGGCCCAGTTGGAGATTTCGTATTGAATGAAACCGGCCTGCTCCAGGCGCTCGGCGGCCCATTCGTACATCTCGGCGGCGGCGTCGGGGTCGGGAGTGGAGAGCAGCCCGCGCCGCGCCCAGCGCCCGAAGGGCGTGCCGTGTTCCAGGCTGAGGGCGTACAGCGAAAGGTGGCTGGGCTGCAGGCGCAGCGCCGCGTCGATGCTGTGCCGCCAATTACTCAAGGGCTGTTCCGGCAGCCCGAAGATCAGGTCCAGGTTCAGGTTGTCGATGCCCGCATGGCGCGCCCAGGCAACCGATTGAATTACATCGGTGAAATCGTGTTGGCGCTCGAGCAAGCGCAGTTCTAAGGGATTGGCCGATTGCACTCCCAAACTGAGGCGGTTTACGCCCAGGCTGCGCAGGCCGCCCAGGTATTCTGGGGAGAGAGTGCCTGGGTTGGCCTCCATGGTGATTTCGGCTTGAGGTGAAATATCAAACCTCCGGTGTAAAGCGGTGAAAATCTTCTCTAACGCGGGCAGGGGCAGCAGCGAAGGCGTGCCGCCGCCGAAAAAGACGGTGTGAACGGGCCGGCGCGGCTTCGGGTTGGGCAGGGGGGCGTCGCTATCGGCGCCTATTTCGCCGTCATTCTGCGCGAAAGACGCCTCTGCCGCGGCGGCTGAAGTCGGGCCAGGGGCGGGGTCGTCGCCCGCTTGTGAGACGGCGGCGATTTCCTGAGCCAGCGCCTGCGTGTAGCTGGGGATGAGGGCCTCCAGGCCGGCGTAGGTGTTGAAGTCGCAATACCCGCAGCGGTGTATGCAAAAGGGAATATGGATGTAAACGCTGAGCTGCATCTTGTGATTGTAAACCAAAAACACGGCCCCAAGGCGCTTAAGTATTAATTCGTTTAAGCTTTCGGCGGTGAGCGGATAAAGCACAAACTTCTATTAAAACCAATGGTATAATCTGCCTCCGTATGAGTCCTGAAAATTCTTCTACCACTTCTAAATTATGTCCGGTGTGTGGAACGCGCGTGGCGATTGATTCGCTGCGCTGCCTGGTGTGCGGGGCAGACCTGACCGGGGTGGGCGCGCCGGATGCTGCCAAGAGCAAGCCGGTGAAAGCCAAGGCCAACAAAACTAGCTTGCAGGGCAGCCGCATGCGAGAATACACCCTCACTTTGCCGGCGATCTTGGGTTTGCTCCTGTTGGTGTTAGGCTTAGGGGCGGGCGGGGTATATTTCGCTATGAACCAGCTTAACCCGGCGGCGGTTGAATCCACCGCCACCCCCACCCTGGCTATTACTGATACACCTACGCTGACTGCCACACCCGTCACGCCCACTGCCACCTGGACGCCTGAGCCTAGCCCCACGCCGTTCGAGTACACCGTCAAATTGGGCGATACTTGCGGCAGCATCGCTTACGCGTTTAAGGTCTCGATCCAGTCGATTGTTCTAATAAATAACCTGCCGGCCGATTGTTCGACGCTGTATGAGAACACCAAACTGCGCATTCCGCAGCCCACCCCCACGGCCACACCGCCCCCCACCTCCACCCTCAGCGGGCTGGAGGCCACCGATGCCGCTTGCCAAAAGTTAGATTACGAAGTCAAAGAAAACGATACGCTTGGCGGCATCGCCTTGAATTACAACGTCCCCGCCGCGGCAATTCGGGAATATAACGGCATGGTCAACGATATTGTGCGCTTTGGGCAAAAGTTGATCATTCCCTTGTGCCGGCAGAATGCCACCCCCGGCCCCACCCCCACCGCCACGCTGCCGCCTCCTTATCCCCCGGTCAATTTGCTGCTGCCTGCCGATGGCGCGCCGTTTGTCCCTCGCGACGGTGTGATTACGCTGCAATGGGCGTCGGTGGATGTGCTGCGTGAGAATGAAGCCTACGTGGTGACGGTTGAAGATTTGACCGAAGGGGAAGGCCGGCGCAAGGTGGACTATGTGACCGACGCCAAGTACATCATTCCCTCCGATTTCTTGAAGAGCGACGCCAACCCGCATGTATTCGCCTGGTGGGTGGGCACGGTTCGGCAAGTGGGCACCGATAAAGACGGCAACCCGCTGTGGGAATCGGCTGGGGCGGTTTCGGCCTCCCGCGTCTTTACCTGGTTCAGCCAGGGCGGCGCAGCCACAACGCCTAACCCGTGAGTTAATCGCGCCGGGGTAGGGACTATCGATCTCGATATACCAGGACGGGTCTCGCACCCGTCCTTTGTAATCATGGCCTCCCAGCCTAACCGAACCAGGCAGGCTGCGGGGTTAATTTGCCGGTGAGCATTACCCGGTCGGGTGCAAATTGAGGTTGTTGGCGGGCGATGCGCTTGCTGAGCGCTTCTTCGCCAGTTTGGCTAAACATCCGAGTAACCAGTGGATGCTGAGGAGATGCGGATAGGCTGCGGGTCTGAGATGATTAGACTTGTCCTACCGAGTGAGTTATAATTTTCCGTATGCCTTCTACTCAAATCATTCGTGTTGGCTGCCCGGCGCACAACTGCGGCGGGCGCTGTCTGCTGCGCGCCTATGTGCAGGATGGTCGCATCGTGCGTTTAGATACGGACGACCGGCCCGATCGGCCTGCCGACCCCCAACTGCGGGCGTGTGTGCGCGGGCGGGCCTATCTGCGTCGCCAGTATCACCCCGATAGGCTGCAGCACCCGCTCAAGCGCGTGGGCAAGCGCGGCGAGGGGCGTTTCGAGCGCATCTCGTGGGATCAAGCCCTGGACAGCCTGGCGGGCCAGCTTGAACGTGTGCGCGCTCAGTATGGCAATGGCGCCTTGTTCGTGCCCTATGGCACGGGTAGTTACAGCCAATTGAACGGCTCGCAAACCGCCCGGCGCTTGATGAACCTGGCCGGCGGCTGCCTGGGGATTGATAACAGCTACAGCTGGGCGGCCATTAATGTAGCCACCCCCACCGTGTATGGCACACTGCGAACCGGCAATCAGCGCCAAGATTGGCTTAACGCCCGCTACATCCTGATGTGGGGCTGGAACCCGGCCGAGATGCGCGACGGAACCAACAGCGATTTCTTTATTAAGCTGGCGCGCCAGAATGGGGCGCGGGTGGTGTGTATTGATCCGCGCATGAGCCTGAGCGCCATCAGCCTGGCCGACGAGTGGGTTCCCATTCGCCCAGGCACGGATACCGCCATGATGAGCGCCATGGCTTACGTGATGCTCACCGAGCAGCTGTACGACGCCGAATTTGTGAACAGCCATTGCAGCGGCTTTGACGCGCGCCAAATGCCGCCCGGCTTTGAGGACGCCGAGAGCTACGAAGATTATCTATTGGGTCGGCGCGACGGGCTGCCAAAAACGCCGCAGTGGGCTGAGGCGATTACAGCTGTGCCGGCGGAAACCATCGCCCGCATCGCACGCGAATACGCCACGCTGCGGCCGGGCGTGCTTTACCAGGGCTATGGCATGCAGCGGCGCGCCTTTGGCGAACAAGTGGTGCGCGCTGGCTGCGTGTTGGCGGCGCTAACCGGCAACGTGGGCATCGCCGGCGGCTGGGCGAGCGGACTGGCCTTGCAGGCTCCCGATGGTGGGCCGCTGTGGAATGTCTTTCCAACGGGAAACAATCCCATTTCGGCCAAAATTCCAGTCTTTTTGTGGAGTGAGGCGGTGCTGCGGGGCCACACGCTCACCCCCGCCGATGGCTTACTGGGGGCCGAGCGCCTGGAGAGCGACATTAAGTTGATCTATGCCGTGGCCTCGAACTGCCTGGTGAACCAGCACGCCGATATCAATCGCACCGCCGCCATTTTGCAAGACGAAAGCCTGGTCGAATTCCTGGCGGTGCAGGATCAATTCCTCACCCCCACCGCCCGCTTCGCCGACCTGGTACTGCCGGTGTGCACCACCTTTGAAACCTGGGGGGTGCAAGATGGCTGGAAATACGGCGATGAGGTGATTCTCTCACCTAAGGTGGTGGAGCCGCCCGGCGAGTGTAAAACCGATTATCGGATTTGCGCCGAACTGGCTGAACGGCTGGGGGTGGGTGACGCCTATACGGAAGGGCGTGACGAGCGCGCCTGGGTGGAGTGGTGCCTGGACGCCTTTCGCCAGGCGCGCTTTCCAGACCTGCCCACGCTCGACGAGATGTTGGCGCAGAATATGGGCGTATATACTGCTCCGGTCTTACGCCCGGCCGTGGCATTTGAAGATTTCCGGCGCGACCCCCAGGCGCATCCGCTCAGCACCCCGTCGGGGAAAATTGAAATCTTCTCCGGCGCATTGGCAAAGCTAAATAACCCGCGCGAAATTCCCCCTATCCCTAAGTACATTCAGGAGTGGGAAAGCCCCTTTGGAGACGAGGCCCAGCGTTTTCCCCTGCAAGCCATTGGTCATCACACCCTGGCGCGGGTCCATTCCACCCATGTCAATAACGAATGGCTGCGCCAGGCCTTTCCGCAGCGGGTTTTCATCAACCCGATCGATGCCGCCGCGCGGGGGCTGGCGGACGGTGACCTGGTGGAGGTTTATAACACGCGCGGGCGGCTGCGCTTGCCGTGCCGTCTGACAGAGCGCATTTTGCCCGGCGTGGTGGATATTCCCCAAGGGGCATGGTTTGAACCCGCCGCCGATGGCAGCGGGGTGGATGTGGGCGGCAGCACCAACACCCTGACCTCGGCCCGCTGGACGCCCCTGGCCTTTGGCACGGCCCAGCATACCATCATGGTGGAAGTAGAGCGGGCCAAATGAACGCCACGGTCTTTGGGTTTGACGCGTCTGCGTGTTCGGGGTGCAAAGCTTGCCTGGTGGCCTGCCAGGATAAGCACGGTCTGGAGGATGGGCGGCAGTGGCGGCGCGTATACGAAGCGGGCGGCGGGGGCTGGCAGGCGCGCGGCCTGGCCTGGCAGCCGCAAGTGAACGCCTATTTCGTCTCGATGGCCTGCAACCATTGCGAGGCGCCGATTTGTGTGGAGGTTTGTCCCAGCGGGGCGATGTACCGCCGCCCGGACGGTTTGGTGCTGATCGACGCAGCGCGCTGCCTGGGATGTCTGTACTGCGCCTGGGCGTGCCCATATGGCGCGCCGCAGTATCACCCCGCGGCGGGCGTGATGACCAAATGCACCTACTGCGTGGAAGAGACCGATCTGGGTCTGCCGCCGGCCTGTGTGGCGGCCTGCCCGATGCGCACTTTAGAGGCCGAGGCGCTGCCTGGCCCGGCCCAAGCGCCCCACGGCGGGCTGCTGCCCGACCCCCGCTTAACCCTGCCGCGCCTGGATTTTCGCCCCCATGCCGGGGTGGGGGTTGCCCCGGTGCAGCTTGCCAATGTGGAGGAAGTGCATCATCCCAGGCGATCACCAGCGGGCCTGGTGGCTTTCACCGTGCTCACCCCCCTGGCGGTGGGGTGGTTTGCCTGGCTGGCGCTGCTGCATAGGTGGCTTCCGTCGGCTGCGCCGGCCTGGAATCTGTGGCTGCCGGTGATGGTTATGCTGTGGGCGTTGGGGGCTTCGCTGATGCACCTGGGAAAGCCCTGGCGCGCTCCCCTGGCGCTGCGTGGCATGGGGCATTCGTGGCTCAGCCGCGAGGTGGCCTTCGCCGGGCTGACCACGCTCAGTATGAGCGTCTCCGCCGCCTTTCCGAGCCAGGGCCTGCCGGCTGCGGGCGGCGTCTTGTTTGGCGCGGCCACCCTATTTTGCATCGGACAGGTGTACTACCTGCGCACGGTTCCGGCCTGGCGGGGCTGGTTCGCCCATGTCACGCTGTGGTTAAGCTGCTTTGGATTGGGAGGATTGGCGGCGGCGTTTGCGGCCGGAATGGGCCTCTTAGCCGAATTGGCGTGGTTGGCGCTGTTGGTTAACGTGTTTTTGGCCGAGGTCAACCGCCGCCGTGTGGAGCGATTGCCCGGCGGTTTATTCTCGCCGCACCGCTCCGCCGCGCACTCCCAGGCGGAGGCGCGCCGGTGGATGCTGCGGCTAGGATTAACCGTGTTGGCAGCAGTGTTGATTAATTTTCACCTGGTTGGGCCGGCGATGCTGATCGCCATCGTGGGGGAAATGCTGGGGCGGTACGCCTTCTATCATCTGCACCCTAACGAATAGAAGTCAATAAACGCTAATTTAGGGCGAATTAAATTCGATGAGGGTTTAGCGGTGCTCTGCGCCGATAAACCCTCATCAAAAAATATATCGTTGTCTTAAGACACCGGTTCGGTTATGCCACCCATGCCCTCAAGTATACGTTCCAGGGCGATGGTGTGGCTGCAGCGATTGCGGGAGGCGAAGAAGTCGCAATCGCAATGCCAGGTGTTATCTTTAAGCGTAATGACGTGTGGGTTATTGTCGCCAACGAATGTCACCGTGAGGGTTTCCAGGTGGAAGCGATCGCGTTGCTCGGCGTAGTTTTTGGCCTTTTCAATCTTGCTGATCATTCCGGAGTCCATATATTTATTTACTCCTTCCTTTCACTATGAGCCGGGTTAGGATAACAAAAGGCACGCGTGTAGGCGTGCCTTTGGCTTAGAATATCGTTGGATGTGAAAACACTATGCGCAAGGCGGTTTGCTCCATTCAAACAATACAACGTTGATTAGGAATAGTATACGAGAAGATGGATGGAAAGTCAACCCAAATATGGTTAGGGTTTGTATATGATTTGATGAAAAAGGTCTAGGGTTGGAGGGGTTGAGTCGCCCCCGGGCTAACTGCCGGGCGTCCCCCGCCTCTGCCCGGTGTGGTGACGGTGATCGGCAGCAGAACATGGAATGTGCTGCCGGGGAGATGCGTTTCGTCGTAACCGGGGCTTTCAACCCACAACTTGCCCCCGTGCGCCTGGATAATGCCACGGGCGATAGCCAGACCCAGCCCTGGCCCGCCGCCCTTGAACTGGGTGCGGCTGGTGGAATGCAGCTTTATTTCTCCGGTTTGGTAAAACTTGGTAAAGATCAGGTCTTGTTGGTCGGCGGCGATGCCAATACCGCTGTCGGCCAGCACAATTTCTATGGCGGCTTTCTTGTCGGCATGTTCGGGGTGGAATACGCCATGGATGGTAATGTTTCCGCCGTCGGGGGTGTATTTGATGGCGTTGCTCAGCAGTTGGTAGAACACTTTTTGCAGAGCGGCTCCATCGGCTTCTATGGCCGGCAGGCTGCTCAAATCGTCAATCTGTAAGCTAATCTGGCGGTGACGCAAGGCGTTTTTGTAATTGCCGGCCACATTGCGCAGCACCAGGTTCACCGAGAGCGGTTCGGGGTTAAGTTCCAGGGCGTTGCTATCGATCTTGATGATGTCGAGCATGCTGTTCACAATATCGTGCAAGCGGTCTGCGCCAGAGAAGATGCCATCCGAAAGCTGGCGCAGAAGCGGGTCGCCGGCGACGGTGTGATTCTGCATCAGAATCTGGCTGTAACCCAGCAGCACAGTTAGCGGAGTGCGCAGCTCGTGCGAGGTGACCTGGATAAAGCTGGTTTTGGTGGCGTCGAGCTGCTCCAGCCGGTGATAGGCGACTTGCAGTTCCTTGGTGCGTTCTTCCACGCGCTGTTCCAGCTGTTGGTTGAACTGCTCCAGGCGATGATATAGGCGGGCGTTTTCGAGGGCGATGGCGGCTTGCCCGGCAAAGGTCTGGGCCAGGGTCACCTCGCTGTACGTATACGGCTGCAAGTGCTCACGCGCCAACGAGAGCATACCGATGGCCTGCTTGTTGACGATGAGCGGCACACCCAACCAGGAGCGCGTGATCGGCAAATCGGGGCGCTGCTGCCAATCGGGGTATAGATGGGCGTCGGGGATGGCTAGGGGCTGTTGATGGGTATAGATGTGATCGAAGATGCGGTCGTTGTGCAGCGGCATACGCATATTGGATGCCTCTGATTGGGGAGGAAAGCCGCGGGTGGCCATGAACTCCATCTCGTCGCCGCTGCGCAGCATGAGCGCCAGACGTTCGGCAGGCACAATGTCCGAAAGCAGCTTGAGGATAAGCTCGAGCACCTCATCAATATGCAGGGTGCTGGAAAGCGCCAATGAAATTTCGTACAACTTCTCTGAGAGGTGACGACGCGACTGCTCGGCCTGATAAAGGGAGGCGTTGCGAATGGCGATGGTGGCCTGGTCGGCCAGAGAGAGCAGCAGCACGAGGTCGCCTTGATGAAAGGCATGTGTGCGGCGGCTGAGCAGCTCTAACGCCCCCACCCGCTTCTGAGCGATGGTAAGCGGCAGCACCAGCTGCGAGCGCGCCTCGGGAAAGAACGCTCCGGTGGGCAAGTCGGCAGGGTTGGAGATGGTATCGTTGAGGTGATAGCTGCCGGTGCGGCAAACCGTGGTGATGCAATCATCGGCGTCAATTGGCAGGCTAATCTCGCGGCGGCTTAAGTCTTCGCCATTCGGGCTGAGGCTGCCGGACAGGTGGGCGCTTTCGGCCGGCTCAGTTAGCAGCCAAATATTCACGCCGTAATAGTCGAAATCCGTCTTCAGACGCTCCACCAAGGTCTGCAATTGGGTGGGTAAATCCAGAATAGCGGTAATATCTCGCCCAATATCCGCTACAGTGGCTAAATCAATGGCGTAAGGCCGCTCGTCGCAAGGATTGTTACTCATATTATCCTAACCATGAAAGCATAATTGTACCACCAGGATATAAGCTTTCGCGTCCCTTTGTGTTACAATCACTCTACTTAATCTATCCCTTTTAACATGCAGCCCGGCTGCATGGGGAGAACCATCCATGAAACGGCTCATCTTACTGGTGGTTATGTGTGCACTTGCACTTTCTGGGTGCGCCACGGCCAGCGTTGAACTACTGCCCCCTGGCACACTTGCTGCCCAAACCTTGGCCGCCATGCCTAAGCGGGCCACTTTTACCGTGGCTCCTACTAAAGTTGCGCCAACCGAGACCCAACCAGTAGGCCCCCCCACGCCGGTTTTAGATCTCACCCTGCCCGGCGCTTACTGTTTGCCTCCCAATACCCCGCGCGTACAAGGCCTGGTGACCAAAGTGATTGACGGAGCGACGATCGAAGTGGCGCTCAACTTCCAGACAGTGATCGTGCGATACCTGGGGGTGCGCGCGCCGCAAATGGTCGCTCCCATTGGATGGCAGGCGGCCCAATCGGCCGGGTATAACGCCAACCTGGTGAGCGGCAAGCTGGTTACCCTGGTGCAAGACAGCCTGGATAAGGCCTCCGATGGCGCACTGCTGCGGTATGTGCTGGTGGATCGCACCTTTGTCAATTACGAGATAGTGCGCCAGGGCTATGGCACGGTAATGAGCATGCCGCCTGCTACGGCATGCGATAATGCGCTCATTGCTGCTCAGGTAGAGGCGCAATCCGCTGTGCTTGGCGTTTGGATGCCAACCCCTGTTCCCACCTTTACCACCGCCCCTAGCCCCACCATCACCAACACGGGTTTGCCGCCTACAGAGACCAGCGAGCCGCCCTGTGCGTGCAAGAGTAATCTAAGTTGTTCTAATTTCACAACCCAGCGTAAGGCGCAGGCCTGCTACAACTATTGCTTACAGAGTAAGGGGATGCGGGTCTTATTTGATCAAAACCGGAACGGACTGGTATGTGAAGGTTTGCCCTAAGGCTGGGGCAGTATTCAGGAGGCTGATATGAAAGCCATTGTGTTAATAACTGTTGCTAAGGGCGAGATTCAAAACGTAATTAAGGATATTCGCCGATCGAATGATGTTCAAGAGGTGTATTCAGCTTTTGGCCCCTACGATGTGATCACTATCCTCGAGGGCGGTGATTTGGCCGCCTTAGGGTCGGTGGTGGCGCGGGAAATTCAGCCTATCCCAGGGGTGATAAAAACCATTACCTGCCTGGTTGCAGACCCCGATGCTGTAGCCGCCGGGTAAGGATGAATAGAAAGCTGCGCCTGGCCGGCGTAACCGTTTAGCGATAGGCCTGGTCGGCGGCGTTTTGCTGGGCGTCTAAATCGGCGCGCATTTCCGCGGCCATGGGGTGACTTGGGAACAGGTTGTTCAACTCACCTGGATCGTCTTGCAAATCGTAAAATTCGTATACGTCTTTCCCATAGCGGTAACCCAGGTAATGCACCAATTTAAAGCGGTCTTGGAACACCGCCAGCGACGCCTTGCGCAGCGGGGCGTAGGCCGCGTTGGCTTTGGCTTCCACCGAATAGATACGGCGCGGGAGGGCGGGTTGCCCCCCCAGGCCGGGCAGAACGCGCCCGTGCGCCCAATCGGGGATGGGCCGCCCCGCCAGGTGCAGCAGGCTAGGCAGCAAGTCTACGGTGCTGGTGAGATCGTGAACATCCTGGCGGGTGCGCTGGCCGGGGGCCGAGATAATCAGCGGTATATTAAGCAGCGCCTCGAACATCAGCGGGGTACCGTGCCCGTTGGCGCCGCGCTCGAACATTTCGCCGTGGTCGCTGGTGAAGATGACGTAGCTGTTATCCATCACACCGCTGCGGCGCAGCTGGTCGATCAGGCGGCCAAATTCGGCGTCCATGTTGAGCACAAATTCGTCGTACGCCTGGCGGTTTTGATCTAGGCGCGCTTGCGGCACGCCATCGCTTAGCTTGTGGCGTTTGATCTCTTGAGGGCTGAGACCGTCATCCTTGAAGCGCCCGGCGAATTGGCGAGTGGGCAGGTAGGGGGCGTGGGGGGGCATGAGGTGCGTGTAGGCGAAGGTGGGCTGCGCCGCGCCCCCCGCCAGCCCGCCCAGCAAGCTCACCAGGCCGTCGGTAAGCTGCTCGAAGGCGAAGTACACATCCGTGTTTGCCAGCCGCGGCAGCCCGGCCGGGTACACCTGCGCCCAGGCCTGGGCCTGGCGGCGTTCCTGCACCTGCAAGATCATATCGTTGATAATCGATAAGAATAACGAGCCGTGCGCCTCTTCCCGCTTGAACATGAATTGATCCAGGCTTTTCATGCCATAAATCGCGTCGTTGGGAGTGGCTTTGCTATACAGGCTGTCGCTCACCAGGGCAAACCGATCGAGCGGTTCGTGCTGCTCGATTTGGGCGTTGAATTGGTGCAGCAGCATATCGGCGTACACATTTTGAGTGAAGGCCAGCCGGTGATATTCCGGCCCCAGGGCGGCGAAAAGGTTGTAGGGGCGCAGGCTGGGTTTCACCAACCCGCTGAGGTTGAAGGCCCGGTGGCTCCATGGGTAGACGCTGGTGAAAAAAGACGCGGTGCTTGGGGTGGTGAAGTTGCCGGCGGCGTGGTGGTTATGGTAAACCGTGGCCTGCTGGGCGAAACGCTCAAGGTTGGGGGTGGTGGGGCGCGAATACCCGTACAGCGACAGGTTGCGCGCCGAAAGGGCGTCGAACAAGATCACGATCAGGTTCGGGCGTGCGGTGGAGGTGGAGGCCGCCGGGAAATAAGACGCCAGCGGAGCCAGCCCGGCCAGGGCGGCTATCTTCAAAAACTCCCGACGAGTGAGGCGGCTCATTGCACGGCTCCCATCAGGTTGCGCACCACCACCACGATCCAGGCTACCATGCCTGCTGGCAAATAGACCAGGGCGAAGACCGTCATGCGTTCGGCAAAGGCGTTAAAAAGGGCATCCAGGGCTGGCAGGCGCTTGAACAGCAGCGCGCCGCCGCCCAGCAAGGCCAACGTCCCCACCGCCACGCTCAGCGCCACTGCGCCAACCTGCCATGGCTCCCAACTGTAAATGATGCTCACCTGGCGCTGCATCAAATAGGCTGCGCCGCCCATCGCCACGGCTAACAGGCTGCCTTGAGCGACAAAATGCCGGCGAAAGAGCGCCGCCGGCAGGCATAAGTTCAACAACAGAAACACCCCCATCATCACCAGGCTTTCGAACAGGGCAAACGCCAGGCTGTAACTCAGCACCACCAATACAGCCGGCAGGCTCAAGTATTCCAACCAGCTCGGCAAATACCAGAAAAAGCGGTACAGCGCCCAGGAAAAAATCAGAAACACCAGGATGGCGTAAACGGGGAAAATCTCATTTTTAGGCGGGAGGCGGCGGAATAGAGCAGTCATAAGCTGCTATTTTATCAGGTTTCAGAGGGCGCGCTGCCGGTAACTCACGGCATTGGTTGCTAGAGAAAAGCGGTGGTATGATTCAACGAAGGTTAGGGGCAAAGCCAGGGGAGCGTTCCCGAGCGCCTCAAAACGCCTGATGCGTATCTCAGGAGGTGAGCAGCATAATGCGAAAATATGCCATTCTTTTGCGAGGGGTCACCCCAACCGGTAAGAACCGGGCGCCCATGGCGGATCTGCGCTCTGCGTTGAGCGGCGCTGGATTGGTGGATGTGCAAACTTATATTCAAAGCGGAAACGTCATTGCCAGGTCGGACCTCGATCAATCGTCCGTGCAATCTCTCGTCCATGAAGTCATTCTCCGAGAGATTGGCGCCGATATTGTGGTCATCGCTCGCACCCATATCCAACTCAAGGAAATTATGCAGGAGAATCCGTTTCCATTGGAAGCCGCTCCGCGCAGCTACTTTTCGCTGTTGGCGGCCCGTCCGGCGGCGCCCATAGCCGAGCAGCTGCGCCGGTTGGACTTCTCGCCCGACCGCGTAAAGTTGGTCGATGATGTTCTTTATACGTTGTATGCCACAAAGTACAGCGACTCAAGGTTTAATAACAATTTCTTCGAGCGGAAGCTCAAGGTGGCCGCAACCACCCGGAACTTTAACACGATGTCTCGCCTGGTAGAGCTGAGCGCATAGCGGGGCGGCGCGAGGGCGCTCTGGCGCCCGGTTTTTATGGCGGCGCGCTCCCCATTATTCACATCGGGTTAGAAAAAATTTGGCCGCCGAGATGATCATGTGCGGCTATCCGGGGCGGCTTATGCCGATGGGTTATTTGTCGCCCGCTGGTGAGGCGGCTTTCTTACAGCCAGGGTATATTTCTACGGGAAACTCTGAATAAGGGAAGGAACGATTCCATTGAACTTCATTAACAGGCGAAACCAGAGCACCAAGATTCAGAAGAATAAACAAGATGCCGAAGCCAGGCTGCGCTCCTATGCTTTTCTGACATGGGGAGAGTTATTTGTAAACCTGTCTGCCGGGCCGACCGGGCTTACCAGTGAAGAAGCCGAAAACAGGTTGGAGGAATTTGGGGAAAACCTAATCACGATAGGAGATCGGAATACGGCGCTGCACAGGCTGAAAGAAGCGGTTGTCAACCCTTTTAATGTTATTTTACTTTTGATTGCCGTCATCACCTATTTTACAGATGTGGTCGCGTCGTCAAAACCCGACTATCTTACCGTCTCGATCATTTTGTTGCTGGTATTCTTGTCTAGTTTGGTTGCGTTTGTGCAAAGCGAGCGATCCAACGCCGCCGCCGAAAAGCTGTCGGAGATGATTTCTAATAAAGCGGATGTGTGGCGGGACGGAGAACTGATTGAGATTGCGCTGGACGAGGTGGTTCCCGGCGATATTGTCAGGCTTTCAGCCGGCGATATGCTGCCGGCGGATGTGCGTTTTCTGACCACCAAAGATACCTTTGTGGCCCAGGCTGCTCTGACCGGCGAATCTAACCCCGTGGAGAAATTTAGCGATGCAAATAACCAGCCGGCCGATGGATTGACAGATTTGCAGAACCTGGGCTTTATGGGTACTAATGTCATCAGCGGCAGCACAACCGCCCTGGTATTGGCGACCGGCAACCACACTTATTTCGGGTCGATGGCAAAATCTTTGTCCGGCGACCGTGCAAAAACGAGCTTTGAGCGCGGCGTAGATTCGATCAGCCGGCTCTTGGTGCGTATGATGCTCGTGATGGTTCCGCTTGTATTCCTGATAAACGGGCTGGTAAAGGGTGATTGGCCCAGCGCCTTGCTTTTTGCCATCAGCATTGCAGTGGGGCTTACCCCCGAAATGCTGCCGGTTATTATGACCTCCACGCTGGCGAAGGGCGCGGTGACCATGGCTAAACACAAGGTGATTGTGCGCACCCTCGGCGCCATTCAAACCTTTGGGGAAATGGATGTACTTTGCACCGATAAAACCGGAACGCTGACGGAGGATAAGATCGTATTGGAGAAATACATGGATCTCCATGGGGAGGATGATGCCCGCATTCTGCGTCATGCTTATTTGAACAGTTATTTTCAGACGGGGCTGAAAAATCTGATTGATCTTGCCATTATCAACCGGGCGGTGAAGAATGGTATGAAAGATATCTTAGACTCCTACAGTCGTATAGATGAGATCCCATTTGATTTCTCTCGCCGCCGGATGAGCGTGGTTTTAACCGACACAAACGGAAAAAGGCAGCTGATTACTAAGGGCGCCGTGGAGGAAATGATTGCCATTACGTCTTTTGTGGAGATAAACGGACGGGTTTTGCCCCTGGATGAAGAGACCAGGCGCATTGCAATGACCACCTATGAAAAGCACAATGCCGACGGCCTGCGCATGATTGCCGTCGCCCAGAAAAACGAGGTTCCGGGCACCGGGGCTTTTAGTGTGGCCGATGAACGGGATATGGTTTTGATAGGCTTTGTGGGCTTTCTTGACCCGCCCAAGGAGAGCGCCAAAACTGCCATCACTATGCTGCGGGAACATGGGGTGCGCACTGTGGTGCTCACCGGAGACAGCGAAGGTGTGGCTTTGAAGGTGTGCGGCAAAGTGGGCGTAAGCACCTCCTGCCTCACAGTCGGGCGGGATGTAGAGCAGATGGATGACGCCGCGCTGCTGGAAAGGGTGAAAATTTGCGATCTGTTCGCAAAGTTGTCACCAGCCCAAAAGGAACGTGTGGTGAAAGCTTTTCAAACCGCCGGCCACACGGTTGGTTATATGGGTGATGGCATCAACGACGCCCCTCCGCTGCGCCAGGCGGATGTGGGAATTTCGGTGGACAGCGCCGTAGATATTGCTAAGGAAACCGCCGATATTATCCTGCTGGAGAAGGATCTGATGGTGCTTGAGGAAGGCGTTATCGAAGGCCGCCACACTTTTGGGAACATCATCAAGTACATCAAGATGGCAGCCAGCGGCAACTTTGGCAACATCATCTCGGTTATTGTGGCAAGCATCTTTCTGCCGTTTCTACCCATGCTGCCGGTGCAGATCTTGACGCAGAACTTGCTGTGCGATTTCTCTCAAATCGGCATACCGTTTGACAGCGTGGATAAGGAATATATTAGAAAGCCGCGTAAGTGGGAAACGGGGTCGATTAAGTCTTTTATGGCGTTCTTGGGTCCGCTTAGCTCTGTGTTTGATATTTTATGCTTCGCGGTAATGTGGTGGGCGGTTGGAGCGAATACGATGCAGCTTTCGCCGTTGTTCCAAAGCGGATGGTTTGTGTTCGGCGCGCTATCGCAGGTGTTGGTGATCCATGTGATCCGTACGGCGAAAATGCCCTTCCTGCAAAGCAGTCCGTCGCTGCCGCTGTTCCTTTCCACATTCGTTATGGTGGCGGCCGCGCTTATAATCGGTTTCACAGACCTTTCCATCGGTCTTGACTTGCAGCGCCTGCCGCTGACGTTTGTCCCATGGCTGGTTGCCATTCTGGTCGGCTATCTCATTAGCGTCCAGCTAATCAAGAAGGTGTATGTGCGCCGGTATGGGGAATGGATGTAATAACGAAACCCTCGCAAAAGATTTAACTTTCTTGAAATTCAAGTGCAGGGTGGTGAAATGGGCGGCCTGGGTATGTAAAGGGCTTGCTAAACGATCAGGCGCTGGGAGGCGCGGCTTGTCTTAGCAGGCCCGTTGCATCCACAGCAGGGTTTGCTGCGCCCTGAAACCTGCGGAGGCGATGGCCGCGATATGGCGGTCTGCGGGATACTCCAATGAAAGCGGGCGGAGCAGGCGAAGCTGGCGGCGAACGTATAACAGAAGGGCCTGCACCACTTCGGCAGGGCAATCTTCTGGGGCGGCCAGATAGAGCGGGTGGGCAATGGTATTCGCCGCCTGCCAGATGGCTGCGGCTTGCAATCCGTGCGGGGATGTCACCGCCCATTGGCGCAGGTTGACGGCCAACAAAAAGCGGATCAGCCCACCCAGCCAATCGGGGCGAAAAGCCGATAATTTAGGCAAGGTGTGCGAAATAATGCTGGGGGGGTATGCCTCGGCTAACCAGGCGTTTTCTTGCGGCCACCCGCGCCGGGGAGGGCGGGAAAAACGGCTTCCAGCGGGCAGCGGCGGCGGCATAATCAATTCGGATTGGCGGGTAGGGGAGATGTGCCACGTGGTGCGGCGGGCAAATTCAACAAACCCCAGGTTTTCGTAAAGCTTAATCGCCTGGGGATTATCTTCGCGCACGTTTAGGATTATTTTTTGCGCTCCAGCAGCGCGCGCGTATTCTATCGCCTGGGTGGTGAGCAGACTTCCAATACCACGGCGGCGTAGTTCAGGATGCACCGCCACGTTGGCGATTAGATAATTGCGCTGCCAGCCGTTGAAGAATGGAATGAGGCTGGCATTGCCTAACACCCGGTCGCCTTCTTGCCAAACAAAGCCGCTTAAAGCCGGGTGCATCCACTCCAACGAGTTAACCAGGTTGAAGGCGTAATCGGCGTCGGCTGCGGCGCGCATGCGTTTGATGTATTCGCGTCCATCGCTATCCAGCGTATCGGCAAAGCACAGCTCGATCAGGTCGGCCACGGCGGCTAGATCGTGGCGCATATCGAATTGGCGGACGCCTGTGCTCCCCGCGGTAGCAGATGCTTCTCTGGCGGCGGTAGTCATTGGCCCAATTCTACACCACAAATCGCCGGTCTGCCAGCCGACAGCGGCCGGGGGCGTGGCGGTCGTTCGGCATTTGGGCTGGGGCGCGCCTGTGATATAATGATAAAACACTTGTTCTGTATCTCCCATCCTTGGAGGCTGGATGACGTTAGACTACCAGGAAGTGCGCAACCAGGTCAAGCAGCTGGGTGAGGGGGCGCGAGAACGGGTTGCCACGCTCCAACTTCTACTTGATAAAGCCAAAGGGCTGCTGGCGCAGTTTGCCGACCTGCCCGAGACGTTAACCGAGAAGGTTCAGCGCATTGTTCGGATGGAAGACCCCAACCTGCGCTGCGCGCTGCCGGCCTTAAAAGACCCCGAACCGCTCAATGGGTGCTATGGCTTACCCCCGCTGCCGGCGCAAGCCAGCCTGGCAGCCGCCGACGGTTCACAAATCTCCCCTAACCGTCACCGCAGTGTAGAATTTGCCCTTGTGAATGTCGGCTCGATTTTCATGAGCCTGAACAATTCCTCCGCTCCACAGTTTAAAATCGAGAGTACGCTGCTTTATGATGAACCCCTAAATTCAGCCGAAAGCATCCTGACCGATGAACGCGTGAACCTGGAGCGCGATCTCAAGGAACGCGCCTGTCTTTCGCTCCTGGCGGCGTCTTGCCCGGCGCCGGTTTTCACCTTCACCGATGGTCCGATTGAGCTGTGGGGGGCTAAAGACGGCAACGAAGGCGCTTTTAGCGCCAGTCTGGATGCTTACCAGGCCAACTTGCGCGCCCTGTGCGCCCTCAACGCCGCGACCTGCGGCTATGTGGATAAACCAGGCGCTAACCTGGTGACGCGCTTGCTAGAGATCGCCGATTTAGATGATGCCAACTTGCGCCAGGCCAAGAAATATTACCCTTTGCGCGGCGTCAGCGACCGCAACTTGTTCGATTTTCTGCAACCAGGTGAGCGCTCGGCGGTATTTGCCATGCAATCGCGCTCGGCCCAGAAATACAGCGATGAATTGGCGCTGCACTTCTTCTACTTGAACGTGGGCCTGCCACGTCACCCATGGCTGGCGCGGGTCGAAATTCCGGCTTGGGTGGCGCAAGACCGCCCTAAGTTAGATGGTCTACATGCCCTGCTCATTCAGCAGTGTCGGGTTTTAGGCAACCGCCCCTATCCCTATATTTTGCACCGCGCCCACGAGACGGCTGTGGTCACTTTCGATGAAGCCCAGCAAGTGGAGCAAATGATTATTAACGAACTCTACGCTCGTGGAGTGGTGGTGGGGCAGGCTTCTAACAAGCAGGCCACCAAAGATTTACCCAAGCGAACGCGGCGCTAGGGCGCCGGCGCCGGTTGAAGACGGCTAGAGACATCAAAGGAGGCTGAATGAGTGTAGCTATTCCCATTGGCAGATTGCTGCGCGCCGGCGTGACCGGGTTCGAGGTGGGCTGCCGGGTTTCGCAGCTAGACGATCCGTCTTTTGGGGCGCTGGTAACCGCCCCGATTAGCGGGGAATATACCATCTACGGCTTGATTTATGATATTCATATTGATGACGACGGCCTGGTGCGCCAGTTGGTGACTGCCGACGGTGTGGACGACGATATCATTAACGATAATCGCTTGAACCGCAATGTGCCGCTCGAATTGAGCGTACTGAGCGTGGGTTATCAGCAGGGTGAGCGCATTTATCACCTGCTGCCGCCGCGCCCTCCCCTCAGTTTGGAGATGATTTGCCTGTGCACCGATGATGAAATTTGCCGCTTTACCACCACCGGACGCTTTGGCTACTTTCGCCACCTGATGCGCAGCCCCGACCTGCCTTTGGGTGAATTGCTGGCGGCGCATTTACAGCAGGCTCACTCTTGCCACACCGCGGCGGGCAACCCCACCTGGTTGGAAGCGGCCACGCAAGAATTGATTACTTTGCTGCGCGACGATTATCCGCGCCTGATGGAGACCCTCGGCGCGCTTCAGGAAGTGTATGGTTAAGGCGAATATGGACGAGAACCCTTACATTGGCTACATTGTGGGCGGCAGCTTAAAAGAGAACCTGCTGGCGCGCTTAACCACCGCTCCCCAGCAGGTGCAAGAGGGCGGCTTTGTGATTATTGAAAGCGGCGATTGGCTGTTTTACGGCCTGGTAACCGATTTGCGCCTGGGGGCCACCGACCCGCGCTTCGCCGATGAGCAGTCGGAACGGCGCTTGCCGCCCGAATTGGCGCGCCTGCTTCATGGGCAAACCCTTTACACCAACCTGGAAGTGCTGCCTACTTTGATGATGGAACGCGGCCCCGACCCCGCCTCGCCAGGCTATTTGCCCTGGAAGAGAGAAGTGGACACCGGTTTACGCAGCCGGCCGGCTCCGCTGCCCGTTAAGACTATCCCCCCGCACCATGCTAATGTGCGCCTGGCTAATGCCGCCGATATTGGCGAAATCTTCGGCAGCCCCTCCAGATCGGAAAACTTCATTATCGGCTATACGCGCGAGCAAGGCCATCCGGTGTGCATTAATTTGGAAAAGTTTGTGCAGCGCTCTTCGGGCATCTTTGGCGCCACCGGCACGGGAAAATCCTTCTTAACGCGCATCATTCTGGCTGGGCTAATCGACTATAACAAAGCTTCGCTGTTAGTGTTCGATATGCACAATGAATATGGCTTTGATGATACCGCCTCTGATACCGGCAAACCCGTTACTGGTTTAAAAACCAAGTTTGGCGAGCGGGTGCAGGTGGTGGGTCTGGGCGGCGGGGCCACTATCCGCTCCCGCGCGCCTGATTTTAACCTGGAGATCGGCTATAAAGACATCACTCCCAGCGACGTGGAAATGTTAACCCGTGAACTGAACCTGAAAGAAACTACCCCCGCCACGCTCGACGCCCTTTGGCAGAAGTTCAGGGAGAATTGGTTCGCCGAGTTTATGAACATGAAGCCCAACCTGATGATCGAAGACCCAGAGACCGGCAAAAAAGTCCCGCATCCTGAAAGCGTGGCTTTTTGGGCTAACCAATCGGGGGCCAATGTGATGGCCGCCGAAGGGCTGCACATCAAATTGGGGCGATTGTTCAACCGGAAATATATTGTTCCGCAGCCGGCCGCCGATGGTGTGGGCCAGGTGATCCAGGCGCTGGAGGCGGGGCGGCATGTGGTGCTTTCTTTTGGGGCGAATGAGGAAGACCTGGACTACTTGCTGGTCAGCAATCTGCTCACCCGCCGCATTCGCGCCGCTTGGGAGCAGCGCACGAACGCCTTCCGCTCCAGCGGCAAGAAAGAGCCGCGCCCCCTGGTTATCGTGGTGGAAGAAGCCCATAAGCTGCTTAACCGCGAGATGGGCAACCAAACTACCTTCAGCACCATTGCTCGCGAGCTGCGCAAGTATTATGTCACCCTGCTGGTGGTGGATCAGCGCCCCTCACAAATTTACGATGAGGTCATGTCGCAGCTTGGCACTCGCGTTTCTGGTTGGTTGGGCGATGAGAACGATATTCACGCCGTGCTGTCAGGTTTGGCTGGCCGCGACACGCTGCGCGGTATGCTGGCGCACTTGCAGCCCAAGGAAGAGGTGCTGCTGCTGGGCTGGGGTGTGCCTATGCCCCTGCCGGTGCGCTCGCGCCGCTACGATGATCGTTTCTGGCAAGAATTATTGGGTTCCAAGGGGGCCGGCGGCAAGCTCACCGAAGATGAGATTATCAAATCTTTAGGTTTTTGAAAGCGGGGCTGTTGGCTTTGAGGGGATGCGCCTCCAAAAAGTGAGCGTGTGTTAAGTGTTGGGTCGCGCCCAAATAGATACGTAGTAAAATAGGTTGCTGCCGGTTGCTCAACGGCATTCACATTTCACCAATATTCCCATGGGAGGTCTTTTATGTTCAGTAATAAGTTACAGCAAGAGATGAATAATCAAATTATGCACGAGTTATACTCGGCGTATCTGTACCTGGCGATGTCGGCCCATTTTGAAGAAGCCGGCTACCCTGGCTTTGCCAAGTGGACACGCATGCAGGCCGAGGAAGAACAAGAACACGCCATGAAATTCTACGACTTCATCAACGATCGCTTAGGGCGCGTTGTTTTGCAAGCGATTGATGCGCCTCCCGCTACCTTTGGAACGCCGCTGGAAGTGTTTGAGCAGATTTTTGCCCACGAGCAGAAAGTCACCAGCCTGATTCACAGCCTGTATGAAACTGCTCTGGCTGAGAAGGATTACCCAGGCCAGGTGATGCTGCAGTGGTTCATTGATGAGCAGGTGGAAGAGGAAAAGAACGCCGCGACCATTGTCGATCAAATCAAGATGGCCGGCGACCGCCCCGGTAACCTGATGTACATTGATCGCCACGTAGGTAAGCGCGAAGAAGATTAACCCGCCCCTATACCTAAGTTTGGGCCGCTCAGGTTGCTTGCCGGCGCGCTTTACCAGTAAACACCTGGGCTGCCCTATCATTCGAGACCCGGAGGGCAGATTGAATCTACAGATCGCTGTGGAAAGTTTCGCCAGGGCTGCTTATTGCCTCAGCGATAGCGACCTGGAACGTCCGTGGACCTGGGGAGATTACAACGAGGGGCTGCGGTTCGCTTTTTTCCAAACCTACCTGGAGCTGCGCGCGTTGGCGGTGAATTTGCTAGCGCAGCGCGAGTCTTTAAACCGTCCGCTTACCCAAGCCCAAGCCGCCCTGGGGCAATATCATCGCGCTTACCAGGATTTGCGGGCTGCTTTGGTGGGCGTGAGCGATACGGAAGCTGAGCGCACCCCCGCCCCTGGCGAATGGTCGGTGCGCAGCGCCGTTGCACACATCGTTGAATCGGAACGCAGCTTCTTTGCGGTAACGCGCTATGCAGTGGAACGCACCCGCGCCGCCGACCGTGGCGAAGACGAATGGCCGCTGGAGCTTTCGGACGAAGCCTGGGATGAATTCTGGAGGTCGAACCAAGATGTCTTTGAGCAAATCAAGGATATTGCGCATCTTTCCGAGTTGCTGGATTATTATACGGGATTGCATGGGCGGGTGATGACCTATTTCGCCGATGTGACCAACGCCGAACTGCAAGCGCCGGCCGTGTTCTGGGAAAGCACGGCCATGCCGGTAGCCTTTCGTCTGCATCGTTTCGATGCGCATTTGCGCCAGCACACGATTCAGATTGATAAGACCCTGGAAGCGATCAATGGAGCGCCCGGCGAAGCGCGGCGGTTACTGCGTTTGGTCTTTAACGCCCTGGCCGAAACACAAGCCTATCGCATTATCAAACCGGCGGCAGGCGGCGCTCGCTTTGGCGCAGCCGAGAGCGACGCCCTGGCGAACGAGATTATGCGCCGCACCGACGAAATAATCGCCCTCACCCGCTAAGCATGAAGCTGGCAACGCTGTGCTATCTCCGCCAGGGTGGCTGCACCCTCATGGTGCATCGCAACAAGAAACCCAACGATATGCACGCCGGTAAATGGAACGGCTTGGGCGGCAAGCTCGAACCAGGCGAGACGCCCGAAGAATGCGCCACGCGTGAAGTATTAGAAGAGTCGGGCTTACAAGTGCTGCGATGGCGCTACTGCGGCCTGCTTACCTTCCCCGGTTTTGCTAACGATGAAGATTGGTACGCGTTTGTGTTTGTGAGCAGCAAATTTGAAGGCCGCCTGATAGATTCGCCGGAGGGAGATTTAGCCTGGATTGCCGACGCCGACCTGCCGGCGCTAAACTTGTGGGAAGGCGACCGTATCTTTATGCCATGGTTAGATCAGGCCAGCCTGTTTTCGGGCAAGTTCGTCTATCATGATGGCCGGTTGGTGGAACACAGCGTACAGTTTTATCCCCCGCTGCCTGCAAAGCGCGATGATTAACCACTTGGCTTTAGGCCTGGCGCGCCGCCCCTGGGTTGGGCGGCTGTTGGCCTGGATGCTGACGCATATGAGTTTTGCAATCCCAATTCATCATATCAAAGAGACGCCGACCCTGGTTGCATTTAATCATCCTTCCCCGGCTTATGCGGTGCATATCATCTTG
The DNA here is from genome assembly GCA_964531975.1 of uncultured Anaerolinea sp. Lineage (GTDB taxonomy): Bacteria > Chloroflexota > Anaerolineae > Anaerolineales > UBA4823 > RBG-16-57-11. The sequence continues at coordinate 8,563 of CAZHFU010000018.1, read as the reverse complement.
CTGCCGCGCCGGCGCATAGACAGACTGGCGGATTTATGCGCGGAGGATACGCCATTCTTGGCCGACCTGGCGCAGTGTGTAAAGGAATTGGTATTGGAACTGGGCTTGGAGGCAACCGGCTATCGCCTGATTGCGAACGGGGGAACGTATCAAGAATTTCCGCGCTTACATTTTCATCTCGTGTCGGACTAGAGGTTTCAGGGGGGTTGGGGGTGGCGTGGCGCGCTGCGGGCCTGGCCCGAGGCCAGCCCCATACTAAACCCCTCTATTTGCCATAGCGCTGGTATAAGCCCAGCACCTTATCGGCGTAAGTATAGCCCACATCCAGGGGGCCGTAGGCGTGAAGGGCTTCGCGAATACTGCCGTTTTTGCGGACCAAACCGGCTAGCATACGAGTGCCATAAGAAATGTTAAATTCTGGATCGTTGAGCTGTTCAATGGTTGGCCGGTTGCTAAAACAGGGGCCATTGATGCACATAAAACCCGCCGAAGGGCCATCGCTGGGCATCACTTGCATTAAGCCCACCGCCCCGCTCCTGGAAAACGCAGTATGGTTGCCGCCGCTTTCCAGCCAGATTAGCGCCGCCACCAGGTTCGGATCGAGCTGATGCTTGGCGGAATATTGGGTGATGAGACCGCACCACTGGGTTATTTCGGCGGGGAAGAGTGTGCTCACCAGGCACTCCCCTTGAACTTCTGCGGCGGCGGTCTGCACGGCGGGCGGCTGGACGGCCAGGGCGGTTTCCTCGGCTTTAATCTCAGCTGCGGCAGTCGATGCGCCGGTTACAGCCAAGACGGTGCTGGGGGTAATTGCCAACAGGCCAAACGCCAATGCCAGGCAGATGCCCAGGGTGATGATGGTAATCAGTCCGGTGGTCGGACCGCCTTCGGATGACATCGGAATGACAAGCACACTGTCTTCGGCGGGGTAGTCCTCTTCGTCATCAAAATATACCTCCGCCAGAACGTCTTCGGTGTAAAGCTCGGCGTTTAAACCCCCATCGTATTCCTCATAAGCATTTTCTCTTTGAGGAGCGGGGTAATAGCTGTTTGTGGGCTGAAGGATACGGCGTTTCATTGGCGGATATTATATCAGAAAATTTGTTCTATTTTACCTCTTGACAGATTAGAAAATACGTTCTAAACTATTAGTGAGTACGACGCAACAATGCATTGTAATGATAAACCTTCAGGATCCTGCCTCTCAGACCGTCGTTCGGAAGCAGTTTTATCCAACAGTCTTGAGGAGGCTGAATATGAACCCAAGTCAAACCATTGTGCGCCCGGTGCGCGTTCGCCGCGGCATTGTATTTGGCGCTATCATCATCACGGCGCTAATGGCTTTCGAGGTGTTTAACTACAGCACCACCGATTACGCCTTGGCCGACCTGCTTGGCGGGTTGACTTTCTTGGGCCTGAAATGGTCCACCATTCTGGCGATTGCTTTTTGCGGCATCGACTTTGCCGGCATTGCGCGGCTCTTCACTCCTGATGATAACCAACCAAAGCCGAACGGCTTTCACAACGAGAACTGGTACTTGTTTGGGGCCTGGCTGCTGGCGGCTACTATGAATGCGATGCTTACCTGGTGGGGGGTCTCCCTGGCGGTGCTAGGCCATCAAACCCTGGGCAACGAAGTCGTCAGTCGCGCGGCGCTGATCCGGGTTGTTCCCATATTCGTAGCGATACTGGTGTGGTTAATCCGGGTGTTAATTATCGGCACGTTTTCAATGGCCGGCGATAAACTCTTCGATCAAGATGCGCCACGGATAGCAGTCGGCTACCGTCCGTTAGGCCAACCTGGCATGCAGCCCCGGCAAGCTGTGGCGGCCCCGCCTGCCCGGCAGCAACCGGTGCGGCCATTGCCTGCTCATGCGCGCCCTGCCCACACGGTGGCTGAACCCCGTGCGGCCTATCGCACCACTGGCGCTAACTCAACCCGTGCGGCGGCGCAAGCAGCCGGGCAAGATGAGCCTTCTGCTGCGGTTGAAGAACCCACTTACCACTCCATCACCCCGGCGGTAAATCACAATAAACCCCGTCCCGGTGCGCCGGGTGGCGCTAACCGACCTCAGTTCCGACCCAACTCTAGCAAATTTCCACACTAGGGGGTGGAAACCGGCGCTTATTAACATGCGCGCGCCATTCTATGGTTTTCCATGGAGGGGTGCGCGCATGTGCGTTAAAGCGGCGGGCAATGGGTCAATCGCATGACGGCTTAGCCTGCCACGCCGGTTTCCAGGCTTGCTCACTGGCAATGGAGGCGTCGAAACCGCCGGGTTAACACTTATCTTTCGCCAGCGGCAAGCGTATGCTAAATGTGGTGCCTTTTCCTTCTACTGAAGAGACTTCGAGGCGACCGTTGTGGTTATGAATAATCCAGTAGGCGATAGATAAACCCAGGCCGAAGCCTTTTCCATCGCGAGTGCGGGTGCGCGATTTCTCGCCCCGGTAGAATCGCTCGAAAAGGTGCGGCAGGTCTTCGGTTGGAATGCCGGGGCCGTTATCGCTCACCGTGATGCGGGCGCGCTCGTCGTCTTTGCTCAAGCCCACCACCACCTCGCCGCCATCGGGGGTGTATTTAATCGCATTTCCAATCAAGTTAATCAACACTTGCTTCAAACGGTCTTTATCGCCACACACCAACACCTGATCGAAATCCCCTAATTTTAGTTTAAGGCGATCTTTAGCCAACACCCGCATTTGGTTGAGCGCCTCCAACACCAGGCTGTCCATCTCCACCAGGTCGTTCGCCAGTGGAATCTTGCCCGATTCAGCCTGGGCCAAGAGGAGTAAATCGCCCACCAGGCGGGTGAGGCGGTTGGTCTCGTTCTCAATGCTATCCATTGACTCAACATCGGCGCAAGCCATGCGTCGCATCAGGTCAACATTGCCTTTGATGACCGTCAGCGGAGTGCGGAGCTCGTGGCCTACATCGGTGATAAAGCGCCGCTGGGTGTTGAACAGGTTTTCGAGACGGCTTAAGGTCTGGTTGAAGGCGGTCATAAGTTGGCCGATCTCATCAGTGGGCGGCCCATTGTAAGGAATTCGCCGCGAGAGATCATCGGCATGGGTAATTTGCAAAGCGGTTTGTGTGGCCGATTGAAGCGCTTTGAGGGAATAATGGGTGCTGAAACCTCCGGCTAAGGCGGCGATGCCCATAGAAAAGATTGCGCCAATGAAAAGCACAAATAGGAGTGTGGTTTGGGTGGCCTGGATTGCGGCAAGGCTGGTTCCAATTTGCAGAATTGCTACTGGGCGAGAGGTATCGCGATACACCAGCGGAACCGTCAGGATTCGCCTGGGGATATCGCCAGTTTTGATATCTGTATACTGGGTACGGTTTACCTTCAGCGAGGCTTTATCCAGGGGTTGATTGTAAACCGGGATATTTTGCGAGCTTGAAAGCAGCTCTTTCCCATTCTTAGACCAGATCTGCACGTACACATCATTGAACGAATCTAATTCTGGGTAATACGCCCGGCCCTTCGGAGGCGTTTTGATCTGTTTGATGATCTGGTTGGCGGTTAATTGCAAGCGCGCGTCGGTCTGTTGGGTTAGGGTAACACTAACCGCCACATAAACCGCCGTGCCGAACAAAAAGAGGATCCCGCCGACGATGGAGGTATACAACAGCGTCAGACGGATGCTCAGTCGCATATAGGGTCTCGCTCTCGGCTTTTAGGAGGCTTCGCGTAAAACGTAGCCCATGCCGCGCACCGTGTGAATCAGCCGGGCTTCGTTTTCGGCCTCCAGTTTTTGGCGCAGATAGCGGATATATACTTCAATGATATTGCTCTCGCCGCCAAAATCGTAGCCCCACACCCGGTCGAAGATCATGTCGCGCGTGAGCACCTGGCGTGGGTGGCGTAAGAACAGCTCTAGCAGTTCATATTCTTTGGCAGTGAGGGAAATAACCCGTTCACCGCGCGATGCCTGGCGTGTGCCGGTATCCAGGGAAAGGTCGGCGAAGCGCAGCACCTGGGGGCGCGAAGGTTGGGCGCGGCGCAGCAGGGCGCGAATGCGCGCCAGCAGTTCTTCCAGGTTGAACGGCTTCACCATGTAATCGTCTGCGCCCATATCCAGGCCCTGGATGCGGTCGGTCACAGCGTCTTTAGCGGTGAGGATCAAAATAGGCAGCGGTCCACCGGCGCGCAGCCGGCGGCAAACTTCCAGGCCATCGATGCCGGGCAGCATCAGGTCTAGCACCACCAGGTCGGGTGGATTATCGCGCGCTAGCGCCAGCCCGGTTTGGCCTTCCAAGGCCGTATCGACCTGGTAGCCTTCATAGGCCAGCCCTCGGCGCAGAAATTTTAAGATTGCTTCATCGTCTTCGATAACAAGAATTCTCGCGCTCATAAGCCCTCCCACATATACATTAATATACCACGGATTCTCATATTTAGTTTCCTGGCGTTTAACGAAAAGGGCCGCCCCAATTTTCGGGGGCGGCCCCTGGGTTGCAAAGTGCTAAGAAAGCTTACTTAACTTCGATGACCGCGCCGGCAGCTTCGAGCTTTGCCTTAGCGTCATTGGCGGCGTCTTTGCCCACACCTTCCAGAATCTTCGTTCCGGGGGCTTCCGTCACATCCTTGGCCTCTTTCAAGCCCAGGCTGGTGAGCTGGCGGATGGTCTTGATGACTTCGATCTTCTTCGGGCCAACGTCTTTGAGGATGACGTCAAACTCGGTCTGCTCTTCCACCGGCTCGGCGGCGGCGGCGGCGCCGGTGGGAGCGGCAGCCATGGCTACGGGAGCCGCGGCGGAAACGCCCCAAGTCTCTTCCAGTTTCTTAACCAGTTGTGCAGCTTCGAGGACAGACAGCTTGCCCAGTTCCTCGACGATTTTATCCAGATCAGCCATTGTAGTACTCCTTCTATTCTTTGATTGCTAAAGGCCGCTGACGGCCTATCGGTTTCATTCCAGCGCCGCAAGGGCGCAGCAGGGTTGCCGGCGCTGTTTACGCAGCGGCTTCAGCGGGTGCAGCGTCTTTGTCTGCGAAGGCTTTAACCACCGCAGCCAGGCCGCGCCCAGGTTCGGCAAGGGTGCGCACCAGTTTGCTGGCCGGGGCGTTCAGCACGCCTAGCAGCTGCGCTCGCACTACGGGCAGCGGCGGCAGGGCCGCCAGTTCGTTCACGTCTTTGAGCGAGATCGCCCGACCATCCAGGTAGCCGCCCTTCACCTTAACAAAATCCGACTTAGCGGCGTAGTCTGTTACCACTTTTGCCATATCGGGGGCGCTGCGGAATGCAAACACCACAGCGGTACTGCCGTCCAGCTGTGTTTCGCTGACTTTCAGCCCCGCTTTTTGGAAGGCCACGCGGCCTAAGGTGTTCTTGACGACATGGAATTCACCACCCGCCTCACGCACCTTGCTGCGCAAATCGTCGAGCTGCTTCATCGACAGGCCGGTATATTCTGTGACGATGAGACCATCACTTTTCTTTAGCCATTCGACGTACTTTTCGACCACTTCATTCTTACGCGTTTTCGAGATTGCCAATGTAGATTCACCTCCTTTCAAATAAAAAGTCTTTGCCTCGCTTGCGGGCAAAGACCTTTTCCCCAGAGGGGCCAGGAGGGATTAATCCTGGGGTCTTCACCTCGGCAGGGAATTAAGCCTGTGCAACACAGGCGCCTGCTGTCTTTGGCGAAGCGAGTGCGATTGTCTTGAAGAACGGGGGTGCGGCGTTGAGCCAGGCTCACCGCTCGCCCCCCGGCGTCAACTATTCACTAACTGTCATCGTCTGCGACAGGGCCGAGTCTACCTTGACCCCCGGCCCCATGGTCGAAGTCAGGGTGACACGCTTGAGGTAGATACCCTTCGCGGCCGCCGGACGGGCCTTCTTGACGGCATCCATCAGCGCAGCCATGTTGTCGTAGAGCTTCTTGTCGTCAAAAGAAACCTTACCAATTGGCACATGCAAATTGGCGGTCTTATCGACGCGGAACTCAACACGCCCAGCCTTTGATTCATTGATAACGCGGGGCAGGTCTTCGGCGGGAACAACCGTGCCGGCTTTGGGGTTAGGCATTAAACCACGCGGGCCTAACACCCGTCCCAGGCGGCCAGCTTTGCCCATCATATCGGGAGTGGCGATAGCCACATCGAAATCGGTCCATCCAGCCTGGATCTTGGCAATCATCTCGTCGTCATCGGCCACGAAATCGGCGCCGGCTTCGCGGGCTAAGGTTGCGCCATCACCCTGGGCGAATACCAACACCCGCACCGTTTTACCCAAGCCGTGGGGCAGCACCACCACATCGCGCACTTGCTGGTCGGCGTGGCGGGGGTCTACCCCCAGGCGCATGTGAACTTCAACCGTGGCGTCAAAAGCGGCGTAGGCCGTTTCTTTGACCAGAGCCAGGGCTTCGCGAGGCTCATAATTGCGGTTAATGTCGATCTTCGCCGCTGCTTCTTTGTATTTCTTACCGTGTTTAGCCATCATATCTCCTTTGTGGTGCAAACGGGCGGCTGCACAGCCGGTTATGGCCGCGACTACGGCTGCCGGAGCAGCCGTGCCCTCCCACCGGGAACTAATCTACTACATCGATGCCCATATTCAGGGCGGTGCCTTCGATCTGGCGCATCGCGCCTTCAATATCGATGGCATTCAGGTCTTTCATCTTCAGCTCGGCGATTTCACGCACCTGAGCACGGGTCACCTTACCCACCTTTTCGCGCGGGGGCTTAGCGGTGCCTTTTTCAACGCCGGCGGCTTTCTTGAGTAAGATGGCAGCCGGGGGGGTCTTCAGGATGAAGGTGAACGATCCATCGGTGAAGATGCTAATTTCCGCAGGGATGACTTCGCCCATGCGGTTCGACGTGCGGGCGTTATATTCTTTACAGAACGCCATCAGGTTGATGCCATGGCCGGCCAGAGCCGGGCCAATCGGCGGTGCAGGATTTGCCTTACCGGCATTAATCTGCAAGCGAACAATTGTCTTCAGTTTCTTTGCCACAGCTAATCTCCTTCGTGGTAATCGCGGGTGATGCTTTAGCACCCTCCCACAAGAAGCGCCTGGAAATGCTCCGATGCGCTTACTTACTTATGCTTTTTCGACTTGTAAAAAGTCCAGTTCAACCGGCGTTTCGCGTCCAAAGAAGTTGACCATCACGCGCACTTTGGCGCGTTCCATGTCGATTTCGGACACGGTGCCGCGGAAATCGTTAAACGGCCCGTCTACAATGCGGATGCGTTCGCCGGGGCGGTAAGTGACCTTGATGCGCGGAGCGTCGGCTTCCATGCGCTTGATGATGGCGGCCACTTCGTCGGGGCGCAGCGGGGTGGGGGTGTTGCCCATGCCCACAAATCCGGTGACGCCAGGCGTATTCCGCACGACATACCAGGATTCTTCGCTTAATATCATGTTGACGAGAATATAGCCGGGGAACACCCGCCGCTCTATGGTGCGGCGCTTGCCTTCCCGAACTTCGATCTCTTCTTCAGTGGGCACAACCACATCGAATATTCGGTCTTTCATGCCCATGCTTTCAATGCGCTGCTCCAGGTTGTGCCGCACCTTATTCTCGTATCCGGAATAACAGTGCACCACATACCAGGCGCGTCCGTCTTGCGCACCCTCATCCAAGATTTCGGCCTCGCCTCCTTCTAGCGGGAGGCTGAAATCGTCAGAAGCTGCACCAGAATCATCAGATGACAGGTTGTCGAACAACCCGCCGCCTTTTGGCATACCCAAACCTGGCCGATCCTTAGGGGGAAACTCGGGCAGGTCTTCGGAAAAATCGTCCTGGTTTAAGCCACGCATTGTATTACTTCTCCAAAATTCCAACTGCAGAAAGACCACAGCCGGACGGCTCTAATATCTAGGACAAGTTTACCCCTGCTGGAAGAGTAACGCAATGGCTTTACTAAAAATAAAGTCCAGCGCTCCTAGATAGATGCTCATGATTACCGTAACAATCAACACAACAACAGTCAGGTTCGTGGCTTCTTTACGAGTAGGCCAGGTAACTTTGCGCAGTTCGCCCACGCTCTCGTTAAACCAACGTCGAATGCCAGTGCCCATGCGGCTAAAAATGTTCGGTTTTTCTTCTTCTCTAGTAGCCACGAAAACGCTCCTTATACCCAAAAGTGCTTTTACGTTTAAAACGCCGCCTGGGTAGACGGCGTCGGTGTTTCAGGCAGGCCAGGTAGGAATCGAACCCACAACCCCCGCTTTTGGAGAGCGGTGCTCTGCCAATTGAGCTACTGGCCTATTTACTTCTGATGCTTCTCTCAACCGGGGGCAGCCGCTTTGCAGCGGACAGCCCCCGGCAAATAGAGAACAAACTTACTTGGTCTCGCGGTGCATGGTGTGTTTGCGGCAGCGTACGCAGAACTTCTGCAGCTCCATGCGGCCGGGATCGTTACGGCGGTTTTTCTCGGTGGTGTAGTTGCGTTCTTTGCATTCAGTGCAAGCCAACGTGATCACCGGGCGAACATCTTTCTTGGAAGCCATGCTATTTTACCACTCGCTGCCCAACTCAGAGCAGCGCTCCTTCCTAGTCCAGGATCTTCGTGATGACACCCGCGCCGACGGTGAGACCGCCTTCACGGATAG
>CAZHFU010000017.1:69435-77688 GCA_964531975.1 uncultured Anaerolinea sp. | reverse complement strand
GGTACTTGGGGGGCAGCCCCCTGGGAGAGTAGGTCATCGCCAAGAGACTTTTTCTTTTTAACTCAACCTTATACGATTGACAGCACAAGCTTAATTGGCTATAATATCGTGAGGACGAACGCGGAGTCGTTGCACTCGTTTACCAGCAGGTTACGAGGAGGAGCGGATCAGAGATTTTGAAGTCAAGGTTGGATAGACCCTGGTTTGGTTTGCTCGGCTGATCCGCGTTCATTAGCCGAGTTTTTTTATTTCCTGGGCCAGGCGCCTGGCCGAGGTGAGTGCGTAGGTGAATGCTTGCGACGAAAGGAGGTGAACAAAATGACTTCTGTAAATTTGCGCCCTAATGAATCTCAGGAACAGCTGCTGAAGCGCTTCCGCAAAAAAGTGGCAAAGAGCGGCATTCTGAGCACGGTTCGTCGCAAGCGCTGGTTTGTTTCCAAGAGTGAACTCCGGCGGATTAACAAGAAAAAAGCCATTCGTCGCATCCGGCGCCGCACCCCTTCCGATATGGAATAGGTGTTGGCGTGGCGCTGTGAAACCGCTCAGGCCCATCGTCTTGATCTGGCATGCAGCGTGGCTTGTAGTTTTTAGAGGAGAATTTATGGCAAAAGATGACGATAAGATTCAGGTAGAAGGTTTGGTAATTGAGGCCCTGCCCGGCACACAGTTTAAAGTAAAGCTGGATAACGGTCACCAGGTGCTCGCCTACCTTTCGGGCAAGATGCGCAAGTATTATATTCGCATTCTGCTCGGCGATCGGGTGCGCGTGGAAATGTCGCCTTACGACCTAACCCGCGGCCGCATTGTCTACCGTCACAAGAAGTTCGCTTCCGAACCCGAATTCGAAGCGTAACTGCTTGTTCGTTGTGGTGTAGCAAGCGGCTATTCGGCGCGTCTTGCCGGGTGGCTGCGCTATGCCATCTTGCCTTAGCTCTTCGTTGCTTTTACACAGTTAGCCTGGATACGGGGTAGGAAAAATCGCCGGCCTCGTTACCCTAAAGAAAAAGCCCCTGTTCCAATGCGGAACGGGGGCTTTTTGGTTGGTTTTCAAAGCCTTAGTACGAAGAGAGGACTTTCATATAGTTGGCGCGTTCGAAGGAGGCAGGCTCTGCCACAGCTTGTTGGCTCATGCTGCCCTGCATCTGCTCAATAGAAATATACTCGCGCTGGATCATCCAGTCTTCTATTTCGCTCAACATTTGCGGCACTCGATCTACCCCGTGCTGCAAAAATTCGGAAGTGATGGCGGTCACCTTAGCGCCAGACATCATGGCTTTCAGCACGTCCTGGCTGGTATGAACACCCCCGGTCATCGCCAAATCAGCAGCCACGCGCCCATAGAGGATGGCAATCCAGCGCAGGGGTAAGCGCATTTCATTGCTGTTGCTAAGCACCAGGTTAGGAACCACTTCCAGCTCCTCCAGGTCGAAATCGGGCTGGTAGAAGCGGTTAAACAGCACCACCCCATTCGCCCCGGCTTGCGCCAGGCGACGGGCGAAGTGGGGCAGGGCGGTGAAGAACGGGCTGAGCTTGACGGCTAGCGGCAGCTGCACACGACGGCGAACATCGCTCACCAGCTGCACATACGAATCTTCCAGCTCGGCGGCGGAAAGGTCGGGGTCGGTCGCCAGGTAATAAATGTTCAATTCCAGGGCGTCGGCCCCGGCGTCTTCAATGCGCGTGGCATAGTCAATCCACCCACCGGTGGAGACGCCGTTCAGGCTGCCAAACACGGGCACACTCACCGCTTGTTTGATCTTCCTGAGCGCATCCAGGTAGGTTTCCGGCCCAACGCTGTATTGACCGTAATCCGGCAGATAGGTGAGCGCTTCGGCGTATGATTCCGTGCCGCGGATCAGGTCGTTATGTAATTTAATGCTTTCGTGAATAATTTGCTCTTCAAAAAGCGAGTGCATAATGATGGCGGAAACGCCGGCTTGTTCAAGCTGCCGGGCGGTTTCGGCTTTTTGCGTCAAAGGAGATGAAGCAGCAACAATGGGGTTCTTCAGTTTGAAACCCAGATAATGTGTCGAAAGGTCTACCATGGCACTATCCTCTCAGAAATTGGCGTTATGAAAAAGGCCGGATAGGTGCACTCTTGCGCCTATCCGGCTTAAGGCTTCTAATTACTCTTCCGCTTCTTCCCCGGCTTCGTTCGCTTCCATGGGGCCGTCGTAGTGCATGGCGGCCATTTGGCGATACAGATTCCAGCGGCCCTTCACATCTTCTTGCGCTTGCTTCATCAGCAATTCAGCGCGCTGCTCATCCGATTGCAGCAGCATGAGGTAACGGGTTTCATTGTAGGCGTACTTGCTCACCGGGATGCTTGGGTCTTTGCTGTCGATTGACAGAGGATTCTTGCCCTGGGCGACGTTGGCCGGGTTATATCGGTACAGCGGCCACACGCCCGATTCAACGGCCAACTTTTGCTGGCTAAGCCCGTTGCGCAGATCGAGGCCTTGCTGGATGCAGTGGCTGTAGGCGATGATGAGCGCCGGGCCATCGTAGGCGTCAGCTTCGAGGAGGGCGTTCAGGGTTTGTTGGTCAGAAGCGCCCATTGCAATCCGCGCCACGTACACGTAGCCGTAAGCCATGGCGATCATCCCCAGGTCCTTCTTAGGTAGGCCCTTGCCCATGGCGGCGAACTTCGCCACCGCAGCGCGCGGGGTAGCTTTAGAAGCCTGGCCGCCGGTGTTCGAATACACTTCAGTATCCAGCACCAGCACCTTCACATTGCGCCCGCTGGCTAACACGTGATCGAGGCCGCCGAAGCCAATGTCATACGCCCAGCCATCGCCGCCCAAGATCCACACGCTCCGGCGTACCAGCACATCGGCCAACTGCAGCAGGTCGCGGGCGCGGGGGTCGTTCAGCCCGGCCAGGCGGTTCTTCAACTGGGCCACGCGTTCGCGTTGATCGCGGATGCCGATTTCGGTCGTCTGGTCGGCGCTAAGCAGTTCATCCACCAAACTTTGGCCGATTTCGCCGGCCAGGCGCTGCACCAGCTCGCGGGCATATTCGCCTTGCTTATCCAGCGTCAGGCGCATACCCAGACCGAACTCGGCGTTATCTTCGAACAGCGAGTTAGACCAGGCCGGGCCGCGGCCTTCGTTATTCTTGGCCCACGGGGTGGTGGGCATGTTGGCGCCGTAAATCGACGAGCAGCCGGTGGCGTTAGCCACCACGATCCGGTCGCCAAACAGCTGCGTGAGCAGCTTAATGTAAGGCGTTTCGCCGCAGCCAGAGCAAGCCCCAGAGAACTCGAACAGCGGCTGTAACAACTGGCTGTTTTTGACCGAGCGCATGCTGATGGCGGTGCGATCCACCTCCGGTAGGCTGCGGAAGTATTCCCAGTTCTCTGCTTCTTGCTCGCGGATGGGCGGCTGCGGGGCCATGTTGATGGCTTTGCGGCCCACCTGGCTCTTATCTTTAGCCGGACAAACTTCCACGCACAAACCGCAACCTGTGCAGTCTTCGGGAGCCACAACCAGGCTGTATTTGAGATTGGGGAATTCTTTCCAGCGCGCCTCGGTCGATTTCCACGTTGACGGGGCGTTGGCGAGGTACGAGACATCGTACACTTTCTCGCGAATAGTGGCGTGCGGACAAACGAAGGAGCATTTGCCGCATTGGATGCACAGCTCTTCTTCCCACACGGGAATTTCCAGGGCAATATTACGCTTTTCGTACTGGGTTGTGCCGGTGGGGTAAGTGCCGTCGGCAGGGAAGGCGCTCACCGGTAGGCTGTCGCCGCGCCCGGCGATCATTTCGCCCAACACATCGCGCACAAAATCGGGTGCGCCGGCGGGCATCGCCGCGCGCTGGCGCTGCGTACTGGTGGCCATGGCCGGAACTTGCAGCTCGTGCAGGTTAGCCAGGGTTTGATCAACGGCTTCGAAGTTGCGCTGTACAATTACATCGCCGCGCTTGCCGTAGGTTTTTTTGATGGCGCGCTTAATCTCTTCGATGGCCTGTTCGCGCGGCAGCACACCGCTGATGGCGAAGAAGCAGGTCTGCATAATCGTGTTAATTCGCCCGCCCATGCCGGTTTTGTTGGCTACATCGTAGGCGTCGATGACGAAGAGGCGCAGTTTCTTGTCGATAATGCCCTGTTGGATTTCTACGGGCATGTTATCCCACACTTCATCGGTGCTGTAGATGCTGTTCAGTAAGAACACGCCGCCGTCCATGCAGTACTTCAGTACATCCAGGCGCTCCAGGAAGGAGAACTGGTGGCAGGCTACAAACTGAGCTTTGTTAATCAGGTAAGGGGCGCGAATGGGCTTCGGCCCAAAGCGCAGAAACGATGTGGTGACCGAGCCGGATTTCTTTGAGTCGTAAACGAAGTAGCCTTGCGCGCCGTTATCGGTCTCTTCGCCGATGATCTTGATCGAGTTCTTGTTGGCGCCCACTGTGCCGTCTGCCCCCAGGCCCCAGAACACGCAGCGCACAGTTTCGGGCGCTTCAATGTCAAAATTGGGGTCGTAAACCAGGCTGGTGTTGGTTACATCGTCGTTGATGCCCACGGTGAAGTGGTTCTTGGGATTGGGCTTAGACAGTTCATCGAAGACGGCTTTGACCATGGCAGGCGTGAATTCTTTGGAAGATAGGCCATAGCGTCCGCCGATGACGGCGGGCTTGGGGCCGTCGCTCTCGGCGAGGGCGGTGACCACATCCTGGTACATGGGTTCACCGGCCGAGCCGGGTTCTTTACAGCGGTCGAGGACGGCGATTTGTTTAACCGTCTTGGGCAGCGAGCCGATGAAATCTTTGACCGAGAAGGGGCGATACAGGTGAATGTGCAGCACACCCACTTTTTCACCCTTAGCAGCCAGATACTCGGCGGTTTCGGAGGCGGTTTCGGCTCCAGAACCCATCACCACGATCACGCGTTCGGCATCCGGCGCGCCGGTGTACTGGAACAGGTGATATTGGCGACCAGTGAGGGCGGCCAACTTATCCATACATCGCTGAACAATGGCCGGGGTGGCCTCGTAGTAGGGGTTGACGGTCTCGCGGCCCTGGAAGAAGGTATCCGGGTTTTGGGCTGTGCCGCGCAGCACCGGGCGCTCGGGGGTCAAGCCGCGGGCGCGGTGCGCCTGGATGGCTTTTTCGTCCACCATCTGGCGCAGGTCTTCGTCGGTCAGCCGTTCGATCTTATTCACTTCGGCGGAGGTGCGGAAGCCATCGAAAAAGTGGAGGAAAGGCACCCGGGCCTCAAGCGTGGCGGCATGCGCCACGGCGGCCATATCTTGCGCTTCCTGAACCGATGCCGAGGCCAGCATGGCAAAGCCCGTGGAGCGGCACGCCATCACGTCTGAGTGATCGCCAAAGATAGAAAGGGCCTGGGCGGCAATCGAGCGGGCGGCAATGTGGAATACGGTGGAAGTCAGTTCGCCGGCGATCTTGAACATGTTCGGGATCATCAGCAGCAGACCTTGCGAAGCGGTGAAGGTGGTGGTGAGCGCCCCAGCTTGCAGCGCGCCGTGAACCGACCCCGCCGCTCCGCCTTCGGATTGCATTTCGGCCACTAGTGGGGTGGTTCCCCAAATATTGGCGTACTTCTTCGCCGACCATTCGTCGGCCAGTTCGCCCATCGTGGAAGAGGGGGTGATCGGGTAGATGGCGATCACCTCGCTCAGCTTGTGAGCAACGAACGCGGTTGCTTCGTTGCCGTCAATGGTTACCATTTGACGTTTCATTTATTTTCACTCCATTTTGATAAATTGCTCGTGTATCTGCACCTTAAGTGCAAGATAAGTTGAGGTTGGGTGCAAAAAGTAACTGGTCTTACAACCTAAAAGTTTAGCCGCTTTTCCTTTTAAACGAAAGTGATTTATGTATCATTAAAGAGGGCAAATTGTCATATATAGGATAGAAGTGGTCGAGTTTCCGCGAAAGGCGGTTTTCCTGTAACCCACGTTGAATAATCGGCAAAAGATTCCAACTTAATTGGATTTGTGCTATACTTTAACTATGGAACAAGACCGGCAAATATGGCAGGTCTGGGCAAGTTTCTTGCACCAATGGGGAATTGAATCATGGGTTGTAGACCACCTGGAGACTTTTCAGCCGCTCTTCCCGGTGGGAACATCCCTGTTATACGTGGCCCAGCCGTTGTTGCAGCACCTCGCCACGGCTGAGCAGCTCGGAGCGTTAACGCGTGTTCTAGCTGAACCGGCGTGTGCGCAAGCTTTTATTCATTATCTCCAGGAGGCGACCCAAGCGTGAGCCTTTCCATACCCGATATGATTGGCCTGGGGGTGGTCATTGCTTTTGCCATATTGCAAGGGTTCTATATATGGCGAATTCGCACAGGGGCGCGCCTGCCGCTGCGTGAAATCGCCGCCTTCACCTTACTGCGGCGCGGCATTGGCCTGGCGGTCGAAGCTGGCCGGCGGCTGCACCTTTCGTTAGGTTCTGGCGGGGTGTCCGGCGTACGCGGCGGGTCTACCTTAGTGGGTCTAAGCCTGCTGCAGCGCATCGCCCGGGCTGCCTCAGTAAGCGATTACCCTCCCGTAGCCACCAATGGCGAGGCGGTGCAAACCGCTTTGGCGCAAGATACATTACACAGCGCCCACCAGGCGCTCAGCGCCGATACTTCCGATGAGCCTGTTCAAGCTTATCTTACCGGCGTAACGCCTTTTTCTTATGCAGCCGGAGCGCTGCCGATAATCTACGATCAGCAGGTGGCGGTGAATGTGTTAATTGGCTCATTTGGGCCGGAAGTGGCCCTGCTGGCCGATGCCGCCGAGCGCACCGGTAGCACGCACCTGGCGGGCAGTGAGAACCTTACCGGCCAGGCGGTTATTTACGCCACTGCCCAAGAACCATTAATTGGCGAAGAAGTATTTGCTGCTGGCGCGTATGTTCAAGCTGGGCCGGCCCACCTCGCCGGTTTGCGCGCCCAAGATATTCTGCGTTGGATCATTATCGCCAGCCTGCTTTTGGGCGCAGTGCTAAAATTGGTGGGTGTGCTATGAAAATTAATCTGCGCAGCCTAATTTTGGCGGCCATAGCCGGCTTTTCAGGATTGGTGGTGCTGCTAGGGTCATTTGTAAAAGCGCCCTTGCTAGAGGTCCCCGCCGCCACGCTGCTTGAATGGGCTTCGGTTCTGGCGGCGGTGATGTTGTTGGTGGGCGTCATTAACCTGGCTAAAGTGCATTGGTCGAAGGTGCGTAAGGTGCAGCCCGGCATACAAGACAGCCTGGCGCTGCTGATCTCATTTTTCGCCGCCTTAGTGGTGGTTCTCATCTATAATCCGTCCGGCGCTCCATCGATCTGGTTGGTGCGCTATGTGATGCAGCCGGTAGAATCCAGCCTCATGGCGCTGCTCACGGTGCTGCTGGTGTTTGCCCTGGGGCGCATGTTTTACCGGCGCGCTAACTTGTATACGCTTATTTTTGCGGGAACGGCCATATTTTTTGTGGCCGGTGTGTTCTTCTTGGGCGGGCTGCAAATTCCGGGCCTGGTAGAATTGCGCGATTGGATGATGCAAGCCTGGGTTACGGCTGGGGCGCGTGGGGTGCTGCTGGGGGTGGCGCTTGGAACCTTGGCCGCAGGACTGCGCGTCCTCTTCGGTGCAGATCGTCCTTATGGTGGCTAAATATGGCTGATATGCGCTGCCCGATGTGTGGTAAACCCAACTCGCCGGAACGAGAGACCTGTCAATATTGCCAGGCGCGTTTGAAACCCCTGGTGGTGGGGGGAAATGAACAACCCCGTCCCGGGGATGACGAAAATATGCCTGATTGGCTGCGATCCTTACGCCGGTCGGAAGATGAAGATAAACCCATTTCATCGCCAGGGAAACCAGAATCGCTACCGGATTGGTTAAATGGATTGCGCAGTCCCAGCCAACCGCAGCCGCGACCAGACGAATCGGCTTCGGGCGAAGCGGACGATTGGTTGGGGAATATTTTAGGCGAAAGTGGTTACAAAATAGAAGACCAGCCCCTTGCCGGCGAGGCTGGGCAGGATTTTGATGAGACCGCCGCCGATTGGCTAGATCGGATTGGCAGCGAAGATCCTCCCTCGCAGGCGGCAGATACACAGCGTAGCGCGAGCGCCCTTTCAGAGGGGATGGACTGGTCTATAGGAGACGAGCCTCCCAGGAAAGACGAAATTTCCCCGCAAAATGACTTACCGAATTGGCTGCGCGCCGCCCCCGGAGATGCGCCTGGCGACGACTTGCCCGGTTGGTTAAAGGGCGCTGGGCCGCAAGCCGCCGCCGCCGACCGCCAACCCGCGGCT
>CAZHFU010000017.1:38398-69335 GCA_964531975.1 uncultured Anaerolinea sp. | reverse complement strand
TGACTGGCTAAACGCCGCCCCCGGAGATGCGCCTGGCGACGACTTGCCCGATTGGTTAAAGGGCGCTGGGCCGCAAGCCGCCGCCGCCGACCGCCAACCCGCGGCTTCAAGCGATGACGCCGGCGATGATGACTGGCTAAACGCCGCCCCCGGAGATGCGCCTGGCGACGACTTGCCCGATTGGCTAAAGGACGCTGGGCCGCAAGCGATTGCCCCGTCACCTGTTCCGCAAGATGAAAGCCTGGATTGGTTGGCGGGCGAAGAAACCTCCGCCTCGCCTGAGCCGGGTTTAGAGTGGCTTATCCCCACGCCGGCTGACGCCGCCCAAGACGATTGGTTGGCCGGGGAAAGCCTGGATTGGCTAGCCGGCGCAGAGGCCGGCGAGCCGGACTTGGCCGCCGATGCGCCTGAACCGCCGGGAAAAATGCCTGATTGGATGGCCGAATTTGCCGGTTCGCTGCCTGATGGTGCAGCCCGCCTGGCATCCGACGGCGGCGAGTTGGACTCATCTGATGATGCCGCTGCTCAAATCGGCGATTCCGCCATGAGTTTACCGGCTTTCGCATTCGACGGCGCGCCGGCCCAAAATGATGTCTCGGCTGATAACGCCCTACCGGAATGGTTAGCTCATCAAGACGAATCCGATCCATCCGCCGCCGCTGGCGGCGCAGATGAATTAAAAGCCGGCGAGCTGCCAAGTTGGCTGCAAGCCATGCGTCCCGTGGGCCTGGCGGGGCCTGCCGCTGAGGAAGAAGTGGTGGCATTGGCCGGGCCGTTATCGGGGCTTTCGGGTTTGCTGCCGGCAGAAGCTAACATCCTCCAAATTATAAAGCCGCCCACCTATTCCAGCCGGTTGAGTGTCTCGGAGCCGCACCAGCAGCACAGCGAGTTGTTAGCCAGCCTGGTGGAGGACGAATCGGTCAATCCACCTTTACCGGGCCGCCCTGTGCTTTCTTCGCTGGCGGTGTTGCGTGTAGCAATGGCATTCTTGCTGATCTTCCCCGTCGCGCTGGCTTTGTGGACCGGAATGCCTAATACGGGGCTGCCCTTCGCTACGCCCGAAGTAAAGGCAGCTTTCGATGTGTTGAACACCATCCAGCCGGGCGCTCCGGTGCTGGTGGTGATCGATTATGATATGAGCGTTTCCGGTGAGATGGATAAGCTCACCGGCAGCGCCATTCAGCAGTTGGCGGCCCAGGGCGCGTACCTTGCTATGGTTTCTAGTGTGGTCACTGGGCCGGGCCAGGCGGAACATGTGCTGGGTTTGGTGCGCGATCAGCACGGTGTGCTCATGGCCTACCCGCAGAACTACGTCAACCTGGGGCTAATTCCCGGTGGGGCGGCGGGGCTGCGGGGCTTTGCGGCCAACCCCCGCAGAATTTTGCCGTTTGATGTCGCCGGCGCGCCGGCTTGGGAAAACCCGGCCATTAGCGCAGTAACCATGCCGGCGCAGTTTGCCTTGGTGCTCCTCGCCACCGATAGCCCGGAAACTGCTCGCACCTGGTTTGAGCAAGTGCAGCCAGGCCTGGCGGGGGTGGTTCCGCTGGTGGTGCTGAGCAGCGCGCAAAGCGAAGCTTTTATCCGGCCGTATTACGACGCCGGCCAAGCGCAGGGCCTGGTGAGTGGCTTAGCCGGCAGCGCCGCCCTGGAACAAGCCTTCGGCGCCTCCGGGGGAGCGGCGCAGGTTTGGCCGGCCTTTGGCGTGGGGATGTTAATTTCAGCCGTGCTAATGCTCATGGCAGGTTTGTACAACTTCTCAATAGGCAAGATTGCCCGGCGTAAAGACCTCCCCGGCGGCGAGAAAAAACTATGAACATTCCCGAAATCAGCGGCTTCATCGGCGCAATCGTAGGTTTTTTGCTTACCCTGATGGTTTTTAGCTATTTCTTTGGGGATAATGTGCTGTTCCGAATGGCTACGCATATCTTCATCGGGGTGACGGCCGGTTATGTTGCGGCAGTGACGGTTACCAATGTAATTGTCCCGCGCCTGGTTTGGCCGCTCTTAGAAGGGCGGTTGATTGCTGCAGTCCCCTTAGTGGGCGCGGCGCTGTTGGTTGTCAAGACAACACGGCGTTTTAATGGCCTGGCTGCACCGGTGATGGCTTTTTTGGTGGGCGTGGGGGCGGCGGCGGCGATTGGCGGCGCGGTGTTGGGTACGCTGATGCCGCAACTTGGCGCCACCCTAAACCATTTAGATCGCACCGCCCTGGCCGCGGCTGGAAAAACCAGCCTGGGTTTTGAAGTGCTAAACGGCCTCATTATCCTGGTGGGAACAGTCGCCACCCTGGCGACCTTTCAATTTGGGGTGCGCAACACGCCGGGCTTGCCTGCACGCCCGCTGTGGCAGCAAGCCTTGTCTGGGTTGGGGCAAATGTTTATCGCCCTGGCCTTTGGAGCGGTGTTTGCAGGTGTATATGCGGCGGCCATGGCCGCCCTGGTGGAGCGAATGGACGCAATCTTGCAGTTCATTCGAATGCTGATTACCCCGGCGGCTTAGCATGAATTCAATTGTCGATGCAGATTCCCTGTTGGTTGTGGATGTTGGTTCGGTTAATACCCGCGCCATCCTATTCGACGTGGTAGATGAGCGTTACCGCTTTTTGGCTGTCGGCGTGGCCCCTTCTACCGCCGCAGCCCCCTATTGGGATGTGAGCGAAGGAGTGCGCCTGGCAATCGATCAGTTGCAGACCATCACCGGGCGCATCCTCGTGGGCGCAGACGAGCATTTAATTATGCCAATGCAGTCGGATAGCTCCGGCGTCGATCAGTTTGCCGCCACGCTTTCCGCCGGAGAGCCATTAAAAGTGGTCGCAATTGGTTTGCTGGAAGATGTATCATTGGAAAGCGCCCGCCGCCTGGCCTCTACCACCTATTCCCGTGTGATTCACAGCTTTAGCCTGAACGATCGACGCAGCATCGACCAACGCTTGAATATGCTGATGCAATCTCGCCCCGATCTGATTGTGGCGGCGGGCGGCGTTGAGGGCGGAGCCGAACAATCGGTGCTAAAACTGCTCGAGGCCGTGGGGTTGGCGGGGTATCTGCTGCCGCCGGAGTTCCGCCCCGAAGTATTATTCGCCGGCAACAGCAGCCTGAAGGAAGAATTGACCAGCACCCTGGGCGGGTTGGCGAACCTGCATTTCGCCCCAAATTTGCACCCCTCGCTCGAGGTGGAGCAGCTAGACGCCGCCCAAAGCAGCATGGCCGGCCTCACCACGCTCATTCGCTCAAAGAACATTCACGGAGTATCGGAGCTTAACCGCTGGGCTGGTGGGGGGTTGATCCCTACCGCTGCCGCTTTTGGGCGGATTGTGCGTTTTCAGAGCAAGCAGCACGCCACACGCAAAGGCGCTTTGGGGGTCGATATTGGCGCTTCGGCGGTCACCATTGCCGCCGCTTACGACGCCGATCTGTCTTTGAATGTCTTTCCACAGTATGGGCTGGGGGCGGGGCTGTTGGAGAGTATGAATCAGGACGCCCGGCGGGAGGTGCTGCGCTGGCTGCCGTTTGAGCTTTCCGACGCCGATTTGCTGGATTATATTTATAACAAGGCGCTGCACCCGGCCACCCTTCCGGCCACGATTGAGGATATGGGGATCGAAATCGCCCTGGCGCGAGTGCAGATCGCTAACGCCCTCAAAGCCGCGGCGGCAAGTTTTCCGGCGGTGCTGCCGGCCCCGATGGAAGGACTGCTGCCAAGCTTTGAACCAATCATCGTTTCGGGCAGCGTGGCGGCGCAGGCCCCAAACCTGGCGCAGAGCGCTTTACTAATGCTCGATGGCTTGCAGCCCACCGGCATTACCACCATGGTGTTAGATCAGCATCACCTCATTGCTGCGTTAGGGGCTGCGGCGGCAGTGAACCCCACCCTGGTGGTGCAAGTGCTCGATTCTAATTCGCTTCTGCATATTGGCACGGTCATTAGCCCGGTGGCCCGCATTGGCTCCGGCTCGCCGGTGCTAAAGCTTAAGATTACTTACGAAAGCGGGGATGAAGCTGCTCTGGAGGTGAAGCAGGGCAGCCTGGAAGTGCTGCCTTTGCCGCCCGGACAGATGGCGAAATTGCAGCTTCAGCCCCTGCATCGCGCCGATGTGGGCATGGGCGCGCCGGGGCGTGGCGGCGGTCTGCGGGTGATGGGTGGAGCGTTGGGCGTAATCATCGATGCCCGTGGCCGCCCGCTGGTGATGCCCGAAGATATTTCTCGACGCCGTGATTTAATCAAGAAATGGTTGTGGACCCTGGGAGGCCAGTAGATGCTTGCGCCTGTAACGCATGTTTTGCCTCTAACGATTATTCGACGCACACGCCTGCTGCCCCTGCCGGGCAAGGTGACGGTGCGGGCTGGGCAAAAGGTTTCGCCTAACGACACTGTGGCTGAAACAACCTTAAACGCCGATTATTTACTGATCGACATTGCCCGCGCCTTGGGTTTGAGCGCCGATAAGGCCGATGCGGCCCTCAGCTGTCATGCCGGCGACGCGCTGGCGCAAAACGATATATTGGCCGGCCCGGTTGGGGTGTTCCGGCGGATGCTGCGCTCGCCGCGCGACGGCAAGGTGATTGTGGCGGGGGGAGGCCAGGTTTTGTTAGAACTTGCCGCCAAGCCCTTCGCCCTTAAGGCGGGTCTCCCTGGTGAAGTGGTGGAGCTAATCCCCGATCGCGGGGTTACCATTGAAGCCACCGGCGGCCTGGTGCAGGCGGCCTGGGGCAATGGCAAAAGCGACTTTGGGGTGTTGAATGTGTTAGTGAAAGATGCCGTGGAGCTGCTCACCACAAAAGATATTGATGTAAGTATGCGCGGCGGCATCGTGATGGGCGGGCACTGCGAGTCGGAAGAAGTGATTCGCATGGCGGAAACCATGTCGCTGCGCGGACTGATCCTGGTTAGCGCCGCCGCCGCCCTTGCGCCCGCCATGATGATGACGAGCCTTCCAATCCTCATCTTAGAAGGTTTTGGAAGACGCACTCTATATCCGCCGGCGCATAAGCTGCTCGTTTCGGCAGACCGGCGCGATGTTGCCTTGTTAGCGGAAAACGGGGATGTTTATCAAGAGGCGCGCCCCGAGCTTGTCATTCCTGGGCCGGCCACTTCATACATCGCGCCTCCGCCCGATACGGCGAAGCTGGAGGTGGGGTCGGCGGTGCGGATTATCCGCGCCCCTGCTGCCGGCGCGGCCGGAACGGTGACTGCTTTAAAGGTCGGCAGCGTCTTTCCGGGTGGGTTAAAGGCTCAGGCCGCCGAAGTGAAACTAGATAACGGATCGGTGCTAAATGTGCCCGTGGCAAATCTAGAAATAATGCAATAATACCAATGCTGTTTAGAAGGAGAACCCTATGAGCTTCCAAAACCTGGACCTGGATGATAATCTGCCTCCCGATGTGCCCCCGCCTGTGGAAGAAACCAGCAACCGCACCTTTCTTATCATCGCCGCAGCTTTGGGGGGCATCGCCCTCATCGCTCTGCTATGTATTGCCGTCTATGCATTGGTGCTGCTGCCGCGCTCTCGTTCCGCGCAGATGAGTCTGCAATCTACCAGCATTGCCCAAGAGACTGCCGTAGCTGAAATTGTGGATGCCACGGCCACCTCGGCCATGATGACAGACATTGTGGCGGCTTATACAGCGACCCCCACCAACACGCCCATCCCTCCCACCGAAACGCCAACGCTTCCGCCCACGCCGGTAGTGGCCGTTGCAGACACCCAGTCTCCGGTGCAGACTGAAGCCGCTGGTGGAATTCCGCCGGAAGCAGCTACGGCCACAGCGCGCTTTGTCACTTTAGAGGCCATTCTCACGCAAAACGCCGGCACACCCACCCTACGAGCCACCTCTACCGGTATTCCGAATACTGGTTTTGCCGATGATATTGGTTTGCCGATGATGGTGGGTATGGCGCTTTTGCTGGTGTTGGTGATCTTCTTCGCCCGCCGCTTGCGCTCCGCCGCCTGAGAACGGGTATGCCACCCGTAGAACGCGCCCGCGTCATTCCTTTCTTCAAGGGGGTTCACCTCTTTGCAGGATTGAGTGACGCGCAGCTTTCTAAAGCGGCCCGCTATTTTAAAGAAAAGCAGCTGCCTGCTGGTTCGGTCATTATTAAACAAAACGCCGCTGGCGACGGCTTCTATTTTTTGATGCAGGGCGATGTGCTGGTAACCCGCCGGGTGGGGGATACGCAGCGCAATGTCACCGTACTCCACGAAGGCGAGTTTTTCGGCGAGCAGGCCTTGCTGCGCAATCAGCCGCGCAATGCCACCGTTAAGGCCATTAATGAAGTCAGCCTCCTGTATGCCGATAAGAAACACTTCGATGCCTTTCTGGGTGAATTTCCAGCTATTCGTCTTTTGCTGGAACGATTGATCGAGAGCCGCACCTTTATTGAGCGCCACCCTTTTGCCTGGCTTAACCCAGAAGAACGGGTCTACCAGGTGCGCCGCAAACACATCACTTTTCTACTCTGGAAATTGCTGCCGCCAGCAGCCGTGCTGCTGCTCGGCCTATTGGTGGCCTGGTTTACCTGGACCGCCGACCTGAACGCCACCCTACGCACCGGTGGGTACAGCGTTGCCGGTATCTTGGCCTTCGCGGCGATTTTGTTTGGCGTGTGGCAGTATATTGACTGGAGCAACGATTACTATATCCTCACCGATCAGCGTGTGGTGTGGGTAGAGCAGATTGTCTTTTTTTACGAGAGTACCGTCCAGGCTCCCTTAGAGGCGCTGCGCGGCATTAACGTCAAAATGACGCTTCTGAGCCGGATATTAGGCTTTGGGGATATTGATATCAGCACCTACACCAGTCAATTCACGCTGCGGGCGATTGGCGACCCGCGCCAGATGGAACTGCTCATCCGCGAGTTTTGGCGGGAGGCGCAGCAGCGTTCTGTTAGGACTAAGCGCGCCGAAGATGAACGGGCGGTTGATAAAATCATTCACCCCGACCGGTATGATGACTCCTCCGCGCCGGAGTCGCCACAAGAATCGCCGTCCGACCCTAAGCGCCAGGGTCGCCGTCCCGCCACTACGCCGGGAGAAGTAACCGATATGAGCTTGAGCGAGCGTTACCTGGGCAACCTGCTGCGCTCGCGCACCGAACTCAACGGGGTCGTCACCTATCGCAAACACTGGTTGGTGCTGCTTAAGAAAATTTGGATCCCTTTGCTAGTGCAGCTGCTTCTCCTGACCGGGGCGGGCTTCGGCGCATGGGCGGCTATCAGGCAAGACCTGGGAGCTGGGGTGTTGGGAATTGGGGGCGTTTTATTCTTAATCCTTTCATTAGGGTCTTTAGGCGCTCTCGTGTATAATTATATAGACTGGACCAATGATATTTACCAGATCACGAAGGATACAATCTACGATATTGAAAAAAAACCCTTTGGTGATGAAAGTCGCACCTCAGCCCCATTAGACCGGGTTATCAGTTTAAACCACGAACGGCGTGGGCTTCCTGGGTATCTTTTCAACTATGGTGATGTGAATGTGAACGTGGGCGATCAAAAACTCAACTTTGAAGGGGTGTTTGATCCGGCTCGGGTTCAACAAGATGTGTTTCAGCGTATGCAAGAACTGCAAAACAGCCGTAAACAGCAAGAAGTCGATCGCGAACGTGACCGAGTGTTGGCATACCTGAATATTTATCACGATATAAAACAAGCTTCTGAGAGGTCAGACTGATGGCGTTACGAGAAATTGTAGTTGTTCCGGCGATGGTGCTGCGTAAGAAAGCGCGCAAGGTGACCGATTTTGGCCCGGAATTGCAAACCCTGATAGATGATATGGTAGAGACCATGCGCCAGGCCCCAGGTGTGGGCCTGGCTGCCCCCCAGGTGGGCGTGGGGCTGCGGGTGGTGGTGGTTGAATATGGCGACGACGAAGATGAAACTGTGCCCCCCAAACTGTACACTTTAGTTAACCCCGAAATTGTGCGCGCCGCCGACCGCTTTGAGACCGGCACGGAAGGCTGCCTGTCCATCCCTAACATCATCGGCGATGTAGAGCGTAACGACGAAATCACCGTCAAAGGATATAACCGCCATGGACAGCCCATGCGTGTCAAAGCGCGTGGCTGGCTGGCGCGCATTTTTCAACATGAGATTGATCACTTAGACGGGGTGTTATTCACCGACCGCGCCATAAAGGTGTGGCGTCCCGCAGAAGGAGAAGCCATCCCTCTGGACTAGCCGGTTGGTTCAGAGGCGCAGGTATGCTGCTCACCCGCCTTTCGCTCACCAATTTCCGAAGTTTTGCCCGCCTGGATATCGACGTTCCTGGCGGGCCAATTTTGTTGGTTGGCGGCAACGCCCAGGGCAAAACGACCTTGCTAGAGGCCATCTATTACCTGGCGACCTTCACTTCATTCCAGGCGGGTTCCGACCGGCAGCTGATCAGCTTTTTAGCTGAAAATGAAGCCCTGGCGGTGGCGCGCATTGTGGCGGATTTTCAGCGCGAAGCCGGGCCTGCCAGCAGCGGCGGCAGCCATCGTTTGGAAGTGCGTATTATGCGCGATATGGTCAGCGGGTCGGCGCGGCTGCGTAAAGAGATTTTGCTCGATGGAGTGGCCTGCCGCAGCGCCCAAGCCATGGGCAGTTTCAATGCGGCCCTGTTCCTGCCGCAAATGCTGGCGGTGGTGGAGGGCGCTCCTGAAGAACGCCGGCGCTACCTGAACCTGACCCTTGGGCAGGTGTGGCCCCGTTACGCTCTCCATCTTTCCGATTACCAGCGCGCCGTCACCCAGCGCAATGCTTTGCTAAAAACGCTCAACGAGCGTGGCGGCGACCCAACCCAACTCGATTACTGGGACGATGAAGTGGCAACCGCCGGCGCGCAGATCATTTATGCCCGCATCCAGGCCATCCAGCAGCTAGACCTGCTGGCGCGCCCGCTGCATCACGAGCTAACCCGCGGCCAGGAAGTGCTGCGCATCGACTACCAACCCTCATTCGATCCCTATCCCACCTCGCCATTGCAGCCCGGTTTGCCTTTGCAGGGGGTGTTGGATCGTTCGTCGTTATCGATTGAAAAGATCCGCCAGGGGTTTCGGCAGGCCCTGGAACGTAATCGCCGGGATGAGATCGCGCGCGGGGTGACCACGCTCGGCCCGCACCGTGATGACCTGCGCTTTGTCAGCAATCGCATTGACTTAGGGGTGTACGGTTCGCGCGGCCAGGGGCGCACCGCAATGTTAGCGCTTAAGTTGGCCGAAGTGGCCTGGATGAAAGAAAAGACTTCGGTTTGGCCGGTGCTGCTTCTAGACGAAGTGTTGGCCGAGTTAGACCCCGCCCGCCGCCAAGACCTGCTCGCGAGCTTGCTCAACTGCGAGCAAGCATTGCTCACTACCACCGACCTGGACGCTTTCGCCGCGGATTATGTGCGCGGCGCGCGTACCTGGCAAGTGCAAGGCGGTAGAGTTCAACCAATTTAGGCCAGGGTTTGCTGCAGGTTCGTTTCTTCCCCCAATCTGGTTAGCTTAGCGCCGGAGTGCCACAAAACGCCGGTTATAAAGACGGCTCGGTTTTGGCGAGCGGTTTTTTTGTCGCCAATCCCACCCGGCGTGGGTAACCTGGCGGCGTGGCAGCCACTTTATCGACAATCACCAGGTAGCGTTCATCGGCTACACCAGGCAGGGCGATGGGTGTAAGCTTGCGCACCCGGCCCCCCAGGATGCGGTTAGCGTACTCCGCCTCGTGCGCTTCGGCCGGTGCGCTTTCACCTTTCATCGCCAAGACGGCTCCCCCCACCCGCGCCAGCGGCAGTAGATATTCCATCAACACCGGCATGGCGGCCACCGCGCGCGCCAGCGCCCAATCGTAACCCTGGCGGTGCGCCGCCATCTGCCCCACACTTTCCGCCCGCTCGCACAGCACGGTCACGTCATCAAGTTTGAGTATATTTACCATGTGCCGGCAAAACTCGGCCTTTTTCCCCACCGATTCCACCAGGGTCAGCCGCATAGCGGGGGCCATGATCTTCAACGCCAGGCCCGGAAAGCCCGCTCCGGTTCCAATGTCGATGACGCGCTCCATGGGGCGGGTTTGCATGGCCGGCAAGCAGGTGAGTGAATCGAGAAAATGCTTAATCCGCACACCGGGCGCATCGCGAATTGCCGTCAAGTTCATGCGCTGGTTCCAATCCAGCAA
Source organism: uncultured Anaerolinea sp. (assembly GCA_964531975.1). Taxonomy (GTDB): domain Bacteria; phylum Chloroflexota; class Anaerolineae; order Anaerolineales; family UBA4823; genus RBG-16-57-11. The sequence continues at coordinate 59,201 of CAZHFU010000017.1, read as the reverse complement.
TTCGCGCTCATAAATTTCGAAGGCCGCGATTTGAGCCGGTGTGAGGCTAATATTGAGCAGCGCCCTGGCGTTTTGGATCAGTTCTTTCATGATGGTCGTATTATAGACGCTTTTCCTCGACCGGGTAAGGTGGGTTCGAAGGCCGGGCGTCGCCCATGTTGTATTCGTTGGTATGGGGCAAGCGGTGTGACGGTGGGGTTTACATTCCTCCATCCAGGATTGCCAGGACCGGGAGTGTCGCGACAGGGTGGAAAACCGCCCCTACCGGTGTGGGGTAGGGGCGGGAATGCGAGGTTGGGATGGCGGCCGGCCCGCTAGGCGGTCGGCTCGGATGGGGTGGTCGAAATGGCCTTCCGGGCGCGGCGGCGTTTGCGCCAGGCGCGAATGATCAGGATGAGCGGCAGAACGAAGATAATGAACAGCACGATCAGTACCGGCAGCACATAGATTACCAGCCAAATGATGAACGTCCCTAAACCCTGTAGGGTTTTAAGCAGCGCTTCAATGGCCTCTTTGGCAATGCCGGTGGGCTTCCAGCCGCCAATTTCAATCGGTTTGTTAGCGGCGTCGGCAATGAGTTCGATGGATATGGCAGAAAGGGCGGCGGATTCCTCGTAGTATTTGATCTGGCCTTTAATCACTTCGATCTGCTCGCGGATCGAGACCAGTTGATTGTAGACCATCATCACGTCTTCGGTGCGGGTGGCGCCTTCCATAATGCGCACCAGTTCCTTCTCGGCGGCTTCCAGGTTGGCCTGGCGTGATTTGAGATCCACATATTCGCTGGTTACATCCTGGCTGTTAATGGATAGATTATCCGGGGCCTCATCGCTCTCGGCCTGGATGGTCTTGAGAGCCTCATCCAGGCGCTTGGCGGGCACACGAATGGTGACGCTGGCGCGCGGCGCTTCAATGCCGTTGCCCAGGTACTGTTTGCTCACTTGCGCCGAAACAACAAAGCCGCCCATGCTTTCGGCCATGGCGCTAATGCGATCCATCGACTTGGCGGGGTCGGGCACGACGACGCTAAGGCTGGCATTCTTAATTACAATGCGTTCTTGAGACTGGTTTTGGGCCGGGCTTTCCAGGGCTTCCGGAGCATACTCAACTGCTGGACCTTCCGCGGAAGATTTATCGTAGGATGGGGCGGCCATTGGCGCGCCGCCTGCCTCCTGGCTTTGCACGGCGCGATTGGGGGCGGCGGCGGCGCAGCCCCCCAAGACGATGGCGACCAGCGCCACGCCGGTCAATAGGCGATAGTTCAAATATTTGGTCAGGGTAGACATGGTTTCCTCCTTAAGATGATTTCACTCTATACCTGAAACGCCCGTTCTTCATGGCCCGTTCCCCGGTTTGGATAAATGTCAGGAATTTGTCAGAATCATTAGTCGCCCTGGAATTGCCTCTCGACCGGGGACGCAAAAGGCGCACTGAAGAGAAGTAATCTCGCTTCTTCTCATCTTGCGCCTCCAATCTTTGAAAATATGAGGGCTTAGTGGGTGATGGCTTACCAGCCCGCGGCAAGCCGTTGAATGTGGCGATCGGGCAGCCCGGCGCGGATCATGCGTGCTTGAACGGCAGCGATATCGTAAGCGATGCGTTTAAAATCCCACAGGCGCGTTTCCGTATCGTAGAGCGCGTAAGCGGCGCGTGGGTCTCGGTCGCGGGGCTGCCCCACCGAGCCGGGGTTAACAATGGCGCGTTCCGGCAAGCAGATGGCCTGGTTCGGTTCGGGGATGCTGCGCCCGGCCAATTGGTTGGTGTCTTCCAGGGAATAGATAACCGGCAGGTGCGTGTGCCCAACAAAACACAGCGGGGTGTCGAAGTAGTCGAAGTTCAATGTGGCGGTGCGCGTATCCAGCAGATATTCCCACACCGGATGGCGTGGGCTGCCATGCGTAATGGTCACATCGGAGGCTTGGGTTTTTTCCTCCAGGCCGCCCAGGAAGGCGCGGCTGCTTTCGGTGAGCTGCTGCTGGGTCCACATAATCGCCAGGCGGGCTTCCGGGTTGAACGTCTCAACGTCAATTTGTTCCAGGGCGGCGGCGTCGTGGTTTCCGATGACGCAATGCAGGTTGGGTTGTTGGCGCACACGCTCGATACACTCGTTTGGATCTGGCCCATAACCCACCAAATCCCCCAGGCACCAAACGGCCTCGTAATCACCGGCGGCGTTTAAAACAGTTTCAAGCGCCGAGTAATTGGCATGAATATCAGAGATGATTAAAACGCGCATAATACCAATCTGAGAGCTGAGGTGCGTACCCGAATATTATACTATTAGATCAACAAAAGCTGCGGATGGGTCTAAATCGGTCATAGGTTTCGCCGGCGCGCCGCATGCACAAGAGCAAAAGCCCCTCCAGCGCGTAGCATTATCCCTGGGCTTTCTTAAACACTATATATAGGCCCAGGTTATGCGTTTCGCCATCCGAAAGGAATAGCTCCACCACTTCCAACCCGGCCTGGCGGCCTAACGCCTCTAGCTCATCTGGGGCGAAGTGGTGGGCGTAGCGCAAGCCCTGCCCCCCGCTGCGCCAGTCCAGCAGATAATCGCCAGGGTCAACCTGAGCTTCGGTTAAACCGGCGGCAGACCAGGGTATGATGCGCCCCCGTAAGCGTGGGCTGTTGAGAAATTGCCAGTTAGAGAGCCACAGGCGGCCACCGCCCGATAAGCAGGCCGCGGCCTTACGCAGTAAGGCCAGCTGCTGGGCGGCGCCGGGGATATGATGCAGTACAGCCAGGCAAGCCACGATGGAAAAGGTTTGCCCGTCCAGGGCGGCGGGCCAGGTTGGCAGGGTCAGGTCGGCCTGCAAAAATGTCAGCGGTGGGGCGGGGATGCCTGGGTTGGGTTGGAGGCCTGCCTCGGCCGGCGCAGACCGGGTGGCTTGGGGGGGGGTATGCTGCGTGGCCGGGGCGGCGGCCACAAGCAGCCCGGCGCTGTTATCCAACCCCACGTAGCGGCTGATTAGCCCTTGCCGATAAAGCTCCCACCCCAGCAGTCCGTTGCCGCACCCTAAATCTAGCACCGTTTGCCGAGCGGTCACCTCGCCAATCAAGCGGCGCACCCCCGCTTGTAAACGCCCACGTGTATCTGAGAACGCCACGGCAAACGTCTGGTAAAATTGACGGTTGAGATCAAGTAATTGTTTAGCGGTAGCGTCATCCATGATTGAGGTTATTATACATGTCAAACCCCCCATCCGATCGTAAAGCCTGGCAGGAACTGCGCCGGCTTTCTCCCGAAAAACTGGCCCTGGCGGAGGTCATCTTAGACGAAGTGCGCCAGGGGCGCACGGTGGACGAGGTAGTGCGCCGCCACCCCTTGGCCGCCGGCGGCTACATTGGTAAGTCTACCTTAGTGGCGGTGTATCATCGGCTGGTGCAGAGCGGGCGCTGGAATGAAGACCCGGCCCTGTTCTTGCGCCTGCGCATGAAGCCGGTGCGCACACTGTCGGGCGTCACCACGGTTACTGTTTTAACCAAGCCCTACCCCTGCCCCGGGCAGTGTATCTTTTGTCCCACCGATGTGCGCATGCCCAAAAGCTACATTATCGATGAGCCGGGGGCGCGGCGAGCGGCGGAACACGCCTTCGACCCCTATGACCAGGCGGCGGCGCGCATCGAAGCCTTGGAAGCGGTCGGTCACCCCACCAATAAAATCGAGCTGCTTATCTTGGGCGGCACATGGAGCGCCTATCGCCGTGACTACCAGGAATGGTTTGTTTTACGGCTGTTTCACGCCCTGAACGGCGTGGAACACGCCACCCTGGCGGAAGCCCAGGCTTATAACGAGACCGCCCAACATCGCAACGTGGGGTTGGTGATCGAGACTCGCCCCGATGAAATTACCCCCAAGGAACTGGCCTGGCTGCGCACCTTGGGCGTAACCAAGGTGCAAATGGGGGCGCAAAGCCTGGACGATGCTATTTTGGCGTTGAACAAACGCGGGCACACCGTGGCGCAAACCCAAAAGGCGGTGGATTTATTGCGCGCCGCCGGCTTTAAGGTGGTGTTGCACTGGATGCCGAACCTGTATGGGGCCACCCCAGCCAGCGACCGGGAAGACTTCTCGCGCTTGTGGGACGGTTTATGCCCCGACGAGATCAAAATTTACCCTAATCAGCTGCTTGAAAATACCGAGCTGTACACCATCTGGCAGCAGGGCGGCTACCGTCCCTACACCACGCAAGAGTTGATTGATCTGATTGCCGATGTCAAGCCCGGCATCCCGCGCTACTGTCGCGTTAACCGCATCATTCGCGATATTCCCTCCACATATGTGGTGGAGGGCAATAAGCGCACGAGCTTGCGCCAGGATGTGCACGCCGAACTGGCGCGCCGCGGCCAGGCCTGCCACTGCATTCGCTGCCGCGAGGTGCGGGCCGAGAAGGTGAAGGCCGATTCGGTGACGCTGCAAGACCTGGTGTATACCACCCCCGGCGCAGAAGAACACTTCCTATCGTTTGACACGCCCGATGATCGTTTGGCGGGGTTTCTGCGCTTGTCGCTGCCGGGGGCGGGCGCGCCCGCTGTGGGGTTGAGCGATTTGTCCGGCGCGGCCATCATCCGCGAAGTGCATGTGTATGGACAATCGCTGGCGGTGGGGTCAGAGAAGGCCGGCGCCGCCCAGCACATTGGCTTGGGCGGGCAGCTTATCGAAGCCGCTGCTCAAATTGCCGCCCAGCATGGCTTTGCCCGTCTGGCAGTGATTGCCGCCATCGGCACCCGCAAATATTATGAAAAGCAAGGCTTCATACGCGGCGATTTGTACATGTTTAAAGCATTGTTATGACATTTCGCCCGTCAAAAACCGTCATCAATCCCTTGTGGATTTTGACATTCTCGGTGAAAATAAGAATACCTTAGGTCTGAAAGTCTCATATCAAAAAAAGAAAGGTTAGACCCACAATGACCGAAATGCATGATTCTCCCCCCCTGCGCAAGTTCCAACCTACCAAGATTAATTTACGTCGCCCCGTACCTTCCGATATCGAAATCGCACAAGAAGGCGTGCTCAAACCTATCTCCGTTATCGCTGAAGAAGTGGGCTTGCTGCCCTCTGAATTAGAGATGCACGGCGAATATAAGGCCAAGGTGCGCCTGAGCGTACTCGACCGGTTGAAGGATGTTCCCAATGGGGTATATATCGATGTGACGGCTATCACCCCCACCCCGCTGGGCGAGGGCAAAAGCACTACCATGGTGGGGCTGAGCCAGGCCCTGGGCGCACACCTGGGCAAGCGCGTTTTTACTTGTATTCGCCAACCCAGTCAGGGGCCTACCTTTGGCATTAAGGGCGGCGCAGCCGGCGGTGGTTACAGCCAGGTTATTCCGATGGAAGACTTTAACCTGCATCTCACCGGTGATATTCACGCCATCACCGCCGCCAACAATTTATTGGCAGCCGCTATCGACGCTCGCATTCTTCACGAAACGCGCCAACCCGATGACGAAAAGCTGTTCAACGCTCTCTGCCCGGCCGATAAACAGGGCAATCGCCGCTTCTCCCCCTCCATGCTGCGCCGGCTCAAGAAACTGGGCATTGATAAAACCGATCCTAACGAATTGACCAAAGAAGAAAAGGCGCGCTTCGCCCGCCTGGATATTAACCCAGCCACCATCACCTGGCGGCGTGTGGTCGATACCAACGACCGCTTCTTGCGCGAGATTGAAATTGGTCTTGGCCCGGAAGAAAATATGCCTCGCCGCACCGGTTTCGATATTACCGTAGCCAGCGAAATTATGGCTATCCTGGCATTGACCAAAGATCTGAACGATATGCGCGAGCGTATGGGTAAGATTGTCATCGGAACCAGCTTCGCCGGCGATGCAATTACCGCCGAGGACTTGGGCGTGGCTGGCGCCATGACGGTGTTGATGAAAGACGCCATTATGCCCACCCTGATGCAGACCCTGGAAGGCACACCGGTGTTTGTGCATGCCGGCCCGTTTGCCAACATTGCCCATGGGCAGAACTCAATCATCGCCGACCGCATCGCCCTCAAACTTGCCGATTACGTGGTGACAGAATCGGGCTTCGGCGCCGATATCGGCATGGAGAAATTCTTCGATATCAAGTGCCGCTATTCCGGACTCATTCCGCAGGTGGTTGTGCTGGTGGCAACAGTGCGCGCCCTTAAGATGCACGGCGGCGGCCCCAAGGTGGTGGCAGGCCGCCCCCTGGCTTCTGCTTACATTGAAGAGAATCTCGACCTGCTGCGCGGCGGTCTGTGTAACTTGCAGCACCATATCCGCAACGCCAAGAAGTATGGCGTAAACGTAGTGGTGGCGGTCAACTCCTTTGCCAACGATACCCCGGCGGAAGTGGAAATGGTGCGCGCTGCCTCGATGGAAGCCGGCGCGGAAGACGCCGTGGTTTGCACGCACTGGATGGACGGCGGCAAGGGTGCAGTGGCCTTGGGTGAAGCAGTCATCAAAGCTGCTGAGAAGAAAGTTGATTTTCGCTTCTTATACGACCTGGACCTGCCTATTAAGGAAAAGATCGAGATCATCTGTAAAGAAATCTATGGCGCTGCTGGCGTTGAGTACTCGCCGGAAGCTGAAGAGAAGATCGCCTTGTATAACCGGTTGGGCTTTGATAACCTGCCCCTGTGCATGGCTAAAACGCACCTGAGCCTGAGCCATGATCCCGAACTAAAGGGCGAGCCGACCGGCTTTATCGTGCCCATCCGCGATATCCGCGCCTCGGTTGGGGCGGGTTTCCTCTACCCGCTGCTGGGCACGATGCGCACCATGCCCGGCCTGCCCACCCGTTCCGTGTTCTACGATGTAGACCTGGACTTGGAGACCGGGCGCGTGGTGGGGTTGTTCTAACATGTTTCGCTATCGTCGGGTGATCGTCGGGTAAGCGGATACCACCCGTCAAGCACGCCATCTGCCTCTATGCTAATATAGAGGCAGATGTGTTTTCTTCTCCTCCTTGAGTGAGCGCCGGGTGAATAGGGCAACCCCGGCGCTCAACAATTTAATCCAAGATTGATCTCCTCAGCCAGAACCAACATGCTATAATCTATCTGGTTTATCCGATTTTGGGCGGCAAGAACGCGCTGCGCCTGCGTTGGTGGAAATAATTACCTCCCCAAGCAAAACCGATTATCCCATTCATACCAGTGAGTGGTTTGGATTATCACAAGGAGGATGATATGAGTATGATTGCTTTTGGGAGCGATGACCATCTTGGGAAGGGTTATCTGGCGCTGCCTCAGGCCAGGGCGGGTAAAGGCGTGCTGGTCTTGCATCCCTGGTGGGGGTTGAACGAATTTATCAAGGGCCTGTGTGACCGCCTGGCAGATGAAGGATTTGTGGCCTTTGCACCCGACTTACACCAGGGCAAGATCGCTCGCACCATTGAAGAGGCGACGCAGCTCATGAAAACACGCGATCAGGCCTCGGCTCAAATTATCGCAGAGCAGGCTTTGCAGTGGCTTCAAAATAACCCGGCTGCCAATGACAGCAAGCTGTCCGCAGTGGGCATGTCTATGGGGGCCGAGTATGCTCTGACGTTGGATTCGCTGGAACCGGAGGCGTTCGACAAAGTTGTCTTGTTCTATGGGGGGGCCGGCGCAGATCTATCCTCCAGCCGGGCGCAGTTCCAGCTTCACTTTGCTGAAGACGACGATTGGGAGCCGGTTGGGAACGCACGGCAAATGCACACCGCTAACGCCCAGATATTCATTTACCCCCATATCTATCATTGGTTTTTTGAAACAGATCGCACCGCGCATTACAACCCACAAGCAGCCGAGTTGGCCTGGCAGCGTATGTTAGCCTTTTTGCGGGCCGAATAGGCCTGGCTTTGCCGGCAGCGGCCTGTGCGGGCCGGGCGCGCCGCACCCCCTGGCCCTCAGGCCGGCTGCCCCATCTCCCTGTCTATCTCTACCACAATCACTTCCAGGCTTTCGGGGCCTAAGCGAACAAATTCGCTTAGCGCAACGCCCATCACCCACACCACTTGCTGCCCGGCGAACAGCACCGGCCAGGCCGAGCGTGCGGCGCGGGGGATTTTATGATTGATCAATGTGTCGGAAAGTTTTTGGGTGTGTCCGCCTAACCCCAGGGGGGCGAAGCGGTCGCCGGGTTGATGCGGCTGCACCACCAGCGGCCCGTTTAGCGCGCTCGCATCCAGGTAGGCGCGCCACGGGTTGGGGTTAGCGCTCGCCAGGCGCATGTGTTCGGCTGCGGCAGGCAGGCGCTGAGCCGTGATGCGCCAACCGCCGGGCAAGTGCATTTCGCCAGGCACGGATAAGGGCGCAGCGGCGGAGATTTGCGGCCAGCCGTTCGTGGGGGTGTCCTGGCCGATTGGCCGGCCGCTGATGACCAGCCGCGGCCCTTCCATGCGCAGGTGCAAATTGGAGATTAGATCGCGCCGGCCCGAACGTGTGGGGGTGAATAGGAAGGCGCGCCCCGCCTCGATGGCGGCGGCGTCAATATCGCGTAGGCCGGGGCGCAGCGCGGCGATGGCCCGGCGCAGCACCCGCCGCTGCAAGGCCGCCGGCTGCTCTAGCAGCCGCCCCGCATCCAGGGTCACCCAATCTGGCCCCGAAAGCGGCTCGCAGGTCGTCCAGGCGGCATCGGTTAGCTGGTTGAGCAGATCGTCCTCCGCTCCTAGCAGCTCGGCCATTTGCACCAGGCGTTGAGCTGCGCCGGGGGCCAGTTCTTCCAGGTAGGGCAGCGTTTCCAGACGCAGACGGTTGCGGTAAAAGCGCCGGTCGCGATTGGTTGAATCTTGCTGGGGCTGCAGGTCGTTTTCCAGTAGAAATGCGTCAATGTCTGTTCGCCAGGTAGAAAGCAGCGGACGCACCAGGGGGATGCCTGCGCTCCATGGGTTGGGCAGGCTGCGCGGGCGCATACCACGTAAGCCGCTCGGCCCTGCGCCGCGCAGCAGGTGCATGAGCACGGTTTCAGCCTGGTCGTTGGCGGTGTGGCCGGTGGCGACCGCGCCGGCCCCAAGGCGGGCCGCTGTTTCAAACAGAAACGCATAGCGCGCAACCCGCGCCGCCTCTTCTATCGAAAGCTTTTCGGCCTGGGCCAGGGCGGCCACATCGACGCGCTGCTCCACGAACTCGATCCCCAGTCGGCGCGCTTGCGCCCGCACCGCTGCGGCGTCGTCGGGCGAATCGGGGCGCAGCGCATGATCCAGGTGAGCCGCCGCAGCCGGTTGGCCCATCTGGTGCAGCGCATGCAGCAGGTAAAGGCTATCTGCTCCGCCGGAAACTGCGGCAAGTACCAGGGTTTGGGGGCTTACCTGGCAGTCGCCTCGTAAGAGCAATTCAACGTGTTCGATCATCCTAAGTCCGATTATAATATGTGCAACGGAGGATCGGGAAATGGCACAGAAAATTCTCGTTGTTGACGACGATCTCGATACCCTGCGCCTGGTGGGTTTGATGCTCGAACGCCAGGGCTTCTCGATACTCGCGGCGCCCTCCGGCCGGCAGGCGCTCACGATTGCCAAAGCCGAGAAACCCGTCATGATTCTGCTCGATTTAATGATGCCGGATATCGACGGGTTAGAGGTGGCGCGGCGGCTGCGTGCTGATCCAGACACCCAGCATATTTTCATCATCATGTTCACCGCCAAGACGCAGATGGAAGATAAGCTGGTGGGTTTTGAAGCCGGGGCCGACGCCTATCTTACCAAGCCGATTCAACCACGTGAATTAATCGCCAATGTCAAAGCCGTGCTGCAGCGGGCCGATGCTCGCCAGGCCGCGTTGGCGGGGCCGCCGGCTGTGCAATCGTATAAAAAGCGCGGTGAAATCATCGCAGTCATCTCCACCAAGGGCGGGGTGGGGGTCACCACAATGGCGCTTAACCTGGCGGTGCAGGTGCAGCGCCTGAGCAAGAAGCCGGTGCTGATAGCCGATTTTCGCCCCGGCTGCGGCGGCCTGGCCCAGGAAATGGGTTTTACCGATGCTAAAGGGATGAACCACTTACTGGAACTCAACCCCGGCGCGATTATCCCTGAAGTGATTGAGCGCGAGCTGGTGGATCACCCATCGGGGCTGCGCTTTCTACTTTCCTCCCCTCATCCGGCCGACGCCAGCCACAGCAATGACATTGAATGTTTCGACGCCATTGTACGGAATATGGCCTTCCTGGCTCCTAATTGTGTGTTAGACCTGGGCGTTTCTCTAACGCCGGTCAATCGCAAAGTCTTGGAGAGCGTCCATCAGGTGGTGTTGGTGTTTGAACCAACCACCCCTAACGCCCAGCAAGCCAGGTTGTTGTTTGACGTGATGGTTGAAGCGGGTGTCTCCGCCGATGCCATTACCCTGGCTTTGGTCAACCGCCAGCGGGCCGGAATGCAGCTCTCGTTGGGGCAAGTGCAAGATGCAATGGGGATGCTGGTGACGATGGTGTTTACCGCCGCTGCTGAATTGGCCTATCAGGCGCAGTTGACGCACACCCCCATGGTGCTGCGCCAGCCCGACGGTGTGACCAGCCAACAGTTTAATGGTCTTGCGCAACGCGTGTTACAGAAGGCAGCACATTAGACGTAGATCTGAAGCGAGGCTATTATGCCAGGAGTCTCCTGGTCGGGAATTCGCTGCGCCGCCGATATGCTGCGTGTTAGCCGCCATGCCGTGGCGCTAACCGGCGCAGGCATATCGACTTCTTCAGGCATCCCCGATTTTCGCTCTCCGGATAACGGCATTTGGGAAAAATACGACCCTTTCGAAGTGGCTTCGCTGTCGGCTTTTCGTTATAACCCCACAAATTTCTATCATTGGATGCGTGACCTGGCGCGGGTTATTTTCCAGGCGCAGCCCAACCCGGCCCATACCAGCCTGGCGCGCCTGGAAGAGATGGGCATTGTCCAGGCTATCGTCACCCAAAATATCGACGTGCTGCATCAGCGCGCCGGCTCGCGCCATGTACTGGAAGTGCACGGCTCGATGGGCAGCCTGACATGCACCCGCTGTTATCACACCTTTGACGTGCAGCTTTTCCTGGCAGCCTACCTGGAAAGAGGGGATATTCCTCACTGCCCGGATTGCGGCGCAGTGCTTAAGCCGGATATGGTGCTGATGGGTGAACAACTGCCGGTGCGCACCTGGTTTAAGGCGGTCGAGGTGTGCAAGGCCTGCGATTTGATGATTGTGGTGGGTTCGTCTTTAGAGGTATTGCCGGTGGCCGGGCTGCCGATGCGCGCATTAGAAAACGGGGCGCGGCTGATCTTGATTAACCGCTCAAAAACCTACCTGGATGTGCGCGCCGATGTTGTTCTGCACCTCGACGCCGCCGAAGTGCTGCCCATTATGACCAACCTGGTGATTGACGAGCACTTCGACCCCACCTTGCCGGGCTGTTGATGGGCGGCAGGCCACTCTTCTACACCACCCATGGTAATTCGCCCCTGCTGCCGGCGTGATTAACCTGTTCGCCGCCTCTATAAGGGCGGGTTTCAACCGCACCCATTCGATTGCCAACGCCCATCCTTGCCGGATTATAAATTCGCTGCCGGGCGTGAGGTTATCGCGCCCCTTTGCGGCCAAATTGGCGTTCGAGCAAATCGACGCTGATGTGGATCATCGTGGGGCGGCCGTGCGGGCAGGTGCGCGGCGATTGGCAAGCCTCCAGGTCGGTGATCAGGGCGCGCTGCTCTTCGGGCGAAAGGCTCTTGCCGGCCTTCACCGCGGCGCGCTTACATACCCGCGCAATCAGACGGGCTTCCTGTTCGGCTTGCAGCGGGGTTTCATCTTCTTCAAAATCTTCGATCACCACGCGCAGCGCCTCGGCCGGGTCGCCGCTGGCGAGTAAGGTGGGCACGGCGCGCACCAGGAAGGTGTTGGGGCCAAAGTTCTCCACCTCGAAACCGATTTGGGCCAGGATGGGAAGCTGCTCGGCGAGCAAACGCGCCGCCGGGGCGGTGAGTTCTACGGTGACGGGTTGGAGCAAAGCTTGCGAGGCGAGCTGCGCCGTTTGGGCCTGGCGCTGCTGCATGAAGCGTTCGAAGAGAATGCGCTCGTGGGCGGCATGCTGGTCGATCAGGTAGAGGCCGTCTGGGCCTTCAGCCGCGAGAAAAGCGTTGGCGATCTGCCCCACCGGGCGGAGAAGAGGAACCTGCCCCACTCGCAGTGGGGGCTGGGCTTCAGCCGGGGGTGGGGAGGATGGCAGGGTTCCGGGCAGAGGGGTCAAGCGCCCGTCTTGCGTGTAGCCGGTGGCGTCGCTGCCACCCAAGGCTTGCCCGCCAGCTTGGCCCGGAGCGGACGTATCTTGTCCCCAATCATCATCATTCCCCCGCCCGGCGGGGTTTTGTCCGCCTTGCTCATCTAAGAAATTCCAGGCCGGGTCGCTGGGCGGGACCGCGCCCGCGGGGGAGGCTCGCCACGGCGCATCTTGCCCGGCCCAACCCTGGCGGCGCGCCAGGTCGGGAACCGGGTTGTGCGCCAAAAGCGCCCGCCGCACGGCGCTTTGCACGCCGGTGAAGATCCGGTCGCCGCTGCGAAAGCGTACTTCCGCCTTGGTGGGGTGGACGTTTACATCCACCGCTTCGGGGGGCAGTTCCACCATCAGGGTGGCATAGGGGTAGCGTCCCACCATCAGCAGGGTGTGGTAGCTGCGCAGCAGGGCCGAAACCAGGGTGGCGTCTTGCACTGGCCGACCGTTGACGAAGAAGAAGATATCGCGCCGGCTGGGCCGATTGACCGCCGGGGGGCTGACGAAACCGGTCATGCGCAGCCCGTCTTCTTCGTACAGCACTTCTAACATTTGGCGGGCCACCTCGGCCCCGTATAACGCCGCCAGCACCGTGCGGCGGTCGCCGTCGCCGGCGGTTTGCAGCGCCGGGCGGCCTTCTTGGAGGAGGTGAAAGCGCACCAGCGGGTAGGCCAGGGCGTAGCGCGTCGCCAGGTTGTCAATGGCGCGCCGCTCGGTGGCGTCGGATTTGAGAAATTTAAGCCGGGCGGGCACGTTGTAAAACAGTTCCTCCACCCGCACCACCGTCCCCACGGGCGCGCCCACCTGCTGCAGTTCTGCGATTATTCCGCCTTCCACCCGCAGGCGGGCGGCTCCGTCTTGTTCGGGGATGCGCGATGTCAGCGTGAGGCGCGACACCGAACCCACCGAGGCCAACGCCTCCCCCCGGAAGCCCAGGCTGTGCAGATGGAATAAATCCTCGGCGCTCACCAGCTTACTGGTGGCGTGGCGCGTCAACGCCAGGCTTAGCTCGTCGGGCGGAATACCACGCCCATCATCGCTCACCTCAATCAGCTTTTGGCCCGCGCCTTCCACCTCGATGCGGATAAAGCGCGCCCCGGCATCCAGTGCGTTTTCGATCAGCTCTTTAACCACCGAAGCCGGACGTTCGATCACCTCTCCGGCCGCGATTTGGGAGGCCACTTCGGGCGGCAGAATATGGATAGCCATAGGGGCAATTATACAGGAGATTGGTATAATTGCCCGCATGCCTTTATCCATGATCTTCTTCGACTTAGATGATACCCTTTACTCCAGTAATTCCAACTTGTGGAATATGATTCGTAAGCGTATCACGCAATATATGGTTGAGCGCCTGGGTGTGCCGGCCGCCGAAGCGATGGCCGCGCGCCGGTTTTATCATCAAACTTATGGAACCACGCTCAAGGGGCTGCAGCGGGATTACCAGGTCGATACCGACGATTACCTGGCGTATGTGCATGACCTGCCTTTGGCGGAGTTTATTTCGCCCAATCCCACGCTGCGGCGCATGCTCCTGAGCCTGCCCCAGCGACGCTTTATTTTTACGAATGCCGATGCTTCGCATGCCGCCCGCGTGACTCGCCAGATAGGCGTGGAAGATTGCTTTGAGGGGGTGATCGATATTCGCGCCCTCAACTGGGCTTGCAAGCCTGAAACCGAAGCCTACACCCGGGCGCTGCAGCACGCCGGCGGCCCCCACCCCTCCACCTGCCTGATGATCGATGACGCCCCGGCCAACCTGGCGCCGGCGCGCCGGCTTGGCTTCACCACAATCTTGATCTCGCCCGACACGCAGCCGCATCCGAGCGCCGATTTCACCGCCCGCTCACTGCTCGAACTGCCCCTCCTCCTGCCGGCCCTATGGGATGGGCACAGCCTGCCCGACCTGGCCGGAGAAAGCGCCTAAACCATGCAAACTGTTTCCATCGATGACCTGGCCGCTCGTGTGCCTTCGGGCTGCACCCTGGCTCTGGGCGGCTCGACGCTCTACCGCCGGCCGGTGGCGTTTGTGCGCGCCCTGCTGCAACGCTACCGCCAGACCGGCGAGCCGGGCGGCCTGACCTTGCTGGCCTTTACCGCCGGCCTGGAAAGCGATTTGCTGGTGGGGGCCGGCATGGTGGAGCGCGTCCGCGCCTGTTATTTTGGCCTGGAGATTTTTGGATTGGCCCCCATGTTTACCCATTATGCCAACCACGGCCAGATCGAGATCATCGAAGAGACCGAGGCCAGCCTGGCCCTGGGCCTGCGCGCCCAAATCGCCGGCATTGGCTTTATGCCGGGGCGCGCCTGGCTGGGAACCGACCTGCCACGTTTGCGCCCCGATGTGCACACCATCACCGACCCGTATACCGGCGAAGAACTGATGGCTTTTCCGGCGCTGGCCCCCGATGTGGCCGTGGTGCATGTACTGCGCTGCGATGCAGACGGCAACGCCGAGATGAACGCCAATAAGGGGGTGGATGAAGAATTGGCGCTGGCTTCGGCCCGAACCCTGCTCACCGTGGAGGCGTTTACCCCCCCGTTAACCCACGCCGACCTGCTCGGGCCGCTCATCGAAGCCGCGGCTTTGGCCCCCGGCGGGGCGCTGCCCACCTCTTGCCATCCTTTATACCCGCTGGACGGCGAGGCCATCCTGGCGTACGCCCAACAAGTGTCCGACCCGCCAAGCTTTGAGCGCTACTTGGAAGCCTGGCTGGCCTGATTGTGGCGCTGAGAAGGCGTTGCCCCAGGCGCGCCCGCCTGGCAGCGCCCTTCCATGCCGCGGCGAGCCATAACCTCGCTCTGCGGCCCGCTAACCCCCCAGGAGAGCCTGATGCCCTATAAATATGCCGACCGTATTATGGCGCTCTTCGTGGCGGTGCTGCTTATTAGCAACCTCGCCTCATCGGCCAAGATTGTAGATTGGGGCGTTTCACTCTTGGGTTTGCGCCTGGCATTCGACGCCGGAACCCTGCTCTTTCCGGTTAGCTACATCTTTGGCGATGTACTCACCGAGGTGTATGGCTATCGCTATGGGCGACGCGTGATCTGGACGGGCTTCCTGGCCGCCTTGCTGATGAGCGCCACCCTGTGGCTGACGGCGCGCCTGCCAGGGGAAGCCCTGTGGCAGCAGAGCGTGGGCCAGGGAGCGTATAATGCCGTGCTGGGCGGGGTGAGCAGCGGGGCGATTGTCATCGCCAGCCTGGCGGCTTATTGGGTGGGGGAGTTTTCTAATTCGGTCATTTTAGCCAGGCTGAAAATTGCCACCAATGGTCGTTATTTATGGATGCGCACCATCGGCAGCACCCTGGTGGGTGAAGCCCTGGATACGGTGCTGTTCGTCAGCATTGCCACGCTGCTGTTGGTTCCGGGCTTCTCGCCCGAAATATGGTCGAGTTTGGTGTTAACCAACTATGTTTTCAAAGTGGGCATTGAAGCATTGATGACCCCCTTCACTTACCGCATCGTAAACCTGCTCAAGCGCCTGGAGGGGGTGGATGTTTTTGACCGGAATACTAATTTCAACCCCTTCCGCTAGGAGCGGCGTTACACCTGGCTTATTCTATTTTTTATATTTCTCTAACGAAAATGTGTTACCCTTAGATGTTAATAAGGAGAGCTAATTTATGCGCAATCGACCTGTGCTTGTCGTGGTGATGGTTCTTGTAATGATGGTGTTATGCGCCGGTGTCTTTTCCGCCGGTGTGCTGGCCGGGCGCGCCTTTGCCGCTCCGGTAAGCGCCGCCGCAGCTCCGGTTGAGATGCCCTCCCTGCCTGGGCTGTATTCCACCCCTAACGAAGGGCAAAACGCCGCCACCCCAATAGATCTTCAGACTTTGTTCAAGCCTTTTTGGGAGGCCTGGGATTTGCTGCAAAGAAATTACGTTCAGCAGCCCATTGACCCGGTTGTACTGATGCGCGGAGCCATTGATGGAATGATGCGGGCTGTGGGTGATGAACACACCTCATATATGGATCCGAAGGTGTATGAGATGACCACGCAGCAGCTGCAGGGTGAGGAATACGAAGGGATTGGCGCCTGGGTGGATATTACCGGCGATTTTCTACGTATTATTAACCCCATGCCCGGTTCGCCTTCAGAAAAGGCTGGCTTGCGCCCAGGCGATCTGGTGATCGCCATTGATGGAGAAGATATGACCGGTAAAGATGGCGAGTACGCCCGCCAGCACGTATTAGGGCCGCGCGGCACCACCGTGGTGTTGACTATTCTGCGCAAGGGCAAAGATAAGCCGTTTGATGTTACCCTGGAGCGGGCGGCTATCGTCACTCCCAGCGTGACCGGGCGCATGGTGGATGATACCGGCATCGCTTATATTCGCCTATACACCTTTGGCGATGATACTGCCGCCGATCTTAAAGAGGAACTGCGCAAGCTGATGGCGCAAAACCCCAAGGGGTTGGTGTTAGATTTGCGCGGCAACGGCGGTGGGTATCTCAAGACAGCCATTGAAGTGGGTTCGCAGTTTATCTCCGATGGCAAGTTGATGATTGAAGAATATGGCAATGGCACGGTGCAGGAATATGATGCGCTGCGCGGTGGGCTGGCTTTAGATATTCCGGTGGTGGTGCTGATCAACGGGGGCAGCGCCTCGGCTTCAGAGATAGTGGCCGGCGCCATTCAAGACCTGCAGCGGGGCTACCTGGTGGGCGAGCAATCTTACGGTAAAGGCTCGGTGCAGCAGTGGAGCGAACTTTCAGATAACCAGGGCGCAGTGCGAATAACCATCGCCCGCTGGCTTACCCCCAGCGGACGGCAGATTAACAAGCTGGGCTTACGTCCCGATTTTATTGTAGAATTAACCGAGGACGACGCCGCTAATGATCGCGATCCGCAGTTGGATATGGCGGTGAAGGTGTTGTTGGAGAAGCTCCTTCCAGAGCCAACCCCCATTCCTTCCCCCACGCCCACGGCGACGCCCGTTCCTTGATGATGGATTAGGAGGGTAGAAGCGTGTTTTTAGATCCGAGATACTTATGTTTTATGCTGCCAGGCATGCTCCTGATGCTGGCGGTGCAGGCCTATGTGCGTTCCGCCTATAACAAATGGAGTAAGGTGGCGGCGCGCAGCCGTTTTACGGGCGGCGAAGCTGCTCAACGCCTCATTCAAACCGGCGGCCTCTACGGTGTGACGGTTGAACCGATTGGCGGAGAACTTTCCGACCATTACGATCCGCGCAGTAAAGTGCTGCGCCTCTCGCAAGGGGTGTATGGTTCGGCTTCGGTGGCGGCGTTAGCCATTGCTGCTCACGAACTCGGCCACGCCATGCAAGATAAAGAAGGTTATTTCCCGCTGCGCTTACGCGCCGCCCTGGTTCCGGCAGTCAATATCGGCTCGTACTTGGGCTGGATTTTGATTGTGATTGGTATGCTGCTGCAAATGACCCAGTTGGCCTGGCTGGGTGTGCTGGTGTTCTCCGGCGGCGCCCTGTTTGCCCTGGCAACCTTGCCGGTGGAATTGAACGCCTCGTCGCGCGCTCGCCAACTGCTCACCAACTCCGGTCTGATCCAGAGCGAAGATGAGATGGGCGGCGTAAGCAACGTTCTCAATGCCGCCGCGCTGACTTACGTGGCCGGTCTGGTAACGGCCATCTTGCAGCTGCTTTATTGGGTGACGTTGGTGCTAGGTATGGGCGGCCGCCGCCGCTAAACGAAGGATTAGGGGCTGTCTAAGAAGAACAGCTAGACAGCCCCGTTTTGCTTAAATTCGATAACTTTTGGCGAATGACAAAAAAACTGGCGGCGTGATGTCCGCCAGTTTTTGGCATTTTCTGGGCTGTTTTGGCCGGCTGGATTTGCTGCTTGCGCCATAATTTTCTCTTGCACAGGCAAGACAGTTGTCATCGTCTGGATCTTCGCAGACTGGATTGGAAAAGGCTGTCGCTGCATATACAGCAGCGTTCTGGATGGCGTATTCCAGAATAGGCTTCAAATTAATCGCCGGGCGCTCCTTTGCTTCGCTTCGGGGTCACAATTTGTCCTTTGGATGACATCCGGGTGGTCGCAAGTTTATCCATAATCGTTTCTTTTGAATAACTGGTACAATTGTAAATGCTCGCCCTCAATTCTGTTTCTCTACAGGGAGATAAAAACTATGAATGATTCTGTGCTTGAACAAACCGAATTTGCCGATAACCCTGAACCCCGCTGCCCGGTGGTGCTGGCCCTGGATGTTTCCTGGTCAATGCGAGGCCAACCGATTGACGAGTTGAATGCCGGCTTGCAAGAATTTGAGCGTGCGATCAAGGCCGACAAACTGGCTGCATTGCGAGTCGAGATCGCCTTGGTTACTTTTGGCGGGGCGGTGCAAAGCGTTGATTTTGTACCGGCCGATCAATTTCAGCCGCCGCCATTAAGCGCCACCGGGGGTACGCCCATGGGCCAGGCTGTGCAGCAAGCCCTGACCCTGCTGCGCGAGCGCAAGGAGAAATATAAACGCAACGACGTCGATTATTACCGTCCCTGGTTGTTTCTCATCAGCGACGGCGACCCGACAGACGCCTGGGAATCCGCTGCCGCGCAGGCGCAGCAGGAAGAAGCCCGCAAGGGCGTTTCGGTGTATGCTGTTGGCGTAGAGGGTGCAGACCTGGCGAAGCTGGGGCGCTTTTGTTCGGCCAACTCGCCTTTGAAGCTCAAGGGGCTGGCTTTTGCCGAATTATTTACGTGGCTTTCCAAGAGCCTCTCGGCGGTTTCGCAGCAGCGGCCCGGCCAGCAGGCGCCCCTTCCGCCGGTCGGTTGGGCGCAGGCCGACACAGCGGTGTAGCGCATGACCGCGCAAACCTGGCGTGTGGTTGCTGCCTCGACGCAGGGCGTTTCGCATCGAGCATCGAAAACGCCCTGTCAAGATGCGCATGGGTATCGCTGGCTGGGCGAAAATGGGCTGCTGCTGTCCGTAGCCGATGGGGCGGGGTCGGCGGAGCGCTCGCAGGAAGGTGCACGCTGCGCAGTGGAATCGGCGTTGGCGACGCTGGCGGCAGCTCTGGATGGCGGTATCCCTTCGGTTGAGTCGGAATGGATGGAGGCCATGCGGCAGGCTTTTGCCGCCGCACGCGCCGCCCTGGAGCAGTTGGCCTCAGCAGATGGGGCGCCGCTGCGCTCATTTGCTACCACGCTCACCTGCGCCGTCTTATCCGGCGACTGGCTAGCCGTAGGGCAGATCGGCGATGGCGCCCTGGTGGCCCGCCTGGCAGACGGCGCGCTGCTCACGGCCATCATCCCGCAGCGGGGGGAATATGCTAATGAGGCTTACTTTTTGACTATGCCTGAAGCGATGCAATATGTTGACCTGTGGGCGCAGCCGTGCGCGCCGCTCGGCGTGGCGGCCACCACCGATGGTTTGCTGCGCCTGGCCTTGCAACTGCCAGGATACGAGCCGCACCCCCCGTTCTTCGCGCCGCTGTGGGCGTTTGCTGCGAGCATTGAAGATGAGAGCGAAGAACAGGCCGCTCAGGAATTGTCTGCCTTTTTAGATTCTGAACGCGTCTGTGCGCGCAGCGACGATGACAAAACGCTGCTGCTGGCGGTGCGGAGAACAGCATAATGCAGGTCTATGATCAGCGGGGGCAGGCGCTGCCTTTGGGGCGTGAACTGGCGCGCGGCGGCGAAGGGGCTATTTTTGAAATCAACGGCCAGCCCGACCGGCTGGCGAAATTGTACCACTCCCCGCCGGATGGGTACGAGGAGAAGCTGCGCTGGATGCTGGCCAACCCGCCTGACGATCCCAGCCGTTCCATTGGGCATGCGTCCATTGCCTGGCCCAGCCAATTGTTATACAACCGCGCCGGAAAATTGGCCGGTTTTGTGATGCCGCGCGTGCAAAACACCGCCTCACTGCTGCAAGTGTTCAATCCGCGCCTGCGAATGCGAACACTGCCTGGCTTTAACCGGCTGTACCTGCATCGCACGGCGCGCAACCTGGCGGCTGCTTTGCGCGCCCTGCACGCTAAAAATTATATCGTGGGCGACCTGAACGAAGGCAATGTGTTGGTGCGCTCCGATGCACTGGTAACTATCATTGATGTCGATTCCTTCCAGGCGCAAGAACGCAGCGGCGCCCGGATCAGTTTTTACCCCTGCCCGGTGGGCAAACCCGAATATACGCCTCCCGAACTGCAAGGCAAGCTTTTGAGCGGCGAAGTGCGCGTCCCCGAGCATGACGCCTTTGCCCTGGGGGTGCTGATTTTTCAGATTTTGATGGAAGGCAGCCACCCATTCCGTTCTCAATGGCAGGCCCGGGGCGACCCGCCGCCGCTGGAGGAAAAAATTCGCCAGGGATTGTACCCCCACCAGACCAGGCCGCCTGCCTCGGTTGCGCCCCCAAGCCGCGTTGACATCCGCGTGCTGCACCCGGCGCTGGCCGATTTGCTGCGCCGTTGCTTTGCCGACGGCCACGCCAACCCGCGCCAGCGGCCCTTGCCAGCCGAATGGGAGGCGGCGCTGACGGAGGCCGAAAAAGCCTTAGCGCTGGTGCGCCCTGCCCCCACACATGCTGTGCCAGCTGCCGGGCCTGGCCCGATCAAATCGCCAGCGCACACTGTGCCAGCAGCCGGGCCTGGCCCGATCAAATCGCCAGCGCACACTGTGCCAGCAGCCGGGCCTG
>CAZHFU010000017.1:0-38298 GCA_964531975.1 uncultured Anaerolinea sp. | reverse complement strand
GCCCCATCAAATCGCCAGCGCACACAGGGCCAGCAGCCGGGCCAGCGCCAGCCCGGCTGCTGGGGCATATCAAGTCGCTGGTCTGGCGCGCCTGGTTGGCGGCTGGATGGTGGGGGGTGTTTTTATCACTCCTGGCTTGCAGTGCGCTGGGGGCCTGGGCTGCCTGGCCGCGCCTGTTTACGCAGTATCGCGAGGTCGTGCGCACTGTGGTTGTGGAGCAGCCCTCTGGGGGGGCGCCCCCGGCTTTGCTAGAAGACATGGTGTTCGTGCCGGCCGGCGAATTTGAGATGGGCTGCGACCCGGCCCATAACGGAGGCTATGAGTGCTATGAGGGAGAACTGCCCCTGCACACCGTGTATCTGGACGCCTACTATATCGATAAGACCGAAGTCACCAACGCCCAATACGCGCAGTGCGTGGCGGTGGGAAGCTGCACGGCGCCGGGCGAAAATTCTTCTTACACGCGCTCGTCCTACTACTACAATTCGAGCTTTGCCAACTACCCAGTCATTTATGTGGATTGGAACCAGGCCAAAGCCTACTGCGCCTGGGCGGACAACAAGCGCCTACCGACCGAGGCCCAGTGGGAAAAGGCGGCGCGGGGAACGACGGTGCGGGCTTACCCGTGGGGCGATGCCAGCCCGACCTGCTCATTGATGAATGGCTATGTCAATGATTACTGCGTTGGCGACACCAGTGCAGTGGGCAGCTACCCGGCCGGGGCCAGCCCGTATGGAGCGCTGGATATGGCCGGCAACGTCTGGGAGTGGATAGAGGATTGGTATGACGAGAACTATTATAAGACCGGCCCGACCAACAATCCCGCAGGGCCAACCAGCGGCGAGTACCGCGTGCTGCGGGGCGGCTCGTTCGACAACTACGACGGCATCCTGCGCTCTGCCTTCCGGTTCTTCTTCAGCCCGACGTACCAGGGCAGCTATGTCGGTATCCGCTGCGCCCGCCTGCCATGATCCTGGCCTGCTGGCTGCTGGAATTCTGGCTGCTGGAACGGGGGTCTGGGGGTGTCCCCCAGCCGCTTCCCGCCGAAGGCGGGCCGATTAAAAATTTTTGAGAGGGATACATGCGATGACCCGCACCTACCGTCATTTATGGCCCCAGGTGACCTCGTTCGACAACTTGCTGCTTGCCTTCCGCCGGGCGGCCAAAGGCAAGCGCAGCAAGCCGGTCGTGGCGGCGTTTGAATACCACCTGGAGGAGAACCTGCTGGATATGCAGGTTGAACTGCGAGAGGGAATCTACCAGCCCGGCGGTTATTCCAGCTTCACCATCCACGATCCGAAGCGCCGCCTGATTTCCGCTGCGCCCTTTCGCGACCGGGTGGTGCATCACGCCCTGTGCAATGTCATTGAGCCGCTCTTTGAGCGCCAGTTTATTTTCGATACCTATGCCAACCGGGTTGGCAAAGGCGCGCACCGAGCCCTGGATCGCTGCACGGAATATATGCGCCGTTTTCGCTATGTCTTACCGTTAGATGTGGTGCAGTTCTTTCCGTCCATTGACCTCGCCATCCTGGAGGCCATCCTGGGCAAAACCCTGGCCGACGAGCAGGTGATGGCACTCTGTCGCCAGGTTCTGCGCAGCGGTCAGGGCGTGCTGACCGGGCAGTATGACATGGTGTATTTCCCCGGCGATGATTTGTTTGCCATCAACCGTGGGCGCGGGTTACCAATCGGCAACCTGACCAGCCAATTTTGGGCTAACGTGTACCTGAGCGGTTTCGACCACTTCGTCAAACGAGAGTTGAAATGCCTGGGCTATATCCGCTATGTGGACGACATGCGCCTGTTTGCCGATGACAAAGCCCTCCTACATGCCTGGAAAGATGCAGTTGTCCATTACCAGGCTGGCCTGCGCCTGACCATTCACGCCGAAAGCGCCCAGCCGCGCCCAACATCCACCGGCGCGCCGTTCCTGGGTTTCCAGGTCTTTCCCGACCACCGCCGGTTGAAACGCCCCAAGGTGATCCACGCCCGGCGCAAGCTGAAGGCCCTGGCCAGGCAATATGCCAGCGGCGAAATCTCGCTGGAGCGCCTGCGCGCCAGCATCATCTCCTGGTGCAGCCATGCCAGCCACGGCGATACCTGGGGTCTGCAAACCGCCGTGCTTTCCGGCATACGCATATCGCCGCCGGTTTTGCAGGAGGAGTTTGCGTGAACGAAAACCAATCGCCCATTTTCAGTAAAACCTACGACTTTATCCTCTGGCTGCTCAACCACACCGAGAAGTTCCCCAAGAGCGAGCGCTTTCGCATGGGCAAGCGCATTGAAGACGCCGCTTTCACCTTCTATGAAACCTTGATCTCAGCCACGCGCAGCAGTCGGACGCGCAGCCTGCTGCTCAGTGCTGATCTGGAACTGGACAAACTGCGCTTGTTTATCCGCCTTAGCCACGCTCGCCACTTGACCAGTGGCGCCCAGTATCGTTACGCCGCCGAACGTCTGGTTGAAATTGGCAAACTGTTGGGCGGATGGCTGAAAACTACGGCATAACCAGGCGGGCAACCACCTGCTATGTGGGGACGCCGGAGGGCGTGCTGCGGGGCGGCTCGTTCAACAACAACGACAACAACCTGCGCTCTGCCAACCGGAACAACAACAACCCGACGAACCAGAACAACAATATCGGTTTCCGCTGCGCCCGATTGATTTTGAAGCCAGAATCCGGCACGCCGTACTCCAATGCGATCAGCGACCTGCCGGGCGTGCTCTAAAATCAGGCGCCGGTTGTCCCCGCCAGGAAAACCTGGCAAATACCCAAAAGCCCCGCCCGTTCTTGTAGGCCAACAGGCTGAAAGCCCGGGCGGGGCAAGCCAATTTACAGGGCCTTCAGCGCGCTCGATCGGTGTTTTCTGTTAACTTAGCCATCCCTTTGCGAATCGTTTTCCTGTCCAATTTGCTAAATCCTGGCTATATGACAAATCCGGGCTGGCAACGAAACGCAGCGGTAGAGCATCATGGCTTCCCCAGGCATGGGAGTCTACCAGCCAAGCTGAACCTTGATGGGCTGTAACATGTAACCCAGTTGCTCCATCGAGACCGGCAGACGGATTGACTACAACCTAGTTTCCGTCAGGCAAAATGGCTGTTGATTGTCCACCTGATTGGTCAAACAGATGCATCACTTTTTCCTGTGGGTTCCAAATAATGCACTGTACAGCCGCCTTGCGGCGGCGATTTTGTTCTGCGGTATAATACTCAAAATCTCATCGTGCAAGCTCAGGAGTTAGGGTTATGTCTGGATTTGGAGAATCTGTAATTCGCGTAGATGCACGGGCAAAAGTGACCGGCGAGGCGTTATACCCCGGCGATGTTCACCTTCCCAATCAAACTTATATGAAAATACTGTTTTCCCAGCGCGCCCATGCCATCATTACGAGGTTGGACGTTAGCCAGGCCGAAGCCTTACCTGGGGTGATCGCCGTCTTTACCGCTAAAGATGTGCCCGTGAATGAATATGGCCTGGGCGTCAACGATCAGCCGGTGCTGTGCGGCCCTGGTTCCAACATGCCGTATGCCGACCGGGTGCGGTGGACCGGCGACCAGGTGGCGGTAGTTGTGGCGGAGAGCGAAGCCATCGCCGCCCAGGCGCTTAAATTGATCCACGTGGATTACGAAGACCTTCCGGTCGTAACCGACCCCATCGAAGCGATGAAAGATGGCGCAACCCTGGTTCACCCTGGGCGCGGTTCCAATATCTTCTGCCACTATCGCATCCGTAAGGGCGATGTAGATGCGGCCTTCGCTAACGCCGCGGTGATTGTAGAAGGGGAATATTGCACACCGGTTCAGGAACACGCCTATTTGCAACCCGAAGCCGGGGTGAGCTATATCGATGAAGAGGGCCGTGTGACGGTGATTGTGGCCGGTCAATGGGCGCATAAAGACCAGGAGCAGATAGCTCATGCATTGGGTTTGCCGCTCGAACAGGTGCGCGTGATTTACCCGGCGATTGGCGGAGCGTTTGGCGGCCGCGAGGATATGTCGGTGCAGATTGTGTTAGCCCTGGCGGCCTGGCGTATGCAGCAGCGCGGCATCAATCGCCCGGTGAAGTGCATTTGGAGCCGGGAAGAGTCGATCATTGGGCATGCCAAGCGCCATGCCTACACCATTAAGACGCGTTGGGCGGCCGACAGTACCGGTAAAGTGACTGCCGCCGAAGTGGAAATGGTTGAAGACAGTGGTGGTTATGTCTACACCTCCCCCAAAGTGTTGGGAAACGCCACCTTGATGTGCACCGGCCCATATGAGATCGACAATGTGAGCGTCGATTCTTACGCCGTTTATACCAACAACGTGGTGGCCGGGGCTTTTCGCGGTTTTGGCGGCCCGCAGGGCGCGTTCGCAGCCGAAACCCAAATGAATCGCCTGGCCGAAGCCTTGGGCATGGATGAAGTCGATATTCGCTTTAAAAACCTGCTGCGCGAAGGCTCGCTGCTTTCGGTGGGCACTCCCTTGCCAAAAGGGGTGAGCTTACCCCAGGTGCTGGAAGACTGCGCCATAACTGCCGGCTGGGAAGTGACCCGCGATGCCGACGGCATGGAGCGGGCGCGCCGCCCCCAGCAGTTGAAAATGCTCAAACCGGCTGCCGCTCTGCATCTCAAGCGCGGCGTGGGCATTGCGGCCTCCTTCAAGAACGTGGGCTTTTCGTTCGGCGCGCCGGAACAATGCACCGCCACGGTGGAACTGCACGGCAAAGGCGAGATTGAACGCCTGGTGGTGCGTCATGCTGCCGCCGAAGTGGGCCAGGGCGTTTATACTGTTTTGGCGCAGACGGCGGCTAAAACCGCCAATATCGATATGAGCAAGGTGCAGCTGATTGTTTCGGACACGGCCAACACCGGCAATTCCGGCAGCGTTTCGGCCTCGCGGATGACCTTCATGGCCGGCAATTCGGTCATCGGGGCCACCCAGGCCGCCCTGGAAAAATGGCAAGCCGAAGAACGCCCCGCCATCGCCACCTACACCTATCGCCCGCCGCGCACCACCCCATACGATCCGCAGACCGGAAAATCGGAACCGAACTTCGCCTACGGCTACGTGGCTCAGGCCGTAGAGGTGGAAGTAGACACCGAAACCGGCCAGGTGCGGGTGGTGGAAGTAATTTCGTCTAACGATGTGGGTAAGGCAATCAACCCCATCCAGGTGCGCGGCCAGATCGAAGGAGCGGTGGTACAGGCCCTTGGCTACACCGTGATGGAAAATTTCGTCCAAAAAGACGGTTTTGTCCAGACGCAGCATCTTTCCACTTATCTGATCCCCACGGTGCTAGATGTGCCGGATAAGGTGGATGCGCGCATCATTGAATACCCCGACCCGATTGGCCCCTATGGGGCGCGTGGCATGGGCGAGATGCCTTTCCTGGCCCTGGCCCCGGCAATCACGGCTGCGCTGCACGACGCTACCGGAGTCTGGTTCCACGAGTTCCCACTCACCCCGGAACGGGTGCTGCGCGGCCTGGGCAAAATATAACCGTTGGTCGAGCCTGGGGTGGTTGTAGGGGATAACCTGTGCGTGTTTGTCGGCGCTCTGTTCGGCAAACACGCACGTTGAAAATAAGCCAAAGGTGAAGCGATGAGCGAACGTAAACGCGTCTTGATCCTTACCGCCGATGCCGGTTTTGGGCATCGCAGCGCAGCCAATGCCCTGGCGGCTGCCTTGGAGGATGCCCATCATGATACGGTGGAGGTCGAAATTGTCAACCCGTTTGACGATCCCACCACGCCGTCCATCCTGCGTGACGCCCAGGAAAACTACGATTCCTTTGTGCGGCAAATGCCTGATTTTTATAAGCTGAACTACACCATAAGCGATTCACCCGTGCCGGCGGCTGTGATGGAGCGCGCGCTAACGGTGATGATGATCCGCACCTTCCGCAACCTGTTGAAGAGTGTCCGTCCAGCGGTCATCGTGAGCACACATCCTTTTTACATGGCCCCGGTCAGCTCATATATTTCTCTTACCCGGCGGGATATTTCCCTGGTGAACGTCGCCACCGACCTGACCAATGTCCATCGCCTATGGTTCAACACCGGGGCGGATTTGCTGGCGCTGCCCACCCAAGAAGCTTATGAGCAGGGCGTGGCGTCGGGTTTTCCCGAAGAGCGCATGGTAGTCACCGGCATACCGGTTAACCCTGCTATTAACAACGAAACGCGCTCACCCGATGAAGTGCGCGCCGAGCTGGGCTGGGCGCCGGGGGTGACTACGGCGCTGGTGATAGGCAGCAAGCGCATTAAGGGCCTGATGGATGTGCTGCACGTGCTCAATCATTCGGGTTTGCCGGTCCAGTTTGTGTTGGTGGCCGGCGGCGATGATGAATTGTTCGAACAGTTCAAGGCCACCGAATGGCACGCCTCGACCCATGTGTATAACTATGTCTCGACGATGCCGCAGTTTATGCGCGCCGCCGATTTCCTGGTGGGCAAGGCGGGGGGGCTAACTGTGACCGAGGCCCTGGCAAGCGGTAAACCCATGATCATCGTGGATGTTACCCCCGGTCAGGAGGAAGGCAACGTCGCCTACATGGTGCAGCATGGCGCCGCCGACCTGGCCGAGACTCCCATCAAAGCCCTGGAGACAATGTTCCACTGGCTGGATCGAGACCGCCAACTGTTAGACGCCCGCGCCGCGATTGCTTGCCAGTTGGGCCGGTCGTGCGCAGCCTATGATATTGCCCGCATGACCCTCGAAGTGGCGGATAAGAAACACGCCCCTTCGCCTTCCACCTTGCAAGAAGCCACTGCCCGCGTGAAAGAACTGCTGCGCACCTTTGATATTTCTTTGGATGACAGAAAGTCTTAGCCCTATGTATGGAAAAGCCTGACATGGCGGTCAATATCCTTCCGCCTATTCTGATCCGCGGCGGGGGCGACCTGGCCTCGGGCGTGGCGCTGCGCCTGTTTCGGGCCGGTTTGCGACCGATTATCACCGAACTGCCGCAGCCCTTGGTGGTGCGCCGCCTGGTTTCCTTCGCCGAAGCGATTTACGAAGGGCGCTTTTGGGTGGAAGACACCCTGGCGCAGCGCGTTGAAACCCTGGATGAAGCCCTGCAAGTGTGCCAGGCGGATACGGTTCCGGTGCTGCCCGACCCGCTCGGCCAGGCCATAGCCGGGTTAGCCGGTCGCTCCACTGCCTCTCCATTTCGCCTGGTAGTAATCGACGGGCGTATGCGCAAAGCGCCCCCTGAACCCACCGATCTGTCCACAATCTTCTTGCTGGGGTTGGGGCCGGGCTTCCGCGCGCCAGGCAATTGTCACGCGGTAATTGAAACCAACCGCGGCCACCGCTTGGGACGGGTGATCTGGCAGGGCGAGACCGAGGCCGATACTGGCATTCCCGAAGAAGTTGGCGGGCGCAACGCCGAGCGTGTGCTGCGCGCCCCCGCCAGCGGGGTGCTGCATGCTCGCGCCGAGATTGGTCAGCGCCTGGCGGCCGGCCAGCCCGCCGCGGAAGTGGACGGCCACATTGTGAGCGCGCCGTTCGCCGGTGTGCTGCGCGGCATGCTGCGCAGCGGTCTGCACGTTGAGCCGGGCTTGAAGATTGGCGATGTAGACCCGCGTGACGATCCCCGCTACTGCCGCCTGGTTTCTGATAAGGCCCTGGCGGTGGGCGGGGCGGCGTTGGAAGCGATTTTGCCGCTGCTTTTGACCTGTGACAAGGCCGATTGATAACTAGATGAAGACAGGTGAGAATGGCCCGGTGATTGCGCTGTTGGATAGCTTGCGCCTGCCCGACCTGCCCCGCGTGGCGTTTGTGGGCGGGGGCGGCAAGACCAGCGCCATGTTTGCGCTAGGGCGGCAGTTGGCGGCGCGCTTCCCGGCGGTGCTGCTTACCACCACCACTCATTTGGGCGTGGAGCAGCCCGCCCTGGCCGATTTGCACTTAGATCATACCCCGCAAGATTTGACGCAGCTGCGCGGCGTGGTGTTAATCAGCGGCGGCGAGACGGGCCATGCCCGCGTGGCCGGCCCAAGCGAGGCGGATTTGGAAAGCCTGATGCAGCGTGCTGGACAGGCGGGTTTGCCGCTGCTGGTCGAAGCCGATGGGGCGCGTTGTTTGCCGCTCAAAGCGCCCGCCATCCACGAGCCGGTCATTCCCGGTTGGGCCAATGTCGTCATCAACGTGGCCGGGCTTTCCGGGCTGGGCGCGGTGTTGGATGAACACCACGTCCAGCGCGCCCAGCTTTTCAGCGAGTTGTCGGGCCTGGCGTTGGGTCAAGCGGTGAGCGTGGAGGCGTTAGCGCGTGTGATGACGCACCCTCAGGGCGGATTAAAAAACGTTCCGCCCGGAGCGCAGCGCGTCGCCTTGCTCAACCAGGCCGATACGGTGGAACGCCAGGCGGCCGCCAGGCGTTTGAGCGCCGAGCTGCTGCCCACTTACCATCGGGTCGTGGCGGCGTCGGTCAACCCGCCTGCGCCCGCCCCTGCGGGTGTGTGGGCGGTATATGAGCCGGTGGCTGGGGTGGTGCTGGCCGCCGGGCAGGCCCAGCGCATGGGGCGTCTCAAGCAGCTCATGATGTGGCGCGGCCGGCCTTTTGTTACCCAGGTGGCGCAAACCGCATTGGACGCTGGTCTTTGGCCGGTGGTGGTGGTGACGGGCTGCCAGGCTGAGGCGGTCGAAGCCGCCCTGGCCGGTTTGCCGGTGCAGATCGTCGATAACCCCCGCTGGCAGGAGGGGCAGGGCGCATCGGTGGCGGTGGGGGTCCAGGCGCTGCCGGCCAACTGCGGCTCAGCGGTGTTTATGTTGGTCGATCAGCCGCATATTCCCGCGGCGTTAGTCAGCGGCCTGGTCGATTTGCATGTCCACACCCTGGCAGGGGCGGTGGCTCCCATGGTGGATGGGCAGCGCGCCAACCCGGTTTTATTTGACCGTCGCACCTTCGCCGACCTGAGCCGCTTGCAGGGTGAGATGGGCGGGCGGGCGTTATTCTCGCGCTACCCGCCGGCCTGGCTGCCCTGGATAGACGCCAACGCCGCCCTCGACGTGGACACCCCGGCCGATTATCAACGCTTGCTCGATCAGGATGACGCCCCATGAACCGCATCGCGGCGATTGTTTTAGCCGCAGGTCTATCGCAGCGCATGGGGCGGCCCAAACTGCTGCTGCCTTGGGGCCAAACCACAGTGATTGCGCATGTGGTGGCGGTTTTGAGCCAGGCCGGCCTGGACGATGTGATGGTGGTCACGGGGGCGGGGGCCGAGCAGGTGCAAGCCGCCCTGGCCGGCGGCCCGGCGCAAGTCACGTTTAACCCCCGCTTCGCCGAAGACCAGATGGCCTTCTCGCTGGCGGTGGGCTTTGCCGCCCTGCCCGCCTCGGTGGACGCCGCCCTCATCGCCCTGGGCGACCAGCCCCAGATGGAGAGCGAGGTGGTGCGCCAGGTGCTGGCCGCCTACCAGGAAACCGGCGCGGCGCTGGTCATCCCCAGCTATCAACAGCGCCGCGGCCATCCGTGGATCATCCGCCGCCAACTGTGGCCCGAAATCGTTGCATTAGCGCCGGGGGAGACGATGCGCCAGGTGGTCAACCGCCACGCGCATGAAATACGCTATGTATTGGTGGATCGCCCCAGCATTTTAAAAGACCTGGATACCCCACAAGATTACGAGCGCGAAAAGCCGGCCTGACGTGGCGCGGCACGGCGTGATAAGGCGTGGCTGGTTGCGATAGGTTCGGCAGCCGCCAGAACGCCGCCCGGCAGGCCGGTTCGATCTGGAATGAAATTTAATCTTGGGCTTGCGTTCTCTTTGAACTTGTGCTATCTTCTAGGCATGAAAATTGGTCGCCCGGATTGTGTCAGGAGCAGAGCATGAGTGCAAACCCCAACGTGGTAGTGGTAGTGGAAGATGAGCCGGACACCGCTGAGATGTTCGCCGAGATGATGCGCCTGGTGGGTTTCCAGGTGGTGAAATCGTTTGGCGGCATTCGCGCCATCGATGTGATCGCCGAAAAACACCCCGTGGTGGTGCTGCTCGATTTGATGATGCCTGACCTTTCGGGTTTGGAGGTGCTGCGCTTTATGCGCCGCGACCCACGCCTGGCGGAAATTCCGGTAGTGATTATTTCGGCGAAAGCGCTGCCTTCCGATATCCAAACCGGTTTAGCCGCCGGCGCGGCCGTTTACCTGACCAAGCCGGTGGCTTTCGCCGATTTGAAGCGCGCCGTAGAGGATGTGCTGCGCAAGCCGGGCGGCGGTATATGAACGCGATCCGCGCCTTTATTGCCATTCGGCTGCCGGAAGAAATCACCCTCCGCCTTAGTCAGGTGATGAGCGATCTCCAGACCAAGATGCCCGGTGGGGGGCCGGTGCGGTGGTCGCCGGCTGATAATATTCACCTGACCCTGAAGTTTTTGGGAGAGGTGTCTTCCTCCAGCCTGGAGATGCTTAAGAAGGCCCTGGCAAGCGAGGCCTCGCGCCATGCGCCCTTCGATGTCAGCGTGGGCGGGTTGGGGGCCTTCCCCTCCATGCGCCGCCCAAATGTGGTGTGGGTGGGGGTCGAAGCGCCGTCCGAGTTGGGCGCTTTGCAGCGTGGCATCGAGAGCGAGATGGCCCATCTCGGCTATCCGCCGGAGGATCGCCCGTTTTCGCCCCATCTGACATTAGGGCGGGTGGGGCGCAACACCTGCTCTTTCGATCAACAACAGTTAGGGCAGGCCCTGGCGAGCTGCAAGGTGGGCTTTTTGGGGGCGGCGCGGGTGCAAGATGTGGCCCTTTACCGCTCCGACCTCACCCCAACGGGGGCGGTCTACACCACCTTATTTGTGGCCTCGTTGGCTGCGGTTCAAACCCGCTGAGCGCCGCTGCCGCATGCATGATTTTTACATCTTTTGTAACCGATTTGTTCAGGGTTGCTTCAAACCCAACCGGCTTGATGCAGCCATCTAAGATAAATTTTGAGAGGTGAAATCTGGATACACTTGAGCTGGCGCGTTCAATTGCCAATCATTTAGAAGAAAAAAAGGGGGAGGATATCGTCGTTCTGGATATCCATGAACTGGCCGATTTTGCCGAATATTTCGTAATTTGCACCGGTACGAGCGACCGTATGCTTGCCGCGCTGGCCGATGAGGTGCTGGACAATATTCGGGAAACTTATCACATCAAGGGACGGCGCGAAGGCCAATCCCAAGACGGTTGGATGCTGATCGATTATGGGGACGTGGTTGTCCATCTGTTTTCCCCTGACCGCCGCGATTACTATCGCCTGGAAGACCTGTGGAACCAGGGAAAAATCTTACTCCGTTTGCAGTAGGGCGCAAATCTATGACTTCAAAACGACGCGTTTTTTCAGGCGTACAGCCTTCGGGCGTACTGCACCTGGGCAACTACTTGGGGGCCATCCGCCAATGGGTGGCAACCCAGCACAACAACGAGAATTATTTCTGCATTGTAGATTTACATGCCATAACTGTGCCGCAGGATGCTCAGCTGCTGCGGCAGAAAACCCTGGAAGTGGCGGCCATGTATTTCGCCGCCGGCATCGATCCGCAGGCCAGCACGGTGTTTATCCAGAGCCATGTCAGCGCCCATGCCGAATGCTGTTGGGTGCTTAATTGCATCACGCCGCTGGGTTGGCTGGAACGCATGACGCAATATAAGAGCAAGGCCGCTCAGCAGGTGAGCGTGGGGACGGGTTTGTTGGATTATCCGGTGTTGATGAGCGCCGACATCTTGCTCTACGATGCTCACGAGGTTCCGGTAGGCGAAGATCAAAAGCAGCATGTGGAATTGGCTCGCGATATCGCCGAGCGCTTTAACTACCTGTATGGCGAAACCTTTGTGGTGCCCGAGCCAGTGCTGCCCAGCAGCGGGGCGCGCATCCGTGGCTTGAACGACCCAACCCACAAGATGAGCAAGAGCGAGGCGCATGTGCGTGGGCACGCCGTGCGCTTAGTGGACGATCCTGATGAGGTGCGCTGGGTTTTCAAGCGCGCTGTCACCGATTCGGGCCGCGAAATTCGCTTCAGCCGCGATGATGACAAAATTGGCGTGAACAATTTGTTGGAGATTTACGAATTGTTCACCAGCCGGCCGCGCAGCGAAATCGAAGCCCATTTCGAGGGTAAAGGTTACGGGCATCTCAAATCTGAAGTGGCCGAAGTGGTGATTGAAGGGCTGCGCCCCATTCGTGAGCGCTACCATGCCTTGTTAGATGACCCCGGCGAACTGGAAAATATGCTCGCCCACGGGGCTGAAAGGGCCAATGCGGTGGCCCAGGCCAAGCTAGACGAAGTATATCGCAAGGTGGGTTTCGTGCCGCGCCCCCAGAGTTTGCGCTAGGGTAAGCAGGCGCGCCGCTCAGGCGGACGGCGCCCCTGGCGC
The DNA here is from genome assembly GCA_964531975.1 of uncultured Anaerolinea sp. Taxonomy (GTDB): domain Bacteria; phylum Chloroflexota; class Anaerolineae; order Anaerolineales; family UBA4823; genus RBG-16-57-11. The sequence continues at coordinate 25,959 of CAZHFU010000017.1, read as the reverse complement.
AGCCAGGGATGATAACGGTTAGTGGGAGTGTGACGGTGAAACAAGACGGCGCATTTCAAGATTACTACCCCGATGCCCTGGCGCATTGCTACGGCTGTGGGCGCTTAAACGAGCATGGTTTGCAGATCAAGAGCTATTGGGATGGCGAGGAAAGCGTGTGTCTGTTCCAACCGCGGCCCTATCATATTGCCATCCCCGGTTTTGTGTATGGCGGCCTCATCGCATCGTTAGTAGACTGCCACGGAACCGGCACGGCTTCGGCGGCGGCCTACCGCGCCGCCGGGCGGCCTATGGGCGGCATGCCGCCGCTGCGCTTTTTAACCGCCTCGCTGCACGTAGACTATAAAGCGCCTACGCCGCTTGGCCCGCTGTTGGAAGTGCGCGCCAGGGTGGAAGAAATCGCCGGGCGCAAAGTGACCGTAAGCGAAACGATTAGCGTGGAGGGTATCATCACCGCTACCGGACGGGTAGTGGCGGTGCAGATACCCGACGCCAGCTGGTAACCTGAACGGGGCCGCCCAAACATCTATCGCCTGGGCCGGCCCCGTTTCACCAATCAATCGATCTTACAGCTTAGGGAACTTGAAATTCCACCGCGGGTTGGTCGTTAACCACCACGCTGTACTTGCCCGCGCCTATGGTGGGGAGAGCGACCTCTGCCTGGAAGGGCGCCAGCACCTGGGTGCAATTCTCCCCGCTGGGCGCAACCGAATATACCGACACGGTGATCTTATTCTGCGCATCCGGCGGGGTTACTTCCACGCGCAGCTGGTGGCATGGCGTGGGCAGGTTGCCCGCCATCGCCAGCTTTAACGGCCCGCCGTTTTGCGCTAATACTTCTACGCTGTCGATAAACGCCTCGCCCCGGCTCATGTTGGCATCCTCCGCCGCCGGCATATAAGGCTGCGGCATTGCTTGCATATCGCCGGCGGGATATGCTGGTTGGATCGGATATGGGTAGGCCAGGCCAGGCTCGGCTGGAGCCGGGTAGGCCGGCGCTTCCACGTTGGTTGGGTAGGCTTTGGGAACCTCGGTGGCTGCCGGAGAAGGTTGGCCGGCGCAGGCGTTCAGGGCTAACAGCATGAACATCATCACGGCCAGGATCAGTTGTCTCTTCATACGTGTTCCTCCAAATTTATTCTAGGTGTGGGGCGGCCTCAAAAGCACTCTCCTTAGCCGCCTATGGCTAAATGACAAATATACTGGGGTTTATCCCTTAACCACTGCCAGGGGGCGTAAGCGCGCGGCTTTACGGGCGAGGCCCGCCCCAATCACGCTTTGCACCACGTGGTCAACATCTTTATACGCTTGGGGCGCTTCTTCGGCCAGGCCGGCGAGCGAGCCGGCGCGCACCTCGATGCCGTCTTGCTGCATTTCACGCCGCAGGGTTTCACCGCGCACGTTCTTCTTGGCTTGAGAGCGGCTCATCACCCGTCCGGCCCCATGGCAAGATGAGCCAAAGGAACGCTCCATGCTGCCTTCAGCCCCCAGCAGCACCCACGAAGCTGTTCCCATGCTGCCCGGAACCAGCACCGGCTGGCCGATGGGGCGGTATTCGCCGGGCAGGTCGGGGTGGCCGGGTGGGAAGGCGCGGGTCGCCCCTTTGCGGTGGACGCACACCTGGGTTGGTAGTCCGTCGATGAGATGGGTTTCAATCTTGCCCATGTTGTGGGTCACATCATACACTTGATGAAGATGCCAATTCTTAACTTTGCCGGCCAGGGCGTGTTCAAACGCCTGCCGGGCGTTGTGGGCCAACAGCTGGCGGTTAGCAAAGGCATAATTGGCGGCGCTGCGCATGGCGCCCAGGTAAGCCTGGCCTTCGGGAGAGTTGAGCGGGGCGCAGGCTAATTCAGGGTCGGGCAGGTGAATATGATACCGCGACGCGGCGCTGCGGAATTGGGCCACAAAATCGGTGCAGATTTGATGACCAAAACCGCGCGAACCGCAGTGAATTTGCAGCGCCAGGCAGCCAGCTTGTAAGCCCATGGCCTGGGCGGCCTGTTCATCGTAAATTTCATCCACCACGTCAATTTCGATGAAGTGGTTGCCGCTGCCCAGGGTTCCCAGCTGCGGGCGGCCGCGAGTTTTGGCGCGCTCGCTGATCTTGGTCGTGTCGGCGCCATCAAACCGGCCGCCCTCTTCGGTGCGGGCTAAGTCTGCGGCAGCGCCAAAGCCTTGCTTCACCGCCCATTCCGCCCCTTCGTGACAGACCTTATCCAGGTCGGCCATGCTCAGCGCCAGGTTGCCCTTCTCGCCCACGCCAGACGGGCAGAACTGGTCGAGGGCGGTCGCCAGGTTGCTCATATACGGGGCGACGGCTTCCGCTTCAATGGTGGAGGCTAGCAACCGCACCCCGCAGTTAATATCGTAGCCAATGCCCCCAGGAGAGATAACGCCCTCCGGGGTGCGCGTGGCAGCCACCCCGCCGATGGGAAAGCCGTAGCCCTGATGAACATCGGGCATCACCGCCACATGCCCCACCAGCCCCGGCAGCGTGGCGGCGTTCACCGCCTGCTCAAGCGATTTATCATCCATGGCGGCTTCTAACAGCCGGCGCGAGGCGAATAAACGCACCGGCACGCGCATATCGCTGCGGTAACTGGTGGGAATTTCCCATTCATAATCGGTAATTTTGACTAAATCTTGTAAACGCATTGGCTTTTCCTTCCGGGCGGTTGCAAGGATTACACATCAAAAACGATGCTGGTTTCAACCCCGTCTGAGGTGGGGCGCACCGCCAGGTTGTGCCAGGTGACCGCCTTGATTTCTTTATCCAAGCACCGGATGCGTCCGCCCGTCAGCTCAGCCTGGAGGCGCAGCTGCGCCGGCGCATCGCCGCCAGCCGTTATCGATAGGGCGAACCGATCAAACGCCAGGTGATCGTTTTCGCTAAGCCATAAGAGTTCCGAGAGAAACGCCACCAACAAACCTTCGGGGTCGGCGGCTTGCAAGTTCAGAGTACGCTGCACCGGCGGAGCGGGATCGATCTCCACCCCCGCCAGGCTGTTCATCCCCAGGGCGGCTTGCTCCAGCAGAGCGGTTAAATCGGGAGCTGAGACGTAAAGTTCCCAATCGGCGGTGTGTGGGGTTTCGCGGAATCCGTAGCGCATGAAACACAGTATATCTTAAGATGCGCGGCGCTTTGCCCCTCAGGCGGATAAGTATCTTTTAATTATGCCGTGGTCATGCGGCAAAAAGAACACAAGTCCGGGGCGGAAGTGGGCTGTCCGCAGTTGGGGCAGGGGTGCAGGCGCTGCGCTTCCGGGGCAGCCTGCGGCGGGAAAAAGCCGTTCTGCTTGGCTTGTAAGAAGCCCAGGTAGAAATTGAGCTTGGAACCGGGGTGGTCGTGTTCAAGGCGGTTGAGCATTTCCTTGTAGTAGATGCTGGACGCACCCGTGGCGAAGGGGCATTCCTCATAGATATAATCAATGCCGCGCAGGAAGGCATAGGCCGCCATTTCGCGTTCTGAAATGCGGCACAACGGCTTAACCTTACGCGATAGGCCGGGGCGGTCGGCTTCTAGCACCGGGCTTTGGCGAGCCAGGAACGCGCCCAACCAGTTGAGCGTATTGCCCAGCAAGACAGATGTCTCATCGTCCAGGTTATGGCCCGTAGCCAAGACATCGTAGCCGCCTTCTTGCGCCACGCGGTTCATAATGTGGCGTTTGCTAACCCCGCACACGGAACAAGGTCGGGATTGGCCGCGATGGGTGCGTTGAGCGAATTCTGGAATGGAGTGGCCGTAGTGTTCCACGATATCCACAATGTGCAAGGTCAACCCGCGTTGGGCGGCGAACTGTTCGCAAAGGCGGCGCGATTCGTCTGAATAGCCCACCCCACCGTCAATACCCAGGCCAATGTATAGCCCATCGACCTGGTAGCCCAGGCGCTGCAAAATATCCCACAGCGAGAGCGAGTCTTTGCCGCCAGAAACGGCCACCAACACACGGTGACCATGTTCAAACATGCCATATTTGTGGATAAAGCGATCTACTTGGGTTGGAAGCCATTCCAGGTAATGTTCGCCGCACAACGCCAACTTGTGTTGGCGCATATGGATCGCGGCCGGTTGGTCGCAAGTGTTACAACGCATCGCAATAAATTTCCTCTAAGCTTAGCCGCCCGAAATGACCATAATCAGTTTCACCACATCGCCGGCTTGTAGAATTTCATCTTCGGTAATCATCACACCCTGGCGCACCGCCAAAACCGATTCGGGTAAAATGTTGTTCTTCAGCAGCGCCTCGCGCAGCCCCATCCCGGCTTTGACCGGGTAAGATTGCCCACGCAAAATGAGCGTCGCCTCCATGCCTGATCCTCTCTCTACCATCCGGGCCTCAAATAACACCGCCGGTGGTTTTGAGCAGCGCCGCCGCCCAAAACCACCCCCGCTAACGACAAGCCATCTACTTCCATGAGGGTGACTTAGCAGGGGAATTATAATCGATGCAGCCAGGCGTTTGGGGATGAGAAAGGCCCTCCAATTCGCCGGGCGAATTGGAGGGCTGGCAGCGCTGGGCCAGAGTTAACCCTTCTTGCGCCACATGCTCACGGCTTTTGCGGCCAAACCGAGCAATGCCGCCGCGCCCACCAGGATCGCCACGGCCTGCAGCGCATACAGCGGGGCCTGAATTGGGCGCTTGGCGAGGCGCTCGCCGCGCCGGCTGCCATCGGGGCGGATGCGCCACAGCACGCCGCTATCCATCTGCATGCGAATGCCGCCCACCTCCGGGGCGATGCGGATGATGCCGTAATCGACCACGTACAGCGCGCCGTCTGGGCCAAAGACGCAGTGTGAAGGGCGTTCGAAGCCCTCATGCGGCAGCTTGGAGGCCGGCCCCTCAATTTTGTTGACCGCGAAATCGGCGGTTTCGCCGGTGGCGGGGTCCAGGCGCACCACCTTGAACCCATTCGGATAGATCGCCCGCCGGAGGGTGGTGATGGGCTTCAAATCGCCAAAGCAGGCCACAAAAGCTTGCCCCTCAAACCCGAACTGAGACGAGCGCGAGAAGTCGAAACCGTTGGCGGCTTCGTGGCTGGTGAACATAGCGACGGGCGGCGGTGGGTTGGGGTTGGGGTGCGTCTCAAGCAACGGCTGGCGATTTTGACCGCCCTCCCCCCAGAACGGATCGTCTAGCCGGACGCCCGAGGCAAAATCGGGCCAGCCATACCATTCGCCTTCTTTGATTTCGTAAAAGTCATCCGGGTCATCCACGATGAAGCGTCGCCCGCGTTCATCCATGCCGTGTTCGGTGGCGAACAAGCGCCCGTCGGGGTGAAAGGCGATGCCATAGGGGTTGCGCAGCCCCCAGGCCACTACCTCTAAATGGGAGCCGTCGCGGTTGCAGCGCATAATCGCCCCACTGGGTTTGTCGCTGCCGGGGATAACTTGCCCGCGAGTGGTGGCTGTGTCATAAGGCACATAAGCGCCGGTGCAGGCCGTATGCTGGACGCCATCTAAGACATCGCGGGTTTCAAAGTTCTCGCCGGTGAGGGTGATGGCTTGGGCTGGGACGTCGCACACATCGGGAAAGCGCGGCAGCCATTCGAAGGCGTAATCGTCAGCGCCAACAACGCCGGCATTGGTCACGCAGCCCTGGCCGAAGTAAATCTTGCCGTCTGGGCCAACCAGGGGGTGATTGGTTTGATGATCGCCGCGCCCAGGGAGGCCCGTCACCAGGTCTTCCACGGTTCCATCCGGCCCGAGGCGCGACAGCGTATCGGTGTTGGTGAAGTAAAGGAAACCCTCATGCCAACACGCCCCGGTGAGCGCGCCGGAGTGGATCCAGCGCGCTTCGGGAACGGTGTAAACCACTTCTTTGCGGCCGGTGTTCACATCGATGCGCAGAATGCGCGGCGGTGCGTCGGTTTTATGGCCTGATTCGCACACATAGCAGTTACCATGTCGATCGAAGCAAGCATGTACGGGGGCTTGCAGCCCGGTGGCCACCACTTCGGCGCGAAAACCGGGGGGTAAAATGATATCGTCGGGGTTTGGGTAAGTTTTGCCTTGCCGCCGGATTTTGATTTTCTTGAGAGCGGGCAAGATCGGCTGATACAGGTAGGCCAGCCAGGATGGCAGGTCGAGGGAGTACTTGCCGCCGGTAACGCGGACGGGTTTAGACATGCGTTGGCTCCTTTATTTGAAATGATTGGCGTGCGCCGCGGTTTTAGCCAGGTTGTGCGAGTGCGCTGCGGGGAGGATAATCAGGCCGGCCAGCAGATAAGCCAGGGCGGCTCCGCCAAACAAGACGGTGTAAGCGCCGCCGGGGACGAACCCACCGGCGGCGTCCATCAGCGGGCCAAACAAGCCGGCGGCTGCGGCGGCGGCCCCTGAGCCCACGTTCGCCAGACCAAAATAGCGCCCGGCGTGTTGGGCGGGGGCAAGATCGGCGGTCATGGCCCAATTTGCTCCGGCGAAGGCCCCGCTGCCCAGCGACATGAGCAGGCCAAAGGCCAGGATGGCGGTGGTAGAGGCGGCCCAGATTAGCCCCACCACCCCGGCAGCGGAGAGCAGCGCCCCAATGAGCATGAGCGGGGGCCGGCCCCACAGATCGGCCAGCCACCCGCCCACCGGGGCGGATAGGGCAGTAGCCAGGGCCAGGGCGGCCAGCAGCCCCCCGGCCTGCTCGGCGGCGCGCTGTGGATCCAGGCCCAGGCGGTGGCCCACAAAATAGAGCAAGAAGCGGCCCACGGCATAGGTGGCTAAAAGGAAGAAGAAACGCGCCCCCACCAGGCGTTTGAATATCTGGCTGGTAGCGTCTTCGAGGCGAAACAGGCTGCGTAAGCGTCCGGCGATGGATTGGGCGCGAGGCGGCGGGCGGCGAACGGCCCGCTGATCGGAAGCCTCGGCTTGCGCATCATCGATGTGGCGGGCGGCAGCCGCTGCGGGCATGGGGTCTTGCGCCGAGTTGGGCGGAACTGCGGCGCGGGGAGCTCCCTCCTCCGATGGGCGCTCTTTCACCAACCATATGGTCAGCAGCAAGCTCCCCGCTAGCAGTCCGCTCATCAAGACGGCGGCCTCGCCAAACCGGCCTGCCCCCAGCGCCTTGCCCAGCAGTACAAAGCCCAACATGGCTCCCGCCATATCGAGCAAGCCTTTCAGCCCGGCGGCGCGCCCGCGCAGCCCCGCCGGAACCAGGTCGGGAATATAGCCTTGTTGGGTGGCTTGGGCCAGGTTTAAGCCCGCCTGGATAATAATGTAACTAACCGCCAGGGCGGCAATCATTAGCCCTGTTTGCCCCGGCTCGCCGGGCGGCGCCGGTTTGGGGATTAAGGCGAACCCGACCAGGCTAATTATCGCCAGGCCCACTCCCAAGGCCATTGGGACGCGCCGCCCCCAGCGCCGGCGTGTGGCATCAGACCAGGCTCCTGCCAGGGGCTGCACCACCATGCCCGCCGCCAGTCCGATAAACGATAATATTCCCAGCAGCGAAGCCTGGCGGCTGGGTTCCACCAGGCCTTGTAAGCGTGCAGGGAGGGCCAGGCTGGTCAGACCGTCTGAGACCACGCTGTAAGCGAACCACAGTAAATTTATTCCGAAGAGCAGCCGAAAACGTGACATGGATCCCCTCGTGGGTTGAGCTTGCGGAGGGCGGGCCTGTGTTTAAACGGGGGCAGGCGCGCGCCGGTCTCCCTTTGAGGGACGGCTTATTTGGAGGTCGAGCGTTGCGCCGTGCTGTTTTGAGCAGCCGGTTTGCCGGAAAGTGAGCTGGGCGCGTTCAGATGAGCGCCGTCGTCCACCCCCACCCGCAAGCGGTCCACCAACTCGCCGCCGAACCAGGCGGCCACCGCCAACAGGGTCGCGGCGGCAAAAGAGATAATCAGCGCCAGGGTAGAAGCCTGGTAATCGGTTGCGCCCCGGCGTAACAGCCAGCCGGCGGCAAATAACAGGGTAACGATGATATTAAGCGCACCGTGATAAGCGCCGATGCGCTTGGCGCGGGTATTGGCGGGAATAGCTAACCAATCGATGCCGCCAAACACAGCCGCCGCCAGGCCGCCAATGACGCCGATCAGGATGATATAGTAGGCAATCGCCGGAAAGACCGCCGTGCCAGTGAAAAGATAGAGGATATCGAATATAACTGAGGTGAAGAATAATCCGGCCGGGAAGATAACCAACATTTGGTGAATAGAGTGGCCGAGCAACTTAGCTTTACTTTCCATGAGGTTCTCCTTGTCCAGTGAAAAACAATGCGGAAAAGCTACCTAGATGTTTGCCCGCAGAGAAGGCCGCCCGCGGCGATTGCGCTGCGGTGGAAGGCGGCAAATCCGCTGCAATTATTCTACACATGCATAAACGGCTGTCTATCAGGAATTTTGCACAGAAGGGGGTAGGAAAAAGTCTGGCGAGGGCGTTATGGGGCGGCTTGCCATAAGCGAAGCTCACCATCCTGGCCGCCGCCGGCGAACAGGTCGCCATTTGGGGCAATCGCCACGCACAGCACCGCTCCGAGGTGGCCGGTGAAAACCGCCGCCGGGGTTTCGATGAAAGCGTCGTTCTGCCTATCCCAGCGACGTACGGAGCCGTCATCGGAGGCGGAAAGCAGCCAGGCGCCGTTGGGGGCCACAGCCAGGGCGCGCACGGCGGCGGTGTGGCTGCGGAGAATCTGCAGCAGGCTGCCATCTTGCAAGTCCCATAAGCGGATGGCGCCATCGCTAAAGCCGGCCGCCAGCCAGGCGCCATTGGGGGCAAAGACCACGCCTTGGGCGGGCAGGTTGCTTTCCTGGAACACATAACGCCACCCCTCGCCAGCGGCGCTGTGAACCCGCACGCTGCCATCGCTCTCGCTCCAGGCCAGCCACCGTCCGTCAGACGAGAAGGTCAAATCGGTAATCCCCGACATGCCCTCGTCGATGGTTTGTAGGGGGAGATAGTTAATCATGCGCCAAACTTGCACGGTGTAATCTTCGGCTCCGGCTGCCAGCCATTTACCATCGGGCGAAATATCCAGACCGTGAATCCACCCGATAGGAGCGCGTAGGCTGCGCAGCAGCATCCCGTTGCGCACTTGCCACAGACGCACCAGGCCGTCGGTCGATCCGGTGATCAGTCCGCTGCCGGTGGGGGTGAAGCGCAGCCGTGTGACTGGAAAGGTATGCCCCGGCATGGTTCGCAGCAGCCGGCCGTCTTTCACCTGCCACAAGCGCAGGCTGTTATCGGCTGAGCCAGAAGCCAGCAGGTTGCCATCGGGAGAGAACTGCACACTGTAGATGGGGCCGGTGTGCCCTTGCAGGATGCGCACCGCCTCCACGGGGGTGATGATGGGGGTGGGGGTGACGAGGCATTCGGTGGGCTGAGGCGGCATGTTCAACACCCGCACCAGGCGATTGTTGCCTTCATCTCGCTCGGCCACCCGCCCGGTGATATCGAGGTTCACCACCACTTTAGGGGATGTGACCGGGAAGGTGAGACTGATAAATGCGCCGGCCGGCAGGGCCTTGACGGTTTGCTGCTGGTCGTTAAGCTGCACAACAAAGTTGGATGCAGCCGCCTCGCCCCGGTTTTCCAGCGTCAGGATGGCTTGCAGGGCGTTGGGCGATGTCTCACAAGGCGTGGCGGCCGGTCGGTCGTAGACCAGGCTCAGATCGCGGATCGCCAGTTCAGGGAGGCGAACTTCGGTGGCGGTGGGGGCGGCTTGGGTTAGCGCAGTGGGCGCTGGCGGCTCGTCGGGTGGGGCGCTGCAGGCCGCTCCAAGGCCGATTAAAAGACAAATTCCCACTCCGCAGCGCAGCCACGAGGTGAGAATTTGTCTTTGAGTCAATCCGGCGCAGCTGTTTTGCATAGCTGGTTTATAACATTAGATGCGCCATTTGGCATCCGGGTTTATAAGTTGATGCCGCGTTCCTGCACTTTTACGGCGTTAAAGGCGGCGATGGAGACTTCGAGCATTTCCAGGGAAGGTTGGCGCGTCGTCAGGCGCTGCAAAGCCAGATTGGGGATAATCAAGGCGCGCACGATGGGCGACTCGATGTGGCGGGCGGTGAAACGAATGTACTCATATGCCAGGGAGGCCAACACCGGCAGCAGCAATATCCGGCTGAGCAGGCGGACGGCTACCGGCATGGGGCCAAGTACGCTAAACAGCAGAATGGAAAACACCACCAGGGTGAGCAAGAAGGCTGTGCCGCAGCGGGTGTGTTCGATGGGGTAGCGAGATACGTTTTCGGGAGTCAACTCTGCGCCGGCTTCGAAGGCGTTGATCGTCTTATGCTCGGCCCCATGGTAAGCGAAAACGCGGGCAATTTCAGGCATACGCCCGATGGCCCACACATACACCACCAATAAAGCCAGGCGCAGCGCTCCTTCGGCCAGGTTGCCCCACCACGCATTCGCGTTTAAACGATTTTGGGTGGCGCCCTCGACAGCCGCCAGGCTGCCGGAGGTTTCGGCGAGCTGTGGTTGAGGGGATAAGCTCTCGCCCGGCTGACCCATCGCCGCCGCGGGGGCGGCAATATTGACCTGTTGGCGTTCAAGCAGCCAGCTTTCGGTGAGGTGGCCCACGGTTGCCGGCCCCAGGAAAAACAGCCCCATCGCCAGGCTTAGAGACAGCGCCAGGGCGAAGTATAACGGCGGCCCCTCAAGTTTCTTCTCTTCCGGATTTTGGGTATTGGCCGAAATGGTTAGCGCGCGCATGCCCAGGCCCATAGCGTCCCATAATGCCACCAAACCGCGTAAGAAGGGCATTTTCGCCCAGTTATGGCGGTAGATACCGGTAAGCGCTTCGGTGTGAATCACGATGGCGTTATCGGGGGCGCGCATGGCAATCGCCACCGCTTCCGAGCCGCGCATCATCACCCCTTCGATGACCGCCTGGCCGCCATAGGCCTTAAATCTTTCGTTGGAACTTAGTTTCTCACTCATCTTTTTTACCTCTAAATCAACAGTCTGTGTTTTTGGAACCTTGAAGGAAATTAAAGTTTTGCCATAAAGCGAATAAAGGCTTCGATGCCGCGGTAGAAGGTGGGCAGGTGAATCTTCTCATTGGGCGAGTGCAGATTATCATCGGGCAGCCCGAAGCCGGTCAGCACCGATTCAACGCCCAGGTACTTGCGCATATCCGCCACCACCGGCACGCTGCCGCCCTCGCGCTTCAAAACGGGCGCTTTTCCCCAAGTCTCTTGCAGGGCCTGGCCCAGGGCCAGGACGGGAGCGTAGTGGGGGTCGGTCACCGAAGCTGTTCCGCCGGCGTGAACGAGCACTTCCCAGCGCACGGTGTTGGGGGCGTTGGCTTGTAAATATGCCTTCAGCCCTGCTAACACCTGTTCGGGGGTCTGCTCGGGAACCAGGCGCATGGAGACCTTTGCCATGGCGTGAGATGGAATGATGGTCTTTGAGCCTTGGCCGGTGAAGCCGGAGAGTAACCCGTTTACATCCAGGGTGGGGCGAGCGCCCACGCGCTCGATGGCGGTGTAGCCCGCCTCGCCTGCCAGGGCTGGCGCGCCGGTGGCGCGCAGATAAAATTCATCGCCGGTGGGGAGGCGCGCTAGCTCGGCGCGTTCTTCGTCTTGCAGCGGCAGCACGGCGTCGTAGAAGCCGGGCAGGGTAACCCGGCCCTGGTCGTCGTGCATGCCGGCGATGAGCTTGCACAGCACGTTGGCGGGGTTCTGCACTGCGCCGCCAAACAAGCCGGAGTGCAGATCGTGATCCGGGCCGGTGATGCGAATTTCAAAGTAAGCCAGGCCGCGCAGCCCGTAGGTGATGGTGGGCACATCGGCGGCGATCATGCCGGTATCGGGGTTGATCGCGTAATCGCAGGCCAGCAGGTCGCGGTTTTCTTGAAGGAAGGACGCCAGGGAAGGCGAACCGATCTCCTCTTCACCCTCGACCATGAATTTAAGGTTCACGCCCAGGTTGCCGGTCTTAATCAGCGCCTCGGCAGCCTTGAGGGCAATCACCACCTGGCCTTTCATATCGGACGCGCCGCGGCCATACAGGTTCTCGCCGCGCAGGGTGGGTTCGAAGGCCGGGCTTTGCCACAACTCCAGCGGTTCGGGGGGCTGCACGTCGTAGTGTCCATACATGAGCACGGTGGGGGCGTCGGGGCCGGCTTCCATCCACTGCCCAAACACCACTGGGTGGCGGGCGGTGGGCATTACCTGCACCTGCTGCATCCCCAGGCTGCGTAACTGAGCGGCCACCCATTCGGCGGCGCGCTGCATATCCGGAACGGCGGAAGGGTCGGTCGAAACCGATGGAATGCGCACAAAATCTTTGAGGTCTTCAAGGCTGCGTTCGCGCCGCGAAGCGGCGTATTCGAGCGCCGTGGTGATGGTTTGTCCCATTATTTGTCTCCTCGAGGTTGAGACGTAATCTATACGTTTTATTTCCCTAATGATCCGAGACTAATTATACCGGCATTATGATAGATGATGATAATACGCTGATTAACATTCTTGAAAGGTGCGCCGCTTCAAAGAACCGGCGGTCAGAAATCCTCTTTCTTCTCCATGCCCAGGAAAACCAGGTAACACAGCAGCAGGAAGCCGCCGAATAACACTGAAAATCCGAAGAAGCGCATCGATTCGCCAGGGGCCGCCAGGGGGTCCAGCAGATCGCGCATGATGCGGGTGGGATGAACTAGCATATCCCAACTGTTCCAGCGTTCGAAGCGCCCCAGGTAGATGCCTACGCCGCTCAGCCCCAGCACCGTGAGGGTGAACAACCAGCTCATCCACTTGCCCAGGTAGAAGCGCACCACTTGCTGCATGGTGCGCAGCGAGGCCATAGCCAGGAACATACCCGTCCACGAGAAGGCGATTAGCAGCAGAATGTCGAACCACAACGGCACCAGCGGGCGGGGAGCCAGGTGGAAGAAATCGGTCATAATGTAAGGCGCGTTGGGGAAGAACAGCAGCCATACCAGGATGGGGGCGGGCTGCAACCAGCCGCGTCGGGGGGCAATCTGGCGAAAACCATACGCCATCATACTTGCCAGGTAAGGCGTCCAGGCTAAGATCAGGTTCCATACCAGGTTGCTGTAGACGATGAATGTGCCACTGTACAGCGATCTGGCAGTGTAAAGCCCAATGCAAAACAGGCTGATCAGGACGATGGGGTAGAAGGCTTGGTCGGATAGGTAGTGGTGAAGGCGGCGCACGGCTGCTCTTGGATGTTTGTGTGAAAGTAGATTGATCGCCGGAAGATCCAGGCGAAGGTTCATCCGAGTATAGTCGAAAATCACAAATCGTGGGGTTAAAAATAAGACTCCCCAGGTGACGAATGTGTTCCCCGGAGAGGGGTATTCGTGTTAAAATAGACCTACTGGATCGGTGGTCGACGCGGCGTGCGGCGATGACACCGGGCGCTACGGCGGCGTCGGGCAGCAAAGCCCGTCGAAAAGTGCCTCCGTTCTAACTCCTATCGAAAGGTTGCTGCCGATCCATGCCTACCTGGAATATCTACCACCTTGCAAAAAATTTAAATGATGTATTTAATACCCTCGAATCTGCTCCTGGGCCGGCTCGCATAATTGCTGGCGGCACCGACCTGCTGCTTGATCTCCAGCAGGGGCGTCACCCTCCTATCCACACCCTGGTCGATATTACTCAAATTGAAGAAATGCGCGCTCTGGAGCTGCGCGGCGATCACCTGTTCATCGGCGCGGCGCGCCCGCTGAACGAGGTGGTGGCCTCCCCACTGGTGCAGCATCACGCCGAGGCGCTGTTTGAAGCCGCCGGGCTGATTGGCGGGCCGCAGGTGCGCAATACGGCCACCCTGGGCGGCAATGTGGCCCATGCCTTGCCTGCCGCCGATGGGGCAATCGCCCTCACCACCCTCGACGCCCAGGCCGAAGTGGCCTCGCCTGCCGGGGTGCGCTTGCTGCCCATGTCTGCCCTGTACGCCGGGCCGGGAAAATCTACGCTAGATCCGCGCTGCGAGGTGCTGGTGGGCTTTCGCTTACCGCTGCACCTGGCGCATCAGGCCTCGGCTTTTCGCCGGGTGATGCGCCCCCAGGGCGTGGCGATTGCTATCTTGAATGTGGGGGTATGGTTGGAGCGGCGCGGCGATCAGATCATCAACGCGCGCATCGCCATCGGGCCGGCGGGGCTGGTTCCACTGCGCGCCCGCGCCGCCGAAGCGGCTTTGTGGGGGCGCAGCTTTACCCGCGAGACGGTGTCTGGGGCGGTCGAAGCGCTGTTGGGCGAAGTAAAGCTCCGCACCAGTCCGCATCGCGCCACGGCCGCTTATCGCCGCCATATGGCGCAAACTTTGTTAGAGCAAACATTATCGGTAGCCTGGCAGCGTGCCGGGATGGAAGGATAATCATGAAATTCACCCTGAACGGAAATCCTGTTGAAGTGGAGCCGTTGCCTGGCGAAATGCTGGCCGACCTGCTGCGCGAGCGCCTGGGGCTAACCGGAACCAAGGTGGCCTGCAACGAAGCCGAATGCGGCGCTTGCACCGTCTTGATGGATAACAAACCGGTGCTGTCTTGCACCTTCCCGGCGGCTAAGGCCGAAGGCCATCATATCGTCACGGTCGAAGGGCTGTCGGGCGTTTTTCACTCCACCTACGATGGCGCTGAGGCGTTGCAAACCCTCCACCCGCTGCAATCGGCGTTTGCGCAGTGGGGGGCGGTGCAATGCGGTTTTTGTATTCCCGGCCAGTTGATGACGGCCAACGCTTTGCTCTTGCGCAACTCCGACCCCAGCGAAGACGACATTCGCCATGCGCTTAAGGATACGCTGTGCCGCTGTGCGGGCTATCCCACCATCGTGCGCGCCATTCAAGAAGCCGCGCTTGCGCTGCGCACCGGGCAGCCAGTGCGCGGCCCGCATATCACCGAGCAGGCCGCCGCCGGCGCTGTGGTGGGCTACCAGCAAATTCGCCCCGATGCGGTGGAAAAGGTGACCGGCGCAGCCCGCTTTACCGACGACCTGCATTTTGAGGGTATGCTCCATGCCCGCGTTAAGCGCGCCGGTGTGCCTCATGCCATTGTGCGCCGTCTGGACGTGTCTAAGGCGCGCGCTCTTCCGGGGGTTGCGGCGGTTATGACTGCTGCCGACATCCCCGGCGAGCAGTACCACGGCCTGGTGATTAAAGACTGGCCTTCGCTGGTGGGGGTGGGCGAACGGGTGCGCTACGTGGGCGACAGCGTGGCGATTGTGGCTGCCGAAACCCGTCAAATCGCCACCGACGCCCTCGACTTGATCGAAGTGGAATACGACTTGCAGCCCGTAATTAGCGACCCCGTGCAGGCACGGCGCGACGATTCGCCGGCGCTGCACCCAAACGGTAACTTGCTCAAGCATATCAAGGTGCGCAAGGGCGATATGGATGAGGGCTTTAACCAGGCGGACGTAATCCTCGAACATACCTACCACACCATGGCCACCGACCACGTCTTTATGGAACCGGAGTGCAGCGTGGCTGTGCCTCTGCCGGACGGGCGCATGGAAGTTTACGTCGGTTCGCAGATTCCATATTCGGATCGTTACGAAGTGGCCCACGCCTTGGGCTGGCCGGAAGACCGGGTGCGCATCGTGGGGCAGCTGATGGGCGGCGGCTTTGGCGGCAAAGAAGATATTGCCGGCCAGGTACATGCGGCTCTGCTGGCGAATGCCACCAACCGACCGGTGAAGCTGCTGTTTGACCGGCACGAGAGCTTGTTGGTTCATCCAAAGCGCCATGCCACCCAAATTCATGTCAAAGTGGGCGCTCGGAGCGATGGCTGCCTGACGGCGGTCGAAACCGAGCTGTATGGCGATACCGGCGCGTACGCCTCCTTAGGTGAAAAGGTGCTAACCCGCGCCACCACCCATTCGTCCGGCCCGTACGAAACGCCCAACGCCAAGGCCGATTGTTACGCCATGTACACCAACAACACCCCGGCGGGGGCCTTCCGCGGCTTTGGGGTGATGCAAAGCGCTTTCGCCGTCGAAAGCATGATGGATACTTTGGCGGAGACCCTGAAGATGGACCCGGTGGATCTGCGCCGCAAGAACGCCCTGCGCGTGGGCAGCGTGACCAACACCGGCCAAATGCTAAGCGATTCGGTGGGTTTGACGGAGTGCATTGATAAGGTGGACGCCGAGATGCGCCGCCTGGCTGGACCGCAGCCCTTCCGCGCTCGTCCGGTGGAAGGGGCTGAGCATCTGCGGCGCGCCTGGGGCTTTGCCGTGGGCTATAAAAATACCGGCCTGGGCGGCGGCGCGCCCGATAAAGCCGGGGCCGAAGTGGAGCTGTACGCTGACGGTATGTTGGAAGTGCGCACCTCTTCCGCCGAATTGGGCCAGGGCCTGGTGACCGTTTTGCAGATGATTGTGGCGCAAGAGTTCAACCTGCCGCCTTTCCAGGTGCGGGTCTTGGTGATGGACACCGACCTGACCCCCGACGGCGGCCCAACCACCGCCTCGCGCCAGACTTTTGTGAGCGGCAACGCCGCTTTGTACGCCGCCCGCACTCTGCGCGAGGCTATTTCAGCCTCGCTGGCGGAAAAGTTCGATCAATCGCCCGAATCTATCCAATTTGTTGAGGGGTTGGCTCAGGTGAACGGCCACAAGGTGAGCATGGGCGAGGTTTACGAGATTATGCAAGCCGAAGGACGTCTGCCCAAGGTGAGTTACGAGTACTGGGCGCCGGAAACCCAACCGCTGGGGACGGGCGGCGATATGCACTTCGCCTATTCGTTCGCCGCCCAGGCGGCCGAGGTGGAAGTCAACACCCTCACCGGCGAAACCCGGGTGCTGCGCATCATCGCGGCGAACGATGTTGGCAAGGCGATCAACCCGCTCGGTTTGCAAGGACAAATTGAAGGCGGCATTGTTATGGGCGTAGGCCATGCTCTCACCGAAGGCTTCATTAGCGAAGAAGGCCGCGTGATCACCGACCGCATGGCGCGCTACCGCATTCCTTCGATTACCTGGACGCCGGAAATCACCTCCTATGTGGTGGAACATCCCTCCTCCACCGGGCCGTATGGCGCAAAAGGCGTGGGCGAAATTGTGCTCGTGCCCACCAGCCCGGCCATCACCAATGCCGTGTATAACGCGGTGGGGGTGCGGATTGACAGCCTGCCGATTGACCAGGCTCGGATCGTGGAGGTACTCCGTGGGTGATGCTCACCTGCCGCGCGGGCTGGTGTGGGCGCAGGAGATCCAGGCCCTGGCGCAAACCAGCGCCCACTACGCCGAAAACGATTTTCAGCGTCAACGCTACCACCGCCGGACTGAGATCGCCGCCGAAATCGTCTCTAAGCACTACGGCTGGCCTGCGTCGGATCTGATGGAGGTCTGCCAGGCGCAGGGTGGCTATGTTACGCCCAAGGTGGATGTGCGGGCGGCAGTCTTTGACGACCAGGCCCGCCTGTTGTTAGTGCGCGAAATTTCCGATGGCGGGTGGACTCTGCCCGGCGGCTGGGCCGGCGGGCGAACTGCCTTCCCAGGTTGCCGAACGGGAAGCCTGGGAGGAGGCTGGTCTTCACGTGCGCGCCTGCCGGTTGGTGGGCGTGTATGACGCCAACCGCTCCAGCGGGCCATGGACGCTCTTCCACGCTTATAAGCTGGTGTCTTTGTGCGATTTGCTTGACGGTCACGCCACGCCCAGCGGCGAAACCAACGCGGCGGCCTTTTTTAGCTGCGACGACCTGCCCGGCAAGCTGTCGAACGAACACACTTTTTCGCGGCATCTTAAGATGCCTTTGCCGCCTACCGCCACCCGGAACAGGCCCTGCACTTTGATTAAACCTTGTGAAAGATGTTGAGGAATCTGCCATGTTGATTACTAACGCTCACCTGATACCCTGGAGCGACCCCAACGAAATTTTGGAAGATCACGCCATGCTGGTGCAGGGCGGGAAGATTGTTGAAATGGGGCCGCGCCGGCAAATGGAGGCGCGCTACCCCCAAGAAGAGCGGGTGGACGCCGGCGGCCAATATGTGATGCCCGGCAGCATTGTGGCGCACACCCACTTTTACGGCGCATTTTCGCGCGGCATGGCGATTCCGGGCGCACCGGCTAAAGAGTTCACCGAAATCCTCGCCAAGCTGTGGTTTCCGCTAGACCGCGCCCTGGATGAAGCAGCGGTGCGCGCCTCGGCCGATGTGATGCTGGTAGAGGCCATTCGCCACGGAGCCACCAGCCTGATCGACCACCATGCCTCGCCCAGCTGCATCGACGGTTCGCTCGACATCATCGCCGAGGCAGTGGATGAGGCCGGGCTGCGGGCGGTATTGTGCTACGAAGTGACCGACCGCAATGGGTTGGATGGGGCGCAAGCGGGGATTCGCGAGAATATCCGCTTTATCGAGCGCGCCGCCGGTGGGGGGCTGGCCGGGGGCCGCGTGGCGGCTACGTTTGGGCTGCACGCCTCGCTCACCGTGAGCGACGCCACCCTCGACGCCTGCCGCGCCGCCGCCCCCGAAGGAACCGGTTTCCACCTGCATGTGGCCGAATCAGAAGCCGATGAGTACGACAGCCTGGCGAAATCTGGGTTGCGCGTGGTAGACCGGCTGGAAAAACACGGCCTGCTGAACCCGCGCACCATTGTGGCGCACGCGGTGCATATCGATGGGCGTGAGGCCAACTTGCTGGCCGAGCATGGCGTGTGGGTGACGCACCAGCCGCGCTCGAACATGAATAACGCCGTGGGTGTGGCCGATGTAGAAAGCCAGTTGCGCCTGGGTATTCAGGTGTGCCTGGGAACCGATGGGTTCACCTCGTGCATGTGGGAGGAGTGGAAAGCGGCCTATTTGCTGCACAAGATCTGGCGTCGCGATCCGCGCCGCATGGGGGCCGACACCGTGGCCCACATGGCGATTGACAATAACGCCGCCCTGGTGAATGTCTTCTTCCCACAAGCGGCCGTGGGGCGGCTGGCCCCGGGTGCAGCCGCCGATTTTATCTTTGTTGATTATCATCCCTTCACCCCACTCACCGGTGGCAATCTGCCCTGGCATATTGTCTTCGGTTTTCACGAGAGTATGGTGACGGCCACCTTTGTGAACGGCCAAGCTCTGATGTATGACCGGCAGCTTCTGACCATGGACGAGGCTGCCATCGCTGCCCACGCCCGCGAAATGGCCCCGGCGGTGTGGGAACGCTACACCCGCTTTGCCGCTTAAATATCGGTTCATCATAACAAATTCAGGCAGCCGGCGTTGAACCCAGCTGCCTCACCTGCCAAAAAAATATAAGGAGAAATCATGTCATCCAAACCCATCATTGCAATTTTAGGCGGCACAGGTAAAGAAGGGCCGGGGCTGGCGCTGCGTTGGGCCTCTGCCGGTTATACCATCATCATTGGCTCGCGCCAGGCCGAGAAAGCCGAGGCCACCGCGGCTGAAATTAACGCCAAACTGGCGATTACAAGCGTGACCGGTATGGAAAATGGGGCCGCGGCGCGCCAGGCCGATATTTGCGTGTTGACGGTGGTGCAAGCCGCCCACCAGGCCGCCCTGGAAGGGCTGAAGGATGATTTGCAAGGCAAAATCTTGGTGGACGCCACGGCGCGGGTCGATTTTCGCGATCCGCGCCCGCCGGAACCGCCGTCAGCCGCCCGCCATGCGCAAAACTTGTTGGGGCCTGGTGTGCGGGTGGTAGGAGCTTTTCAGAATGTGCCCGCCCATGCCCTCAAGAAAAACCTGGGCCAACCCATGGACGCCGATGTGCTGGTGTGCGCCGATGACGAGGCGGCCGCCGAGGCGGTGATTGCCTTGGCCGATGCCGGCGGGATGCGTGGCTACTATGCCGGTGGGCTGGATAACGCTCTGGTGGTAGAAGGCGTCACCGCCCTGCTGATTAGCATGAACCAGCACTACGGCGTGAAAACCGCCGCAATTGGTGTGACCGGCTTTACCCGCCCCGCAGCAGATTAGCGCAGTGCCTCTCATTCTCACTCCTCTGCCGGGTTTGCCGTTGGTGCAGCCCGGCGATGACCTGGCGAGCATCATCCTGGCCGCTTTACAGCGCGCGGCTATCGTCTTGCAAGATGGCGATGTGCTCGTGCTGGCTCAGAAGATCGTCTCCAAAGCCGAAGGGCGCATGGTGAACCTGGCCGCGGTGACCCCCTCGCCGCGCGCCCTGGAGTACGCCGCCGAAACCCAAAAAGACCCCCGCCTTGTGGAGCTAATTTTGCAAGAAAGCCGGGAGGTGCTGCGCACCCGGCCGGGGGCGATGATTGTGGAGCACCGCTTAGGGTTTGTGTGCGCGTCTGCAGGCATCGATCACTCGAATGTAACTGGTCCGCAGTCTGGGGGCGATCCGTTGCGGCCGGACGGGCGCGAGAACGCATCCGGCGCAGATTGGGTGCTGCTGCTGCCCGAAAACCCCGACGCCTCGGCTGAGGCCCTTCGCCTCCGCCTGGAGCAGCGCGCCGGTGTGGCCCTGGCCGTGCTGATAATCGACTCGCATGGACGCGCCTGGCGCATCGGCACGGTGGGGATCGCCATTGGCTTATCCGGCCTGCCGGGGGTGGTTGATATGCGCGGCTGGCCCGATCTATTCGATTTTAAGCTCCAGATCACTCAGGTGGGTGTGGCCGACGAACTGGCCGCCGCGGCCTCGCTGATGATGGGCCAGGCCGCCGAAGGTACGCCGGTGGTGCATGTGCGCGGTTTCCCGTATGGGTTGGGCGAGGGCCGCCTGGACGAGCTGCTGCGCCCGCGCCACCAGGATATGTTTCGTTGATCGACGCATCCTTGGGACTATCCAGGGCCAGCCGCGTTCGGACGGCTTTAGAGCGCCGCGCGCAAACCACGCTTTACTGCGCGACCGCGCCCAGGTACTGGAATTTATGAACTGGAGGCGGATGTACGCCAGGACGGAGCAGCGATGATCAATATCACGGCTTTAGCAGGCGGGGTGGGTGGGGCCAGGCTGGCAGATGGGCTGGCGCAAGTGCTGCCGCCTGAGGATTTAAGCATTTTGGTGAATGTGGGCGACGATTTTGAACACCTGGGCCTCACGATTTGCCCCGATTTGGACACGGTTTTCTACACCTTGACGGGTCTTTCCAACCCAGCCACCGGTTGGGGGCGCAGCGATGAAACCTGGGCGGCGCTGGAAACATTGGCCGCCTTGGGCGGGCCAAACTGGTTTCGCCTGGGCGACCACGACCTGGGTTTGCACCTGGAACGCACCCGCCGCCGGCGTCTGGGCCAGCCTTTGAGCCGCATTATGGCGGATTTTTTTCGGGCGTATGATGTTCCGGTTAAGGTGTACCCGGCCACCGATGACGCCGTGCCTACTTGGGTGTATACTAACGAAGGCGAACTACCTTTTCAAGATTACTTTGTTCGCCGTCAATGCCAACCCAGCGTAACCGGCTTCCGTTTTGCGGGAGCGGAACAGGCTGAGCCTGCTCCGGGGGTATTGACGGCCCTGGCCGCCGCCCAGGTGGTGGTGTTTTGCCCTTCCAACCCTTGGGTGAGCATTGATCCGATCCTTGCCATTCCGGGCGTAAAAGCAGCTGTGGCTGCTCGGCCGGTGATCGCGGTTTCTCCCATCATCGGCGGCCAAACGGTGAAAGGCCCGGCGGCAAAGATGTTCGCTGAGTTGGGCATCACGCCCAGCGCCCTGGCGGTAGCCCGCCACTATCAGGGCTTGTGCCGGGGGTTTGTGATCGACACGATAGACGCAGGGCTTGCGCCTCAAATTGAAGCTTTGGGCATGCGCCTGCTTGTAACCGATACCCTGATGAAGACCGCCCCAGACCGGGCGCGCCTGGCAAAGGAGGTGATCACGTTCGCTTTCAATTTCGTATCGCCATCTCAGGATGCGGAGGAGATAGCTCGTCCATGATCGCACCATCTGACGTGTTCCACAACGACCATCATAGATCGAAAAGGGAGATGCGATAGATGACAGTGTGGGCGATTGTCCCCATAAAGCCTTTAAGACATGGTAAGTCGCGCCTGGCGGAGGTGCTAACCCAAGATGAACGTGCTGATCTCAATCGGCGTCTCTTGGCGCACACGCTGGACACGCTAACCGCCATGCCGGAAATCGAGCATGTTCTAGTAGTCAGCCGCGATCAGGAGGCCTTGTCGATTGCCAGAGAGTACGGCGCTCGCACGGTACAGGAGAGCGGCGCCTCCAAGTTGAACGGTTCTTTGGCCCGCGCCACCATCGTAGCCAAGAATTATGCCACGCGTGGGGTGTTGATTGTCCCCGCCGACCTGCCCTTGATCACCCCGGAAGATGTGCGGGTGATGCTGGAACGGGCGGTGGATCCACCGGTGGTAGTGCTTGCCCCCGACCGGCGCAGGGAGGGAACCAACGCCATGTTGGTTTGCCCCGCCGGGCTGATCGATTACGAATATGGACCAAATTCGTTTAACCGGCACTCTCGCCGGGCGATACAGGCCGGGGCGCGTCTGGAGGTGTGCGACCTGCCTTCCATCGCCTTAGATATGGATTTGCCCGAAGACCTGGCCCTGGTAAGCGAGACGTTGGAACGAGTGGGCTGATCTGGTTTACGGAGGCCGCCACATGAATGCCCTGGGCGGCCCCCGGTTTGCTATTTTATGTATTCAAAGATCTGTTATTTGGTAAGGAGAACCTAAATGTTTGAACGTGTGGCTCTGTATTTGCAAGATGCGCATGATTTGCGCGATGGACTGGATTTTGTGCGGTATGCCGAGCAAAAAGGATTCGATGCAGTCTGGCAGGCCGAATCGCGCCTGGTGCGTGATGCTATCGTGCCGATGGCGGCTTACGCCGCCGTGACCGAGAGGATCAAGATCGGTTCTGGGGTGATCAACAACTGGACGCGCAACATCGGCTTGTTGGCGGCCACCTTCCTCACGCTCGACGACCTGGCCCCCGGTCGTATTATCTGCGGCTTAGGCGCCTGGTGGGACCCGCTGGCGAAGAACGTGGGCATCGACCGGCGCAAACCGCTGACGGCGATGCGCGAGACCATCGAGACCCTACGACGTTTGCTGGCGATGGAACGCGTCACCTTCCATGGCGAATTTGTGCATGTGGATGGTATTGAGCTAGACGTGGTGCATGGTCGCCGTGAGCCGCGGCATGTGCCCCTGATGATTGGCGCCACCGGTGATAATATGATGGAAATGACCGGCGAAATCGCCGATGGAGCGGTGCTCAACTACTGTGTGCCGCCCGAATATAATCATAAAGCCCTTGAGTTGTTGGAGAAGGGCGCAGCCAAAGCTGGGCGCAAGCTGGAAGATATTGACCGCCCGCAATTGATTGTGTGTTCGGTGGATAACGACCACGATAAGGCGATCGATACCACTCGTGGACTGCTCACCCAATACCTGGCGCAGCAGCCGCACATCGCCAAAGCCAGCGGTGTATCGCAAGAGGTGGTGACCCAGATTCAATCGATCTTGGGATGGCCGGCCACCAAAGAACAGATTGACGCCGCCAAGCATCTCGTGCCCGAAGATCTGATTTACCGCATTACCGCCTCCGGTACGCCGGATGAAGCCCGAGCCAAAGTGCAAGAATACGTTAAGAATGGCTGCACCTGCCCGATTCTCTACCCGGTGGGTGGGGACGTGAAACTGCTGATCGACACCTTCACCGCCTAAGGGCGATTTAAACAAAAAGAGGCAGTCCAATGGGTTATTTTTGGACGGCCTCTTTTTGGTTGCGAAACTTACTCCCAAGAATAGGCTTGCTTTGCCAATTCGAGGTGCACAGCATCGGGAGCGGTGATAAGCAGAAGGTGGGTATCGCGCCGGTAGAGACAGGTTAGCTGCTCTTCCGATTGCCAGCAATTGGGCTGCTCTGCTAAGCGCCCGCCGCGACGGTGTTGGTCGAAGAAGCCTTCGGCAGCGGCCTGAAATTCTTCGGCGTCTTGCGGGCTGTCCCACACCCAATGAACCCCCAGGATGGTCTGATCGGTCTTATCGTTGTATAACACCTGCACCCGGTCGCCGCCCCAACCAGCAGCGGCTTTTTCCGCCTCGGCCTGGCTGCGGCGGGCGGGCGTATCCGCAGAATAAGCCAGGATCAGGTAGGTGGTTAGTTCCCCCAGGGTATCGTTGGCGATGCCGCGCCACGGCGCTCGAAAGGCTAACTGGATATCGGGGTCTAGAATCGGGATGGGCAGCTCCCCGGCCAGGTACTTTTCAGGATGCAAGATTTGCTCGGTGGAAGTGGGCAGGGCGGCGTAAAGCTCGTCTACGCCCTTCCATCCGTCCTGCTCGTAGAAGCGTTTGACAAATTCCATGCCCTGGTTATATGGAAAATCGAGTTCCTGCACCACGAAATCGGGCGGCGCTTCATCCGGCAGAGCCTGAAACGGGGGGCGATAGTTCAATATATCGGCGTAATCTTGCTTGGGGGCGTATTGCTTAAGCCACTCGTACATAAGCAGGGTGGCGTCGCCTTCGATTACGGCGCGCTGCGCCATGCAGCGGTCGCTGTCGATATTGCATAACGCCTCCCGGTTCAACGCATTCAAATCAAAATGTTGGTCCACTAAGGCGTGATCAAATTCATGGGCATAGATGACATGCTCCATGCCGCCGAAGCGTAGTTCTAGCACGAATATTTCCTTGGTGTCGGGGCGGTAGAACCCGCCAATGTTGTCAAGTAAGCCGTTCATGGCATAGCGCGCCATGTCATAATTTGGGCCAATTAAGGTGAGGGCGCTCAGATAACGCCCCAAGTCTTCCAACTTTTGGATGCCATCCCCAGAACCCAGCTCGGCGCGCAGCTGCTGTTCGATGATGTAGCGTGAGACCAGGTAGCGGGGCGGGTTTGATAAAGCCGGTAAGCCGCGCAGCTCCGACACTTCCTGTTGAATCCGATCCATAAACGCCAGGGTAGTGGGGGCAGGGGCCATGAGAGTGGGCGAGGGCATGGGCGAAGGGGTCGGAAGCGGGGTGCGTGTAGGCGAAGTGGTCGGTGTCGGAGTGATCGTCCAGGTAGGGGGAAGGATGAATGGCTGCGGGGCTTGTTCGCCTGGTTTTGAGGTGGGCGTGGGTGTGTGCACCAGGCCGACTGCAGTCGAGGGCGGAAGGATAACCTGGTTGACCAGTTCGCTCACCTGGGGCGGAAGCAGTTGAGGCAGGAACAACAGGCCTAATCCCACAGCTGCCAAGCATATCAACGCTATCCCCAACAGGGCGAGTAATCCCAGGCGGAGACGTGTGCTGCGCCTCTGGGGAGGTCGCGGCGTGGCGCGGCGGGGGGTGTCAACGGTTGGCGATGCGGGGGGACGGGCAAATTCGCCGATGGGTTCAGGCGGCGACGCGGTTTGCCAGGCCGAGAGCGGAAGGTCGCCGGGGGAAGCAGCCTGTGCATCCGCCTGGTAGGTGGGCTGCGGTTCCGTAGACGCGTCAAACGCGCCCGGTTGAGGCGGCCCACTGTACCATGGTGACGAGGAGGCGCTTTCTTCCGCCGGCGCGCTCTTGTTCGGCGACTGAGGAGGCGCAGCAGGCCGGGGCGCGGCTTGGGTGGGCGACGCGTTGGTTTGAGATGGCGGAGCGTGCATTTGCGCCAACAGATGCTGCGCGGCCGGGTGACGGGGGTCGAGCCGCAGCACCTGGCGAAGACAATCGGCTTGCTGCTGGGCGCTCTCAACCGCCTGGCTGAGCATTAACCAGGCGGCAATGTCATCGGGGCGGCGTCGCACATATCCGGCCAACAGCGTTCGCGCCGCTGCCGTACGCCCGGCTTGCAAATGTTCGGCGGCTTGTTGCAATGTGGGTGGTTGGTTCATGATTCGTCAATTATACTAAAACCGGCGAGGACTGTTACGCTTTCTTGCGCAATCCATCGCCGGTTAAAAAGTACCCCTGGACAGACTCGAACTGTCGCTTTTGGCTCCGGAGGCCAACGCTCTATCCACTGAGCTACAGGGGCGTATTTTGCGCTCGGAATTTTACCACATTTCGCCGGCTACGCCATGGCGTGTGGCGAAAGGGCGGTTAGCTCGGAGCGCAGGCGGGCAATGTGGGGGGTGTTGTCTTTTTCCTCCCATACGTATCAAGCTAAACCATCATCTGAGAGGCTTTCGAGCAATTGGAAGT
>CAZHFU010000016.1:16302-79167 GCA_964531975.1 uncultured Anaerolinea sp. | reverse complement strand
CTCCGACGCGGCGCGCCGGGCGGTCATTTCAGGGATGATCATGTCGCGTGGCCGCACCCCCGCGCAGCCGCCCCCCCGCGCAGCCGCACCCCGCGCAGCCGCACCCCCCGCGCAGCCGCACCCCTGGGCGGCCAATCCGCATAGAAACAAATTTTTGCAGTACAATCGCTTTATGACCGATACCCGACCCCTCCCATCCGAACCCGATTGGTGGCGCGCCGCGCATATTATGCTGCGCTCCCGCCTGCTCGATCAAATGGAAGTCGAGCAGTTGACCCCGCAAGGCCAGGTGAAATACCAGTTCTCGGCCAGCGGGCATGAGCTTGGACAGGTGTTATTGGCCCAAGCCCTCAATCACCCCCATGACGCCGCCACAGTCTACTATCGCTCGCGGCCGTTTGTGCTGGCTTGCGGGTTGACGCTGACCGAGGCGATAGCCGCCGGAATGGCGCGCGCCGGCGGCCCATCCATGGGGCGCGATGTGGGGGTGATGTTCAATCGCCCCGGCGACGCCTCCCACCCCACCATCTTCCCCACCTCTGGCGATGTGGGGGCGCAGTATTCGCCTGCCGCCGGT
The DNA here is from genome assembly GCA_964531975.1 of uncultured Anaerolinea sp. Taxonomy (GTDB): domain Bacteria; phylum Chloroflexota; class Anaerolineae; order Anaerolineales; family UBA4823; genus RBG-16-57-11. The sequence goes on along the minus strand of CAZHFU010000016.1, from coordinate 78,590 downwards.
TGGGCGCAGGCAGTGGTCTATCGCCGCCGTGTGCTCAAGCAAGACGATTGGGCCGGAAGCATTGGCGTGGCGATGGGTGGAGAAGGCAGCGTGGCCGCCAACGGCTTTTGGGCGGCCCTCAACATGGCTGTCACCGAACCCCTGCCCCTGCTCATCATGATCGAAAATAACAACTTTGGCATCTCCGTCCCCGCCGAATGCCAGACCCCCGGCGGAAATATCGCCGCCAACCTGGCGTCTTACGGCAACCTGCTAACCCTCGATGGCGACGGAACCGACCCGCTCGACGCCTGGAGTGTCATCCGCCAGGCGGTGGAGGCCACTCGCCAGGGCCTGCCCTGTGTGCTGCATCTGCGCGTGGTGCGCCTCACCGGTCACACCTTTATCGACGACCAGGCCTATAAAACAGACGCCGAACGCCAGGCCGAGCGAGAACGCGACCCTCTGCCGCGCCTGCGCCAGTTCCTCCGTGAACACACCGAAGACGCCGAGCGGCGCTGGCAGGCGCTGGAAGACCAGGTGCGCCGCGAACTGGATGACGCCTACCAGGCCGCCCTGGATATTCCCGAACCCGACCCCGCCACGGCCACCCACCACGCCTATTACAACGGCGTCGGCCCGCGGCAGGGCGGCCTACGGCCCGAAGCCGCCCTACCCCCGCCTGGCCTGAACATTCCGCAGCCGCAGGGGCCGCGCATCAATTTATTAGACGCGGTGCGCCGCGCCCTGGAAGCCGAAATGCGCCTCAATCCCCGCCTGCTGGTATTTGGCGAGGATGTGGGGGTGAAAGGCGGTGTGCATGGGGCCACCCTCGATATGCAAAAGCACTTCGGCCCGCTGCGGGTGTTCGACACCTCCCTTAACGAAGACGGCATTATGGGTCGCTCGATTGGCATGGCCCTGGCCGGCCTGCTGCCCGCGCCCGAAATTCAATTTCGCAAATATGCCGACCCCGCCCACGAACAGATCAGCGACGCCGGCACGCTGCGTTGGCGCACCGCCAACGCCTTCGCCGCTCCGATGGTGGTGCGCATCCCGGTCGGCTTTGGCAAAAAGACCGGCGACCCCTGGCATTCGGTGACGCATGAGGCCGTCTACGCCCACACCTTGGGTTGGCGCATCGCCTTCCCTTCCAATGCTGAAGATGCTGTCGGCCTGCTGCGCACCGCCCTGCGAGGCGACGACCCCACCTTCTTCTTTGAGCATCGCGCCTTGCTCGACACCTCCGAAGGCCGCCGCCCCTACCCCGGCGACGACTACTGCCTGCCGTTCGGCTGCGCCGCTCACCTGGCCGAAGGCGACCGCCTGACAGTGGTTACCTGGGGGGCGCTCACCCAACGCTGCCAGGCCGCAGCGGCCAGTTTCGCCGGCCAGATCGATCTGTTCGACCTGCGCACCATTATCCCTTGGGATCAAGAAGCGGTGTTGGAAAGCGTACGGCGCACCGGTAAGCTGCTGATTGTGCACGAGGATACCCTCACCGCTGGCTTCGGGGCCGAAATTGCCGCCGTGGCAGCCCAGCACGCCTTCACCTGGCTCGACGCCCCCATCGCTCGCCTGGCCGTGCCCGACGTTCCCATCCCCTATAATCCAGGCCTGATGGACGCCATCCTGCCAACCGTTGAGCGCATCCACACCTCCATGCAGCAGCTATTGGCTTATTGAGATTTGCCGTGACGCGCATTACTTTCCAGGGTCGCTTAGTCGGTTGGCTTGCCGCCCTGGCCCTGTTCCTGCTGCTATCGATTATTGACGACTACGCCGGTTGGCGCTTTTTACTGCTGGCCGGAGGGCTGATCCTGGCGCTTTCGGCGTCTTGGGCGCGCTTGTTGGCCGGCGGCCTATCCTTTAATCGTGAAATGCGCTTTGGATGGGCGCAGGTGGGCGACCGCCTGGAAGAACGCTTTACCCTGACCAACCGCGCCGGCATCCCGACCTTATGGGTGGAGGTGCAAGATCACTCCACCCTACCCGGTTACCAGCCGGGCATCGTCACCGGCCTGGATAGCAGCGGGCGCAGCGCCTGGCGCAGCCAGGGGCTGTGCACCCGGCGCGGCCTGTATACGCTCGGCCCCACCCGCATTCTCACCGGCGACCCACTCGGTTTGTTCTTGGTCGAAATAGAAGACTCTCGCCAGGCTCAAATCATGGTTACGCCGCCGGTGGTGGCCTTGCCGCACATCCTGGTTGCGCCGGGCGGCCAGGCTGGGGAAGGCCGCCCGCGCCGCGGCAGCCTGGATCGCACCATCACCGCCGCCGGGGTGCGCCAATATACCCCAGGCGACCCACTGCGTCACATTCACTGGCCCACCAGCGCCCGCAAAGAGGCGCTTTTTACGCACACATTTGAAAACACGCCCTCCGGCGTGTGGTGGGTGATCCTCGATCTAAACGAAGCGGTGCAAGCCGGGCAAGGAGCACGCTCCACCGAAGAGCACGCTGTAATGTTAGCCGCCTCCCTGGCCGATCGCGGCCTGCGCCTCAACCGCCCGGTTGGGTTACTCGCCAACGGCCACCCCTTCACCTTCTTGCCGCCCCAGCCGGGCGATGGGCAGCGCTGGGCGATCCTGCGGGCGCTGGCCGGTTTGCGCCCCGGCCAACGCCCCCTGGCCGAACTGCTGGAACGCCTCGGCCCAACGCTAAGCGGGCAGAGCAGCCTGGTGGTTATCACCGCCGATATGCACTCCGCCTGGGTGGAGCAATTGCTGCCCTTAGTATGGAAAGGCGCTGCGCCCACGCTGCTGCTGCTCGACCCGACCCGGTTCGGCCAGGCCGCGGCGCAGCCAGAAAATTCACTGCCGGACGGAAAAGCATCCCCCGCCTCGGGCCGGAACCCGCCGCCGCTGGCCGGCGCGGCGGGAGCAGTGGGAGCAGTGGGCGCGGCAGGCGCGGCGGGAGCAGTGGGCGCGGCGGGAGCAGTGGGCGCGGCAGGCGCGGCGGGAGCAGTGGGCGCGGCGGGCGCGGCGGACGATCTCCCTTCGTCCCCGCAGGCGCGCTTCGGCCTGCCTGGCGTCGCCCCCCCAAGCGCGCCAACCGCCGCCGGCCTCTCAGCGGCATTAACCAGCTACGGGCTGCGCAGCGAAATTATCGGCCCCGATCTGCTCGACAACCCCAGCGCTCAGCCCGGCCAACGCGGCAAAATGCGCTGGCGGATCACTCCCAGCGGGCGCGCCATCCTGGAAAGCGATGATCTGAAATGGAGGCCGCTGCGCTAACCGCATGAGACGCCCCCGCCGCATTGCCTTGCCCAACTTTTTCCACCCGCTGCCCGGCGCAGTTATGCTGCAATGGCTGCTGCTGCTGGGGCTGGTGGGCAGTCTGGCGTTTGGGCTGCTCGAAGCGGGGCCGTCATTCCAGGCGGCGGCGTTGTTGGGCGCAGCCTGGCTTGGCCTGCTGTTAGCCTGGCTGGCTGCCGGACGGCCGAACCGGGGCCGGGCCGCCTGGCTCATCGGGGCTGGCGCAGCCTGGAGCCTCGACCAGGCGCTGCAACTGCATCCGGCGCTGTTTAGCTTAGGGCGGGCCGGGGCGAATTGGCTGGCCGGGGCCGCCCAGGCGCTGGCTGCCTGGATGCAGCAAGCCGAGTGGCGCGCCGCCGTGCCCTGGCCGGAGGCCGGCGACTTCACCGCGCCGTGGAACCAGCTCTCCCTAAGCGCCGCAGCCGCCGGCCAACGTCTGAGCGCCTGGTTCGCCGGCCTGTTCTCTGGCTCGGCGCCCGCCGACGCCCTTGTGACCGGGATGTTGTGGAGCATGGCGGTGTGGTTGGCGGCCGCCTGGGCGGGGTGGTGGTCGCGGCGGGCGTTGTATGCCGACCTGCCCGCCTCATCCGCCGCTTCACCCGCATCGCCGGCGCTGCGCGCCGGCGCGCCTGCACTGCTGCTGCTGGCGGGGGTTTCGGCCGTCGCCCGCTTAAACGCCTCCGGCTTACTCGTGGGGACGGTGTGCCTGGCCGCTTTGCAGGTCGTTAACAGCGCCGCCCAACGCACTCGCAGTTGGCAGCGCCGAGGCCTGGATACCGCCGCCGGGCTAAATGTTGACCTGGGATTATGGGCCGGAATGCTGGGGCTGGGCGCGCTGGCGCTGGCCTATGCCCTGGCGAAGCCCTCGCCCCAGGGCTGGATGCAGCGCCTGGCGCAAGCCAATCCTCCCCGCCTGGAGCAAGACCTGGGTTTGAATCGCCCGGCTGCCCCAGCCACACCCACCTTTAACGCCGGCATTTTGCCGCGCCGCCATCTCATCGGGGCCGGGCCGGAGCTTTCGCAGCGCCTGGTAATGGCGGTGCAGGTCTCCGCATTGCCTGCCGCGCAGATCGACCCGTCCACCTCGCTTTCGGACAATCCTTTCCCCGATCTATATTGGAGCGGCGTCACCTACGACGTGTTTACCGGGCAAGGCTGGTACACATCGTACACTCGCCCGCAAGACCTGTCGCCAGGCGCCGCCCTTTATCCGCTTGCGCAAGGCGATCTGCCATTAGCCGCGCTGCGGGTGCAAATGATCGCCATCAAAGAGCAGGTTTACTTTGCGGGGCTGCCGCTCAGCCTCGACCAGGCCGTGCGGGCCGACTGGCGACCCAGCGCCGGGCCGCCCGATCTCTTCCGCCTGCGGCTAAACCGGCCCGCGCCGGGCGGCGTCTATCATTTGCAGGCGGCTTTGCCCAATTGGACGCCGGAACAGCTGCAAGCCGCCTCCGCCCCGCCCCCGGCCTGGGCAGCCCCCTACCTGGCTGCGCCGCCCACCAGTCCGCGGGTGCGCGATCTCTCCCGCCGGATCACATTAAGTCGCAGCACCCCCTACGCCCGCGCCCTGGCGATCCAGGCTTATCTGCGCCAGGTTCCCTACACGCTGGATTTGCCCGCCCCGCCGGCCGGAGCCGATATTGTCGATTACTTTTTATTCGACCTGCGCCGCGGCTACTGTGATTACTATGCTACGGCCATGGCGGCCCTGGCGCGTCTAAACGGCCTGCCCGCCCGGCTGGCGGTCGGCTATGCGCCAGGCCGGTATGACCCCGCGCGCTCAGCGTATTTCATCACCGAAGCCCAGGCCCACGCCTGGCCGGAAATTTATTTCACCGGGTTGGGTTGGGTGCGATTTGAACCGACTGCCGCCCTGCCCCTGGCGGGCGGGCCGCCTGCCCTGCTCACCACGCCGCCCGCCCGCCAATCGCCCGCCGAGGATGCAGCCGTTTCCTCCGCCGCCCTGCGTTTAGGGAGGCTGCTCGGAATCGGCCTGGCGTATTTTGTGGGGCTGCTGGTTGTAGCCGGCAGCGTCTCGATCGTGGTGTCAGGCTTAGCCTACCTGTTGGAAGGCCGGCTGCTCAACCGCCTGCCGCCCCATCGCCTGGCGGAACGCTTGTACAGCGATCTCCGCCGGCAAGCGCGGCGGTTGGGGCTAGCCGTTGCGCCCGGAGCAACACCGGCTGAGTTCGGTGCGCAGCTGAGCGAATGGCTAATCACCCCCCGCCCACGCCGTCTGCACCCTTTGGGCCGCCTGCTGGAAGAGCAGCTCAGTCGGGGCGAGCGTTTACGCCGCCAAACCGCGCCGCGCCTGCTCCCCATCATTGCCTTATACGGTCAGTATTGCTACAGTCCCAACCCTCCACCCGCCGCTCTCGTTCAACAAGCCAGGCTGGCCGCCCCGGCTATCCGTCGTTGGCTGTGGTGGGAGAAATTATCATCACGGCGTGAGCATTGAGGCGATGAAGTTATCGAACCACATACGATAACCGCCTTCATCCATATCTTCATAGGTCGCGATGGCTAAAGCGGTGTGCATCTCGCCCACAAACGGCGCGTCTGGGTCGTCGAGAGCAGTGACCGGCGCGCCATTGATTTCCAATGCAATCGTATCACCCTGGCAGCTTACCACCACACGATTGACTGATCCAGGGCCTTTATTAAAATCGTCATACGACACCCATGCTTCCGGGGTAAGCAGTTCACTCTGATTGTTGACCACCCGGCGAATACTATAGGAGTCGTTGAAAATATCCAGCTCCACTTCGTGATAGTTATCCGCATCCACGAAATGGCACAACACGCCAAACGTACCGCCCACATTGCCGGTGTAATCATCCGGCAGAATGGCGTCAAATTCCAAGATGTCGGGGGTGTAATCGGTGGGCGGAAAGACCCACGCCTGAGTCTTGGGTTTAATCACGGCCATCTCGTAAAGATCACCCAGCCAGGAGATCGTATAGGCCGGGTTGTCGGGGTCGTTCACCTCCGGCCAATCGCGATCGGTGGAGAAATCATCGTAAAACGGGTTGTCCGACGCCGTACCGTCCGAAGGCTGCGTGGGAAAGTCAAACGCTGTCGGTTGTGGCGGGTCGGTCTCCAGCGGCATAGGGATGATCTCGGTCGGAGCCGGGACAGCAGGCGTTTCCACCAGGAACAGGGTCTCTGTGGGTGCAGGCGGCAGGTCAACGCTTACCGGAGAAGTGTTGGTGGGGCTTAACAACGCCAGCCCCCCCACTATCCCGCCGGTGGTTACAAAAATCACCCCAAACACCCCCACCACGCCGCACAGGCACAATAACATCAAGCCCCCCACAATAATCGGCAGCTTACTACTCGAGCGAGAACCGGGCGGCGGGGGGGCGTAATTCGCCTCCGTCGGCAGCGGCGAACGCCTGGCATCCGTCCAGGCGCTTTCAGGTTCCGGTGGTAAGGAGAAGGCGGTTGCCGGCGGCGGCGCCTCTGGAAGGGTCATTTTCTGTGTCGGTGGATAAAGGGGGGCGTCGGCGCTTATCCGCTGACCGCAGTTTGGACAAAATGCCTGCCCGGCGGTTACACTCGCCCCGCAGCGGCTGCAAATCTCGCTCGGCTGATCCATAAAACCTCCTCAAAGTACAATCAGGATATAAATCATCTAATTCGTGTATTTTATCTTGATTTTTACCAAGGGACAAGGCCAAAACCACCCCTAAACGCTGCCGGCTTATTCATCACCGCGAGAAATCGGCGTAAATCGCCCCACACAGGGTCAGCAAATCGGCCGGGGCCAGGCGAATATTCAAGCCGCGCTGCCCGCCGGAAATATAAATATGATCAAAGATTTGGGCGGTCTCATCCATCACTACCTGGAAACCTTTGTTGAGCAGCGCCAATGGCGAGATGCCGCCTGCTTGCAAGCCGGTCAGGCGCTCGGCCGCCTTCATCGGCGGCACATCCAGCTTTTTTTCACCCAGCGCCTTGGCCAGGGCTTTCAAATCCACTTCCAACGGGCCGGGGGTGAGCGCCAGGATAGGTTTGCCGCGGCCTTCACGCACAACCACAATCGTCTTGAACACTTCTTCCGGCGAAACCCCCAGGTGTTGGGCGGCTTCTATCGCCCCCAGCTTTTCCGCCGGCAGTTCGTGCGCCGTATAAGCAATCCCCTTCGCATCCAGCAAACGAGTGACATTGTTGGCAAGCATGCTCTGCTCCTGAAACCGGCATGTACGTCAGTAATAGATAGGCCGGATCGAGACCGGCGGCTATAAGCGCAGGGTGAAAATCGCCCCACCCTGCGGGGCGTTAGCGGCGGTTAGCTGCCCGCCGTGGGCTTCGGCCAGGCGGCGGGCAATTGCCAGGCCCAGCCCAGCCCCGCCGTCATGGCGGGCGCGCGAGCGATCCAGGCGGTAAAAACGCTCAAACACCTGCTCCAGCGCCTCCGGCGGCAGGCCAGGGCCGCTGTCTTGCACGTAAATCTCTACCCCCGTCCCCACCGGCTCGACGCGCAGGACGATTTGACCGCTTGCGGGGGTGTACCGCAGCGCATTAGATAGCAGGTTGCCCAAAATCTGGTCGATGCGCTGTCCATCGACCGCCAGGGTGAGCGCCCCAGCCGCCGGCTGCATCACCAGGCGAATGCCGTGCGTCTCCGCCTGGGGGCGAAAGCGCGCCGCGGCGCGCTCCACCAGAGCGTTCACATCGGTGGGAACACGCTCAAGGGTCAACTCACCGGCTTCGGCCATCGCCAGGGTGCGCAGGTCATCCACCAACCGGGTGAGCAGCAAGTTTTGCTCGATAATCGGCCCCAGGCTGTCCAAAGTGAGCGGGTCGATGCCATCTTGCAGGGCTTCTAACACGGCGCGCTGCACCGCCAAAGGCGTGCGCAGCTCGTGGGCAATGTCGGCAGTGAGCGCCTTGCGGCTCTCCTGCGATTGCTGGAGCGAATCGGCCATGCTGTTGAAAGCCTTACCCAACACGGCCAACTCGTCATCGCCGCTCACCTGAACGCGCCGGCTGAGGTCTCCGTTCCCAAGGCTTTGCGCAGCCGAGGTAAGGGCCTGCACCGGGCGCATCACCCCGGCCGCCAGCGCCAGGGCCAATAACAACGCCAGGGCGGCGGCAATCGCCCCGCCAATCAGCGCCGCCTGCGTCAAGCGTCCCACCAGGTAGGTCTCATCCGCCCGATTGTAGCCGGCCATACCACCTTCGGGCAGCAAGTAGCCCACTGTGCGGCCATCCACGGCGATGGGCAAAGCGTCTAGCCGCTGCAGCCACGAAAAGCTGCCCGTGGGGGCGCCGCTGCTATCGGCCACAATGCGACCGCGCGCGTCTGCCAGGCGCAAACGTTGGCTCATCATGCCATGCCCATAACCGCCGCCCTGGCCCGGCGGTCCGCCCTGACCATATGGCCCCCCCGGATTGGCGGGCGCGCCCTGGCCGTGCATTCCCGGGGTCGCCTGCAAAATTTGCTCCACCCCCTGCCAAGACCCGGCGCGCTGGTAGTAATCTTGCAGCAGCGCCACTATCCCGCCGGGACCGGTCATGCCGCCCCGCAGCATAAAGGCGCGCACGGCGGTGGTGGTATTGGCCTGCGCCGCCAGCACCACCCCTATCACCGCCACTAACACGATCAAAACGAATGAGACGATTAGTTTCCTGCGCATTGGTTAACCCAAATCACGATTAAAGCGATAGCCCACACCAAAGACGGTTTCAATATAGCGCGGATTCTTAGGGTCAGGTTCGAGTTTGGCGCGCAAGTTCTTAATGTGGGCGTCGATGCTGCGCTCATAGCCCTCGTAAGCCGAACCACTGCTCAATTCAAGCAGCTGCAGGCGGCTGAAGGCGCGCCCCGGCGAGCCGGCCAGGGCGGTGAGCAGGGCGAACTCGGTCGGGGTCAAGTCCAGCTCACGTCCAGCCTGGCGGACGCGATGCCCGGCCACGTCAATCTCCAGATCGGCTGCCCGCACAAGATCGCCCACCGCCGGCGCAGCCTCGTTGCGCCGCAGCAAGGCGCGCACCCGCGCCGTCAGAATGCGCGGCGAGAAGGGCTTGGCGATGTAATCATCCGCCCCTAGTTCCAACCCCACCAGCTGATCGGCTTCTTCCACCCGCGCCGTCATCATAATGATCGGCGTGTTATCGCGATGGCGGATGGCGCGCGCCACATCCAACCCGTCCATGCCTGGCAAATTTAAATCCAACAGCACCAGGTCGGGTCGGCGCTGCTCCCACAGCTGCAGCCCCAAATCGCCGCGGGCAGCGGTTAACACCGTAAAACCGGCTTGCTCCAGGTACGAACGCACCACTCGCGCCAGCTCGGCTTCATCTTCAATAATTAATATGGTTGCCAAATACCCGCCTCCGGTCAGCGAGCTGCTTCAACGCGCGCCTTGATCCCCAACAGCATCCGGCGCAGCATTAAGAATACCACCGGTTCAAGCAGCACATGATAACGCAGGAAATTCGGCAGGTTGGGGGAGTAATCCGCCAGCCAGCGCGTCACCAGGCGTGTGCGGCCGTTGGCGGTTTCGTACAGGTAGAACCCCCACAGCGTCGCCAGGAACTGGCCGCCGACTATGTGGCGCAGACTCTCATCCATGCGCGTGTCGGCATACAGCACCAGCGCCCGCCCAGGAAGACATTCCACCACTGGCACGCCAACATTGGGGGCCAACATCACCCGCTCTCCGGTGCGAATGGCCTGCCATTCATCATGGATTCGGTCGGCGTTATGAATATGCAAGCCCGCCAGGTTCTCCAACCAGGCATAGCTGTAGAAACCGCCCTTGTCCTGTCCTATCTGGGCTAACCACGGCCATACCTGTAAGGGCGAGGCCTCGATCTCGATTGCCAGGGTGGCTTCGATGCGCGGCGAGCGCAGTAAACGCTCACCCGGATAGGTGTAATAGCGCCGCTCTTCATATGACGACCCCCATTGCAGCATCCAGGGCCGGATGACGCCCGCGTAGGCTAAACCGGCGGCCACCCCGGCCAGGATCTTCATCGCAGGTGTTTTTATTTTCATCGAGTTCTCTCCTGTTAACCGTCACAAAATTTCTTACGCCCTGATTGTACCCCACAACGCTGGGCTGAGCCGCCCCGGCCGCCGAACACACAAGGGCCGGCCTCAGGTTGTTTGAGGCCGGCCCAAGAACTTCCATTACAGGGGGGACGGAACTAGCCGTTGTTGGTGGGGGTCGCCGGAGCCGGCTGGGGATTCCAGCGTCCGCCGCCAGCGCCCCGCCCGGGGCCACGTTGACCACCGTTCATACCGGGGCAGTTGCCGGCGTTTCCGCCGCGCCCGCCCATGCCGCGCTGCAGCATCCAATCGGCCTGCGCCTGGGTGATAACGCCGTCAGCCACCATCTGCTTCAGTGCAGCTTCACGCGCCGACTGCATCGCCGCCACAAACTGCTCCTGGCTGAGGCCCTGCTCCTGGGCCACATCCCACATGGTCTTACCCGAATCGAGGGCCGCTTCCAGGTCTTTCACTTCCATGTTTAAAGCCTTAGCCATGGCGGCGACCATAACTTCGTGCATCGGGCCGGTTTCACCGGTCTGAGCATAGCCGCCCATCATCCCGCCGCCCATACCGCCGCGGCCCCCACGGCCGCCCATCATTCCACCCGGGCCAAAAGGCACAGGGTTAGGGGTAGGGGCCTGGGCATACACCAGCCCAGCCACTGCGCCCAAAGCAACCACAGTTATTACCAGTACTGCAACTAAACCGATTAACTTCTTCATTGTTATTGACTCCTTGTTTGTATAGTTATCTACCTTACAAGGACTATCATACCCAAGACATATGTAGAAGTTGTGAATTTGTTATGCAGGGATGATGACAATGGTTATGATTCATCGCCGGCTAACAGATGGATCTTCTCCCACGGTTTTACATTGGCTTCCTCAGCCAACAGCGCCCGCAGCTGATAAATCTGATCCCGCAATGCGGCTGCTTTTTCATATTCCAGGTTGCGGGCCGATTCTTTCATCTGCTTTTCCAGTTCCGAGATGACCCGTTGGATGTCGCCGCGCGGCACACGCCCGGCTTTCCCGCCGGCGTTGTACTCACCCTTGGGTTCGGCCACCACCCGGTTGGTGAGCGTATCGGTCAGGTCGCGCACCGCTTTGAAGATGCTCACCGGCTGAATATTATGCGCCACGTTATAGTCCACTTGCTTCTTGCGCCGGCGGTTGGTCTCCTCAATGGCATGTTTCATCGACCTGGTCATCACATCGGCGTACATAATCACCTTGCCCTCTACATGCCGGGCGGCGCGCCCAATCGTCTGGATCAAGGCCGTATCAGAGCGCAAGAAGCCTTCCTTATCGGCGTCTAAAATCGCCACCAGCGAAACTTCGGGCAGATCTAAGCCCTCTCGCAGCAGGTTGATGCCCACCACCACATCAAACACCCCCAGGCGCAAATCGCGCAAGATGCCGATCCGCTCCAACGTGTCCACCTCAGAGTGCAGATAATGCACCTTGATGCCCAATTCCATCAGGTAATCGGCCAGTTTCTCGGCCATGCGCTTGGTTAGAGTGGTCACCAGCACACGCTGATTGTTTGCGGTGCGCTTGCGAATCTCGCTCACCAGGTTATCCACCTGGTTCTCAATGGGGCGAACCTCCACTTCGGGGTCTACCAGGCCGGTAGGACGAATAATTTGTTCCACCACCTGGTCGGCGCGCTCCAATTCCCAATCCGCCGGTGTGGCCGAGGTGTAGATGGTATAACCCATACGCTCTTTAAACTCTTCGAAGGTGAGCGGTCGGTTATCCATGGCAGACGGCAAGCGGAAGCCGTAATCCACCAGGGTCTGCTTGCGTGAACGGTCGCCGTTATACATTCCGCGAATCTGCGGAATCGTCATATGCGATTCGTCCAAGATTAACAGGTAATCGCTGGGCAGGTAATCCATCAGCGTCCACGGGGGGGTGCCGGGGCCGCGCTGGTCGAGGTGGCGCGAATAATTCTCGATGCCGGAACAGTAGCCCACCTCGCGCAGCATCTCCAGGTCGTATTGTGTGCGGCTTTCGATGCGCTGCGCTTCCAGCAGTTGATCGTGCGCTTTGAAGTAGGCGATGCGCTCGTTTAGCTCCACCTCAATATTGGCGATGGCCGCTTTGAGCTTATCCTGGTCGGTGATGAAATGCTTGGCCGGGTAAAGCGCCAGGGCGTGGAGATCGCGTTTCAACTCACCGGTGAGCATATCAAACTCCACCATGCGCTCCACTTCATCCCCAAAGAAGGTGATGCGGTAGCCCAGGCGGTCTTGATATGCGGGCAGCACATCCAGGCTGTCGCCGCGCACACGGAATGTACCCGGCTTTAGTTCAAGATCGTTGCGCTGATATTGGCTCTCAACCAATTGGCGCAGCAGGGCGTTGCGGCGGTACACCTGGCCGCTTTGCAGGTTGATCACCACGCGCCCGTAAGCTTCAGGGTTGCCGATGCCATAGATGCACGATACCGAAGCCACAATAATTACATCGCGCCGCGACATTAAAGCCGTGGTCGCCGCCAGGCGCAGCCGTTCGATCTCCTCATTAATGTCAGAGTCTTTTTCAATGTATAAATCACGCCGCGGCACATAGGCTTCGGGTTGGTAATAATCATAGTAGGAGACAAAGTATTCCACCGCGTTCTCTGGGAAGAACTCGCGGAACTCGGCGTAAAGCTGCGCCGCCAGGGTTTTGTTATGCGCCATCACCAGGGCTGGTTTGTTGACCCGTTCAATCAGGCTAGCCATTGCAAAGGTCTTGCCGGTTCCGGTAGCGCCTAACAAAACTTGATCCTTATAGCCGCGCTGCACGCCTTCGACTAACTGCCGAATGGCTTCCGGCTGATCGCCGGTGGGCTGGTAGGGGGCATGTAATTTGAAATCCATAGGCTGAATTATACTCTTAAGGGGCGAATTGCCAATAAAAACTTACTCGCCGTCTGGTCAAGCTGCCCCCTGGCAGCCTGAGCAAAACCCTTTAATCCTGTTTCCCCACTTCTCTTTGCCTGGCCTTAGCCAGGTGCGCCGCCAGGCGCTGCGCCAACCCCTCCACGTAGGGGGCTTGCATCAGGTTATGATGCGCGCCGGGGGTAATTTCCACGCTCACCTGGCGGGCCGCTAACCCCCAACCGTTATCCGGGCGAGTGCGGGTGAAGAGCGGTTGGCGGCGCACCCGAAAGACGGTCGCCCGCCCATCATAGGCCGGGGGGCGATAGTCGCGTATGGCTTGCATGTGCGCCTCCATCAGGCGGCGGCGATGATCTGGCGCTTCCATCACATGCACATGCTCCCCAATGATCTCCAACATGGTCAGCTGCCCCTTCAACCCCAAGGCGCGGCGCAGCCCCAAAACGGCGCGCTTGATCCGCCGCATCACCACCACGCGCATCTCGCCCCACCCCAGGTCGAAGAAGTCGCTCAGCCAATAGGGCAGGTTAGCGAAAAATGCCGCCGCCTGCTCCAGCGAGAGCGGCGTGTCGATCTGCGCATATCCGGGGGCCGAACCATCGATAATCGCCAGCACGCCCACCGCTTCGCCGGCGCGGCGCAGCTGCACCGCCATCTCATAAGCCACCACCCCGCCAAAGCAGAACCCGCCCAGGTAGTAGGGGCCATGCGCCTGGTGAGCGCGCAGGGCTTGAACATAATACTGCGCCATTTGAGGAATGGTACGGTGCGGCTCGGCCTGCCCGTCTAGCCCCAGGGCTTGCAGGCCGTAGAATGGCTGGTTGGGGCCAAGCGCCTGCGCCAGGGGCGCCAGGTCAAGCGCCTCACCGCCGAAGTTGTGCACACAGTAGAACGGCGGTAAGCCGCCGTCGGGTTGGATCGGAACTAAAGCCGACCAATCGCCTTGGTTTGCGCCGGCTTGCGCCAGGCGCATCGCCTCGGCCAGGGTGCGCACGGTGGGCGCGGCGAACAGCGTCGCCAACGGCAGGCGCACGCCCAACTCCGCCTGCACCTCGGCAAACAAGCGCACCGCCAGCAGCGAATGGCCGCCCAATTCGAAGAAGTTTTCATCCAACCCCACCTGCCGCCGGCCAAGCAACTTCTCCCACAGGGTTTGCAAGGATGCTTCCAGGTCGTCACCCGGCGCCTCGTCCTTCTCCAGCCCCTCGCCCGGCGAGTGTTCAAAGACTGAGACCGGTAAGTTCAGCAGCGCCTGGCGATCCACCTTGCCGTTGGGGTTAACCGGCAAGCCCGGCAGCAGCGCCCACGCGCCGGGCAGCATATATTCCGGCAGACGCAGCGCCAGGCGGCGGCGTAAGTCGCTCACCACCCCCACCTTCCCGGCGGCCTCGGGTTTCAGGCTCACATACGCCGCCAGGCGCTTACCAACGCCAGGGTCATCGCGCAAGATGACCGCCGCTTCGTGCAGACGGGCGTCATCCAACAAAGCTGCTTCAATCTCGCTTAGCTCGATGCGGAAACCGCGCAGCTTGATCTGCTGATCCATACGCCCCAGGAATTCCACCCTGCCATCGATAAGCTGCCGCACCCGGTCGCCGGTGCGGTAGAGGCGCAGCGGGGCGGCGGCGTCCATCAGCGCCGCTTCCACAAAGCGTTCGGCGGTTAGTTCAGGCCGCCGCCAATACCCCAGCGCCAGGCCGTCACCGCCCAGGTACAGCTCACCCGGAACGCCTATCCCCACCGGTCGGCGGTTGGCGTCTAGCACATAGGCGCTGGAATGAGCAATCGGCCGGCCAATGGGGATGGTTACGGCCTGGGGAGCCACGCTTTCAACCAAATCCCAGGTGGCGAAGGTGGTGGTTTCGGTCGGGCCATATACATGCAGCAATCGCCCTGGCCCGCCCGCCGTCAACACCTGCCGCACCAGCCCCGGCGTAACTGCCTCGCCGCCAAACATGAGGGTCTTGAGAGGCTGGAAAGCCTGCGGGGCTATTGCGGCAATTTGATTGAACAGCGCCGTGGTGATAAATAAGTGATCAATCTTCTCGCGCCGTAGAAAATCAGCCAGGGCGTGTGAGTCGAGGGCGGTGGCTTGCGGCACACCCACCAGGCAGCCGCCATTGAGCAGCGCCCCCCACACTTCGAAAGTGGCGGCGTCGAAAGACATGTTTGAAGCCTGCGCCACACGCTCGCCGGGCTGCACCTGGCAGTAATCGGTGTTCTTCACCAGGCGCACTACTGCGCGGTGCGGAATACACACCCCCTTGGGCCAACCCGTCGAGCCGGAGGTGTACATCAGGTAGGCCATCTGCCCGGCGGCGATCCGTTTCGCCCTGCCAGGCGGCGGCCCCCCCGCACGGCGGGGCGTTTCTGCGCCAGGCGTTTCTTCCGGGTGCGCCAGGGCAATCTGATCGAGCCGCAGCGTGAGTATGCCGGGCGCAGCCAACCTCTCTACCTCATCCGGGGCGCAAATCAGCCAACGCGCCTGCGCGTCCTCAAGCATGAAACGCAAACGTTCCACAGGATGAGTCGGATCGAGCGGCAAATAGGCCGCCCCGGCCATTAACACCCCCAGCATGGCAATGACCATCTCGGCGCTGCGCGGCATGGCCAGGCCCACCGGCTCGCCAGGCTGCACGCCGTGCTGGTGCAAATACGCCGCCACGGCCGCGGCCTGGGCGTGTAGATCAGCATAATTCCAACGTTGTGCGCCAAAAACCAGGGCCGGGGCGTGAGGGCTTTGTTCAACCTGGCGAGTGAACAATTCGGCCACGCTCGCCTGGCGGGGATAGTCGTCATCGCCCGGATTCCACCCCTGCAGCGCCCGCGCCCGCTCAGCGGGGGATAACAGCGAAAGCTGTTCCAGGGGCGCATCCGGCGCTTGCAAGGCAGCGCGCAGCAGGGCCAGCAGGTTGGAGAGCATTTGCCCGGCCTGGCGCGGGGCGAACAATTCAGCCGCATATTCCAGTCGAAAATCTAAGCGGCCTGCAAATTCAGTCACAAACAAGGTCAGGTCGAAGCGCGCCACCCCCACCTCCAGGGGCAGCTGCGTCACCTGAAGTCCCGGCAAACGCATCTGCTCGAGCGTGGCCGGGTGCAGAACAAACGCCGCCTGGAAGATAGGATGGCGACCAAGATCGCGCGGCGGATTGATGGCTTCCACCAGGCGCTCAAAAGGCAGCTCCTGATGATCGAACCCATCTAGCACAGCCCGGTTAACCAGGCGCAGCGCCTGCCGGTAAGATGGCTGCTCGCTAAAGTTTAAGTGCAGCGGCAAATTGTTCAGAAAAAAACCAATTAGCGGTTGTAATTCGACCTGACGCCGGGTGGTGATCGGCGTACCCACCACCACCTGCGATGTCTCAGTGTAGCGGGTCAGCGCGGCAGCAAAAGCGGTGAGCAAGGCGGTAAACAGGGTGACATGCTCCGCCACAGCCAACCCACGCAAACGCTGCAAATCGGCCCCCTCCAGGCCTCCGTAGGCGGAACCGCCGCGAAAACTAGACGCCGCCGGGCGTATAAAATCCGCTGGAATATCCAACACGGGCGGCGCGCCGTCGAGGTGGGTTTTCCAGTAGGCCAACTGCTCGCGCGCCTGTTGGCTGTCCAGCCAATCGGCTTGCCAGGCGGCGTAGTCGGCGTACTGAATAGGCAATGGCTCCGGCGGATCAAACTCGCCGCCGGTTTCGCGCCCGTAAAAGGCCGCCAACTCGCTTAGGAAAATATCCATCGACCATTCATCTTCGATGATGTGATGAAAACACAACCCCAATACGCTCTCGTCCGCCGCGGTTTGCAGCCATACGGCGCGCATCAACGGCAGGCGGCTTATGTCGAAGGGAGTACGGGCAATGTCCACCACTCGGTCACGGGCGGTTTGCAGGGCCACATCCGGCGGCAGATGCGTCAAATCCACGCGCTCCAGGGGTAATTCCAACTGCGCGGCAATCACCTGGCGCGGAACGCCCATCTCCGCCGAGAAGTAAGTCCGCAGCACGTCGTGGCGCGCGATGATGGCATTCAGGCTGCGCGCCAGTGCGCCGGCGTGGCAATCGCCCTGCAAACGGTAAGCGAACACGATGTTATAGGCCGCACTGCCGCCTTCCAGGTGCTGCATAAACCACAGGCGCTGCTGACCAAACGACAGCGGGATCGCGCCGCCGGGCGCACGACGCCCAATCGCAGGCGGGCCTTCGTTTAGGGCGGCGCGCTGTTTGCGCGCCGCTTCGAGCAGCGCTTTTTTTGTGGGCGACAATTTGAAAGACGGATCAGGTTTAGGTGTGGTCAAGGTTGCCATCCCATGTAAGGATTTCGGCTAATTTCGCCTGGGGATGATGCCGGCTGGCCTCGGCTAAGGCCAGCAATGTAGCAATAAAGTTATCCATCAATCGCCCCCCATCGTCCGGCGAAATCCGGCGCGGGTCATGTTCCAACCACAGCAGAATTTCGCGGTCGCCAAAGAAATTTAGAGCTAATGGGCCGTCGAGACCCTGCCGGTAATTGAATAAGCGGTGCTCAGCGCCGTCAATTTCGCCCCGCGCCGCAGCAGCGAAGGACGCCTGGCTAAAGTTCAATATGCTTTCAAAAATCGGCTCAAACGGCGCTAAACCCACCCAGCGGCGAATGTCGGACAGCGAAGCGGCCTCAAAGGGACGCATCTCCCGCCAGGCCGCTTGCAGCCGGCCTAAGAATTGATCCAGGCGCGCCTGCGGGTCAACCTCCACCCGCAGCGGTAAGGTGTTTACCAATGGGCCAACCATCCATTCCGCCTGGGCGCAGCTGCCCCGGCGGCAGGCGCGCGGAGCGCCAAACACCACCCTCCGGCGGTTGGTCAAACGGCTAAGCGTAAGCGCCCATGCCGCCTGCGCCAGGATGTTGAGCGAAACACCCTGGCTTTGCGCAGCCTGGCCTACGCCATCGGACTGCAAAAGAGTCAAACGGCGCTCGCGCCGCGCCGGCAGCATGGGGCCGGAAGGGGCCGGCGCCGGCGCCGGGCGGCGATCGTATGGCAGCGGCGAGGGAAGGGTCACGCCACCCAGCATGGCCTGCCAAAACCGCCGCGCCTGCGAACCAGGTAAACTGCTCATCTCGGCCTGCGCCTCCAGCCAGGCCACGTATTCGCGATATGAGGGCGTGGGGTCGAAGGCATAGCTCTCGCCACGCCGCAGCGCATCATAAAATCCAAACACCTGCTTGTAGATCAGCACCGATGAACGCCCATCGTGGATTAAGTGACTGCTGGAGCGCACCATGCGGTAATGCTTATCAGCCAGGCGGAAAAGCGCCACGCGAAACGCTGGGGCGCGGGTCACATCTACCCCTGCCTGACGGTCGCTGCGCAGAAATTCATCGAAGCGGGCTTCAAGTTCCGCCTCGGGCGCGCCGCGCCAGTCGGCTTCCATCCAATCTACCGTGGCGTGGCGATGGACGCGCTGCGCCATCTCGACCAGGTGAAAGCTAGAGCGGTGGGTGACGTGATGATCTATCACCTGCTGCCACGCCCGCCGCAAGAGAGGCGCGTCCACCTCTTCGTACAAGTCAGTCACCCACTGGAGGATGAAGCGCCGCGCCTGCGGCTCATCATGGATGGCAAACAGCATTCCGGCCTGGATATGCGACAGCGGAAACTCATCTTCAATCTCAGCCGGTGGTTGCGCAGCCGGCAGCGGGGAGGCCGCCGCGCCGCCGGCATCCAGGCGTTCTTCGGCCTCGTCCTCCGAAAGGGACAGGATTTCTAATACCAGGCCCGCCTGGCCTTCCAGTTCGTCCGGCTGGCCGGATAGAACCCGCAGCGCCTGGGCGTAATCCGCCAGGCGCGGTGTTTCCATTATCGTGCGCAACGGAGCGTTCAGACCAAGCAGCTCGTTCACCAGGGTAGTGAGGCGCACCGCTAAAAGCGAGTGCCCGCCCAGGTCGAAGAAATTCGCATCCCGGTTGAGGCGGGGCATACCGAAAATGTCTTGCCACACACCCGCCAGCAGGCGTTCCAGGTCGTTCTGCGGCAGCTGCCCGGCGGCCGCATCGCCGCCGGCGCCCATCTGCGGGGGAAGGGCCAGCAGCGCGGCGTGATCCACCTTCCCGTTTGGGTTCAGGGGCATACGCTCCACCACCTGGATGATGCCCGGCAGCATATAGACCGGCAAGCGTTCGCCCAGCGATTGGCGCAGCGCCTGCACCTCCGCCTGCACTTCACCGGCAGATGATCGCAAAGCAATATACAGGGCCAGGCGGCGACCCACACCGGGGTCGTCGCGCGCCAGCGCCGCAGCCTGGTATACCGCGGGATACTGTAAAGCGGCGTTCTCCACCTCACTTAACTCGATGCGATAACCGCGCAGCTTTACCTGGGTATCCAGGCGGCCCAGGTATTCAATGTTGCCATCTTCCGTCCATCGCCCGCGGTCGCCGGTGCGGTACATACGCCGGGGCGGGCGGCCCGGCAGGCTCACGGGCATAAATCGCTCGGCGGTCAGGTCGGGCCGGTTTAAGTAACCGGGGGAGAGACCATCGCCGGCCAGGTATATTTCTCCCGCCACGCCAATCGGAACAATCTGCTGCTGTTCGTCGAGGATAAACACTTCCGAACCCGAAAGCGTCTTGCCAATCGGCAAGGTTAGCGCATCTTGCGCCAAATGATTGCATATATAAAAAGTGGCCGCCACTGTAGTTTCGGTCGGGCCATACAGATTAATTATCCTCGGCGCTTGCCCCTGGGCCAAAACCTGGCGCACCGCCTGGGGCGAACCAGCCTCCCCACCGAACAAGACTGTGCGCAAGTTGCGAAAGATTTGCGGCTGCAGCGTCGCCGCCAGGTGGAATAAAGCGGTAGGGATATAGACATGATCGATATGTTGTTCACGCCAAAACCGCCCCAGGGCCAATGGGTCGAGCAGGGTTTCCTGGGGGGTAATCACCAGGCAGCCGCCGTTGAACAGCGCCCCCCACACCTCAATGGATGCGCCATCAAAGGACATATTCGATATCTGTGAAACCCGCTCGCCCGGCTGCACGTTCCAAAAGTTATTGTTCAAAAATAATCGCAGCAAGCCGCGATGCGTAAGCGGCACGCCTTTGGGCTGCCCGGTGGAGCCGGATGTAAATAAGACGTGCGAGATCCCATCAATGGGGATGCCCTCCGGCAATGAAACGCCATCCGCCTCGGGCATCTCCTCCAGGCGCAGGTTGGTCACTCCCGCCATTGCGAGGTCAGCCGAAACAGCCTGGTTGGTGAGCAGCAGCCGCGCCCCCGAAATTTGGAGCATCGCCCGCAGCCGCTCCAGGGGGTAGATCGGGTCGAGCGGTAGATACGCCGCCCCGGCCTTAAGCGTCCCTAACATGCCGAGCACCATGGCAGCAGAGCGCGGCATGAACAGCCCCACGGGTTCGCCCGGCTGCACCCCATGCAAGATTAAGCCGCGCCCCACGCGGTCGGCGGCGGCGTCTAATGCAGCATATGTCCATTCTTTGGGGCCGTCCACCAGCGCCAAAGCGTGAGGCTGGCGCTGCGCCTGGGTTTTAAAAACGCGCCCCATATCTATTTGCGGGTAATTGGCGGGAGCACGACCCCACTCTTCTATTAACCGGCGCTGCTCCTGGGCGTCCGGCTGCGGGCCAACGCGGGTTTCGAATATAGACAGCCCATGTTCGTTTAAATGCGGGGGTTGCGATGGGCTTGAAGATAACTCTTCTTCAGACATTTCTCCCCAATTCCGAGCTTGCGCGCCATTGGCGGCGCGTATCCATCTCTTGCTCTATGTAAATTTCAAAAAACACATCGATCAAACCGGAACAGCTGCACGTCGCGGCCCCGGCCCTGGCGATCTTCGAATGAGAGTAATTTTGTAAAAATTATACCGCTGTTTTCATGTATAATAATTTGTCCAGGCCGGTCAGACGGCCGCTGGGTAGCAGGCGCAAGCCGATTACCTGGAGGAAAGTCCGCACTCCACAGGATGCAAAGCCGGGTAACACCCGGGACGAGGACCGGCCTTCCGAGGCTGGGAACTTGCCGGATCGGGCCACAGAAACATACCGCCCGGTGAAAACCGGGTAAGGGTGAAACGGCGGTGTAAGAGACCACCGGCGCGCCGGGTAACTGGCGCGGCCAGGCAACCCCCTTTGGGAGCAAGGCCAAGCAGAGGCGATTTCATTCCCCAGGGAATGGAGGGCGGCGATCCGTCGCCTGCCGGTAACGGCGCAGTCTTGGGTAGGCTGCTAGAGCCACGTTGAGAGGCGTGGTCGAGAGAGATGGCCGTCGGGCGCGCCTGCATGCAGGCGGCGCTTACAGAATGCGGCTTATCGACTGGCCTGGACAATCATCTTTTCAATGGATTGAGGAACGATCAGGTGAACCCCATTCCGACCGGGTACGACGAAATGTTGCAGCTCAAAGATGGCAGCCGGATTTTCTTGCGCCCCATCCGGCCCGATGACGCGCCGCGCTTGCAAGAGGTGTTCCAGCGTTTATCGACCGAGAGCATTCGCATGCGCTTTCTTGAAACCGCCAAACATCTCACCGACCGCCAGGCGGCTGAGTTGGCGAATCTGGATTACCAAAATCGCATGGCGCTTGTGGGCGTCGTGCCCGAAGATGGGGTCGAGCGCATCGTCGTAGTGGCTCGCTACGCCCTTATTCAAGACACCGACGGCCAGGCCGAGTGCGCCGTAGTGGTGCGGGATGACTACCAGGGCCGCGGCCTGGGCAAGATCGCCATGGCGCGCCTGATCGCCTATGCTCGCAGTCATGGCGTTAAAGAGTTTGTCGGCGCCGTGCATATCACCAATAGCAAAGTTATGCAATTTATCGATCACAGCCAGTTTTCTTACACCAAAAAAGTGCTTGAGCCAGGCCTATGGGAAATTCATATCTCCATCCATTAACCAACGCAGCAGTTATAGCAAATCGAAAGGAGACCGATGGCTAAAGCCGAGATTATGGCCGGCGCATGCGGTTATACCACCCATGTAAACGCCGAGATGACCGGGCCGCAGTGCAGTGTGCAGATCGAAAGCGCCTGCCCGGCCATTCAAAAAATGGCCGCCCATCTCACCCAAGTGGATCCGCTGAAAGAGATTACTTCGCGGCGCGCCGTTCCACAAACTCTGGAAGCGGGGATAAAATATTGCACCCACGCAGCTTGCCCCGTACCGGCTGCTATCATCAAGACGATTGAAATTGCCGCCGGCCTGAACTTACCTGTAGACCCCGTGGTTAAGCTGTCTCGCTGAACACCACCCTTCCCCATCCAAACAGCCTGGGAATTGCCCCCCGGTAAGCCAAAGCCGCTCAATTGGGTTCAAAGGTGCGTTATAATGCCTGCGATGAAATTTCATTTTTCTCTAATGATTATTGTATTATTGCTCAGCGCCTGCGCTGCGCCTGTCAAGGCCGGCGAGAGCGCCTCCTCTTCCAACTTAATCCAAAATAAAGGCTCCGATACCATGGTCAACCTGGCCCTGGCCTGGGCCGAAGCTTACCAAGTGGTGAACCCACAAACGCGTATCTCGGTCACCGGCGGCGGGTCGGGAACTGGCATTGCCGCCTTAATGAATAATACGGTAGACATCGCCAGCGCCAGCCGGGCGATTAAACCGGAAGAACGCGCCGCCGCAGAAAGAAACGGGGTCGAACCGGTAGAATTCATCGTCGCGCGCGACGCTATCGCGGTGGTCGTTCACCCCGAAAACCCGGTTGACCGGCTCACACTACAGCAGGTTTCGGATATTTACAGCGGTAAAATTATCAATTGGCGGCAGGTGGGGGGCGAAGATCGCCCGATTGTGCGCCTTTCGCGCGAAACCAATTCGGGAACGCACGTTTATTTTTTGGAAACCGTGCTGCGCTTGGGCGATTCGAAAAACAAGACCCTGTTTTCACCCTACACCCTGCTCTTGCCTTCATCCGAAGGGATCACCGCCGAAACCAGCGATAACCCAAACGCCATTGGCTACGACGGCCTGGGCTATATTACCCCGGCAGTGAAAGTGGTGGCAATTAGCCCCGGGGAGGGTAAGCCGTATGTGCTGCCATCCATCGCCGGCGTAAATGACCAAACCTACCCCATCTCCCGCGATCTTTACATGTATACCTCCGGCCAACCCCAAGGGGCTGTCAAAGCCTACCTGGATTGGATTATGACCCCCGAAGCTCAAAAAATCGTCTCCGACCTGGGTTTTATCCCCATTCTCACCCCCTAAAGCCAAACTTATGGAAAAAAGCGCCGGCATCAAGTGGTCTGATATTTTTATTACTCGCCTGGTTCGCCTTTCGGGATACTCGGCGGTGATATTTGTTGCGATGATCTTCTTCTTTCTATCAAAAGAAAGCCTGCCCACGCTAAAGGAAGTCCCGCTAAGCACATTGTTAAGCGCCACCTGGTATCCGATAGAGGGTCATTTCGGCATTTTACCGCTAATTGGCGGCTCGTTGTTAGTCACCCTCGGGGCCACCGTCATTGCCGTGCCGGTGGGAATCGCCACGGCGATCTACATCGCCGAAATCGCGCCACTCTGGGCCAGGGAACTGCTCAAGCCGTTGGTGGAGGCGTTGGCAGGTATTCCTTCGGTGGTGCTAGGCTTTATCGGTGTGCTGCTCCTGGCGCACGCGCTGCGGGTGACCTTTAACTTGTGGACGGGGCTGACGGCTTTCACCGGTTCGCTGCTCCTGGCGGCGGTATCTCTGCCCACCATCGTTTCCATATCGGAAGACGCTCTCGACGCAGTGCCACGCGCCTATCGCGACGCATCCCTGGCGCTGGGCGTCACCCACTGGCAAACGATCTGGCATGTCACCTTACCCGCCGCCCGCAATGGCGTGCTAACCGCCGTGATGCTTGGCATCGGGCGCACCATTGGCGAAACGATCGCGGTGATGATGGTGACCGGCAACGCCGCGGTTCTGCCCTCTCGCCTGGGCGATCTGTTCGCCCCGGTGCGCACCATGACTGCCACCATCGCCGCCGAAATGGGCGAGGTCGCCACGGGCAGCACCCATTATCATGTGCTGTTCTTCATTGGCATGACGCTGTTCATCATCGAACTGCTGGTCAACGTCGCCGCATCATCGGTCATCTTCCGCCAGCGCAAACGCGCCGAGCGCATTCTTTCTTGAGAACGCTATGAGCATTCGTCCCGAACCTCTTCCCATCATCCAACGCCTGCATCGCTTTCTTTATCTACCCACCACCCGCGACCAGATTCAACGCGTCGGGTTCTTTGGGTTGGGTGTGCTCACCATTCTCACGGTGCTGCCCATCGTGGCGCTCATCCTCTACATCGTCTATCAGGGAATCTCGGCGCTGGGGGCTGAATTTATCTTTGGCTTTCCTAGTAACGGCATGAAAGCCGGCGGCATTTGGCCGGCCATCGTGGGCACATTTTACCTCACCCTGGGCACGGCGGTATTTTCGGTGCCGCTTGGCATTGGGGCCGCCATTTACTTATCCGAATACGCCCCCGATACCACCCCCACCCGGCTTATCCGGCTGGCAATTATCAACCTGGCCGGCATTCCATCGGTGGTGTACGGGTTGTTTGGCCTGGGCCTGTTCGTCATTTTCCTGGGCTTTGGAACCAGCATCCTGGCGGGCGCGCTCACCCTTTCAATTATGACCCTGCCGGTCATCATTAGCACCGCCGAAGAAGCCCTACGTTCGGTTCCGCAATCGTTTCGCGTGGTGAGCATCTCGCTAGGGGCCACGCGCTGGCAAACCATCCGGCGCATCGTCTTGCCGCAAGCCCTGCCCGGCATCCTCACCGGAGTCATCTTAGGGTTAGAGCGCGCCGCCGGCGAAACCGCTCCGATATTATTCACCGCGGCGGCCTTCTTCTTGCCCCGCCTGCCGCATTCGCCGTTTGACCAGACCATGGCCCTACCCTACCATTTGTTTGTCATCTCTACCCAGGTTCCCGGCATGCCGGTGCAAATTCAATATGGCACGGCGCTGGTGCTAATCATCTTTGTCCTGAGCATGAATATTTCGGCTACGATCATCCGTTCGCGCGCCCGCGCCCGCAGGCAATGGTGAGATGGATATGAATAAAATCATTGTTGAAGATTTTTCCCTCACTTATTCGGATGGGGCCGAATCGCTGCGCTCGGTTAACCTGAACATCCCCGCCAACGCCATTACGGTGCTGTTTGGGCCGGCCGGCGGGGGCAAATCCACCCTGCTGCGCGCCATCAACCGCCTGAACGACCTGGCCGATGTTCAATCTCACTCTGGGCGGCTGCTGTTAGCCGACAACCACGGCGGCACGATCAATGTGATGGATGACCAAATCGACGTAATCGCCTTACGACGGCGGGTGGCGATGGTGTTCGCCCGCGCCATTGTCTTGCCGCTCACCATCCGCGGCAACCTGACCTATGCGCTGGAATTGGCCGGCGTGCACGACCCCGCAATCTTGGAAGAAGCTGTAGAGCGCAGCCTCGTCCAGGCCGCTTTATGGGATGAAGTCAAAGATCGCCTC
This sequence comes from uncultured Anaerolinea sp., assembly GCA_964531975.1. Lineage (GTDB taxonomy): Bacteria > Chloroflexota > Anaerolineae > Anaerolineales > UBA4823 > RBG-16-57-11. The sequence goes on along the minus strand of CAZHFU010000016.1, from coordinate 52,990 downwards.
GACTCCCCAGCCACCGCGCTTTCCGGAGGGCAGCAGCAGCGCGTGTGCCTGGCGCGCAGCCTGGCCCTTGAGCCGGAAGTAATTTTGCTGGATGAACCCACCTCCGGGCTTGATCCCATCTCCACCAGCAAGGTCGAAGCCTCGCTGCAAACACTCAAGGATCAATATACCATCGTGCTCGTCCCCCACTCCATTCAGCAAGCGGCCCGCACCGCCGATTTCGCCGCCTTTATGCTGCAAGGCGAAATGGTAGAGTTTAGCCCCGGCAAAAACCTGTTCACCAACCCAAGAGATAAGCGCACCGAAGAGTATGTGGAAGGGCGATTTGGCTAATATGGATCGATTATAATAACTATCCACAACATTCCCCCTGCGTGGATGGGGTTTAGGATGACATGTTTTTGCACCTCCCTAAAAATGGGGCCGGCGGCCAGGTGAACCTGGCGAAACGCTGCAAAATTTCACCCACCCCCCATAGGCATCACCAGGTAAATCATTTATCGTAGGATTGGTTAACAGGAGAAGGTTTATGACACGCCAGATACTCGACCGCAAAATTAGCCACTTGTTGGATGAAATCGTCATCATGGTTCGCATGATCGAAAACGCCACCCTGGATGCGGTCTCGGCGTTGAAAGACCACGACCTGGAAAAGGCCCGCCGGGTATATTCCGGCGACGCGCAGATTAACGACCGTCGGTTTGAACTCGAAAACGAAACCATGATTATCATCGCCACCCAGCAGCCGATTATGGCGAGCGACCTGCGCCTGATGGCTTCTATTCTGGAAGTTGTGGGCGAGCTGGAACGCATGGGCGATTACGCCAAGGGCATCGCCAAAATCTGCTTGATGATCGGGCAGGAACCGCATATCAAACCCCTGGTGGATATTCCGCGCATGGCCGAAATAACCGTAGACATGCTAAACCAGGCCGTGGGGGCTTTTGTAAATCGCCAGGCCGATTTAGCCCGGCAAATTCCTTATATGGACGATGAGGTGGACGATCTTTACAATCGCATTTACCACGATCTGATTTCCGTAATTATGGCCGACCCAAAATCTGTAGACCAGGCCAACCACCTGATGTGGGCGGCCCACAACCTGGAACGCATGGCCGACCGGGTGACCAACATATGCGAGCGCACTATCTATGTTGTCACCGGCCAATTAAAGGAAATCGACACCAGCGACGACGAACACCGTTGATTAGTTGATAATAAAATCCACGAAGATTGGGTCGCCAAATAAATTACCCTGCGGGTCTACCGCCTGCCAGGCAGAGCGATAGGCGCCCGGCTCCACGGGGGCTTGCAGCAGCATCCGAATGACGGCCTGCGCGCCGGCCCGCGCCGGGTAAAGCGCCTGTTCATCGGGCGCGCCCAACCCAGGCCCAGAGATGCGCTGCAATCGAAAGCGTTCATCCCAGTTGCACGATCCGCTGTTCTCCACCCGCCACTGTTTATCCAGCAATTGCCCGGCGTTCACAATCGTCCCATCGGGAATAGTGAGGTCTTCGATAAAGCGCAGGTTGCTCTCGCAAACCGGCGTAGGAACGAGACTGGCGCGCGCCGGCAAGGTTACGGCGGGGGTGACGGTGGGGGGCAGCGTGGGCGAAGCGGCTGTGAAATGAACGACCTCGCTGGGAGCTAAGGCCGGCGATTTGGACGGCGCAGCCTGGGGCGTCGCCGATGGCGGAGCGGAGGCGGAACGCGTTGCGGTAAGCGGCGCCCCCCCCGGCGGATTAGCCGCCGCCTGGCAAGCACTCAACACAAACACCAAGAGCAAAACGAAACCTGAACGCATGGCTGGCTTTTGCGTACCCCTATCCAAAAAGGCTGGGCGCTGCCAGGCGGCCGCCCAAACATCTAGGCCCGCCCGGCTTGCGTTAGCGCCGGCCTGAATATGCAAAGCGACCGGGAAGCCCCCACAAGTTGGGGCCTCCCGATCACCTTGTCTTCAGTTACACCGCTAATTTTACCAGGGTAAAAGTCTATTCTTCGTCGCCGCTGGCGTCCTCATCATCCGAACCGCCATAAGCCAACTGCACTTCACCACTCAAAGCGCGCTGGCGCACTGCCAGTTCCACTTCTTCGGCCAGATCGCTGTTTTGTCTCAGGAAATCCTTAGCGTTTTCACGCCCCTGGCCCAGGCGAATATCGCCGTAAGAGTAGAAGGAGCCGCGCTTGGTGATAATATCCAGCCCGGTCGCCAGGTCGATCAGATCACCGGCTCGTGAAATGCCCTCGTTGTACATAATATCAAATTCGGCAGTGCGGAAGGGCGCCGCCACCTTATTCTTCACCACCCGCACACGTGTGCGGTTGCCGATCACTTCAGTGCCAAGTTTAATCGCCTGAATGCGGCGCACATCCATGCGCACCGAAGCATAGAACTTTAGCGCCATCCCGCCGGTGGTCGTTTCGGGGTTGCCGAACATTACGCCGATCTTCTGACGCAGCTGGTTAGTAAAAATAACCGTGGTGTTAGTCTGCTTAATCGCGCCCGAAAGCTTGCGCAGCGCCTGAGACATCAAGCGCGCTTGCATACCCATGGGCGAATCGCCCATATCGCCTTCAATTTCAGCGCGCGGAACCAGCGCCGCCACCGAGTCTACCACCACCACATCCACCGCGCCAGAGCGCACCAGGGTTTCGGTAATTTCCAGCGCTTGCTCGCCGGTATCTGGCTGCGAAATCAGCAGGCTTTCAATATCTACCCCGCAGCGGGTAGCATACACCGGGTCGAGCGCATGTTCCATATCGATATAGGCGCACGTTCCGCCAATTCGCTGTGCTTCCGCCACAATATGCTGGCAAAGCGTGGTCTTGCCGGAGGATTCCGGCCCATAAATTTCGGTGATCCGCCCCCGTGGGACTCCCCCCACCCCCAGGGCTATATCCAAAGACAGCGCCCCGGTGGGGATCGCTTCCACCGTCATATGATGCGCTTCACCCAGGCGCATAATCGAGCCATCGCCATAGCGTTTTGTAATTTCGCCCAATGCTTTGTCTAATGCCACGCGACGCGAATCATCTCGATCTCCCCCGGGGGCCGACGGCTGCGAGATGGGTGTGACCGACGAACTCTTTCTAGCCATGTTCAAACTCCTTCTGTGTACCATTCTGGATCAGTTTATATTGCCACAAAATCAGGTTCAATTACCAGTTTGGGCCATGTGCAAGTTTAGCACAAACGTTCTCATTGTCAAGGGCCAAGTTCTAACGGGGCAGGCGTGGAGAAATTTGTCTTCGGCGCCGGGGGCGGGCCAAATTCGAATCCGTCGATGGGGTTAAATTTAAAATAGGTTACCTGCCCGGCCTTGATGATTACGTTGGTGCGATAAGTGTTGTTTTCACCCTCAATATAGAGAGTATACTCGCCTGGAATCAAATCGGAAGCCACCAGGTTCTCACGATAATAATCATCGCTGTTAACCGAGCCGTGGGCGTAGGTATACCACTCGCTAAAATAGCTGGTGTCTTTCTTGAAAATTTTCACCAGCGTTTTGTGCCATAAATCGCCGTTGCGTTCCGACACCCGCCCCACTAACAGGCCGGTTTCTTGCGGTGGAGAGAGCCAAAGTTCGGGGTTGCGTGATTCAAAGAAGGTATCTTGCCCCACTCGCACCTCAAAGTGCAAATGCGGGCCGCTTACTTTACCGGTTTCTCCCACCACGCCAATCTGCTGCCCGCTTTCCACCCGTTCCCCACGCATCACATATGTCTCATCCATATGCCCGTAAACCGTATACAGATGCTCACCCTCGAAGCCAAAATCGTGTCGAATTGCCACGGCAATGCCGTAAGGGTCTTGCTCCACATTGCGCATAAAGTAAATGCCCACCCCCGCCCAGATTACCGTCCCCGGCCCGGCGGCCAAAATTGCGGTTCCCTTGGGGGCAGGTATGTCGATGCCGGTGTGCGGTTCGGAATACAGCAGATAGCCATAGCGATAGCGCGCCAGCGGCCAGTTCACCTCGTCTGCGCCGATCGGCCGGGCAAAATAGAAGTGGTCGTAGGGGCTTGGCTCCCACGGGATGGGATAAAGCGGAGCGCGCCACAACGTTTGCGGCTCTGAAGCGCCCAGGGGGAAAGTGAAATTGATCGGGTCTGGCAGGGGCGTGCAGGTAGACCGCGGCGCAGGCGTGGGTTCCACATGCTCGGCTGGCTGCATGGGTAGGGGCGTAGCCGTAGGCGGGCAACCGGTGGAAGTAAGCGAACCAGCCAGCCGGACAGCCAGGGCGTCGGCCTGCACCGCATGCGCGGTTGGCCCGGCGCAAGCCGTGAGCAGCAGCAGTAAAAAGATACACCTGGTAAATCGCATCATGATTTTGGCGTCCGAGTGGCCGTGGCCGGACGGGGCGGCCGCGGCGTTCTGGTAAGCGTGGGGGTGCTGGTGGGGCGTTTGGTCCACGTAGGCGTGATCGTGCTGGTGGGCCGTTTCGTCCAGGTGGCCGTGGGGGTAAAGCTAGGTCGCCGGGTGATGGTGGGCTGCCTGGTGGGCGTGGGTGTAATGGATGACGTACTGGTAATGGTGGGCGAAAGCACCGGCGTAGATGTGTTGAGCGCCGCACGTGGGTACACTTGCAGCATGGCCTGGAACCAATCCAGGTTTTGTGTATAAACCAGCTCGTTAAAACGGGTGGAAGAATAGGCCAGCCGCCAGCTTGATAGGGCCGGTAAGCGCTGCCATCCGTAGGCTAGCGCCAGGCGGGTCAGGTCTACCCAATACCCGGCCGGGGCCGGTTCAAACGATCCGCCGCGTTCATAATCCAAGGGATTTCCGTTGAAGCGCGCGGTAAGGTCCCAGCGCTGCCCACGCAGCGGGCGGCCTTGCTGCCCATCCTGAAAACGGGCGCGAATAAAAACACGCCAATAGGTTTGCGGGCCGTACATCTCGCGCTGCACGATCAGCCAACCGGCGTTCATGGCGGCGGTATTGAAGCGAATATCTCGTCCGGTATAAGCCCATTCTTCTTTCACCCCTGGCGTAAGGGGCGCAGTGAGGGGCAGATAGGCTTGTTCCAGGGTCTCCAGGAAATCCCAGCCGGAGGCCAAAGCCAGCCGCCGCCGAAAAGCCTGGAAAGCCTGGTCAATGCCATCCAAGAGCGCCGGGTAGGGGGCTTCCACATCTTCCAGGGGCTTAATCGTTTTGCGTCCCAGCTCAGCCTCGGCGGACGGCGCATCAAGCGCAGGGGCGAGCGTCCACAGCGGCGGCGGGGTGGTCTGCGCCGCTTGAGCGAGCGGAGCGGGCCAGGTATCCGCCAGGGCCGCTGGGGCAAAATCCAAGCCGTGCGCCGCGCCGGGCAAAGGCAGCAGCGGCATCGCCAACGTACCATCTGCCTGGTAGAGCGTCCAATAAGCGGCGTTAGGCGAATTCACCACCGCCGCAAATCGGCTTTCATCCATCCCCCAAGCGGCGTCATCCGCCATCAGCGCCGGGCGGGGGGGCAAATCGGGCTGGTCGGCATTCCACACCAACACCTGGGCCAGGCCGTCTTCGCCGCGGCTCACCCAGGCCAGGTTGCGCCCATCGGGCGACCAGGCGGCCTGGTCATCCTGCGCGGCGGCGCGGTGGCTCAGGTTGGCAAAGCGATCTTGCGCCAAATCGAGATCGGCCAACCACACCTCGGCGTCTCCGCTGCGATCGGAGGTAAACGCCAATTGCCGTCCGGCGGGCGACCAATCGGGGGCGTAATCGCCAGCCAGGTTGTCCGTCAGGCGAATGGCGGCTTGCGAACCATCGAGCGGGCGGATAAAAATTTCCAGGCTGCCGCCGCCTTGCGCATCCTCCACGTAGCTCTCGTAGGCCAACCACAAGCCATCCGGCGACCAACTCGGATGACCGTCGTACTCCGGCGAATCGGTTAAGGGCGTAACCTCGCCATTGGCAAAACTCAGCAGGTATAAGTCCCATTTGCCATCGCGGTTAGAAGCGAAAGCCAGGCGGGTTCCGTCTGGGCTAATGGCCGGGTGCATATCGTCCCAGGCGCCGTCGGTCAAGCGCCGGCGCTGCGCCGAATCGGGCTGTAACACAAACAGGTGAGCGAAACCATTTTCGTCCGCCGAGACAATCAGCCGCTCCGGCTGCCCCGCCGGGGCCAGGGTGCTCTGGAGCGCCGCCGGAGGAACGGAAGCCGCCGCGGCGGAAGGCACAGAAGGGGCGATAACCTCCATCGCCGGCGAGGCCGATGGCGTTATGGTGGGCGGCCGGGGCGATGGGGTGAACACCGCCGAGGGGGTAAACGCCGTGACCGTGGACGGGGAAGCGGCGAGCATGGCCTGCTCAGACGGACGGCCCCGGCGCTGCATCAACAAAATCCCGGCTAAGACCACCACCACGATATTGAGCATCACCAGCCAACGCAGCACTCTCCGCCGGCGTAACGTTTGAAATTCAGACGCCTGATTCATAGGATCGCTTAATCATACCATAGCCAGGGCGGGCCGCCGGTTGCGGAAAATAGCGCGCCGCCGGTCGGGCGGCGCGCCAGGTCGCCAAATATGCGCCCGCTTAACCGCCGCCCACCGGCCACCTGGAAGGGTATGTTAATCTTCAAAGCCGCTCCGATAAAGCTGCTCGTACACGCCATGGCGGGCCATTAGCTGGGCATGTGGGCCTTGCTCGATCACCCGACCATCCCGAATCACCACAATCTGATCGGCATAGACAATCGTTGATAAGCGATGCGCGATCACTAAGGCTGTGCGGCCCTTAAGCAGCCGTTTGAGGGCTTCCTGGATGACGACTTCGGTTTGGGTGTCAATGCTAGAAGTGGCTTCATCTAAGATAAGAATGCGTGGATCGGCCAACAGGGCGCGGGCAAAGGAAATTAGCTGGCGCTGCCCCACCGAAAGCACCACACCGCCTTCTTCCACCGAGGTATCGTAGCCATAGCGCAGTTTCTGAATAAAGCCGTCGGCCCCCACCGCTTCGGCGGCGCGGCGCACCGCCTCATCATCGGCGTCCAACCGTCCGAAACGGATGTTTTCAGCCACCGTGCCGGAGAACAAAAACGGGTCTTGCAGCACCACGCCCATCTGCCGCCGCAGGCTTTCTTGAGTCACCGTGCGCAAGTCCACCCCATCCACCAACACCCGTCCGGCGGTGGGGTCGTGAAAACGCGCCGCCAGTTTGATGAGCGTGGTTTTACCCGCGCCGGTTTTGCCCACCAGGGCCACGGTTTGCCCGGCGGGAATATCCAGGTCGATGCCATCCAACACCAGGGTGGGGTCGTCGCTATATTGAAACGAGACATTTTCGAAGCGCACGTGGCCTTGAATCGGGGGCATTGTGAGCGCATCGGCGGCATCCTGCACATCCACGGGGGTATCCAACAAGTTAAAGATGCGCTCGCCGGCTGCCATGGTAGACTGGAAGGTATCGTAACGCTGACTTAGATCGCGAATTGGGTCAAAGAAGCGGTCAATGTACAGCACAAAGGCCACTAACACCCCCGGAGTAATCACCGACGCGGGGTCCAGGCTCAGCGCCAACCGCCCACCCACCCAAACGACCACGGCAATTGAAATCGAACCCAGCACGTCAATCGAAGCCGGGAACGCCGCAGCCACGGCCGCCGCGCGAACGCTGGCGTTTAGATTATTGCGGTTCACCTGCTCGCCAAAAAAAGTGTAGTTATGCGGCTGGCGCGAAAACGCCTGCACCACCCGCACACCGTTTACGTTTTCGGCCAGCACCGAGTTGACCCAACTAATGGCGGCGCGCACCTTGCGATAGTTGTCTCGCGCCCGCGAACGGAACAGGCGCGTGACCACGATCATCACCGGCAATGCGATGAAGGTGATGATCGATAAGCGCCAATTTAACGTCCACATGGCAATCAAAATTCCAAACACCGTAAAGAGATCGCGCGCCACCCCCAGCATCGTCCAGGTTATAAACTCGCGCAGCACCCCCACGTCATTAATCACCCGCGTAATCACCCGCCCCACGCTGTAGCGGCTGTAGAAGCTTAGCGAAAGACGCTGCAAATGCGCAAACAACGCGCCCCGCAGATCATAGATGATCGCCTGGCCCATTCGCACCATCAGGTTGATGCGCAAAAATATCGAGAGCCATTGTACGACAATCGTCACACAGTACAGCAGCACGATATTGCGCAAGGCGTTGATATCGCCGGCTTGCATACCCCCGTCGATGGCGCGTTCAACCAGGTAAGGCCCGGCCACGGCCGCGGCGGAATTTGCCAGCATCAGCACCAACGAGAGCAGCAGCTGCGGCAGGTAGGGTTTAAAATAGCCGCTAATGCGCCGCACCAGGCGCGGGTCATAAGATTTGAGCAGCACGTCTTCCTGGGGAGGTACGATCACCGTCATGATGTTTCCTCCGCCAACTCTTGTTCTTTAAGCTGCAAATCATAGATCTGGCGATATAAACCCTTACGCTGTAAAAGCTCCTCATGCCGGCCTTGCTCGGCGATGCGCCCATCTTGCATAACCAGGATCAGGTCGGCGCGCCGCACGGTAGATAAGCGGTGAGCGATGACAAAGGTGGTGCGCCCTTCCATTAACTTTTGCAAGGCTTGCTGAATAAGACGCTCGGTTTCCATATCCACACTAGAAGTTGAATCATCCATAATCAAAATCCGCGGATCCATGAGCAAGGCGCGGGCAATCGCCACACGCTGGCGCTGGCCGCCCGAAAGCGTCACGCCCCGCTCGCCCACCACCGTTTCATAGCCCTCTGGCAAGGCCAAGATAAAATCGTGCGCTTGTGCAGCTCGCGCCGCGGTTTCAATTTCGGCCTGGGAGGCTTCCGGGCGGCCATAGGCGATGTTTTGAGCTATCGAATCGGAAAACAGCAGCGAGGTTTGCAGCACCAGGCCGATCTGGCGGCGCAGCGAAGGCAAATCCACCTGACGCACATCATAGCCGTCCACTCGCACCACCCCTTCACTGGGGTCGTAAAAGCGCGGAATAAGGTTAATCAGGCTGCTCTTTCCCGAACCGGTTTGCCCGATCAGCGCCACCACCTGGTGGGGCGAAATGTGTAGGTTAATATCCTCCAACGCCGGGGTGACGGCCTCCACATACCGGAAGCAGACATGCTCAAAATCGATCTGGCCGCGCAAAGGCGGCAGCACGATGGCGTTTGCCGGGGTGGCAATGGCTGGGGGCAGATCTAATATCTCGAATGTCCGTCGCAGCCCGGCCACAGCCTCACCGGCGGCGTTCACCTGCCAGGTGAGCTGCTGCGCCGGGGCCGAAAGCAGCAGCAGGTAGGCGTTGAAAGCCACCACCTCGCCGATTGTCATTTGCCCATCAATCACCATGCGCCCGCCAAACCACAAAATCAGGATGGTTCCGGTGGCCACCAGGGCGTGGGTGCTGGGAAGCACATAAGACCACATCGAATTGACCGCTACCCTGGCATTGTATAATATGCGGTTGCCCCTGGCAAAGCGCCGCATCTCATACCCTTCTCGCGCAAACGCTCGCACCACTTGCACCCCGCTCACATTTTCTTGCAAGATGGACGAAAGATCACCCAAGGCCACGTCTACCCTCATAAAGTAATCGCCAATGCGACTGCCAAAATAGGTGGTGATCGCCACCAGGGGGATGAGCGGCAGCAAAGCGATGGCTGCCAGGCCCGGCGATTGCATAATCAGCAGCGTCAGAATGCCAATTGTCAGCAGGAATAAGCGGATGAGATCGCTAACGCTGAAACCGGTGAAGCGTTCTACCGCGCGGACATCCTCAATGCAGCGGCTGATGATCTGACCGGTTTGGGTGTGATCGTGAAAACTGAAGGGCAAATATTGAATGTGGTCGTACAGGCGGTTGCGCAGATCGTATCCGATATGCGCCGCCAACCATTCACCGGTGAACCGCTGTAGATAAACCAGCACCGCGCGGGTTAGCCCCACCCCGGCCAACGCCGCGGCCGACCAACCTAAAAAGGCCACATCGCGGCGGATAAGCCCCACATCGATCACCTGCCGAATGATGGCCGGGACCACTAACTGTAGGCCGGTGAGGGCCAGCGTTGCGAACAGCGCGAAAAATACCTGCAGCCGATATGGCCGCAGGAGGGGAAAAAGTCTCAGTAAAATTCGCATGTAGAGCTTATCTCTCCGTGGATGGCTCCGGCAAGATAAAAGTCACTTCGCGCCGGTCTACCACCGTGCGCTCCACCACGGGCGGCGGAGCGTCTTCTGCTTCAGGCGGCTCAATACGGCTATTATAAAACAAGACGACCTGAAGTGTATACTTGCCAGGCTGCGGCGTACGAATGTGTAAGGTCAGCGCCATTTTGCGGGCCATGCTTTCGATAATGCTGGCCGCGGCGGCGCGGGCGCCCTGGGCGTCAAAGACCACCAAATCGGCGTTGGGGCGCTGCTGAAACGGATCCATATCTAGCGTGACGCGCACCCGACGACCATCGGGGTATGGCTCCACCGTCACATCGCGCAGGCGCACTTCTTCGGGAGGTAAAGGAATTTCAGATGGATCGGCAAAGAAAAGGTCCATAATAGGTTGGGCTATTCATCAAACAAGTAGGTTGGCTCGGCATAATACCGCACATTCTTGTGGGCAATACGATCTTGAATCCACTTCTGCAAAGCCCGGTTTTTTTCTTCCAGGGGCTTATCCGCAGCCAATTCATCCAACGGGTAATTCAAATGCAGCGCCCGCGGGGAGATCATAAAACGGGTCACGCCCGCCGGCAGCAAGTAACTTTCACTCGCCAGGTATAATAAATCGTGGATATCGAAGGCAGGAAAAATCACCAGGCCGCTCATCGAAGGGTAAATATCCAGCATGGGCTGAACATCCTGCAGGCTGGTGCGATCCAAGCGGGCGCGGGTGATATAACTTCTAACAATGCTGTTGAGTAAGTCTACCCGTTCCTTCATGCTTTTCGCATTGCAGCATACGGCGAAGTTCTCTCCCGATGGCAGCTGCACCATCGCCAATCCACAATCGGCGCTTAAGCTGGGCAAAATATTACGATCAGGATCGTGAATTAGCTCGATACCATCCAGCCCGCGAATGCCATCCAAAAATCGCTGCGGACTAAGTTCCCACACCACATGGTTCCAACACTGCAATTCAACCCCGGCATCGTCGGGCTGCACCACCTGGAGCAAGCAGTGCGGGTAGCCCATCTCTTGCAAGGCCGTCACCCGGTTGGCCCCGTCCAGAACCATATAACCATCCGAACCATCTTCTAACGGCGCAACCACTGGCGGGTTTCGAAAAACACCGCTGGCGCGAATGCGCATTATCAGCGGACGGGTGCGTTGGTCGTCGTGCGATTCATGAATTCGCAGGCGATCGATCGGCAGGAAGGCGAGGACAGGGAAATCGGGCATATTTTGATCAGACATCACATGCAAAACCTAACCCAGGTTGGAATGTCAAACAGCCGATTTATTTTATCACGCAACATTCCTTCAATCAAACATGTAGGCCAACCCAACCGTGCCGGGGCCGGCGTGTGTTCCAATCACCGGGCTTACCTCGGTCATCAGCGCATCCTCGGCCCCCAACTGCTCCACTGCCAGATCTAACAGGGTGTGCGCGTCGGCCTCGGCATTGGCGTGCAATGCAGCCAGACGCAGCGGGCGGCGCCGCCCGGCGCGCTCCCCCACCAGTTCTACCAGCCGATTAATCGATTTTGCGCGGGTGCGCACCCGCTCCACAGCTTCCACGCGCCCATCCACCACTTCCAAGATGGGCTTGATATTGAGCGCCGTGCCCAAAAAGCGGCTGGCCCCGCCAATGCGTCCGCCGCGATGCAGAAACTCCAGCGTATCCACCGCGAAGACCACCCCCACCTGCTCCCGAGCCTGCTCGGCGAACTTTTTTGCTTCAGCCAGGGTCGCCCCTTCGGCAATCGCCCGGCCCGTCGCCAGGGCCAATAAGCCCTCCGCCATCGATACAGTCTTCGAATCCACAATCTCAATCGGCGCGCCAGGGAAGTCTTCCAAAGCTTGCTGCGCGGATGAGATCGTGCCGGATAGATGATCGGATATCAACAGCGCCAACACCTGGTAATCTTGGGCAATCAATTGTTTGAATATTTTAGAAAAACTGCTGGGGGTCACTTGCGAAGTGCTCGGCATCACCTTACTGGTTGCCAGGCGCTCATAAAATTCCGCCGGGGTAATATCTACCCCATCTTCGTAGCTGTTATCACCCCAAATGAGCACCTGCGGAGCGATGAAAATGGCATGTTGCGCGCACAAGCCGGGGGGAATATTCGCGGTGCTATCCGTGACAATCGCAATTTTCGACATAACGACTCTCCAAAAAAAATAATCATGACAAATTGATCAATCACACTAACGTGGGAAACAGTGAGAATTGAAAAGAATATGGCGATGAAACCCCTCAGACCCTGGTTGGTTACGGGGCCAGGGTGGGGGTAGCTATGGTGTTATTGGAACGAGTCTTTAAGTACCAGTTTAAAATCGTGTTGAAGCGATCGGCGGGATCATACAATGGCCCAACGCTCACCCCGCGCACACTGCCATCAATGGCATACGAATAGACTGGATAGTAAAGCGGCAATGCGGGCAATTCCGCCGCGAACCGAACCTGGAAATTGCGATAGCGGCGGGTGCGCTCGGCTAGATCGGAAGATACGCGCGCCTGCTCCAGGTATTCGCTCACCTGGCGATCATCCCACTGACTGTAATTCTGGCCGTTGCTGATCTGCGCCTGATGCCAGAAAGGATACGGGTCGGGGTCGGGAGAGCGCGCCAGGTTAATTTCCACCAGGGCGGCCTGATATTTGCGCGGCTCCAGGTAATCGGAGAGCAGCTCGGCGTATGGCACAGCTTTTAGTTTCACTTCCACACCCACCGCCGCCCAATCTTTTTGAATGCGCTGGGCAATTTCAATGTAAGGGGGGGTATCTGGATAGGCCAGCTCAAATGAGAGTTTTACCCCGTCCTTCTCGCGCACATTGCCGCCTTCGGCTGCAATCGTATATTCAGCCTTCTTGAACAGGTTAACAGCCTGGTTGGGGTCGTAAGGGAACTGCGGAAAGCCTTCGTAATACGCCCAACTTTCGGGGAAGATCGGCCCATTAGCGATGATCGCCTGGCCGCCCAGCACCCGGTCTACAATCCAGCGGCGGTTGAGGCTGAGCATCAGCGCCTTGCGCACATCCACATTTTGGAAGAAAGTGGCCTGCGGATTATCCAGGTTTAAATACAGCATGGTTAAGCGCGGCAGGCGCGCCGTGAAGAGCTTCAGGTTTGGGTCAACCAAAACTTCTTTGAGGTGAGCGGGGGTAATCTGGCTAACGCCCATCACCTCACCGGCATGATATGCCGCCAGGGCGGCCGCTTCATCCGGATAATACCGAAACACCACCTGTTGAATAAACGGTTTCGCCCCATAATAATCCGGGTTAGCTTCCAACGCCAGGGCGGTAATCTGATCGCCCTCTACCTCTAAGCCCTTAAACTTGAACGGGCCGCTGCCCACCGGCGATAGGTTAAAGGGATCGTTTACCAGGTTGGCCACCGCCACATCTTGCAGCAGATGTTTAGGCAGCACGCCGAAATTAAGATAATCGAGGAACGGCGCGAAGGCTTCGGGCAGCGAAAACTGAATGGTCTTTTCGTCGATCTCGAATACATCCACTTGCTTCCAAAAAGCGCGCAAATCTTCCGGCAGCGGAACATCTTCCGAGCGCATTAAGTCAATCGTGAAGATTACATCTTGCGAAGTGACGGGTTGTCCATCGTGCCAATAGGCATTGGCCCGGATGGCAAAGCTAACTTTTTTACCGTCTTGCGAAATGCCCCAACCTTCGGCCAGGTCGCCATAGGGTATCCCACGCGAGTCGAACTTAACCAGGCCGCTGTACAACAGGCGATCAACATCGTAATCCGGCGAATTATAATAATCCAGCACCGGATTAAGCCTTCCCAACGACCCGATTAACGCCTCAACGTAAACACCGCCGGCAACCGGTTGGTCGGCGGCGATGGTTCCAGGCAAAGCCGTTTGCTGTTGGGTGGCCAGCAGTGCGCCAATCACGACCAGGGCCAACAGCACAACGATAAGCTGCCAGCGTAACTTTCTCATGGGATTCGCCCGGCTAAAACTGCCCGGCTCGGCTGCTCCGCCAATCTAATCGCAGCGATTATGCCGATACCAATGTTGTAACGATGGCGAGAATGAAGAAAACTACGCTCAGCCCAATCGTAACCCAAAACAAAACCCGCTCAATTCCACGGCGGGCAGTAAAAATACCACCACTATCGCCGCCGGTCAGTCCGCCTAACCCGGCGCCTTTGCTTTGCAAAATGACACTGGCAATCAACGCCACCGATATAATAATCAGAGCTAAATTCAAATAGTCAGTCACACAAACCTCCATGCAGAATCTTGATGCCCTTGAGGTGTTTTGGCCGGCCGGGCGCATTCGCGGCGCAGTGCGCCTGAGAAAACGCCGGAAAGGGGCCTTTCTTCGAAACCCGGCGTTTTATTAGCCATGCCCCGGCGAACAAACACAAAATATCAGATGGGCTTTAAGCGGGTTGTATTATACTATAAGATATCCAATGCCATGAATGAAATCATCGTCAACCTTCACATGCACACCCACTACTCTGATGGGCACGCCTCCCATCGCCACATCGCCGAGGCTGCCTTAAGAGCGGGCATCGACGTGGTGATCGTCACCGACCACAACGTATGGGTAGATGGCCCGGAAGATGTCTATCGCCAGGGCGAGCAGCGCGTTCTGCTATTGGTGGGCGAAGAAATTCACGACCAGGCCTGCCAACCTCAGAAAAACCACCTGCTGGTCATGGGGGCCGGATGTGAGCTGGCCGAAACGGCTTACGATCCTGGTAAGCTCATCCAAGCCGTGCACCAGGCGGGCGGGCTGAGCTTTATCGCCCATCCCGACGACCCCGCTGGCCCCGCCATTCATGAGCCTGGCATTGCCTGGGTGGATTGGGATGTGCAGGGCTTCACCGGCCTGGAGATCTGGAACGTCATGTCGGAGTTCAAAGGCCGCCTGAAGACCATGCTGCATGCCGCCTATTATGTATTCAACCTGCCGCGCGCCACGCTTGCGCCGCCGCCTGCCACCTTAAAACGATGGGACGCCCTGCTAGAAGGTGGGCAGCGGGTGGTGGGCGTGGCTGGTTCGGATGCGCACGGCTTCCCCATTTCCCTCGGGCCGCTGCGCCGCACCGTGTTTCCTTACGAGGTTCATTTCCGCAGCGTTAACAACCACCTGCTCATTGCAGAAGCACTAAACGGCGACTTAGAACACGACCGCGCCTTAACCCTCGAGGCGCTGCGAAACGGGCGCGGCTTTATCGGCTACGACCTGGCCGCCCCTACGCGCGGCTTCCATTACACCGCCCACGGCTACGACCGCGTGGCGCATATGGGCGAGGAAATCACCATCCAAGACGGCGTGACGCTGCAGATTCGCCTGCCGCACACGGAAGCCGAATGCCGCCTCATCCATAACGGCCAGGTGGTGCAGGCTTGGAGCCGGCAAGCCTACTGCTCCTACATCACCACCAGGCCAGGGGCCTACCGCCTCGAAGCCTACTTACCCTTCAATGGCCGGCTGCGCGGCTGGATTTTTAGCAACCCCATTTATTTACGCGCCCTCGAAAAAGCCCCCCGCATCTAATCCGCCTTGAGCACAGCCTGGCATGCCCCGAATTTAGCTATCTAAAAAGGGGCCGTCTAGAAATAACCGCCAGACAGCCCCTGCATTAGCTGCGCGCTGCGCCCAGGCAGCCAAAAGTTCTACCTACGCAGCGCGTTGGATAGGATAAACCACACATTCGCCGGACGTTCCGCCAGGCGGCGGGTAAAGTACGGGTACCACTCGGTTCCAAATGGCACATACACCCGCACCGGGTAGCCTTCTGCCGCGCTTTGCTCTTGCAGATCACGGCGAATTCCGTTCAGCATCTGAAATTCCAAGGCTTTTTTGTCCAGGCCAAGTTCCTGGGCATACTGCTTAACAAAGGCAATTCGCTTGGGGTCGTGCGTGGCAAAAGCCGGCGGGGGAGCAATGCGTCCGTCTTCAGAAATCTGCGGGGCGCCATGCGCCTTGGCAGCGTCGAGCATCATGGCCGCCAGGCGATCGTAGTTCTTATCTGTATCCGCTTTCTTAGGGAAGGCCAGGTTGGCCGGTTCTTGATAGGCCCCCTTGCATAAGCGAATGCGCCCACCATGCGCCACAATTTCCTGCACATCCTTCTCGCTCCGGTATAAGTAGGATTGAATCACAATGCCGGTGCTTTCAGGAAACTCGGCCACCATTTGCTCGTACATTTCAATAGTTTCCGTGGTGTAGGGCGTATCTTCCATATCGATGCGAATAAAATTATTTTTAGAGGCCGCGTAAGCCACAATCGTATGCAGGTTTTCTAAACATAAATCCCGGTCGATACGCGCCCCAATTTGGGTCAGCTTTACCGAAACGCTGGAGCGTACATCTGCCGCTTCAATGGCATCCAAAATATGCACAATATCTTGCGTGGCGCGGCGGGCTTCTTCGGGGGTTGAGGTATGCTCGCCCAGCAGGTCGAGGGTCGCATTAATCCCCTTGGCATTGAGGGATTTCACCACCGCCAAGGCTTCTTCCAAGGTTTCACCCGCCACAAAGCGCGAGGCGGCTTTCCAGGCAATCTTCCAATTCGTCACGATATTCCTGGCCCAGGCGGCTTTGGAAAGGTACATGAAGAAAGAACGCATCATTTCCGGTTTTCCTTTTTATTTTGCGAACTTATTTTGCGAACATTGGGATCATGATATTTGGCCGCGAGGGTCGAGATGGTAGACTGCGCCTTTCGCCTCGCAGAAACCTCATCCAGCAAGTGAAATAAAGAGCCACACCCGTTGACGATAATTGTAGCACTGCCGTGAAATAAGATCATCTTCTAAACGTCATACGGTTGAGATAACAAATATCATTGAAGCGTTCGCCAGGCTGCCATGAACCGGCAAGAAAGACGCATCCACGCCCCGCAGGTCTTGCGCAGCCGCCTGGGGGGAAACGAATTTTCGTCATTTCGTATACGTGGCACGCTTCTTGCAACCAGGTTATAATCCGAGGAGGTCCCGGTTATGCTCAGACAATCCCACGCTACCACGCTCCGCCCGCTTACGACCGCCCACCTGGCGCAAACTATGTCGCTGCTAGAGTTAAACAGCGCCGAGTTAGCCCAGAAAATCGAGGCGGCCTTAGCTTCTAACCCGGCCCTGGAATGCTTAGACCAGCCCCGCTGCCCCACCTGCGGACGACCTCTCAAAGGGCGCTTCTGTCCAGCCTGTACCAGACCGGCCTCAGCCGGCGCCGACCAACCGATTGTCTTTGTCTCCGCCCGGCGAGATTTCACCTTCGGGCGCGGCTTGCTCAACGATCAAGATGATTTGTCTTCCGATGACTGGACCGCCGCAGTTGAAGATCTGCCCACTTTCGTTTTGCGCCAAATTGCCTGCGATTTAGACCCCGCCGACCACACCCTGGCGGCGCATTTGCTGACCAGCCTGGACGAAGACGGCTTGCTCACCATCCCCTTGTATGAGGCGGCGCGCTACTGTCACGTCCCCCTTAGCCGAGTCGAAGCGGTGCAGCGTCTCATCCAGCACGCCGAACCCCTGGGGGTCGGCTCGTCCACCCCCCAACAGGCGCTGGTAGCGCAAATCGAAGCGCTGTCCGAAACCCGCCCCGTCCCCGCCCTCACCGGGCGCGCCGTTCTCGAAGGCCTGGAGCTGCTCAGCCGCAGAGCCTACCCTGATCTGGCCCGGCGACTGGGGATCGGCGTTCAGCAAACCGAATGCATTGCCCGTTTCATCAGCGATAACTTAAACCCTTACCCGGCGCGGGCTTACTGGGGCGATGTGCACAGCGGCGCCTCCGCTCGCATCGGCGCTCAATCTCCCGACGTGATTATCAACCTGCTCAACGATACTTGCACCTCTCCCCTGGTTGTTGAAGTGGTCTCTCCCTACGCCGGGCAACTGTATATCGCTCCTGAGTTCAACACCGCCATCGCACAAGCTGAACCAGATAAAGTAGAAGGCTTGCAAGCCGTCAAAGAGGAAGCCGACCTGTTAATCAAATGTATTCAACAGCGCGACCACACCCTGGTGCGCCTGATGCAATACCTGGCGGCATTACAGCGCCGTTATATTCTAGAGGGCGATGCCTTTCTCATCCCCTTTACGCGCGCTCGCATGGCCGAGATTTTAGATGTCCACGAATCCACCATCTCGCGCGCCGTATCGGGAAAAGCGGTACAATTGCCAAATCGAAAGGTAGTGTCGCTTTCGCGCTGGTTTGATCGCAGCCTGAACGTCCGCACCGCCTTGATGGAGATCATCGCCCAAGAAGGCCGTCCGCTCAGCGACGCGGAAATCGTCGTGCTGCTGGCCGAACAAGGCTTCGAGGTGGCCCGGCGCACAGTCGCCAAATATCGCACCATGGAGGGCATCTTGCCGGCGCGTTTACGCTCGACCCCCAAACAAACCGCCTCGCGAAGCGAGCCGCCGGCGAATGCGGCGGCCAAACACGCCTCGCTGCCCTCCGCGGCAAGTTTAGCATGAAATCCTTCCGGTTATGTCGATAAATTTGCCTTCCCCCCACCCCACCCCCTTAGACCCGTCCGCCTCCGCCATCGACGCCGGCGATGTCGCCTTCCGGGAGGATGTGCTTTCCGCCCTGCGGCTGGTAGAAAGCATGGTGCAGCCGGCAGCCGCCGCGGTATATCGGGTCAAAGGCAGCCAGGCCCGATTAACATGCTGCGGTTGGATCGCCCGACCCGAATTCAAGGGCGAGCCGCCGCCCGCCACGCTGCCGGTGGCTGAGCTTGCTTACCTGGCGGCGCAGCCAATGTGGCAAGCCGGACGGCGCGGGGCCTGCAATCTAGAACGCTGGGCGCGCGCCAACGCCTTTCACAGCCTGGCAAGCGCGCCAATTGGCCCCCAAACCGGCCAGGTTGGCCTGGTGTGCATCGCCGCGGCCGCCAACAGCCAGGATCACCTGATCCCCACCGCCGCGCAGCTGCTGGCGCTTGGGCTAGACCACGCCATCCACGCCCAAGCTCAGGCCGATATAAACCGCACCCTCACCCAAGAAACCGCCCGCCAAAACCAACTGCGCAGCGTGATTGAAGATAACGCTCATGAAGGCCTGCTGCTGCTTAACCCAGCCTTGCGCATCCACAAGATCAACCCCGCCGCGTTGCAAATGTTGGGGTACGCCGCCGGCGAGGTGTTCAATCAGCCCCTGGAAAGGGTGCTGGTGGCCTCCCAATCAATCCAGCCTGCGCTAACCTCGGCTTTATCCGGCTGCGCCATGCACAACCTGGGGGATATTCAGATATACCGTCGCAATGGAGACAAATTTCTCGCCAAGGTGCGCCTTTATCCTATCATCCAGGAAGGGCAAGTGGTGCAAATTGTGCTTTACCTGCAAGACCTGCAAGAACGCGAACAAAACCGCTTACAGACCCAACAATTAGAAACCCGCGCCATACTGGGCGAGATGACAGCCGTATTTGCCCACGAAATTCGCAACCCTTTAAACAACATCAGCACCAGCTTGCAATTACTGCAAATGCGAGCCGCCCCAAACGATCCTAACCAGGCCGCGATGGGGCGCATGTTACAAGATTGCGACCGCATGGCCGAATTAATCAAGTCGGCGCTCGCCTTTTCAAAACCGGTTGATTATGTCATGGAACCAGTGGATATCGCCGCCCTGCTCCAGCGCCTGTTAGAGCGCCTCAAGGCGCGCCTGCTCCGCGATAGTGTGAAGGTAGATTTCAAGGCCGATGGGCTCGATCTGCGGGTTAAGGGCGATAGCCGCGCTCTCGAACAGGTCTTTAGCAACCTGATCACTAACGCCATGAACGCCATGAGCGAAAATGGCGGCCGCCTGGGGGTGCGCGTGAATCAGTTATTCACCGAGGAGCGCATCTATGTCCAGGTCACCCTGGCGGATACCGGCCGTGGCATCCCGTCAGAGATACAAGCGCATATCTTTGAGCCATTCGTCACCACCGAGAAATCCGGCACTGGCCTGGGCCTCTCCACCTCCAGGCGCATCATCATCGCCCACCAGGGCGATTTGCGCTTACAACAAAGCTTCCCGGGCGGCAGTATCTTTGTGGTGCGCCTGCCGGCGATAACATAACTAAGCGCGTATCACCACAACGACCCTACCAGGGTGATGATCTATTAAAGGGACATTTATGACCGCAACAATTCTGGTTGTCGAAGATGACGAGAACGCTCGCATCAACTACATAGATTTCTTATCCGGTTTGGGCTACGAAATTATCGCCGCCGCCGCCATGGCCGAAGCCCGCGCCGCACTGCGCAAGGGCAACGCCGATATCATTTTGCTGGATGTAAGACTGCCAGATGGGCATGGCCCCCACTTGTTGGAAGAGACTGCCAACTTGCCCGTGCGCCCACCGGTGATCATAATTACTGGCGAAGGGGATATTGAAATGGCGGTAAAAGCGATGAAGGACGGCGCGCACGACTTCTTGACGAAGCCGATTAACCTGGTCGAGTTAAAAAGATCGGTGCATCGGGCGGTGGAGATCGTCTCCATGCGACGTGAGTTGGCGCATCTGCGTCAATCGCACCAGGTGGAAGGTTTTATCATCGGGAATTCATTGGCGATGCGCAAGTTAATGAATCACGCCCGCCGCGCCGCCGAGGCGTCTGTCTCAGTGCTCATCACCGGCGAAACGGGAACCGGCAAGGAAGTGCTGGCTAACGCCATTCATAAAATGGGGCCTCGCGCCAACAAACCGTTCATCGCCATTAATTGCGCCGCCATCCAAAGCCAGCTGCTCGAATCTGAGTTATTCGGCCACGAGGCGGGAGCGTACACCGACGCCAATAAGCGCAAACCGGGCCTCATGGAAGTGGCCGACGGCGGGGTGTTATTCCTGGATGAAATTTCTTCTATGCCGCTCGATATGCAAGCCAAGTTGCTGCGCGCGCTAGAAGAACGCACTTTTCGCCGGGTGGGCGGGATCAATCAACTTAAGGTTGACGTGCAAGTTATAGCCGCCTCCAACCGGTCGCTGGCGGCGTTAATCGAGAGCGGCGACTTCCGCGCCGATCTGTACTACCGGTTAAAAGTGGTGGATTTACATTTGCCCCCGCTGCGCGAGCACCCGGAAGATATTCCTGAGCTGGTGGGGTTATTCATCCATCGCAACAACCTTAACATGGGAATGAATGTTCAAGATGTTTCGCCGCGCGCCATGCAGCGCCTGCTGCATTACGCCTGGCCGGGCAACATTCGCGAACTACGCAACATCATCGAGCGCGCCATGCTGTTCTGCGATGACGCCAGCCTGGATGTGGAACACTTGCCCGCCGAGCTAGCCGGCTAAAACACTGCGGCGGCCTGCTCACCTGGCGAGCAGGCCGCCGCATAACCCCCTTTGTGGTCGCCCACCAGTTTTAGGGCAGATCCCAGATAAAATAGCTATTCTCCTTACATTCGGGGGAATTTTCATCACCCATCGGACAAACCCGGTAACTTATCTTGGCGGCGTTCTTCTGGTTTAACGGCCCCACAGTTAGCTCGGTCAAACCGTCTGCGTCGGTGGGCTCAAATTCGTCTCTTATTACCTCGCCCCCAGGGAACTTCAGAATCAGCTTAAACCTTGCACCTGGTACAGAAATCCCATTATTATCCGCCCTGACAAAAATAGTCTGAGATTGATTCGCCCCGATGCCCTCAGATTTGTTCCTAACAGTTATATTCACGGTCGGCGGCGGGCCGAATGCCGAGGGCGAGCGATAATATTTTTCATCATATATTTGCCCAAGCGGCTTGAGTCTTATTTGCCGCCCAGGAGCCGCTTTGGCATCGTACAGCACACAAAAGTTCACAAAACACTGCTCCTGCAGCCCATGCTCCAAGGGTCTCAGATGCGTGATTGCTCCTCCAGAAGTCGATGACCCGCCTATGCGAACGATAAAGTTCCAAATAGGGAGAGGAATATCATAACCTAAAGGGGGGGTGGGCCGGGTTATCGGGTAGAAGATCACATTATCGCTGCCGCTCGTTTGGCGCGGTTCGTCCGCCAGAATTTGAAGATCATTGGACAACGGCCGGAGCGTCACTGAATTTAACGCTTTATCCTTATTCGCATTTAGCACCACCCCCTGGAAGATTTGCTCATATTTATTATTCGCATTAATATAAGCCGGGCTAATGGCGTAGCCGATCCAATCCATGTTGTGGTTATCAATATAGGTTTGGAAGACGTCATCCGTCTTGTGCATCCGTATAATAATCGAGTCGTAAGCTTGATCCTCGGTGCATCTATCGCGTCTGCAAGCCTCCACGCCGAGCGCCATCAGCCGCGGTCGGCTTTCATCTTTTCGCTGCTCCCAACACACATACTCAAAGCACTGCTGATAGCGCTGGGTTACGGGATCAAATATCCAATCACTAATTGGCTTTCCTGCCAGGTTTACCCCAAATCTTTGATAAAGTTCATAAACCTGAGCGTCAGAAATATATCCGTTATACCAGAAAACACCAGGTTGGTCTGGTTTGGCAACTTGCGGCTGCTTACCAAACAACTGGTAGCCCAGCGGCTCCAGCGTAATTCTAGAAGGGAGAGGATTGTTGGGGCGCTCATTCAATCTTCCATTCTCAAAAAACTGGTGAAAGCCTTCTTGGTCAGGCAGCAAATTCGAAATCGCCTTACCCAACACCGCTTCGCCGCCTCGTTCCTCATAAAATCTCCAGAATATATCGCTAACCTCATACCTGCCGGTGGCGGAGGGCGTGGATATAACCGTGGTTGGATAGGGAGTATACTTGGTGGCTAACAGGATTAGGAAAAATCCAAAAATGATTAGCCCAATGATCAGGATCGTTACGTCGATGTTGCCTTTTTGTTTTTTCATATGCTTTTTTCCCCCGTCTTATAATATTCCTATTAAGTCGTGTAATTTACTCGACTTATTAAAACGAGCAGATCGGGAGCTGCTAGATTGATAAGGTTCATGTTCCTGCGCATCATCACAGGATTGATTGGTTGAAACACACGGAAAGCGATATAAATAAATTTAATTCTATTGCTTAGTCAATATTATGACCTATAAATGCTGTTTTGTTAATAGGCATTTTTACCCTATTTTTACGTCGGTTAAGGACTATGAACCACAGGAACTTGTAAGTTTTGCTCCAGGCGTAATTTATCATGAGAATTTTTTAATTATCTAACAGAGAAGCAGATCGACATGCAATCAAACAGCCTACATGTGATTCTGGTGCGCCATGGGCAAACCGCCTGGAACGCCGCCGGGCGCTGGATGGGCCACGCTGACCCACCCCTGGATGAGACCGGCCGGCGGCAAGCCCAAGCCCTTGGGCCAGCCCTGGCGCGCTTTTTGGCCCCCCAACCGCCCTAAGCCCTGCTCACCTCCGACCTGCTGCGAGCGCGGCAAACCGCGCAGGCCATTCAGGCAGCCCTACCAGAAACACCATCTCGATCCACGCCCGCCGGGCTAACCATAAAAAGGACTTTAATCCTATTTCTAAAAGCCCGAGTTCGTTTATAATGAACTTATGGAAGACCGTCGTCATATTCCCCGCCGTTACCTGAATTATTTTTCGCGCGTTACCGAACGCCGTACCGGCCAAATGTTGGGTTACCTGGTGGATTTAACCACCTCCGGCGCCCTACTGGTAGGAAATATTGCTCTGGACTCTCATATCGATTACGAGTTAGCCATTGAATTGCCCGAGGGACTGCACCCCGATAATCGAATCGCCCTGGAAGCCCGCGTTATGTGGGTGCAGCCCGATGAAGATCCGGAATTTTTCCGCACCGGGCTGCAGCTTACCCGCATCGACCCGAATGACCTGGCCGTTCTAGAAAAATTGCTCCACTTGTATAGTATTTAAATCGCTCTCCGGTTTATTCTTCATCCAAGGCCGCGGCCGGCCGGCCTGGGTTCCTGGTTACGCGCATCCACACCCCCGGATGCGGTTCCAGGGTGGCTCCCATATGTGGGGTGACCTTCTTCCCCATCCATTCGAGCCGAAAATGGCGCAGCACATAGCTCAAAACCACTTTGGCTTCCATTTGTCCATAGGCGGCGCCAATACAGTTGCGCGCCCCCCCGCCAAACGGAAGCCAGGTGTAGGCGGCGGGGCGGTCGGCGATGCCGTGGCGCAGCGGGTCGAAGCAATCCGGGTTGGGCCAGTCTTCGGCGCGCCGCTGGGTCAGGTAAATCGAATAGATCACCCGCTCTCCAGCCGGAATATGATAGCCGTCGTATTCTAAATCTTGCGCCGCCAGGCGCGAACCCAAATGAATCGGAGGATATAAGCGCAGGCTCTCCTTAATCACCTGGCCCAAATAGCTCAAGCGATTAAGCATTTCAAAGTCGGGCGGAGCGTCGAACGGCAGATTGTCCACCGCCTCAGCCTGGGCGCGCGCTAACACCTCCGGGTGCTGCCCCAACATCGCCAGGCTCCACGCCATAAGCGCCGTCACCGTATCATGCCCGGCGATCAGCATGGTAAGCAGCTGATCGCGGATGGCGTTGTCGTCGTAACCGTCCAGGATTAACAACCCGGTTAAATCGGCGGCGGTTTCGTGGCCTGGGGCCAGGCGGCGCGCCTGAATAATCCGGTAAAGATATTCGTCCAGGCGGCGCATGGCCTGGGTCACCCGCCGGCGCGGCGCGCCGCGCCAGATCATCCATAACCCCGGAGCAATATAGCCAATATCGTCCAGCACCCCACCCCACAAGGCGCGTAAATCGGGGGCCAAATCCA
Organism: uncultured Anaerolinea sp.; assembly: GCA_964531975.1. Lineage (GTDB taxonomy): Bacteria > Chloroflexota > Anaerolineae > Anaerolineales > UBA4823 > RBG-16-57-11. The sequence continues at coordinate 28,185 of CAZHFU010000016.1, read as the reverse complement.
CATCGTAAAGCGTGCGCATCAATGCCAACAAGGCCACTTTGCGCATTTCCACCAACATATCCACCGCCTGGTTTTCCTGCCACTCGCGGCACACTTGCTCAGTCACGCAGTAGATCTGACTCACATAGCGGCTGAGCATGGCCTTATGCAGAGCCGGGTTCATGCTGCGGCGCAAAGCATCATGAGAAGGCCCATCTTCCACCAGCACCCCGTGGCGCAGCAAAGCCGTCACCGGGTCATTATCGTTGCGCCATCGTAAATCACCGGCGGCTTGCACCAACACAAAGCGGGCTGCCTGCGGCCCCACTAACACCACCGGCGTAAAGCCCGGCAGGTTAATGCGGAAGACATCCCCCAGGCGCTGGTGAAAAACCGACATGGCCGCTAAAGGATGCCTTTCCCTCAACATGGCGCTTAAGGCCGCTAACCCGGTTTGCGGGTCTGGAACAGGCAGTGTTTTCATCGCAAATCCTCCAAAATCAAATCGGCGGCCGCCTTACCCGAAAGGGCGGTCATCGGCACGCCTCCGCCCGGATGGACACTCCCCCCGGCGAAATATAAGCCCGGCAGCGCCTCCGAACGGTTGTGCGGGCGGCGGAAGGCGGCCAGGCGGCTGTTAGATGAGGCCCCATATAGCGCCCCGCCCCAGGCGCCGGTCTGGGCAGCCAGGTCGAGCGGGGTCACAATGCGCTGCTGCTCAATTTGCGAGCGCACATCCAACCCCCGGCGAGCCAACACCTCCAGCACCCGGTTGGCATAGCTTTCCGATTGCTGCGTCCAATCCCACCCCGGCCCAACCGGGGGGACGTTGACCTGCACAAACCAGTTCTCGCAGCCAGGCGGCGCGTCTTGTGCATCGGCGCGCGCGGTGATCGAAATATACACCGTGGGGTCATCGGGCGGGCGGCCGTGGGCGAAAATCTGTTCAAACTCCCGCCGGTAGTCGGCGCTAAAAAATTCATTGTGGTGCGAAAGCTGCGGGTGTAGACCGCGCACGCCCAACATAAGAACAAACGCCGAGCCAGAGCGCGGCTGAGAAAGCAGCGCCCGGCGGCGTCTCACCACTTGCGGCGTTTGCGGCAGCCAGTGCGTCAGGACGTTCGCCACATCCACGTTCGCCATCACTGCCGCAGCGGGCAGCTCTGTTCCATCGGCCAGGCGCACCCCCACGGCGCGGCCATGCTTAACCACAATCCCTTCCACCGCCTGGTTGAGGCGAATCTCAACCCCCAGGTCGCTTGCCAGGGCTGCCAGGGCTTCGGCAATTCGGTAGACCCCGCCGCGCGGCCACCACACCCCCTGGTTTATTTCCACATGGGCGATGACGTTCAAGGCCGCCGGGGCCAGGTAGGGGCTGGCTCCAACATAGGTGGCGAACATCCCCAGCACCTGGCGCAGGTTGGGCGAACGCACAAAGCTTTCAATGGCTTGCTGCATGGTGCGCAGCCCATCGAAGCGCAGAGCGTCGCGCGGGGTTACATGCAGCAAACTCTGCCAACGCGGCGGCTGATCGAAGATAAATAACGGCCCGGTGATGCGGTACAGCCGGGCGACATACGCCAGGAAGGCCAGGTAGCCTTCAACATCGCGAACCTCCCACTGTGCAATCGTCTCAAGCATGGCCGGCAGGTCACGGCTGAGGTCCAGGCGCGCCCCATCAGCGAAAAAGCAGCGGGTGATCGGCTCCAGGGGCTGCAAATCGAGAACCTCATCCAGGCGGCGTCCGGCCACAGCGAAAAGATCATCCAGCACATGGCGCATGGTGATGAGCGAAGGCCCGGTATCCCAACGATAGCCGCCCTGGCGCAGCTCGCCCATCTTGCCGCCCACCTGGCCGGCTTGCTCCAGCAGCACAACCGGTTTGCCGGCCGCTGCGAGGCGAACCGCGGCGCTCAATCCACCGATGCCGGCTCCGGCTATGATAACGGGGTGTTGATCCATCGACCCTTCCACTGCGGCCCGCCGCGGCGAGTATGCCAAATTAATGAGCGAGCAGCGATTAACCAGAATAACAGCACCGAAACCGGCAGCAAGAGCGCATCCCGCAGGCGCGCCCCAGAAACCGCCGCCGTCAAAGCCCGCACCAAAACGCCCAGCGCAATCCACGCCAAGGGCATGGCGCGCTGCCCCGGCGGAGCTAAGAACAGCCACACCCACGGCCAGGCAAACAGGAGCGTATGAAAAAGCCCCGAAAGCGCCAACGCCGGCGGCCAATTGCCATGGCCTGCCAGGATGTTCTTGGCGAAGCCATCACGTGCTTCGGGCCAATTATGATACATACGTCCTTCGATCAGGTGGTTTCCCAGGGCCATTACCAGGCGCAAACCCTGGCGTTTCGCCAGGCGCGCCAGGGCCACATCTTCCACCACCTGGTTCGCCACCGCAGCGTGCCCGCCCAGCAGATCATACGCCGGGCGGCGCAGCGCCAGGCATTGCCCATTGGCCGCGCTCAGGCTGGCAAAGGGGAGTAAGCGTACGCCCGGCTCCGGCAGATATGCCAGCAGCACAAACATCATCATGGGAACCACCAGGCGCTCTCCCCAAGTTTGCGTGGTCTGCGTGGGCCAGGCGGTGAACATCTCGGCGTGATAGCGCTGCATCGTATCTAGCAGCGCCCGCAGCGCCCCTGGCTGCCAATGCACATCGGCGTCGGTAAACACCAGCACATCGCCCACCGCGCGCTGAGCCAGCTGCATACAAGCCCAATTCTTGCCCGTCCAACCGGGCGGCAGCGGCTGGCCCTCCACCAGGTTAACGCGCGCATCCTGGCGGCTCCATTGGCGCACAATTTCAGGCGTGGCGTCGCTAGATTGATCGTCTAAAACCAGGATTTCCAGCAGGCGCTGGTCATCTTGCGCATGCAGCCCAGCCAGGGTATCGTCCAGCACCCGCGCCTCGTTGCGGGCCGGGATGAGCACCGAGACGGACGCGCCGCCGGCGGCGGAGGCCACTTGCCCACCGGAAACGCCCTCCCGGCGCGGCGCATCGCTTTCCAGGCGTGGAAAGAACAGAGCGTTGAGGATGGCGACGCCCGCCATTGCGATCAAAATCAGTAAACCCACCCCACCAAGAATCATCCTGAGGCCTGCCTGCGCACCGCGAAGGCGCAGCGCCTGCAACGCCAGGCCATAAAACCTGCCGGGCGGCAAGCTAATGCGCAGCAACGCGCCCCAACCATTCCGCCCGGCGTCACGGCGCCGCCTCGCCGTTGCGGCCAGGGCCGCCGGCCTTACCCGCTATCCGCAGGCGTGGGCGTTGGGCCAGGTCGCCGCGATGCTTCCAAACCAACACAGCCAGGTTGCCCAACCACACCCAAGCGAAGATGGGATGGGCCGGGGCGTAATAACGCAGCACAAAGCCGCCAAAGGCCACCATGGTAAAGATCACCGCCCAGCCGGCTGAGGCAAACGCCCAATTCATCACCCCCAGCAGCGGCCCCAAAACAATGGGGCTAACCCCTAACGTCAGGCCTGTCCAAATGCCAAAGGTCACAGCCACGGCTTTGCCGCCGCGCCCGCCCAAGAAAGGGCTAAAGGCATGGCCCAACACCGGCGCTAGCGCCACGGGGAGGATGCGCCAATCCTGCATGCCTGGCATGCTCCCCATGCCAAACCAGGCGATGCCGACCGGTATGGCCCCCTTGAACCCGTCCAAAAGCAGCGCCGCCACCCCCCAGCCTCGCCCGGCGGCGCGCAGAACGTTGGTTCCACCGGGGTTGTGATCGCCATAGGCGCGAATATCGCCCCGCCCGGCCAGTCGGCCCAGCAGGACAGAATATGGAACCGCGCCGGAGAAAAAGCCCGCCGCGGTCATCAAGAGCATCCACAACCAATCAGGGTTCATAACCTTGGCCTTATTGTACCTGGCTTGGAGCCGATTTAGCCGATTGAACAAAGGAAAGCAGCACAAACCCGCCCATGCCCAAAAAGCCCACCAGGGCCGGACCGGGTTGGCCCCAAAACAGCCCCAGGCCCAGCCCCTGTAACAGCCAGGTGACAATATATATCCAGCGCAAGCGCGCCGCCGGCAGCCGCCCCGGCCGCACCGCCAGCGTAATAAGCGCCGCGCTCGCCCACCAACCAAAATAGTTTTGCAATGGGACGCCAAAATAGGCCCCCGCTTCTTCCCACACCCACAGCCCCCGGCTGACCATCTGCGGGTCGAGGTAAAGATCCCAAGCGGTGAACGCCAGGCCAGCCAGCAGCGCATGCGCCAGGGGCGCAAACCGCCCCAACCTGGCAGCGTGGGGCGCGGTAATTGTCTGCGCCACCGCCCACGCCGGCAGCAGCATCATCAACCAGGCCAGCGGAATGAGCAAGGGTACGCCGCCCAACTGCGGTTGCAGGGCGGAGGTGTAATCATACCGGCCAAACGGCCAACCGGTGGCCTGGCCCACAAACTCCACCCCCCAGGCCAGGCCGGCCACCCCCAGGGCCACGCCCCAAACCCGCCGCGCCGGCCAACCCTCCACCGAACCGCCGGCCTGGACAGCCGCAAGCCCGGCCGCAGCTTGCGCCACAGCCGCGATGCTCGTCGCCCACGTAAAGGCCGCCTCACCCACCGTCCATAATGCAATCGGCATGGCAATCATCGCCAACGCCCACGCCGCCAACAGCCCATTGGCCCGGTTTAATGCGCTTTCCGCCAGGCTCCGGCGGCCAAACCCAGCTTTTGCCATTTGCTCGTACCTGCCCTATGATTAAATACATCATACCGGTTACGCCGAATGCCTGCCATAATCGACCGGTATACTTCCAAGGCGCTCATCACCGCCCAGCGCCCGCTTGCCAACATCTGCACCGCCTGCCGCGCCTGTCGATAGTAGGCTTCGGTGCGCTCAAATTCAAACTCAAGCAGGGCGATGAGCTGCGGCGTTACCGCTTTCTTGGCCAACTGCTGTTCGCTTACCCCAAAACGCCGCAGGTCTTCTTGCGGCAGATACACCCGGCCAATCCCCCAATCGTAGCCAATATCGCGCCAGAAGTTGCTTAGCTGCATGGCAATGGAAAGCGCATCGGCCCCTGGCATGGCATCTTCCAACCGGTAAGGCGCTCGGACACCCAAGATATGCGTCATCGCCCGCCCAACCGGGATGGCGCTGCCCTGCATATAATACAGCAAATCGTCAAAAGTTGAGAAGCGGGTGATGGTCAAATCGTCGCGCATCGCCCGAAAGTAGTCATCCATCACCGCCTGGGGGATGCCGCACTGCGTGGCCGTATGGAGATAGGCGCGCAGCACTGGATGGTCGCTTTCGCCAAGGTGAAAGGCGGCCTGGTAAGCATGCTCCCAGTCGTCAATCGCTTCCGCCGAGCTGTTAAAACCTGCATGGGTCACATCCACGCGGTCGTCGCCCACCCGCAGCAGGGCATACAGCGCTTCCACATGGCGCAGCTTTTCCGCCGGAAAGAAGGCCGACGCAAACGAATAATTCTTGCTGGCGGCCTGCATAATCTCTCGGCACGCCGCATAATCTTCGTCTCCTGCAATCTGGCGCTCAGCCACGCGCCAGTTGTCGAAGGTTTCTAAACTGGGGTTGGAAATATGAGGCGTCATTTCCATTCCTGCACAATCCTTTCTGTCACTAACCGAGACGAAATCATCACCATCGGCATACCAATACCGGGATATGTTCCCTGCCCCACAAAGTAAAGCCCTTGCACATTGCGAGCCTTATTATGGGGGCGGAAATAGGATGATTGAAAGAAAGCTTGCGAGAGCGATCCAAAAGCAGTACCGTGCACGGCGTTAATATCATGCAACCAATCAGTAGGGCGATACTGCCTCTCCCACACAATATGTCGGCGCAGGTCGGGATCGACAATGCGCTCCAGTTGATCGAGCAGGCGCTCGCGCACCTGCGGAGCGGCCACGTCCCAATCGATATCGGCTTGCAGATTGGGCATAGGCGCTAAAACATATAGTAGGCTGTGCCCATCAGGGGCCAGCCCTGGCTCGGTGATCGTGGGTACGTTCAAATGAAATGAGGGCGATTCGGGCAAAGTACGCGTTTTGAAAATCGCGTCCAGGTTGGCGCGGTAATCTTCAGAAAAATAAAGCCCCTGGTGACGTAAATGGTCATATTGACGATCCACCCCCAGGTAAAGCAGAAAGCCGGAACAGGCGTAATGCATCTTATCCAGGCGCTTCTGCGGATATGCGCCGCGATACCGTGGTTCAATCAGTTTGCCATAGGTGTAAGGCAGATCGGCGTTTGACACCACCAGGTCGGCGGCAATCTGTTCGCCGCTCTCCAGCCTCACCCCGGTCACGCGCCCATTGTCAATGCAAATTTGGGCCACCGGGGCCAGGGTGCGCACCTTCACGCCCATTTCATCGGCCAGGCGCAGCATATCTTCGATGATGCTGTAAATCCCCCCCCGCGGATACCACATTCCCAGCGCCAGATCGGCGTAGGTAATCAGGCTGTACATCGCCAGGGCTTCGAAGGGGGATAGCCCCAAGAACATCGAATGAAAAGAAAATGCCTTGGTGAGTTTGTCGTTGCCGTTGAAATAAGCCGATACCTGGCGATAAAGGTTTTGATGGGCGCTGGTTTGCAGCAAGCGCAGCCCGGCGGCCGGGTTCGCCAGGTCGGTAACATGATCGAAGTTGCGATCCACAAAATCCATGCCCAGCTCATATTTACGAGCGGCGTCGCCAATAAAGCGGAACAGCCGCTCGGCGGAACCGGCTTCGATGCGCTCCACTTCTTGCGCCAGGCGCGCCATGTTGCTGAACAAATCCAGGTGATCGCCGTCGTGATAATAGATGCGGTAGTTGGGGTCTAACTGCATAAACTGGATGCGCGTATTGATATCTTCACCGATAGCGCGATACATTTCATCGAAGGCGTCTTTCATCACCAGGATGGTTGGCCCAATATCCACCCGATAGCCGTCTTCCTCAATAACATTGCTGCGCCCCCCTGGGCGCGCTTGCTTTTCCAAAACAGTGACCTGAAAACCCTGTTTGCGCAAACGCAGCGCGCTTGCCAAACCGCCCAGCCCTGCCCCAATCACCACGATATGTTTCATTGCTGCCTCCAGGTTTAAGTATATCAACATATTGAGCTGTTGTCAATGTTATGTACAGATTTAGTCAATGTTTATTGGGGCCACCTTACGAAAATAATAACTGTATGTCGGTTCTACATCAAAAATAATCCCATTCTCCATGCTATACTGGCAAAATTATGAATATAAACAAACCGTTTGCTCAGAATATTTACGAAATTAGCCGGAGGGCATGCCGCGCGCATGCGCTACGTAGGCAAAGCTCACTCGTAAAGTTCGCCTTCCTGGCCGCCATATTGGCCGGCCTGGCATTGGCAGCGCAAGCGCATGCGCAGGAGAATCGGCCCGACCTGGCGTTCAAGTTGTTCCTCCCCATCGCGCGCAAAAGCGCCCCCTACGATTTATCCATCGATGCGCTGCGCCCATACCAGGTGACGCAAAACGCCGCCAATTCAGTCCCCCTGGTGAGCGGCAAGACCACCGTTTTACGCATCTTCACCCACACTACCCAAAGCGCACCCGTTAATGGCCTGTCCGTTTCCATACTCGCCACGCGCAACGGGGCCCCGCTGCCCAATTCGCCCCTGGTGGTGAGGCCGGTTTCAGCGCCCACAAGCATTATCGAGACCAATCTCAGTAACAGTATCAACGTCACTTTGCCGGAGGCCTGGCTTTCGGGCAGCATCCGCCTGGAAATCACGATCGACTCGACCAACGTCTACCCGGAAAGCGATGAGGGCAACAATACCCGCAGCCTGGCGCTCACCTTTACCAATGTTCCTCCGCTCAATATAAAAGTTATCCCCGTAATCTACACCCACCCCGACGATAAAATCACCTATACGCCATCTACCACGGCCTTTTTATCACCCGGCATCTTACGCATGTATCCTGTGGCAGCCGTGAATGTGGTAGAAAGAACTGGGGTGGCGTTTAACCAAAACCTGTCCAATACCTCCTCCTGGTATAACTTATTGGACATCATCACCAATCTGAAAGTAAGCGATGGCGCCCCTGCCAATGAAATCTACTATGGTCTGATCCCAATTGAAGATCAACTCGGCCACCGCTGGTTCAACGGAGGCGTCGCCGGCCTGGGCTGGGTAGGTCAACGCACCGCCATTGGTCTGACCGACAGCCCCACCTGGGTTCTGCACGGCGATGAAATCGCCGCCCACGAAATCGGCCACAACTTGGGTCGCGAACACGCCCCGTGCGGCGTACAGAAATACGACCAGCGCTATCCCTATTCGGACGGCTCGATTGGCAACATTGGCGTCCAGGTTTCGCCGCTTACGCTGTATTCGCCCAGCAGTTACACCGACCTGATGGGCTACTGCCATGCCAAGTGGGTCTCTGATTATACTTACCAGGGCTTGATGGCAAACCAAATAAGCTATGGGGCGGCGGCTCTGCTCACCCCGCAAGACGGCCTGCTGGTGCGCGGCCAATTGGATCAAGCTGGCGACATCCAGCTCAAATCAAGCTATCGTCTCACCAGCCTACCCCAGGCCATTCCCGAAACCGCCGAGGCCGAAGTGCAGTTTCTGGATAGCAGCGGAGAAATCGTTGAGAGAACCGCGGTTAGCTTGCTGCGCGCCCCCGAAGCCGACGAGCAGGGCGCCGCCATCAGCGCATTTGTGCCCTGGCCGGCCAAACCCTTCACCATGCTGCGCCTGGTGAACCTGGCCCAAGGCAGCTACGACGAAAAACCGCTGCGCGCCAATCGCCTGGCGGTGCTGGCCCAGCCCCGCTTAGATCTCACTCCCGCCGAGCTAACCCTGTCTTGGGGTGATCCGAACACACCGGCGCTGGTGCGCATGCGCAGCCAGGGCGCCGACGCCTGGACGACCCTGGCGCTGGACGCCATGGGCGGGCAGCTGGACATTGACCCCGCTGTCTTACCGCCAGGTGTGGTCGAGTTCGAAATCATCCTGGCCGATCAATCCACCCCCGGATATACGCTTAATTGGCGTTATAATCTCGAGTCTGATGATTAAACCCGCCGCTAAAATATGCCTCTTATTCCTACTTATCATGCTACTTGCCGCCTGTGGGCCTAGCCAACGACAGTTGCGGATGGACCAGGTGTTGGATATCGCCTGGAGCGCCCTCCAACCCAACACCTCCTCGCAAAATCGCACGAACTGGGAGGTGGTGGAGGCGGCCAAAGTGCTAGGGCGCGATGTGGTCAATCTGTTCAGCCCCAACGGGTTAGATCGCTGCCCTATTCCGCAACCGCCGGAAAACCAGGCTATCCGGGCTTCATCCGAATACTGGTATGTGCGAACTAAGCCGATTGCGGCTTTTCCCGCCGGCTCAGGTTCATCCAACCCAGGCGAAGTCAGCACTCCCGAACCCTTCATCAAAACCGCGCTATTCCTGATTGATCCTTTCACCGGGCAAATCACAGCGCGCAAATTTATCTGCGGAGAACCCTAACATGGCCCCTGTTTCTTCCCTCCCACTGCGCAAAGATGTTCCGGTTGAATATACCTGGAATAAAGAGAGCGTCTTTGCCACCCTGGACGATTTTGAAACTGAACTTAAAGCCGTCCTGGCCGATCTACCCACTGTGGTTGGCTGCAGCGAAAAGCTGAGCGACAGCCCGGCCGCCCTGGTAGAAGCCTTGCAGGCCCGCGATGCGCTCATCTTGCGCGCCTACAAGCTGTATATGTACGCCGCCATCTCGGCGGAGGTCGAGAAATCGAATCCCACGGCAGTGGCCTTGCCTGGCAAGGCGCAGGCCGTAATGGGCCAGTGCCTGGGCGGGCTGGCGTTTATCGAACCGGAGTGCCTCGCCATCGGCCACGAGAAGCTCACCGCCTGGATGGAAACCACCCCTGCCCTGGAAATTTACCGCCACTATTTCGATGATTTGTTCCGCCGGCAGGCGCATGTACGCTCCGCCGAAGTGGAAGAAATCCTCGGCATGTTGGCTGAGCCATTCTCGAATATCGAAAACACCACCGGCCTGCTCACCGACGCCGATTTCCAATTTGCGCCGGCGCACACCTCCCAAGGCGAAGAGCAGCCAGTGGGGCAAAGCTCATTCACCGGCTACATGTCCTCCCCAGACCGCCAACTGCGCCGGTCGGCCTGGACCAGCTTTATGGATGAGTACCTGGCCCACAAGAACGTGCTGGCCGGCAATTTAGGCACATCGATCAAAGCCAACGTGTTCACTGCACGGGTTCGCCGGCATCCTGATACCCTGGAAGCATCGCTGTTTGAAAACAATATTCCTGTGCAAGTATTCACCAATCTGCTAGACACCTTCCAGAAAAACTTACCCACCTGGCGGCGTTATTTTGACATCCGCCGTAAAGCGCTGGGCGTTGACAAACTGGAACCATTTGATATGTGGGCGCCGCTCACCGGCGAACGGCCTAAAGTAACCTACCCACAAGCGGTGGAGTGGATCGCCCAAGGCTTAGCCCCCCTGGGCGAAGAATACACCGGCATATTACGCCGCGGCTGCCTGGAAGAACGCTGGGTAGATATTTATCCCAACCAGGGCAAGATTTCGGGCGCTTTCTCCTTTGGGGTGAAGGGGACGCATCCGTTCATCGTGATGAGTTATGCCGATGAAATCTTCAGCCTCAGCACCCTGGCGCACGAATTGGGCCACTCCATGCACTCATATATGACCTGGCGCAATCAGCCGGTGATTTACAGCAACTACTCGTTGTTCGTGGCCGAAACCGCGTCTAATTTCCACCAGGCCATGGTGCGGGCGCACTTACTTAACACCCAAAGCGATCCCGCTTTTCAAATCGCGGTCATCGAAGAAGCCATGGCGAACTTTTACCGCTACTTCCTGATTATGCCCACCCTGGCGCGCTTCGAACTCGACCTGCACCAGCGCGTGGAGCGCGGCGAAGGCTTCAACGCCGACCAGGCTATCGACTTAATGGCCGACTTGTTCACCGAAGCCTTCGGCGACGCCGTGTTGATCGACCGCCCACGAGTGGGCATGACTTGGGCCACCTTCTCGCACCTGTTCGCCGATTATTACGTCTATCAATACGCCACCGGCATATCCGCCGCCAACGCCCTATCGCAGCGTGTGCTTTCCGGCGCCCCCAACGCCGCCCAAGACTATTTGCGCTTCCTCAAGAGCGGCAGCTCGCTTTATCCCCTGGATGCGCTCAAAGTGGCCGGGGTAGACCTATCCACGCCCGAACCGGTAGAAGCCACCTTTGCCATTCTCTCCGGCCTGGTAGACCGGTTAGAGAAACTCATCTAAGCTAATCAATCAGAAAACGCAAAGGGCGATCCAAAGCTAAGCTTCGGATCGCCCTTTTTTGTGCGCCGCGCTTGCCCAAGGCCGCCAGACGCCGGCTAGAGTCTGCGTGCGCCGCACGAAATGCGCCTGCAGGCGCTGCGGAAGACTGCCAGCCACAGCCTGCGGCGGCCGCACTCGCGCCAGCGAGACCGTCGCCCGCGCCTGCCGGCCCAGGCAAACTCACCAAAGCGCCGGTCGCCGGTTCATGGCTCGCTTCCACTTCGCATGGGGGCGGGCTTCTTATTTAGAAGAATCGCCCGGCTTTGCGGTGGGCTTCTTCTTAGGCGCAGCCGGCTTCTTCGCCGCATCCTCGGACGATTTATCCGCCGTGGGGGTCTTACCGGAGGTCTTGCGCCTGGCCGTGCCTTTTACCGGGGCGTCGGCCGTTCCCGCCCCCGCCGCGGGCGCGCCTTTAGCCGCCGGTTTACCTTCCGCCGAAGCCTTAGCCGTTGAGCCCGCCTTCCCCGCCGTGGATGCGCCTTTGGCCGCCGGTTTACCTGCCGCCGGAGCCTTAGCGGTTGAGGCCGCCTTCCCCGCCGTGGATGCGCCTTTGGCCGCCGGTTTACCTGCCGCCGGAGC
>CAZHFU010000016.1:0-16202 GCA_964531975.1 uncultured Anaerolinea sp. | reverse complement strand
CCGCCTTCCCCGCCGTGGATGCGCCTTTGGCCGCCGGTTTACCTGCCGCCGGAGCCTTAGCCGTTGAGGCTGATTTTTTCTTGTCGGCGGATGCCTTTTCCGCCGCCGAGGCTTTCTCCGCCGCCCTTGAAATGGCGGCCCTCTGCCTATTGGCCCCAGGCGCTTCAGTGACCATCAAACTTACGACATAATCACCCGCTTTAAGCTCCACCAGGCTTGCACCACGCGCCGCCCTGGTCTGCAAGGGGGCCTCGTCGGCGCGGAAGGTTTTGGGCTGCAGGCGATTGAGATGCAGCACCGCCGGGGTGTGCGCAGCCACAACGGCCATGCCCACCAACGTCTCGCCAACCGCCAGCTTCCAGGCCTGCACACCCTGACCATAACGCCCCTGGCGGGGGAAATCGGCGGTCGGCGCTCGCTTAACCCGCCCAGAATTGGTAGCCAGCAGCACATCGCCCGGCTTGGGCAACAGCTCGGCTCCCACCAGGCTGTCGCCTGGCGCCAGGCGCACGCCCAGCACTCCCGCAGCTACCAGGCCCATCGGGCGCACTTCGTCTTCGCTAAAGCGAATCGCCATCCCACCGGCGCTTGCCAACAGCAGTTCGCTCTGGCCGCGGCTTTGCCCCACCCAGAACAGCCGGTCGCCTTCGTTCACCTTCACCAGGGTGAATACGCCGGCCGAAGGGCCGGGCAGGTCTTCTAATGCGGATTTCTTCACCATGCCGCCGCGCGTGACAGTGATTATGAAGCCCTGCTCGCCGTTTTCATCGACTGCTCGGCTGCGGCGCGGCGGCGCGGCAAACAGCGCCGCCGGTTTGCACCCATCTTTGAGCGGCGTCACCCGCGCCAGCGGGGAGCCGCCGCCGGGGTCGTCGCTTTCCGGCAGCACATGCACTGGCATGGCCGCCGTCTCACCCGTTTCGGAGGCCAGGTACAGCGTATCACGGGTGTTGGCGCGCACTAGAAAGATGGGCGCATCCTTTCCGCTCAAACGCGGCGCATGGTCTTCGTGAGTGCGCGAGATCAAACCATCGGCTGTCACCGCCACCCACACATCTTGCTGCGGGGTCATCTCGTGCGCCGAAACCAGGCTGGTGCGCGATTGGCCCTCTTGCAAAGCAACAATCTGTGTGCGGCGGCGGTCGCCATAGGCTTCGGTCACCGCGTCTAAGGTCTCACCCACCACGGCGCGCAGCCTTTGGGGGGAGCGCAGCAAGCTCTCTAGCTCCTTGATCTGGGCTTGCAGTTCCTTATACTCTTCTTCGATCTTCTTGCGCTCCAACGCCGCCAGGCGGCGCAGCGGCATCTCCAAGATCGCCTGGGTCTGCATATCGCTCAACTTGAAGCGCTTAATCAGGCGAGCACGGGCGGTTTCCACGTCCGGCGATTTACGGATGATCTCGATCACTTCATCCAAGAATTTGAGAGCGATGCGCAGCCCTTCTAAAATGTGGGCCCGCTGTTTCGCTTTCTCCAGGTCGAACGCTGTGCGCCGGCGGATAATTTCCAGGCGATGCTCGATGTACACTTTGAGGGCCTGTTTGAGGCTGAGCAGCTTGGGTTCACCATCCACCAGCGCCAGCATAATCATACTGAACGTCGATTGCATGGGCGTGTGCTTATACAGGTTGCCCAAGACCTGTTCTGCATCCGCCGATTTACTTAACTCGATGACGATGCGCATTCCTTGGCGATCCGATTCGTCGCGCAAGTCGGTAACGCCCTCTAAGCGGCCATCGCGGGCCAGCTCAGCGATGCGCTCGATTAGCGACGACTTGTTGGTCAGGTAAGGCAGCTCGGTGACAATAATGCGGCTGCGCGAGCGATCCATCTCTTCCATGTGGGCGCGGGCCTGCACCGTCACCGCCCCCCGCCCGGTGCTATAGGCGCTCACCAAACCATCGCCGCCCGCCGTATGCACCAGCAAACCGCCGGTTGGGAAATCCGGGCCTTTTACAAACTGCATCAGGTCTTCAACGTTTACATTGTCGAGATCATCCCAACGATCCAGCATCAGGTGAATTGCCGCGGCCACCTCCCCCAGGTTGTGGGGCGGAATGCTGGTCGCCATCCCAACGGCGATCCCTACCGCACCGTTCACCAGCAGATTGGGAACCGCTGACGGCATCACCGTCGGCTCTCGCAGTGTATCGTCAAAGTTTGGCGAAAAGTCGATCGTGTTCTTCTGGATATCGGCCAACATATCCATCGCCGGGCGCGCCAGGCGCGCCTCGGTATACCGCATAGCCGCCGGCGGATCTCCATCGATGCTGCCGAAATTGCCTTGCCCTTCCACCAACAGATAGCGCATCGAGAAATCTTGCGCCATGCGCGCCATAGCCTCGTACACCGCTGAGTCGCCATGCGGATGATACTTACCCAGCACCTCACCCACAATCCGGGCCGATTTCTTAAAAGGGGTATCGGCGCGTATGCCCATATCGTACATCGCATATAAAATGCGCCGGTGAACTGGTTTAAGTCCATCCCGCGCATCGGGCAGCGCTCGCGATACAATAACGCTCATGGAATAATCCAGGAACGCCTGCTGCATCTCTTGGTTTATATCAACTTTTTGTACCAGGCCAATTTCCATAATATATCCTCAACGGGTCGGGCGGGTCGCCCGTGTGTTATAGAATGTTTGTGCGAATATCGCATGCTCATTATCTTAAGAGAAAAACCGTAAAACGTCAACATGCACTTTTTGGGTTCGGCGTTAGCCCCCATTTTAGCAGCCGGCCCAGGCGCACCGGATAAGATTCTCACACAGGAGTAAAAATGGATATCAAACCGATAACCCTGGTAGGTGAAAACGTGCGGTTGGAGCCATTAAGCTTGCAGCACCTGGATCAGCTGGTGGAGGTGGCCCTAGACCCGGCCATCTGGCGCAACATGGTATACGGCGATATTGAAACCCGCGCCGACCTGGAACATTGGATAGAAGACATGCTCCAGCGGCAGGCCACCGGTAAAGACCTGCCCTTCACCGTTATTCACCAGGCGCAGAACTGCGCCATCGGCTGCACCCGCTATATGGACATCCTCCCCCAACATCGCAGCGTAGAAATTGGCGGCACATGGTACGGAACCGCCTACCAACGCACCGGCGCGAACACCGAAACCAAGTATTTGATGCTGAAACATGCCTTTGAACACTTGGGCTGCGTACGCGTCCAGTTCAAGACCGATATGATCAACGAACGCTCCCAACGCGCCATCGAACGGCTGGGAGCAGTGCGCGAGGGGGTGCTGCGCAATCATATGGTGCTTCCCAATGGGCGGGTGCGCCATTCGGTATACTACAGCATTATCGATAGCGAATGGCCGCAGGTCAAGGCGCGCCTGGAAGACCTGATGCACAGGAAGTGAGCTGGCGGCGCGCCCAGCGCCAACCCGGCCCTTGAAGCCTATGGTTCCGCCAGGCCCGCCTGTTCATACGCCACAATGCGCCGGATAATATCATCCAGGCAGTAACGCGGCTCGTAACCGGTCAGGCGTTGCAACTTATCCAGCGCCGGCACACGGCGGCGCATATCCTCGAAACCGGGGGCATACGCCTGGTCGTAGGGAATGTGCTCGACGGTGGAGGCGCTGCCGGTCAGGTCGATCACATGCTGGGCCAGCTGCTTAATCGTCACTTCCTCGCGGTTGCCGATGTTAATTACCTCCCCCACCGCCTCCGGATTTTCCATCAATTTTCCCACCGCCCACACCACATCGGCCACATCGGCGAAGCAGCGCGATTGCTCACCATCGCCATAGATCTGCAGCGGCTCGCCGCGCAGCGCCCGGCGCACGAAGCGCGGCGCCACCATGCCATAGCGTCCGGTCTGGCGCGGGCCGACGGTGTTAAAGAAGCGCATCACCACCACCGGCAAACCGAACTGGCGGTGATAGGCCAGCCCCAGGAACTCGTCCACCGCTTTCGAGGTGGCGTACGCCCAGCGGCTGTGCGACGTGGCCCCCATCAGGGTGTCGTCGTCCTCGTGAAAAGGCACCGAAACGCCCTTGCCATACACTTCCGAAGTGGAGGCGATCATCACCTTACAGCCATAACGGTTGGCCGTATCCAACACCACCTCGCTGCCCATAATGTTGGTCTTGATGGTATGCACCGGATCATCAACAATCAGCATCACCCCCACCGCCGCCGCCAGGTGAATCACAATATCCGCCTGGCTGCACAGGCGATCCATCACCTGGGTGTTGGCGATGTTCTCGCGCACAAATTGGAAGTTGGGCAAATAGCGCAGGGGCTGGATATTCTCTAACCGCCCGGTAGAAAGGTTATCAATCGCAGTCACCTGGTAGCCCTGATGCACCAGGGCTTCACACAAATGACTGCCGATAAACCCCGCGCCGCCGGTGACAAGCACATTAGATTTCATATTAAGCCGCTCCTGAACAAAAATTATACTAGAAATAGCGCACGACGGCGCGCCCATCTGCCCGGCCCCAGCCAGGTTTGCCCCAGGCGCGTAAGCCGCTCCACCCGCAACAAGGTTATAATCAAGGCTATGCGATTATGGAACTGGGGCGCCGGTGTGTTGATAACCGTTCTGATGGTTGGCTGCCAGGCTTCGCCGGTCATTCCGCCGCCCATGGAGCTTCTCCCGCCCGCCCCCATGGCTGCGCCCACAACCCAGCCGGCTACCCCACCTGGCGACACGCCCCAGGCCACCTGGCCGCCCCCGGCCGCCGCCACCTATCAACCCCAACCGCCCCCCGCCACGCCCACATCAGCCGCCCCCACCCCCACCGCCACCCCACGCGCCGCCACCGCCGGCAGAACACCCTTTGAACCCTGCTCCCCGCTAAAAGACATCCGGCGCGTAGACCTGACGCGCCTGGTTTCCGCCCCCTACGCCCCCCCGCCGCCTGGTTCGGATGCCCGTCACCAGGGGGTGGATTTCGCCTTCTACAACTGGAAGGGGCACCGCCAGACCGCTGGAACCGTGGTGCAAGCCATCTTACCGGGGCGAACGGCGGCGGCCCTCAATGGCACTTTCCCCTACGGCAACCTGGTCATCATCGAAACCCCCGCCGAGATCCTGCCGCCCGATCTCTCCGCTCAGCTAGACCCGCCCGCCGGCTATTCGCTTTACCACCTCTACGCCCACTTGGAAGACGATTCGATGACCGTGCGCCTGGGCGACGAAGTCGCTAGCTGCCAGGCGTTGGGCGCGGTGGGCAAGAGCGGCAATACCCTGGCCGCCCACCTGCACCTCGAAATTCGCATCGGCCCAGCCGGGCAAAGCTTCCCGGCCATGTCGGCTTTCACCCAAGAAGCCACTCTCGAAGAGAAACAAGCCTACCGTCTCTGGCGCATTAGTTGGGTGTTTCAGCACTTCGACCCCATGCGTCTGTTGGGATATGGCTTCACCTCTTGGGTGACCCCTACCCCCACCGCCAGAAACTCACGCCCTTAATCTTTCTTTAAAGGGTTGACCAACTAAAGCGTGTGTGCTAAAATGTGGGCCGTTCTTGATCGGGGCGTGGCGCAGTCCGGCTAGCGCGCTTGCATGGGGTGCAAGAGGTCGGAGGTTCAAATCCTCTCGCCCCGACAGAAACGAACCTGGGACATCTTGTTACTGTGAAAACGGTACATAGCATGTCCCAGGTTTGCTTTTAAGCGCGGACAATCCAAGAGAGAATTCTGGTGCAGCGCCAAGCCTATAACAAAATTGCGCGCTATATAGGCGCAGCTCAGGGTATGACCCACTTATATGATATGGGAGGAAATATAAAGGGAGATAGCATATCCAAATGCCATCTCCCCGAATCATAAATTATCACGTACTCATTACAAAAAGCTACTTAACTTCAAAAGGTGTAAACCCAAACCTCAAAAAGGAGACGCCTGCCTCACAAATATTGAAGGACAAATTGAATGCGCTTAAGAACGGAGTATATAACTTACCACCGGAGAATACTGGGCAAAGAGTATTGGATATTACAACTACTGGGCCGCCCGTGATTGGCTCATACGTATGGGTTCTAATGGCGGTATTAGTTGATATGAGAAATCCAGCTTTGTTTGCAGGAGATCCAGTCTGTTTAGAAGGAAATGCAGCGCCCTTTCCATCATCCCTGGCAAACTGGGTTTTTCCACTTGGATTAGAGTGGTTGCTTGGGAGCTCACAATCTGCTCTACCTTTTGTACATTTGAAATCCGATGAAACTCTTACGAACTCTACATGTTGGAGGCTGCCATTGTCTATATAATAAAAGTTGTCTGCAACCTTAACGGGGCCCTTGATTGCGCTGCCATCGTAGTTACGGGAGTATTTCCCTTCACTATCATTGATATAACCACCGATATACCATCCGTCAACAAGCTGTACCAGGTCATCCCAACCAACGGGATTACCAAAGGATTTGTTGCTCATACACTGATATTGACAACTGCCACTACCATCTCGCAATTCCACGTGCAGATGAATAGATGGACCGCCGCCGGACCCGGAATTTCCAGCTAATCCTAAGATATTTCCCTGCTTTACTCTATCCCCTTCTCTTACCTGGAAGGTATCGGGTTTTAGGTGAGCATAGATCAGCACTGACCCACCCACATCATGTTTTATCGCCACTTTACAACCTAAATCCGGGTTGCTGCATGATGCGTCAAGCACCTTACCATCAGCCATCGCTAGAACTTCAAAAGATTTGCCATTTGAAAAGTCTAGGCCTGAACCCTGGCCGCTTGGGTATAAAGCACCGAACTTACCACCCAAGAGATAAGCATGCGGGCCGCCTGTCCAGTAAACTTTTTCAGATTTGGCATAAGGGAGTTTGAAGGTTGGTAGTGCGATTGCGCCCCTTGAAGAACTCGGCTGTGACGCTTGTCCCGCCGGACAACGAGCATTTCTGCCAACACATACCATTTCCGAATAGCTTACAATCTTTTCTGTTACAGTTACTGTACCAAAGTAAAAAGATAGCTGAACAGGCGACACACTTCTTGTTTCTGCCCCTTTAAAAATAAAGGTCCCATGTGTCCCACAAGAATTATTTCGGCTCAAATCTATAATATCCTTGTTGATAAGATAGTATTTGCCGGTAGATTCTTCTTTTACATAGGTCCTTACATTCTCATCCCACCAAAATTCTCCACAAATATTACCTGTTGCTGATAGCGCCTCACTAGCTGTATTTGGAACAATAGATGGCTTAAACCAATTTGAAACCAACAGGGACGATACCAGTGACAGCACGAACAAGGCCAAGATAACCGCTTTTCTGTCCATTGCAGCAACTCCTTTTCCCAGGGTTTAATTTCTTGCTATGTTTGAATGATATGGAAGCATCATGCCTAAAGGTAAAATTTACGGCTATTTATGAAACTTACGGAATGGGTCGGTCATATGTCAATATACCCCTCCAATAGAACAATATAGCCGATAACATTTATGAAGATGCTGTAAACCGAGGCGTCAATGTTACTTACATATTATACCCCTATTATCATAACCCTTCACTTTTGTTATGATGGCTCTATGTCTGAGGTGGTCAAGATTCTTTGAACACAATAATAGGGCATTTTAAGGTGTAATTCTCCTTTCTGAATTCTTCAACATTCTAATCGGATAATCGAACCCCGGTGGCGTTTGCCGCCCTTTATCAACCGGCCTAGACTCCAATTCGGTTGGGTATAAAATCTGAACCATGTCACTCAGGGCTTGACGTAAGGACCGTTTTGCATCCATCTTATTTTGTGCAACGAATAAAAAAGGAAATACCATCTAAAGAGAAACGAATAAGATAGCAACCTTAACAGATTCCAAAGGCTACAAATCCGCTTTGCAGGTGCCCCAGCTTCTTAAGTTAAACCAGCTGATACTGGATTGATTTATTAACTGTGCTTTTGCCTTTTTTATGCACCCGCCATATATGGTACATAATTGATAAGGCTGAGGCCATATATAGAGCGGACTGGTCCTAAAATGCGCCCAAAAGGCCTCAAAATCCAAAAAGGCGAAAGCACAGTACTTAATATAGCGGTAAGTAGCCTTGCCATAGTTTCCTCATTTGACCATACTGTCATCTGTGCCTTTGGAACTTCTGGTCCTACATTATTCAAGCAAACAAGCATCAAATTATCCCGAAGTCAACATGTAAACTGGTCACACCTAGCGATCCAAGATTGGCAGCCAGGTAGGGAAGGTTTCGTCATTCATCCCCTTTGTTAACTGCACTAAATCTGTGCCATCGACATTCATGACATATATATGATACTTGCCATCACTCTGCCTGGATGAGAAAAGGATGTGTTTGCCATCCGGCGACCAAGATGGTGCAATTTCGATGTGAGAAGAATCTGGCGACAAAGCGACTTGACCGCTTCCATCTGAATTCATCACGTAGATTTTGCTATGCGCGCTTCCAGATACGGTATAAAGCATTCGCCTTCCATCAGGTGACCAATTGGGATCACATTGCACTTCAGTCGAGTCAGAGGTTAACCTGGCGAATGTAAAGTCTTGTAATCTCAGAGTACTGATACCAGCTGAGTAGGGCAATCCATAAAGGCTAATTGTCATCAAGCAGAGAGCTATAACCTTGCCATCTGGAGACCATGCAGGATCACCATAACTATTTGTTGCATTGTTTATGGTTTGCCGTCGTACATCTGAACCATCTGCTTTCATTATATAAATGTTGTTTGTCCAAAAATCGCGTTCTTTATTGGCTAAAATTGCATCGCGGTCCGACAGAAAAGCAATCAAATTTCCATCAGGAGACCAGGTTGGGGCATAATCATTCGCTCGGTTATTGGTTAAATTAGTTTGAACTTCGCTTGTTACATCAATAACGTAGATTTCTAGGTTGCCATCCCTGGTCGATTCAAAAGCGACTTGCGTTCCATCGGGTGAAGCAACGGGTCCCGTATTGTTAGCGAAGTTTGAATTAGTGGGTTGTTTGGTTATGTTTCGTTGGTTAGAACCATCTATATCCATTACATAAAGGTCGAAGTTGCCATCCTGATCCGATTGATAAACGATTTTCCCGTTGGCAACCTTGTCCGCCGAAGGCACACAACTGGACAAGGTAAAAGTCATTAGCAATATACAAGTCGCCAATCTTAAGATATTAGACGATCCCATTTTTTACTCGCTTTAATGGTATAGGATGAAGATGCTTTACATCTTAGATGTCATGATTTACTATCAAGAGGTTGTGGCTACCGGCTAGGCCTAACCATGACATTCGTATTCATACGCAATCTCACTTTACTCTTTACTTGACTAACCATACTGGTACCTCAAATATTGTCCCATAATTCAGGGTATCAGCGTACTTTGCTGAACCTATGAAAACGTCAAAATGATTAGTGTCTGGAAAGGTTCCAGTATCTGTTACTGTAAATACCTTATCTGGGTAAATATCAATTACCAATTTTTGCCCTTGAACTAAGGTCGTTTCATTCACGGAAATAGCCACGCTTTCCCAAGGTTTGCCTTCTGCAAATCTACCACCTTTTCCATAAGTAAAAAACCATTCAGCCGTATTTCCATTTATCCAATTCGGATTAAGTTCAGCGTTATTCCTTGTCCAATCGATCGTTATGTAAGTTACCCCATCTTCAGCTAATCCTGTGCCTTGCATAGGAATGCCACGTGATGAATAAATGAACTGTCTACGGTATTTCTTGTTCGGATCTAAACCTCCCACCGCGACATAATCTGATTCGCCATTCGCGCTAACCTTAGGGAATTCATCGTCGTCTTCCATAGCATAGTTGTAATGAGTAATTTTCCAATTTCCTAAAGGTACTAGATTGGGCGTTGGCGTTGGCGTACAAGATGAAGTTGGTTCTGGTGTAGGCGCAGAGGTCGGTGGCGGTGGAGTGCCAGGCGCGCTTGGCGGTGGTTCCGTTCCTCTGTTATTGTCATTTGGCGGAGTGGGCGGAACGGGCGGAGGTAGTGGGGGTTCATCGCGACAACCAGCAATAATCATTGCCATCAGAATGAATAAGATGAGAAGTACAATAAATCGATTCACCCGGCTAAGTTTTCGGCCGTTTCTCTTACCTTTTAGAAGCACCATTAATGCCAATGGCCCAAGCAAAATCCCGCTGGCATCCCCGCCTCGTGGCACATACGGATTAACCTTCCCCGGCTGTGCCCTGGTGGTCAAGAACCGTCCAGTAGCCGGGTCATAATACTGACCCTCGCCTACGTAGATCAGTCCCATGGCGGCGTCGAGCAGCCCACCGAAGTGGCCCCAGGCAAGTGCGCCCTGGCCCTGCACATCCAATACTTCTCCCCACAAGGTATAGCGGGTCGAGAGGCTACTTACCCGCTCTGGACACCTGCTAAGGTCTCAATGACCACAGTAGAATTTGGTTAGAATCCATGTCGTCCTTCAGATAAAATGATGCCAGAAGATATTTTCCATCCGGACTAAAACGTATCAAATTAAAAAATGGTTTTATTGAGCCTGAGCCTGCACCTTTAGGAAAAGGGATATTTGCTAATGTTTCACCTGTAGACACAGCCAAAATTTTAATGGCATCTTCTTTTACGATAGCTATTAGTTCCCCATCGGAGCTGAACGTCAGGGATGCTTCATAGCCGTGCTTAGGAGCAATATCTAGATATCTCTGCTCCTGACAGGTTGTTGAATCAATGAAGACAATTTTTTGCGCTCTATACACAGCTAATGTATCTTCCCCGGGAAGGAAACGTCCGAAATCCACTTTCGATGTACGGCAGACCTCCACGCGCTTTTCTACATCCCATATGATAACCTCATTTTCTTGCCCTTCACCACCGTAAGCTATCAATGTGCCCCTAGAGTTTAGGTCAAATAGATCGAACGACCCCCGATAAGAGAACAAACTCTCACAATGTCCTGTCCTCAAATCTAGCTGCCCGATATTCACTTGATTAGTCGATCTAAGGCCAATAAGCCCAGCATAATCGGCCACCAAAAGTGTGTTGGTACGGGCATTTGCCAGGATGATTTGTCCTCCTCTACTGCAATCTCCATCCTTGATCTGGCTGATATCCTGGACCTGCCCCTTGCGGACGATCTCACCATGCTCCAAATCCCTCCAATAGAAAAATGGAGCAAATTCATTCGATTCAACCGTGAATTGACCATCTGGTGTAAAAACGATATCTGTCGCTTTACTGTCCGTTGCTGTCCAGA
The DNA here is from genome assembly GCA_964531975.1 of uncultured Anaerolinea sp. GTDB lineage: Bacteria > Chloroflexota > Anaerolineae > Anaerolineales > UBA4823 > RBG-16-57-11. The sequence goes on along the minus strand of CAZHFU010000016.1, from coordinate 5,045 downwards.
TGGAAGTAAGTGTTTGAATGTCAAATGCCTGGACTACATTGTCAGCTTTTCCCCTCAATATGTGATTTACCACAAACATTTGGCTGTTCGGTTTCCATGCCATATCACGTACTTCCCCGACATTCCATTCTGCTATCAAGGACGGTGCAGGCAGAACTGTTTGTAGCTCCTTAGCGTCAAGCATTTGATTAGCAGGATGAGAACAGGCTGCAAGAAGGATAAGCAGAAGACTGCTCGCGGAAAAATTTATCAGTAACCATCTTAACCTATACATAGAGACCTCAATTACCGGGATCAATTGTATAAACCTGTACTGGGTTGTCAAAAAATATCACGGCATCTTCAAAAGCTTCCTTCCCGATTCCTGTAAAGATATCAAGCCGCAGATTTCCATCGCTGCTGTTTTTAGGGCATAACCCTTCACCAATATCCATCACCTTGAATATTGCATCCGTATTTCCATTTGTGCCGAACCTTGTAAGCAGGTGTAATTGTAGTCATATAAAAGAGCTTCATTCGCATTTTGTGCTGGTGCTCCATCCGCCCAGTTTTTGCTCCACTCTACACCTGCAGTTTCCCTGGCATAGTAAGCAACGAGATATGTATCTTTATCATCTAAACAAATAAACAGCCTTACTTGCAGTGATTGTCTACAAGCCAATACAAAACAAAATTTTTCTCCTGGATCTCAATTACCCCTACTTCGGTTATTTGGGATCCCGTAGAATGAGCGAAAAGAAGCCTTCCATCTTCGATCCACTGTATCTCATTTATTGGTCTGCTATGAATAAATCTGTTCCAATCTATTTCCTGGATATATCCTTTTCCCTGATCTTCCAGATAGAGATTTACATTTCGGGAATTGACGGGTTGGCCTGTAAATGCTCTTAAGTGATATCTAGGACTTAACGCTTCCTCAAAGAGAGTAAAAGAGGAGGATCTAAAGTCAATGTCGGAGTTTTTAAATTCTAAAACCGGTCTCTCATTTACTGGTACTCCTAAATACATCTTTTGAGATCCATGTAATATATCTAATATACACTGCTCCTTCAGGTGGTAAATTTGTAAAACCGACTTTTTTAGACCATCGTCTGATTCCGAAAGGGCTGATACTCCCATACTCGAAACAGGTATTACACTACCCAACAATTGTTGGGGTGTTTGTTTACTAGAGCCGTTTTCAGAAGTAGGGGGTAATATTTGTGTCTCACATGATCCAATAACAAAAAATGCTATTAGGATACACACAGTGCGTGTAATTGCATATTTCATAATACACTCCATTATCTATAGACGGATTCTCTGTCTTATTTACCTTCCGCACTTAAAACCGAAAATGAATTTCGCCAAAAACAGTATAGTGCAAGGGGCTAACCGGAATCCTGCCATAAAGCTGCTGCATATACATATACCCTCCCAGATATGGGGACACCCAGATTTTCAAGGATGTTCCATATCTCGCTAAAAAGACTAATTGTACAACTATCTACAAAATATATCGCCCATCTTCAGCAATTAGCTTCCGAGAAAAAATAATCTTCACCTGATAGAGAAAGACCGCCCGAATGGTTGATATCCGAGCGGCTTCTATCTCGGCCCTGTAGTGGACCCCAAAAACTGGACACATCTCATAGCAGGGATTAGACTAGAGACTGAGGTCCAGATGGCACAAAAGCGGACATTCACGCCGGAATTCAAGGCAAAAGTAGTGCTCGAAATCCTGGCAGAGCGAAAGAGCCTGGCCCAGGCCAGCCGGGAGTACGGGATCAAAGATTCGGTGCTCTCGCGCTGGAAGCAAGAATTCATCGAGCGGTCGCCACAGATGTTCGAGCAGCGGGCGGCCACGGATGAGCGCGACCAGCGGATCGTGGAACTGGAGCGCATGGTCGGGCGGCTGACCATGGAGTTGGACGTGGCAAAAAAAGTATTCGGGCGCTTGGGCTCGATCCGCAGCGAAAGCGAGCGATAGCGGTGCAGCTGCGGGAAGAGGACAGATGTGATGTGAGAGCGGTATGTGAGGTGCTGGAGCTGCCGCGCAGCACATTCTACTATGCCGGGAAAGGCACAGAAGATCAAGAGCTTCTCAAAAAGGTGGAAGAGCTGGCTGGGCAGTACCCGACCTACGGAACACGCCGGATAACCCATCAATTGCGGCGCCAACCGCACCGGGTGGTGGTCAATCGCAAGCGGATCCAGCGCATTATGCGCCAAAATGGCCTTTTGCGGCCTGTAAAACGGCGCAAATGCCGCACCACGAACAGCGATCACCCCTATCCACGCTTCCCGAACCTGGTGAAGGAGTTGGTGGTGACCCGGCCCGACCAGGTGTGGGTGAGCGACATCACCTACATTCGCCTGGGAACCGGCTTCGTGTACCTGGCGATTGTGCTGGACGTCTTCACCCGCAGCGTGCGCGGCTGGTGCTTGAGCCGCAGCCTCGATCAGGAACTCAGCCTGACGGCGCTGCGAGCGGCGCTTGAATTTCAGACGCCCGAAATTCATCACTCTGATCAGGGCATTCACTATGCGGCCCACAGCTATATCAACCTGCTCAAAAAGCATGATATTCGCATCAGTATGGCGGCCGTGGGCAAAGCCGAAGAGAACGGCTATGCTGAGCGTTTCATGCGCACCATCAAGGACGAAGAAGTGTCGCTGTCCGAATATCATGGTTTTGCCGATGCCCAGATGCAAATCGGGCAGTTTATCGAAGATGTCTACAACCAGAAGCGGATTCACTCCGCCCTGGGTTATTTTTCGCCGGCTGAGTTCGAGCTCGCCTACCGGCTCGCTCAAACTCAGCCGCTGGGGCAAGCCCCCCTATGATTCGCCCAAAATGTGTCCAATCTTTTGGGTCCACCACATGATGCTTTCTATATACTTCAATCGGTTTGAGCGAGAAAATGAAAAACGACATATAATAGGACTACCCATTTTGCAAAAAGGAGGATAGCAATGGAACCCCAAGACGATAACAAACGAAATCTGCATTACTTCGAGGCTCCCACCATGCGTGGGTTATATGAGACAATGGATGCTTGGCAGGAAAGCAACCGCGAGCGTCTGCTGTCGGTGAGCATTGAAAAAGATGGCGATGCTTTTTGCTGTGTTGCGCTCACCAATCCAACGGAGGTAATTATTAGAGATGGATACTCTGCGGGGGGTGCAGATGTAGATAACCATGCGTTAAGAGTATACGTAAGAGGTTAATTATCGCCAAGCGAGCCAATAGTGAGGGGAGAAAGCCATTCCAACCTTCTCCCCATCGTTTCCTACTCCTTCAGCAAGTACCCCACCCTTGCCGCCGCTTCCGGGGTCATATTAATGCCCCCCAAGTCAGCCACCGATAGCGGCTCACTGGGCAAGGTGACTTTGGCCGCCGCCAGGTCCTGGAGTTCGCTATCGAAGGCGGGCATAGCCTCCGGCGGCACCCGCAGGCAGATGGAGTGGAACGTGCCCAGGTACATCTCGTTAAGGTTGAAGCGCAGGCCAAGTTGGTTCAGGCGATTGGAAATACGGGTGGTCAGTTCGGCGGCGGCCTTATCGGTAAAGGTGACAACCAGTAAACTCTCCGGCGTGGCCCCCATCTGGGTAATTAGGTAGACGACCCGCTCAACCAGCGTGAAGGTCTTACCGGAGCCGGGGCCGGCGATAATCAGCACCGGGCCATTGGTAGTTTGAACAGCATCTAACTGTTGACGGTTAGGAGAGGATGGTCGATAGCTCATAGATGTCGGTGAACCACTAATGAAAGCGGCGTAGTCCACATGTGGACTGCGGGATGCTGCCGCCTGCTATGTCCCCCTGGTGTAACGGGGTTTAGAAATAATATCAGCTTTTCAGATTACCGAGCGCTACCATATTCCCTGTCACGGAGCTAGTGATATATCGGTATCCGCCATTGGGCATTGTTTATCCGAGAAATATTCACCGTGACGATTACTTCGGTGATATTTACATTGGTTACGTCTACAAAGAAGAATATTGATGCTAGGCTATCCCAATAGTCGAATGAGCTAAGTCTAATTGTTGTGCCGCTATTCAATACTATCGAAACTGGTTCCGGTCTATAGTCGGTCCAGGATCGATTCGTACTTCCATACTTCAACATTTGCCCAAAGTTATCTGCTGCTGATATCGCTTCTGCGAGGTTGTATCGGATGGGTACGTCATTGCCCGTAAAGTTGGATAGCTCAAAGGTGATAAACAATCCCCACTGAACCGGGTCCATAGATGACGATGATGCAGTATCCATCTCAACATTCGTTAGTCTCAACTCCATGCCCTCTTGCTTCCACGCCTGCCCAACTTCAAGAATAGTACCTGGAACAGTATCCGTAATTGGGGTATCGGTAGGTGGTGATGTAGGGGTGGGTAAAGATGTATTTGTGGGAGCCGGTAAAACCGTAGGTGGTAGGGACGTAGGGTTTACTTGGGGAGCATTGGTTACTTGAGGTGGGATATTCGCTGATTGATTTAAACTTTCCACGGTTAGTTGGAGGGCAAGGGCAGCATTTGTACTTTGCAAAGCGATGACAGCATCCCCATCGTCTGTACCTGCAATATCGTTGGTGTTTCTGCCAAGAAGAAAAACGCCGGCTGCAATAACACCGCATACTATAACAGCCAGAATAGCGCCTATAACGATTTTGTTCCGGTTTTCAAGAGCCCTGATTTCTCTTTCCTTTAGTTCAATAAGTTCTGCTTTCTCGTATTCTGTAATTCCGGCTCCAGAAAATTTGTCTAAATCTCGTTTCGGCATGCGGCCTCCATCAATTCTTGCGACGTCTCATGGTGCATCATTGTATATTCTTGCTGCCCGAATCAAAGCTCAGTTGTATCATCTCAAAAAGTGGGGGGAATTCTCCCCGATTCAACACTTTCAATTATAGCAGAAACAGGCTAAACTTAGCGCAAGATGATTGACGGAATTGACCTTAGCCTCATCCAGGATGAACAAACCCGCGAATTAATTGTGCGGTTGTTGAATGTGATTGAGCAACAGGCGACTGCTATCCGGGATTTACAAGAAAAGAACCAGGAAT
>CAZHFU010000015.1:79801-81766 GCA_964531975.1 uncultured Anaerolinea sp. | reverse complement strand
TACACCAACCTGATCCACAGCCCACGCCGCCCCGGCGACCCCGACGGCCCGCTGGAGCGGCACTTGATCGTGGTGGATAATGGACGCAGCCGCTTGCCGGGCGCGCCCCTGGCCGACGCCTTAATGTGCATTCGCTGCGGAGCGTGCCTGAACGCCTGCCCGGTGTTTCGCGAACTCGGCGGCCACGCCTACCGCGGCGCGCAGGGCCAGGTCAGCCCTTACCCTGGCCCCATCGGCTCGGTCATCTCGCCGGGGCTGTTTGGGGTGGCGGCTTTTGGGCATTTGGCGCGCGCCTCCACCCTGTGTGGGGCGTGCAAAGAAGCCTGCCCGGTTGATATTGACTTGCCCAGGCTGCTGCTGGAACTGCGGGCCATGGGCGCCGATGGAAAGAACTATCGGGCTGATACACACAACTACCGGGCCGATGGAAAGGACGACCAGGCCGCTCCATTCAGCGAGCGGGCTGAGATGCAGCCTGCCGAAACTTGGCCCAAATCTGCGCCTGGCGTGGGCGAGGGCCGCAGCGGGCCGCCCCAGCGGCAAGCTAATGCTGCTCCCACGCCGCCGCGTCCGTTATGGCCGGGGCAGCGCGCCCCAGCGGCGTGGGGTCTGCGCCTGTTTTTGACTCTATTCACCTGGGCGGCGATCTCGCCGCGGCGCTACCGATTGGCGCAAAAAGCCGCCGGTTTATTCAGCCGGTTGGCCGGGCGGCGCGGCGGGTTGGTTATGCCCGCCTTCACCGGATGGGGCCTCTCGCGCAACTTCCCGGTGTTCGCTCAACGCCCGTTCACCGAGGAATTCGCGCTGCGTGTCGCCCAGCGTGATGAAGAAGCGGACAGTGGGTTTGCGGCTGCGCCTGGGGAGGAGGGATCGGCAAGGCTGCCTGGCGCGGCGGCCGCCCCCCTGCCGGCAGCTGCCGCGGCTGTGGTCGGTTCGCCGGCTGCCGGTCTCGACCGCGCAGCGGCGGCGCAGGCCGCGCCCCACGCCCCGCCTCCGCTCGCCGGGGAGCTTGACTCCGCCGCCGGCCCCTCGCCGGCTCCCTCCGCCGTCGATCTGAATGCATCATTCGCTCAGGCTTTGACAGCGTTGGGCGGCCAGGTGGTGCTGTGCCGATCCTCCGACCTGGCCGAGGCCGTTATGGCAAGCTTGCGCGCCCGCCAGGTCATGCGCCTGCAAGCCTGGGCGGATGACTGCTTGCCGCCCGGCCTGGGGCAAACTTTGCGCGCGGCAGGCTTAGAGATCAGCGACCGGCTGGACCCGGATGCGCCAGTCGGTTTGACCGGGGCGCTGCTGGGCATCGCCGATACTGGTTCGGTGCTGCTCACCGGCGGGCCGGGGCGGGCGCTGACTGCATCCCTGGTTCCACCGGTGCATTTTTGCGTGCTGCCCGCCGACCGCCTCACGCCGGATTTGCCCAGCGCCCTGCGGCATCCCCAGGTTGGCCGGGCGTCTTCAGCGGTAATTATCAGCGGCCCTTCGCGCACCGCCGACATCGAAATGACCCTGACGATTGGGGTGCATGGGCCAGGGGAATTGGTTGTTTTTGTGATGCAAGACGATTAGCGTAAACAGAAAGCGAGCGCCTTATGTTTGAACCGCGTTGCTCTACCGGCATACACCCCTTCCCAATCAGCCGCCCCACCTGGGCGCTGCGCCCGATGGGCGATGGAGTTTTCAGCCGGTTACGGCGTGGGGCGGTGTTTGCCGCAGGCGCGCCCTCCGGCGGCGAGACCGCCCCGCGGGAAACGCCGGTCAGCCGTGCTGGCCTCGCAGAGCCGCCCTCCGGCGGCGAGACCGCCCCGCGGGAAACGCCGGTCAGCCGTGCTGGCCTCGCAGAGCCGCCCTCCGGCGGCGAGACCGCCCCGCGGGAAACGCCGGTCAGCCGTGCTGGCCTCGCAGAGCCGCCCTCCGGCGGCGAGACCGCCCCGCGGGAAACGCCGGTCAGCCGTGCTGGCCTCGCAGAGC
>CAZHFU010000015.1:0-79701 GCA_964531975.1 uncultured Anaerolinea sp. | reverse complement strand
GTGCTGGCCTCGCAGAGCCGCCCTCTGGCGGCGAGACCGCCCCGCGGGAAACGCCCCCAAACGGGGCGCCCCCCGCGCGACCGCCGCGCCGTCCCCCGGCGGCCAGGCCTAAACCGGCGAGCTGTTTGCAAGCCGTGCTGATTGGGGTGCTGGGGCTGCTGGTGTTCGCCCTGGCGGCGATATTCATGGTGGTATTCTTTGGCATTCGCCCGGCCGCCCCGCCTCCGGACGGCGCGGCCTCGCCAATCCCGCCGGCCACATCCGGCGCGTTTGTGCTGCCGCCCACCTGGACGCACACCCCCACCTCCACCCCACAAGATACCCTGGCGCCGAGCGTCACTGCCAGCCTGACGCCGGTGATGCCCAGCCTGACACCCTTCGCCACCCGAACGCCCGGCGGGGTGAGCCAGGTGCAGCCGATTGGGCGCACGGTTAAGAATCAGCGTTTGCTGGTTTATCGCTTTGGCAGCGGCCCGCGGGTGCGCCTGGTGGTGGCCGGCACACATGGCCCCGATGGACTGCCAGGGGCGTCGTTGGCCGAACGCCTGATGGCCGCGGTGCGCAAAACTCCTTCCATCATCCCCGCCGATGTGACGCTGTTTATCTTGCCGGCGCTTAACCCAGACAGCGCCCCAGGTGTGGATGACCTGGCCGGCGTTTGGAACGCGCATGGGGTTGATTTAAATCGCAACTTTGCCTTCAAGTGGTCGCCCACGTGGGATAACACCGGTTGCAAGTTGGGGCAAGGCGGGGCGGGGGAGCAGGCGCTTTCGGAGCCGGAAGCGCAGGCGCTAGTGGAATTTATAGGTCAGAATCGGGTGGAGATGCTGCTGCATTACAACCGCAGTTTTGACGGCGTGCAGGCGGGGGGGCGTCCGCCCAGCCCGGAGGCGGCGGCCCTGGCGGCCGCCTTCGCGGAAGCAATGGGAACGCCGCCCAAGGTGAGCGATTGCCCGGTCAACGGAATGCTCAGCGCCTGGGCGGCCGACCAGGGCATCCTGGCGTTGGACGCTCCGCCGCCCGCCCCCGGCGAGGCCGCCATGCGCCAAAATATCGCCGCCTTCCAGGCGTGGCTCAATTGGGTGGTGAGCACATCGCCGCTGCCGAGCTATACCCCGCGGCCCACGCGTGGGCCTTACTACACCCCCACGCCGATTGATGACGAGAATTTCTAGGGGGCGGAGGAAGGGCGGTAAGGTTCACCCCGGCGGCAGGGACGCCCCAGCGCCGCGCCGGTGGTTTGTGTTTAGACAGGGGCGGGGCCGCGCTGGTTGAGGCGATGGCGGATGGCTGCGGGCGCTAGGCTTGCTCATCGCCATCGGCCAACGCCTGGGGCAGGCCGCGCCGGCTGAGGCGATGACGGGCGGCTATCAGCGTGTGTTTCACCTTGGGAATCCGCGCCGCCAGCAGCAGCGCCGTCGCCATCCCTAACAGCACGGGTTGGGCGATATTGCCCGACAGCGTGTTGAGATTGCCCTTCACCACCAGCAGGAAATGCACCACCACCAGCGGCGAGATGATGTACACCAACTTGTGGAGGCGCTTCCAGTTTTTGCGCAGGCGCTTCTTCCAATAGTCGAATGAAGTGACGGCCAGGGGCAGCAGCAGCAAGAACGCCAGCGCGCCAAGGATAATGTAGGCTTTATTCGATACGTCGCGCCACACTGCGCCCAAGTCCAGCCCGTAGTCGATGACAAAGAAGGTGAACACGTGCAGCGCGGCGTACATAAAGCCGTAGTTGCCTAACGCTTTGCGCCGGGCAATCAGTTTCTTCCAGCCCATGATCGAAGCCAGCGGCGAACACGCCAACGACAGCAGCAGAAAGATGAGCGCCGGTAGGCCGGTGCGCTGCTCGAGGGCCTGGATGGGGTTGGCGGTGAGGTTATCGCTAAAGTAATCGAACAGCAGCCGCGCCAGCGGATAGAAACCGGCCAGGTGGACGAATATTTGCAGTGGAGAGAAGCGAGTTCTTTTCATCGGGGGCTTTCATGGGGGCAGCCTGTCCGGCCCACAAACCGGACCGGCAGCCCAACCAGGGGGTTAATAGTTGGCGCGCAGATCCATGCCGGTGTACAACCCGGCCACCTGCTCGGCGTAACCGTTGAACATGAGCGTCTCGCGGCGCTTCAATTCGCCGATGCGCCGTTCGCTGCCCTGGCTCCAGCGGGGGTGATCGACCTGGGGGTTGACGTTGGCGTAGAAGCCATATTCGTTGGGAGCGATGTCGTTCCACAAGGTGGCGGGCTGCTGATCGGTCAGCTCGATCTTCACGATGGCCTTGATCGACTTAAAGCCGTACTTCCAAGGCGTAACCAGGCGAATGCCGCCGCCGTTTTGGGCAGGCAGCTCGCCGCCATACAGACCCGTCGCCAGCAAGGTCAGGTCGTGCATGGCTTCGTCCAGGCGCAGGCCTTCCTGGTAGGGCCAGGGGTATAAGGGCGAGCGCATCCCCGGCATGTTTTGGGGGTCTGAAATGGTCTCGAAGCGCACATACTTGGCGGCGGAGGTGGGGTCTGCTTCCTTGAGCAGCTTCGCCAGCGGAAAGCCCACCCAGGGAATGACCATGCTCCAGGCTTCCACGCAGCGTAAGCGGTAGATGCGCTCTTCGGGTTGGAAGGCCTTCACCAGGTCGTCCACGCTGTAGGTTTTGGGGTTGTTCACCAGGCCGTATACCTGCACGTTCCAGGGGGTGGTCTTGAAATCGGCGGCTAAGGGGGCCACGCCTTCTTTATCGGTGGTAAATTCGTAGTAGTTGTTGTAATTGGTGATGTCTTTGAACGAATTCACCGCGTCGCCCAACTCGTCCTTGCCGCCGTTGGGCAGGGGGGTGAGGCGGGGCGGGGCTTGCACTTCGGCGGGGCCGCTGCCGGTGGATGGCGCGCCGCAGGCTGCCAGAGCCACGCTGCCGGCGATCAGCCCGGCGGCTTTGATGAAATCGCGCCGGGTTAAATAGACATGCTTGGGGGTAATTTCAGACGATGGAATGGAGGGTAACTTAAACTTGGACATTTCAACACTCCTTGGGTAACTCTAAAGTTCAGCGCCGGGCGCAAGTGGTTGTTAATCTCAATCTATATATTCTACGCCGCACTTCTTACAAATGGGTTACAAAAGCATGATAGGAAACTTATGCTGGCAGCGTAACGGTGAAAGTCGTTCCTTCGGCCAGCCGGCTTTCCACGGTAATCTCGCCGCCATGGGCGCGTACGATGCTGCGGGCGATTGCCAGCCCCAGGCCGGCCCCGCCCGCGCCGGGCGGGCGCGACTTATCGCCCCGGTAAAAGCGCTCGAAGATGTGCGGCAGGTCTTCGGGGCGGATGCCTTCGCCGGTATCGGCCACGCTGATGAAAACCTGCGCCTCCTCGCGCCAGGCGCACAGCGTGGTTTGGCCGCCGGCGGGGGTGTGGCGCAAGGCGTTGGCGATCAGGTTGTTGAGCAAGCGCCCGATGCGCAGCGAATCGAGCGTCACGGGGTCTACCCCGGCGGCGGCGGAGCCGCTTAGCCTCACGCCGCGCTCCTGCGCCAGGGCCGAGAAGCTCTCCAGCGTATCCGAAATCAGATCGGAAAGGGAGCATGGGCTGGGTTGGATTACCAGGCCGCCGGCGTCGAGCTGCGCCACCTGGAACAGGTCATCGATGAGCAGCGAGAGGTCGTTCACCTGGCGCTGGGTGGTGCGCAAGTAGCGCTGCACGGTTTCGGGGTCATCCACCACGCCATCGGCCAGGGCCTCGATTTGCACCCGGATGGCGGTCAGCGGGGTCTGCAGGTCGTGGGTGGCCCAGGCCACCAGTTCGCGGCGCAGGCCGTTTAGCTGGCGCTGGTGGGCGTCGGCTTCCTGGAGCTGTTCGGCCATGTGGTTGAAGCTGTCTGCCAGGGCGGCCACTTCGTCGCGCCCTTCCACCACGGCGCGGGTGGTCAGATCGCCCTCCGCCAGGCGGTGAGCGGCGCGACGCAAGGCTTCGATGCGCCGGGTGACGCCGTTGGAAAGGAAGGTTCCCAGCAGCATGGCGATGCCGCCAGCGAACACCAGCAGCACAGTGGCAAGCAGCAGGTCGTGTTGGCTGGCGAACATCAGGCGGGCGGTGACCCACACGTTAAAAAAGGTGAGCAGACCCGCCAAAGCATAGCCGCCCAGCAGGGAAAGGCGCAAAGACGGCATACGTTCCAGCCATCCGAGGCGGTAAGCCGTCAACCCCGCCAGGCCCGAAGCCGCGGCGGTGAGGCCCAAGAACAGCGCCATCAGGTGTAAATCGCCCATGGGCGGGTGCATGACGAGGGTGAAGATAGCCAGCGAGAAGGCCGCCACGGCGATCAGACCAGCGCCAAAGTAGAACAGCGGCGTCCGAAGGGAGGGTTTCATGGCTCGAATTTATACCCCACACCCCACACCGTCACCAGCCGCTTGGGATGGGAGGCGTCGGTTTCGATTTTCTCGCGCAAGCGGCGCAGGTGAACCGTGACCGTGCCAGGGTCGATATATTCGGCGGCGCCCCACACCCGTTCGAGCAGCTGGGCGCGGGTGAACACCTGGCGCGGGTGCTGCGCCAGCAGCCACAGCAGGTCGAACTCGCGGCTGGTGAGGCTGATCTCTTGCGTGTGGAGCGTCACCAGGCGGGTTTGTGGGTCAATGCTCAAGTCGGCGTAGACCAGCGGCTTTTCGGCGTGGGTATCTTCGCGCTGGATGCGGCGCAGCACGGCGCGCACTCGGCTGACCAACTCTTGCGGGCTAAAGGGCTTAACCACGTAATCGTCTGCGCCCAACTCCAGCCCGGCGATGCGCTCCACTTCTTCGCGGCGGGCGGTGATGAAAATCACCGGCACATCGCTGCGGTCGCGCAGGCGGCGCAGGATGGAAAAGCCATCTATGCCGGGCAGCATCACATCCAGGACGATTAAATCGGGCAGGTGTTTATCGAGCAGCTGCATGGCCGCGGCGCCGTCGTGCAGGGTTTGCACCTGATAACCGGCGCGGCGCAGGTAGAGCGCCACCACCTCGGCGATGCTGGGTTCGTCTTCCACAATCAGAATTTCGGGCGTATGCATATGCCTATTATCCTCCAGCCTGCTTACAGCGCAAGGACGAAAAGCTTAACAAATTCTTACGGGGGGGCTGTCAACGGATTAGGGAGCGGATTGAACGGATGGGCTGGCGGCGGATGGCTGGCAACGGGTTGCTGTCAACGGATTAGGGAACGGATTGAACGGATGGGCTGTCAACGGATTAGGGAACGGATTGAACGGATGGCTGGCGGTGGATGGCTGTCAACGGATGGCTGGCGGCGGATTGCTGGCGGCGGGTTGCTGTCAACGGATGGCTGGCGGCGGATTGGGGAACGGATTGAACGGATGGCTGGCGGCGGGTTGGGCGGGTGGAGGGGAGTGGGTGGGTTTGGGCCAGGGTTAAAGCTAAAAGCGACCCGGGTTGGGGGTCGCTTTTGGTTGGTGTGGCGGTTATTAGCCGGCGGAGACGCTGATCTTGCGCGCGGCTAGTTCTGCGGCTTTGGGCAAGAACAGGCGCAGCTGCCCGTCTTTGACGGTGGCCTTGATCTTCTCGCGGTCGATCTCGTCCGAAAGTTTGAAGCTGCGCTGGTAATCGCCCACTTCGTATTCCGAGAAGGCTAAGGCATAGCCTTCGGGAACGGGTGATTCGACATAGGCGTTAATTGTGAGAATGTTCTTCTCAAGGGTGATATCGACCGAGTTCTCATCTACGCCGGGAATGTCGGCCACAATCACCATCTGCCCCTCGTCTTCATAAATATCGGCGCGGGGGATGAAGCAAGCCGTGGGGCGAGTGCGTTCTGTGCCCTCGGGCATGGCGGCTTCCTGCTTTTCAATATCGAGATTCTTGTTATCAGCCATAATATCCTCCTCTTTAGTTGGCGGTAATGCTAATCTTGCGCGGCTTGTCGGATTCGGCGCGGGGCAAAGTCACTTCCAACACGCCGTTCTTGAACTTGGCATCCACTTTTTGCACATCGATCTGGTAGGGCAGCTGGATGCTGCGGGTGAACTTGCCAAAGCCGCGTTCCTGGCGATGATAGTGCAGGTTCTCGCTGGTTTCTTCCATCTTGCGCTCGCCGCTCAAGCTGAGCATATCGCCCACTACGCTGATGTCCAGGTCTTCGGAAGAGATGCCGGGGACTTCGGCGGTGACGATAATCCCATCTTGATTGGCCCACACATTCAAGGCCGGGTAGGCGGCCACCGGCTCGCCAGGCGTGTAATCTTGGAATAGGCGATTCATGTCACGCTGCAGGCGATCCATCTGCCGCCACATGGGTAAAGAATAACGTCGCATCATCATTTTAACCTCCATAGTTAGTGGTATAAAAACATCCTTGGTGGGGGGCCGGGCGGGCCAACCGGCCGCCGGCAGCCCCAGGTCGATCCATTGTCGTAGCATTCTTCATTACATTTATCATAGCCCATAGGCGTTAGAAATATGCAAATGAAATGTATGAGGAATATATGAACCAGGGTGATAAGGTATAATTATTCCCATGAGTGATGAAGTTTCTCAGGCGCTGTATCGGAAATGGCGACCGCAGTCGTGGGATGCGGTGATTGGACAGGGGCACGTGACCCACACGCTGCGCAACGCTATTGTGGGCGATAAGGTGGGCCACGCCTATCTATTTGCCGGGCCGCGCGGCACCGGCAAAACCACCACGGCGCGTTTGTTAGCCAAAGCAGTGAACTGCACTGCCGCAGACCCCGCCGAGCGGCCATGCGATGGGTGCGAAAACTGCGCCGCGGTGCGCGAAGCCCGCTTTATGGATTTGATTGAGATCGACGCCGCGTCTAACACGAGCGTAGAAGATATCCGCAGCCTGCGCGATAAGGTGAATTTCAAGGCCAGCAGCGGCGGTAAAAAAATCTATATTATTGACGAAGTTCACATGCTTTCTACGGCTGCGTTTAACGCCCTGCTGAAGACGCTGGAAGAACCGCCGCCGCATGTTATCTTCATCTTAGCCACCACCGATGTGCATAAGATCCCGGCCACGGTGCTGTCACGCTGCCAGCGGCACGAGTTCCGGCGTATATCGGTGAACGATATTGTGAAGCACCTGGGCAACCTGGCGCAGCAGGAGGGGATAAGCGTGGCCCCCGAAGCGCTCACCCTGATCGCGCGCCAGTCTACCGGAGCGATGCGCGATGCGATTTCGCTGCTCGATCAACTGGCCTCCAGTGGGCAAGCCATCTCGCTTGAGATGGCGCAAGACGTGCTGGGCGCCGCCGCCGGGCAATCGGTGCTGGAGATAGCGGACGCGCTGGTGGGGCGAGACGCCGCCGTGGGGCTGAACGCCATCCACGCCGCCCTGGATGCGGGGGCGGATACGCATCAGTTGGCCCGCCAGGTGGTGGATTACCTGCGCGACCTGCTGCTGATTGTGATGAAAAACGCTGAGGCGTTGGATGCCGCCCCCGATATGCGCGCCCGCATGGCGCAGCACGCCCAGGCATTTAGCAGCGCCGAACTGGTGCGAGTGATGCGCCTGTTTAGCGAGGCGGCGGTGGAAGCGCGTTCGGCCTGGCAGCCCTCGCTGCCGCTGGAATTGGCCCTGGCAGCGGCGCTGGCCCCTGCGCCGGCCGCCCCGGCCGCCCCGGCTGCTGCTGCGGCGGTCTTGAAGGGGGCGGCGGCTGCGCCGGCTTCGCCGGCTGTGCGAACGCCACGCGCCGCCGCCCCGGCGCCGCCGGCTTCCGCGCCCGCGGCGCGCTCCCCAGCCTCGCCGGCTAACAAAGACGCCGCCCAGCCCGCCGAGGTGGATATGGAAGCCGTTCACCAGGCCACCCACCACCTGAACGAGATCTGGCAAGAATTCCTATCTCAGGTGCGCCAGCGGAATAACGCGTTGTATGGGGCGGTTAACTCGTGTAAAAAACGGGTCATGCATGGCAATAAGCTGGTGTTGTTTTATGCCAGCGATGTGATCAAATCTAAAGTGGAAACGCCCGAGAACCTGGAAACCCTCAGCAGTGTCTTGCAAGAAATGCTTGGACAAGAGATTCGCGTGGCCTGTGTAATCGATACGCAGGCCCGTGACAGTGTGCCCCAGGGTGTGGATGACGACGGGATGGTGGCGGCGGCCCTGAGAGACTTGGGCGGCTCGATTGCCGGCCCGCATTAACATTAGGAGATTGGAACATGGCTAAAGGTTTTAAATCCCCCAAAGGTCCCATGGGCGGTAATCCGATGGGTATGATGGGCCAGCTTCAGAAGCTGCAAGAGCAAGTGCAGCAGGCGCAAGAACAATTGGCGCTTGAAACCGTCTCGGAAACCGCAGGCGGGGGCGCGGTGAAGATCACCGTCACCGGGGCGCAAGTGCTCACCGATATTTGGATCGACCCGGATCTGCTCAAGGACGCCGACGCTGAGATGCTGCAAGACCTGCTGCTAACGGCGGTTAACAAGGCCCTGGACGCCAGCCGCGCCATGGCTGCCACACGCCTTGGCCCCATGGCAAGCGGACTGCCCTTCTAACCCCATGCTGCTGCCGGAACCCATTCAGAAACTGGTGAACGCCTTAGCGCGCCTGCCGGGGATTGGCCCAAAAACCGCTTCGCGGTTGACCTTCTTTTTGTTGAGCGCCCCCGAAGACGTGGCGCGCGACCTGGCGGAGGCCCTTACTCAACTTAAGACCGGCACAACCACCTGCCGCACCTGTTTCAATATCACCGCTGCCGGGCGAGAGCAATGCGAAATTTGCGCCTCCGACAGCCGTAACCCCGATATTATATGTGTTGTGGAAGATGCTTTGGATGTGATTGCACTAGAGCGCACCGCCGCCTTTAACGGGCGCTATCATGTGCTGCAAGGGGCGCTTTCTCCCATCGAGGGTGTGGGTCCAGAGCAGCTGCGCATCGCCGAATTGGTGGAGCGGGTGCAAGCGGGGGAGGGGCGGGAGGTGATCCTAGCCACCAACCCCTCCATGGAAGGCGATTACACCGCCGCGTACATCAGCCGCCAACTGGCCCCGCTGGGGGTGCGCATTACCCGCCTGGCGCGCGGCCTGCCGGTGGGCGGCGATCTAGAATACGCCGACCAGAGCACGCTGCTGCGCGCCCTGGCCGGCCGTCAAGAAGTGGATTAAAGCGCGGCTATTTTACGAAGAACACCGGTTCGCCGTACTGGGCGGTTCCGTAGGCGGCTATCTGCTCGCTTACTGTGGGGGAGGTGAGATACTGCACCAGGGCCTGCGCGCCGGTGTAGTTAACCTTGGGGGATTTATCGGGGTTGACGGTGACGAGGTGATACACGTCAAACAAGACCCCCTCGCCTTCAAATAACACCTCCAACTTCAAATCGGGCGTCTTGGATTTGACATCCAGGTAGAGTTCACGCGGGGCGAGGATATACGCCTTGCGATCGGCGGCGATTTTAATCACCCCTTTGGGGCCTTCCTCTGAGGTGGTGTACCACTCGCCGGCGGGGGTCACGCCGATCTGCTTCCAAATGCGTCCTTCCAACGCTTTGGCCGGGGTTTCGGACACACTGGTGACGAATTTGGCCTGGGCGGTGGCGATTTTCTTGAACGCTTCGGCCACGTTTGGCGATCCCTTGACCTTGGCGGGATCGTCAGCCGGGCCGAGCAGCACATAATCGGTGTGGAAGAGGGCGATGCGATCGCGCCCCAGGCCTTTGGCGATGAAGTCCTTCTCGCTGCCGGGGTCGTTAACCAGCAGCACATCGACGATGAATTTTTCCGCCAGGCGGAAGCCACGGCCGGGAGCATCGGCTTCTACGCGCACGGTGTAGCCGGTGCGCGTTTGGAAATCGGCGATCCACTGCTTGAAAAGATCGGTGTTGGCGAGGGCGGGCGTTGTCGCCAGGGTAATTTCAGAGTTGGCCGGCGCATTGTTGGCGGCGGGCGGGTTATCGGCGGCGGGCGGCGGCGCAGTCTCCCCGGCCACCGGAGGCGCATCGACCTGGCCCTCTGGGGTGGGAACGGCAAACCCCGATTCGGTTGGCGCGGCGGAAGTCGGCGCGCTGGGGGCGGCAGATATAAACGGCAGGTTGCATGCCAGGCTGCCGGCGATTAGCAGCACAGCCACGAGCGTTGTAAGGTTTCTTCGTTTCATTTCATCTCCTAAGTCAGGTTAACGACCCGATTTTACCACTTAGAGATTAATACAGGCTTGGCAGACGGAAGTGGCAGCCGGCAAATTATTCCCCTCGAACATATCCGAATTGAGCGATGTGTTTGAGGATGATTATGGTATCATCAACGCCGTGTGCTTTGACGGGCGCTTGCTTAAGCGCCGAAAGCGGGCAGCCATGCAGCTGCCCCGGCCAACCAGCTGAGGATGCAAGGATGCGGGTCTTTGTGGGAATGAAAGCTCTGCGCGGCGACGCCTCCCGCCTGGAGCTGGCGGAGGTCATTTCGCTGGCGGTGATGGATGCCGGGCACGAGGCTTTTGTGGCAAGCGCCGAGATCGAGCGCCGGGGCATCGCCAACCCCAATGCCTTCATGGCCTATGTGTTGGGCGAGATGCGGCGCTGCCAGGCGGCGCTGATTGTGTACGAGGCTGAACTGCGCGGCGGGCTGATTGAGCTGGGCATGGCCTACGCCCTGGGCCTGCCGGTTTGGTTAGCGGCGCCGGCGGATGAAGCCCATATTTCATCTTCTGCGCTCGGCTGCGCCGAAACAGTGATCTATTACCCCGACCTGGCCGGGCTGGCCGCCGCCATCCAGCAGCGCCTGCGCCGGGGCCAACCCCCCGCGCCCCGCTAAACCCCTCGGGCGCTTAAAAGGAGCCTTCTACCATGAACCAAAATCTTCCCTATACCAACCGTCGTTACCTGGACGCCCTTGCTGA
Source organism: uncultured Anaerolinea sp. (assembly GCA_964531975.1). Lineage (GTDB taxonomy): Bacteria > Chloroflexota > Anaerolineae > Anaerolineales > UBA4823 > RBG-16-57-11. Next base: position 68,877 of record CAZHFU010000015.1, on the reverse strand, counting down.
GCATGTTTTGATTTTCGATGGCGCCATGGGAACCAGTTTGCAGGCCCAAAAACTTTCGGTGGAAGATTTTGGCGGCCCGGCTACCAACGGCTGTAATGATTACCTGGTGATCAGTCGCCCGCAGGCGGTGGAGGCGGTGCATCGCTCCTTCTTGGAGGCCGGGGTAGATGTGTTGGAGACGGACACCTTCCGCGCCAACCGCCTGACGCTGGTTGAATACGGTCTGCAAGACCGGACGCTGGAGATCAACCGCACCGCCGCCGGCCTGGCGCGCCGCCTGGCCGATGAGTACAGCACGCCCGAGCAGCCGCGCTTCGTGGCCGGTTCGATTGGCCCTTCGGGCAAGCTGCCCTCCGCCGACGACCCGGATCTGTCCAATATCAGCTTTGAAACGCTGGTCGAAGCGTTCGCCGAGCAGGCCCAGGGGTTAATCGAAGGCGGGGTGGATTTACTGCTGATCGAAACCACGCAAGATATTTTGGAGATCAAAGCCGCCATCCAAGGCATCTGGCGCGCCTTCGAGCGTACCGGCCAGCGTCTGCCCATCCAGGCGCAGGTGACGCTTGACACCACCGGGCGCATGCTGCTAGGAACCGATATTGCCGCCGCCCTGGCGATTTTGGAAGACCTGTCGATTGACGTGGTGGGCTTGAACTGCTCCACCGGCCCCGAACACATGCGGGCGCCTATCGCCTACCTGGGCGAGAACAGCCGCCTGCCGATTTCTTGCATCCCCAACGCTGGGCTGCCGCTAAACGTGAACGGGGAGGCGGTGTACCCGCTCGAGCCGGAGCCGTTCGCTGAGGCGCTGGCCGAGTTTGTGGAGCGCAGCAATGTTAGCGTGGTGGGCGGCTGCTGCGGAACCACACCCGAGCATATGCGCCGCCTGGTGGAGCGCCTGGGCGGCCCGCCGGCCAGACGGGCCAGGCGCGCGCCGCGGTCCACGTCAACCGCCCCACGCCTGGCTTCGGCCACTGCGGCCACCTTCATGCACCAAGAGCCGCCGCCGCTGCTGATTGGCGAACGCTGCAACGCCCAGGGCAGCCGCAAGTTTAAGCGTTTGCTGCTGGCTGAAGATTACGACGCCATTTTAGAAGTGGCGCGTGAGCAGGTGGACGGCGGCGCCCATGCCCTGGATATTTCGGTGGCTGTCACCGAGCGCCCCGACGAAGGCGAGCTGATGCGCGCGGTGGTGAAGAAGCTCTCGATGGGGGTGGCTGCGCCGCTGGTAATTGACACTACCGAGCCGGAGGTGATGGAGATTGCCCTGCAAACCGCTCCGGGGCGCTGTATGCTGAACTCCACCCATTTAGAGTCTGGCCCGGAAAAGCCGCGCCGGGTGTTTGGCCTGGCAAAAGCGTATAACGCGGCGGTGTTGTGCCTGACCATCGATGAAAACGGCATGGCGAAGACCGCCGCCGCCAAAGTGGCCGCGGCGCGCCGCCTGCATGATTTGGCGGTGAACGAATTTGGCCTGCGCCCCGAAAGCCTGGTATTCGATACGCTCACCTTCACCCTGGCCACCGGCGACCCGGAGTTTAGCGCCTCGGCTGTTGAGACCATCGAAGGCATTCGCCAGGTTAAAGCCGCTCTGCCGGGGGTGATGACTTCGCTGGGGGTGAGCAACGTCTCCTTTGGGCTAGACGCCGCCTCTCGCCCGATCCTTAATAGCGTGATGCTCTACCACGCCGTGCAAGCCGGGTTGGATATGGCGATTGTCAACCCTGCCCACATTACACCTTACGCCGAAATTCCCACCGATCAGCGCCAGTTGTGCGAAGACCTGATCTTCAACCGCCATCCCGAGGCCCTGGCGCGCTTTATCGAATATTTCCAGGCCAACGCGCCCGCCGCCGGCGGGAATGAACCCGCCGACCCCACCAGCGAGATGGACGCCGCCCAGCGCCTGACCTGGCGCATTTTGCATCGCCACAAGCAGGGCGTGGAAAGCGACATCGATGAGTTATTGGAGCAGCGCGGCGCGGCGAGCGTATCGGCGCGCGCCGTGGAGATCCTCAACACCGTGCTGCTGCCGGCGATGAAAGAAGTGGGCGATCGCTTCGGCGCAGGCGAGTTGATCTTGCCCTTCGTGCTGCAATCGGCGGAGGTGATGAAGAAATCGGTGGGCTACCTGGAGCAGTTCCTGGAGCGCAAGGCCGGGGCCAGTAAGGGGGTGGTGGTGGTCGCCACGGTGTATGGCGATGTTCACGACATCGGCAAGAACCTGGTTAAGACTATTTTAGCCAACAACGGTTATACCGTGGTCGATGTGGGCAAGCAGGCGCCGGCTGAGACCATCATCCAGGCCGCCCAAGATAACCAGGCCGACGCGATTGGGCTGAGCGCCCTGCTGGTGAACACCAGCAAGCAGATGCCGCTGATCGTTAACGAGTTAAAGCGCCGCCAGATGCACCTGCCGGTGTTGGTGGGCGGGGCGGCGATTAACCGGCGGTTCGGTTGGCGCATCGCCATCGCCGATGACGGTCAATTCTATGCGCCAGGGGTGTTCTATTGCAAAGACGCCTTCGAGGGCCTTTCCACCCTCGACGCGCTGATGGACGAGGCGCAGCGCCCGGCGCTGCTCGAGCGCTTGCAGGCCGATGCGGCGCGTGAAGCCGGACGCGAGCTGCACACCAAAAGCGAAGCCGGCCCAGCGCCGCGCTCCGCCATCGTCCCACAGCCCATCGCCTTACCGGACGGGCTGGCTTGGGGGCCGCGCCTGGTGCAAAGCATGCCGCTGGAGATGGTGCTTCAAAACCTCAACAAGAACGAGCTGTTTCGCCTGAGTTGGGGGGCCAAAAACACCCATGGTGAGGAATGGGAAAAGCTGCATGCCAGCTTTGAGCAGCGCCTGCAAAGCATGACACGCCTGGCGTTGCGTGAGGGCTGGCTGCGCCCGCAAGGCGTGTACGGCTACTGGCCGTGCCAGGCCGAAGGCGAAACGCTCATCGTCTACGATCCGGCCTCGCACGAGGTGGCGGCGCGCTTCAATACCCCTCGCCAGCCGTTCAACGAACACTTGTGCCTGGCCGATTACTTCGCCTCGGTCGAATCGGGGCAGATGGATGTGGTGGCGCTCCAGGTTGTCACCGTGGGGAACGAAGCCACGGCCCGCTTCGACCGCATGCAGGCCGCCGGGGATTATTCCGAAGCCTACTTTAGCCATGGCCTGGCGGTGCAAACCGCGGAGGCAGCCGCCGAAACCCTGCACCGCCACATCCGCCGCGAACTGGGGCTGGCCGCCGACCAGGGTAAGCGCTACTCGTGGGGCTACCCGGCCATCCCCGAATTACAAGATCACCGCCTGGTGTTCGATCTGCTGCCCGCCGAGCGCGACCTGGGTATGTCGCTCACTTCGGCCTACCAGCTAGTGCCGGAACAATCTACCGCCGCCATCATTTTGCATCATCCCCAGGCTAAGTACTTTAGCGTGGGCGAGAGCCGCGTGGAACAGCTTTTGAAGGACAGGGGATAGTAATTCGCGCTGTCTATTAGCTGATGACCATATGGAAGCTGCGAGAGACAGCCCCGGATGATGATTTCGCCAACCAGGAGCGCTGCTTTTCCGGCAAATCATTGATGTTGCTGGTCGGGGAAGGTTGGAGATGGTGCAAGCCTGGGAGCGGGAAAGGGCGGGTTATGTTGATGTTTGCTCATCTTTGGGATGATATAATTGTGACTAAGTTTGTCCACTCTTTTGTTCAGTGGAGTCAAAGTATAATATAATACTTAAGCTGTCAACGGCGTAGGTCCCGACCGGCGCGGCGGTCAGCATTTGATTGGCGCTGGCGACCGCCACACCTACCGGGTTGGATTGCGCTACGGAGCCCATGCGCGCTCCGTAGTTGGCTGCGTTGCCGGCATTGACCGCTGCAAACCCCAGGATGGCCATGTTGATCAGGGCCAGGGAGATGAGCAGGAGCACCGGCAGCACCAGGGCAGCCTCGTCCAGTTCACCACGGCGATCACGCAACAGCTTACGCATATAGTTTCCTTGCGCTGCCGGTTAGATAGCCGCCGTGACGTTCGGGAAGGTTTGGGCGACTTTTGCGCCGAGCGGGGAAAGACCGACGATGGCAGCGACGACGAACAGCGCGATCAACAGGGCCTTTTCGTCCAGTTCGGCGGAAGTATCGAGAAACAAGCGTTTGATCATACGGATTTTGAAGCTCCTTTGTGAAGGCGAAACGACGTTTCTACGAAACGAGGTTTCGTTAGTATGGAGCGGCGTTATTTGAGAACGAAGCTCCGCGGAAAGAGAAAAACAGCGGGTGGGTTGATGATGTCTACAGGTTCGGTAATGCCTCCTTTTCTCAAATGGCCAATCGCTGAACGAATACCAGCGCGACCTGGCCGACAGCGAACAGCCCGGCGCCCAGGGCGAACCCAGGCACGCCTGCAAAGCGGACCGGGCGGCTGCGGGCGAATGGCGGTTCGGAATTTTGTTGATTGGATCGCCTGTACCGCCATTCGCCAGCAATGAGCAGCCCAACGAAATAAATCACGACCCCAATCCAGGCCGCCACAACGAGCAGCGGGTTAGCCAGGGTCAGAACCACCAAAATCTTGAGATCAGCCCCGCCTAATAGGCGGTAGCGCCAGGCCGCAAACAGCGGCAGAGTCATAATGACCAGATGAAACACGAACTCGTATAGTGTCTCGCCACGGCTATCCCGCGTCAGCCAGGCTGCCAGGAGCGCCAACGGGATTGCTGGCAGTGTCAGCCAGTTAGAAACTTGACGGGTGCGGGCGTCAAAAAAGGCGCATACGCCCAGCCAGGCGACAGCAAGCAGAGAGATAGCAAGCGGTAGAATCACGGTTTGCTCCTGCGCGTTGGCCAACCGGCCCGGATTAGAGTCCAACCGCTGGCGACACAGCCGCAGCCACATGTGATCGCGGCCAGGGCAGATTTCTCTGTCAGCGTGGACAGCGAAAACGCCAGGCCAAACCCGGTCGTGATCAGTGCAACTCCAAGCGTGAAGAAGGTCATGGCGTGGATTATATTGGGCTTTTTAGACAAAATCGGGTGGTGGAAAGCATTCTCCACCTCAATGGGGAAACCGCTTAAAGCAAAGTTCCCCAGTAAAGGGGAACGAAAAAATGGAGATTTTTGAGAATTTTCGTTGTGACGTGATTTTCATCCATAAATGAAAATCACCATCTCTATATCTTGACAAAAAATCTTTAAAAGATTATTATCTAGATGTATTAGCTAATTTGGAGATTTTATCCATGAAAACAACTAAGGCTATTGCATCAACTGATGCTCAGAATAATTTTGGACAAATCTTGAATGACGTTTTCCAAAACAATACCAGGTATGTCATCAAGAGACGTAATTCTCCCCAGGCCATTTTACTTAGTTTGTCAGATTTTGAGCAACTACTTACTAATCAAGACGAATTAGGCAAAATGGTAAATATGATACGTGAAATTTCTCCGATATATCAACTGGGGGAGGAAATACTAGAGCAGGTACCACCAGCAAAGGTCTAACAATGAAAACTCAACATGGGCTCGTCCATCTTACTTTCGATTATGACCATGTGAATATGGGACATTCGGTTCTAATAAACGCTGATTGCTTCCAATGGTTGAAGCGCCTTCCTGGCGAAAGCATTCATGCCGTTGTAACAGACCCGCCATATGGTGTGAAGGAGTACGAACCGGATCAATTAGAAAAGAGGACAAATGGAAATGGAGGTGTTTGGCGTATTCCACCTTCTTTCGATGGTCATAAACGTTCACCTCTACCTAGGTTCACAGCCCTAAATGATACTGAAAGAGAAGATATGAGAATATTCTTTTCTGAATGGGCCAAGCTAATCTTCCCAGCCCTGTATCCTGGTGGGCATATTTTCTTGGCGTCTAATGCTTTCTTATCCCAAATAGTTTTTTCAGCTATCATTGATCAAGGCTTTGAGTTTCGCGGGCAGATTATTAGGCTTGTTCGAACCATGCGCGGTGGTGACCGTCCTAAAAATGCGGAAACTGAATTTCCCGATGTATGCACAATGCCTAGAAGCTGTTATGAACCATGGGGAATCTTCCGCAAGCCCATGCTTCCTGGCATGAAAGTCAGTGATTGTTTACGTGAGTATAAAACGGGCGGATTGCGCCGAAAGCCGGATGGCAATCCATTTGAAGATGTTATTGAAAGTGAAAGAACCCCTCAACGCGAACGTAGTATAGCAAATCATCCTAGCCTAAAACCCCAATCTTTTTTGCGTAAGATTGTTTACAGTTCTCTTCCATTGGGAGAAGGCATCGTAATAGATCCCTTTATGGGATCTGGATCTACAATAGCAGCTGCTGAGGCAGTGGGGTATTCAAGTATCGGCATCGAACGACTAAGCGACTATTTTGAACTAAGTATAAAGGCAGTCGAAAAGTTGTCCCAAATAAAAACGTCTGATCTACAAATGAGTCTAACTTTTCCTTAAATTCCCGGATAAGTCTTGGTAAACCCAGTTAGATTTCATTTTCCGCACGCCGCCCAAATTCACACTCGCGGTTATTGTTCGCCTACTGGTTTCAGATCTTCCTGAAAAACTCCAGTCATCTTTATCAAGCTGGGCAGTATAAACCCCTTTGAAAATAAATGGTTTAGGCAGACTTTCAGCACGAATGTCATTTGATGTATTGCTATCAAAGAAAAATACCATCAGCCAAACCGACTCTGGATTATGACCTTGCCATCCCGTTGCATGTCTTGACCCTTTAATTTCAATCCCTTCTGTTGAGTGTTGCACAGCATTATTGGGAAATCTACCATTTGGTATTAAGTCAGGATGACCATTGTGATACTGATTTTTTACCAATGAAGCGCAGTATTTCGGAATAGTGATATTCATAAATTCGCCAACAATACTACTGAAATTGGCTGGCATTAGGAATTTCTCAAGCCTTGGGATCTGTTTTGTGGCCAATTGCTGGTTTATAAACCCTAAAAAGTCCAAAAAATCGTTCATTGACTTGTGAATATCACCAACGGTCAGTCCATAGGGCAAAACACAGGTCTCATTAAAATTATTTGGGTTAATTGGGCGCGGGGTACAAGCTAAAAACTCCGGATCACTTTTGACAGGATCGGACATGGTTTTTACCTCATGATGAATCTGAAATTTTATATTTAGGATTCTAGCATGATACTCTGAAAGTCATCTCATATTCGATATCTGGGTTTTGTCACCCATATTCACCGTCGTACAATGTAGTTCTGCAACTCCTTTCCGTATAGTTTTTCTATCCAGCCCCGTAATCTCTGCCATCCTCGTAATCCCGCCATGTCCCATCTGCTGAGCCTGGAATGCAGCAAACAGCCTGCGTTGACGGGCGTTCATCAGGCTCATCAGCAGGTTGATCTGCTCGTGTAACGCCTTCTCCGGATGGTCGGCCAGGCTGCGACAAATCGGGCATGTACAGCGATTGATGCGCAGGGAAGTCTTGGCTGTCATGGTCACGGAACAGAAATGTTTAGCAGATGTTGCGCTATCCAACCGCCGCGCTCGTCTGGCAAGAGGACGTGCCCCCAGGAAACGCCATCCACCTCGGCGGTTTCGATGATCTGTACGGGCGTGCCATACGGCAGCCAGGCAACCAGCGTACCGCCCGGTTCAGACCTCAGGTTGGCGCCATTCTCACCGGTTACCTGGGCGGACGGCAGATCGCTCCGAATCGTGAAAACCAGTGAGGCGGCAACCCAGCCTTCCTGGTCTTCCTCGCCATCGAAGTACAACACGTGCGTCCACTCCATGTAGACCGGATCAACGCCAACCACCAGCCCGGTGGACAGATCCAGCGGATTGCCCAGCATATCCCAGGCAGCGCCCGGCTGAACGGTAAAGGTAACGGCGTGAGACGGTTCAGTCATCGAGACATACCACAGCACCCATACCTGGCGGCCATCTTCATGAACGAACTTGAAGCCGCGGATTCCTGGCGCCCCGCCCACATCGCTGGAAAGCACTTCACCGGTATATGTTGCCGGGCCAAAAGGGTCTTATTATCACCACAACCTGGCATACCGCCGAACCGCCAATGTGGACGCCATATGAGGCCAGCAAGGCTGCTAAATATCGTTTAGTCTATGTCCTTGGTTATCACCTCAAAGATAAGGGCATTCCAGTGATTGCGGTTGCTCCAGGGTGGATGCGAACTGAGTTAATGTTTACTCACCACACAAAGGATGAACTCGAAGGGCAGACCGAGACACCACACTACGCTGCGCGAGGCATCGCTGCGCTAGCGAGCGACCCTAATGTCATGCGTTTTACGGGAAAACTCATGGACGTTAGTGATCTAGCTGACATCTACGGTGTTACGGACCTAGACAGCTCTCAGCCGCGCTTGAACGCAAAACACCTTGGTCAGAATTGAGTAGTCAGACAGAGATAAAAGCCGCCTAACCCGGCGTGCACGCCGACGGCTGGATCACTTACCGCCAAAATAGCTTTATCGTGGCTTTGGGTTAATAATTCTTGGGTCCCTTCAACGCTTTCCAGCGAAAGGGTGGCGCTGTGTCGAGATGAACAGAACCTATGATGGGCGATAGGCGCAGAGATAGGGTATCAATAAAAGCTTTGGCTGTGATTTTATGGATAAAAATTAAGATACGCAGCTTGCTTAGATTACTCTGGCCCCCATCGCTGGAACTCGATTTCCAACGGTGAGGGCCGGAGTTTTGTTTTCCGCTTCCCAAATCTCTACACTCAGGGCGGCTGCGGCTACTCGATCTTGCCGGTGGCGATGGCTTGCTTGACTTCGCCGATGGCCTTGGTGATTTGGATTTCACGCGGGCAGGCTTCGGTGCAGTTGAAGATGGTATGGCAGCGGTACACGCCAAACTGATCGTTGAGGATGTTCAGGCGTTCTACACCAGCGCGGTCGCGGCTGTCGTAGATGAAGCGATGGGCGTTGACAATCGCCGCCGGGCCGACGTATTCCTCGTTGGCCCAGAAAGACGGGCACGAGGTGGTGCAGCAGGCGCATAAGATGCACTTGGTGGTATCGTCGAAGCGGGCGCGTTCTTCGATGCTTTGCAAGCGCTCGCGCTTCGGGGCCGGTTCGTCGTTGATGAAGAATGGCAGCACCGAGCGGTAATGGGCGAAGAACGGTTCCATATCAACAATTAAGTCTTTGATGACCGGCAGCCCCAGCATAGGTTCCACCACAATGCGGGAGGTGTTGAGGTCTTGCACCAGGGCCTTGCAGGCCAGGCGGTTGCGGCCATTGATGCGCATGCCATCGGAGCCGCACACGCCATGCGCGCACGAGCGCCGGAAAGACAGCGTGCCGTCGAAATTGCCCTTGACGTACTCAAGCAGGTCTAGCACACGGTCGGTTGGAAGGGCTTCCATTGTGTAGGTTTCGTAATGCGGCTTCTTGTCCTTTTCAGGGTTGTAGCGAAAGATTTTAAGCGATACTTGCATAACCGCCTCCGTGGATTAGTAAACCCGCTCTTTGGGCTGGTATTTGGTAATAACTACCGGCTTGTAACCCAGGCGCACGCCGGAAGCGTCCACCCAGGCCAGGGTGTGTTTCAGCCAATTGGCGTCGTCGCGCTTGGGGAAGTCTTCGCGAGCGTGGCCGCCGCGGCTTTCCTGGCGGGCCAGGGCCGAGACGGTGGTCATTTCGGCCAGCAGCAGCAAATTCTCTAGCTCCCAGGCGCTCACCACCTCGGTGTTGAAAATCTTGCCCTGGTCGGGCTGGCGCAGGTGCGCCATGCGCTGGCGTAGTTGGCGCACTTTATCGAGGGCGATTTGCATGCCCGCCTCAGTGCGATACACGCCCATATCGTCGAACATGACCGCCTTCATCTCGTTGCCAATATCATAGGCTTTTTCGTCGCCGTGGCTGGTTAAAATGGCGTCTAACTGTTGGCGCGAAAATTCAGTCGGGTCTTCGGGCAGGGGTTGGAAGCTGCTGCCCAAAGCGAACTCGGCCGCCGTCAGGCCGGCGTGCTTGCCGAACACAATCAGGTCTAGCAGCGAATTAGTGCCCAGGCGATTGGCCCCATGCACCGAAACGCAGGCGCATTCGCCGGCGGCGAACAGGCCGGGCATGACGGTGTTGAGGGCGTCGATCACCACCTCGCCAAACTTATTGGTGGGGATGCCGCCCATGGCGTAGTGGGCGGTGGGCTGCACCGGCATGGGCTGCGATACCGGATCGACCCCCAGGTAGGTGCGGGCGAAATCGACAATATCGGGCAGCTTGCCGAGCAGCTCCTCGCCGGTGACGACATAAGGCGTGCCGTCGGGGCGTTTGCGACCATCTAAGGCGGCGTATTTGTTGACCACTTCGGGGCGCATATCCAGGTACAGGTAGCGCTTGCCGCCAATGCCGCGCCCGTCTCGCATTTCCAGGTACATAGAGCGGCTCACCACATCCCGCGAGGCCAGGTCTTTGACGGTGGGGGCGTACTTCTCCATGAAGCGCTCGCCCAGGTCGTTGATTAAGACGCCGCCTTCGCCGCGCACCCCTTCGGTGATGAGAATGCCTAATTTGAAGATGCCGGTGGGGTGGAACTGGAAGAATTCCAGGTCTTCAAGCGGCAAACCGCGCCGCGCCAGGATGGCCGGGCCGTCGCCGGTGTAGGCGTAGGCGTTGGAGGTGATTTCCCAAATGCGTCCGTGCCCGCCGGTGGCGATGATGACAGCCTTGGCATGAAAGATGTGCAGCTGGCCGGTGGCGAGCTCCAGGGCCACCACGCCGGCGGCGGCTCCGTTTTCGATCAGCAGGTCGATGACCTGATATTCATCATAGAAATTAACATGGTTTTTAAGGCACTGCTGGTATAAGGTCTGCAAAATCATGTGGCCGGTGCGGTCGGCGGCGTAGCAGGCGCGCCGCACGGGTTTACCGGTGAGGTTGTTGGTGTGCCCACCAAAGGGCCGTTGGGCGATCCGCCCATCCACCGTGCGCGAGAACGGCAAGCCGTAATGCTCCAGCTCATACACCGCCTGGACGGCTTCCTCGCACATAAACTCGATGGCGTCCTGGTCGCCCAGGTAATCGGAGCCTTTGACGGTATCGAAGGTGTGCCATTCGGGGCGATCTTCTTCCATGTTGCCCAAGGCCGCCCCCACTCCGCCTTGGGCGGCGCCGGTGTGCGAGCGCGTGGGGTAGAGTTTGCTCAGCACGGCGGTGTTAGCGGTTTTAGAAGCGTATAAGGCGGCCATCAGGCCGGCCCCGCCCGCGCCCACCACAATTACGTCGAATTGATGTTTGGTTTCGCTCATATTTTTTCTCCCCGCTTAGGCGGGCAAGTTTCCTTGAATTAGCTGCCAGCCAACGAATAAAAATACCAGCCAGGCCACGAGCAGCAGGGTGCGCAGCAGCAAACGCAGCCAGGTGGCGCCAACGAAATCTTCTATCACCTGGCGCAAGCCATCCAGCCCATGCGTAACGGCGAAGAACAGCATCAGGTACTGCATGAGCTGCCACCACACATGCCCCCACTGCAGCGGCTCAACCCCGTAGGCCGAAACGTGGGTGGTGATGGGGAAGAACGTCCAGCGCGCCAGGGTTCCGATGTCTACCACGTCGCCGGTGGCAAAAAAGATGCGCGCTTGCATGACAAAAGCCCCAGCCAAGCCAATGAAGCCAAATATAATCATTACCAGGCCCGAAACGCGCAGGAAAATCCACAGCAGGTAATCCAGGCTAAGGCCAACTTTTGGAGCGGCGTGAACGCTCATATTGGAGACTCCTTTCGATTTTGAGGCTGAACTTAGCCGGCGTTAAAATGAGCCATTAACATCACGAAGGCCGACAATATATACAGGGGAATGAAGACCAGCCACTGCGCCCAGGTGATTTCCCTTTGGTACTCGAGGAAGCGTGGGAACAAATCGAGCAAGATAACCCGCAGGCCATTGAGCGCATGGAAGTAAACGATATACACCACCAACAATTGGAAATAGACCGATTCGTAAATGGTATTAATGCCGTTGGCGATGGGAGTGCTGCCGAATGCCTGTGTGGTGAGCGAGGCCAACAGATGCAGCCCCACAAACACGATAATTCCAATGCCGCTCCAACGGTGCAGTCGCCAGGATAGCATGGGTAGGCCGCCCTGATAGCGCCAGCCTTGCCATCCTACATTTCGGTTGAGAGCCATGCAGACCTCCTTAGTTTGAGATGAGTATCATCATACCTTAATCTTGCATAATTATAAACGCTAAGCGGGCAATCTGCCTGCTTGCCAGGGCAATATGCCGCCGCGTGGCTCAGATTGTATTTATTTTAACCCCTAATCGCGGATTAGGCTTGATATTCATATCACATGCGGGTAAAATCGTTGTCAAAGGGGGCGGTTGAAAATGTCGGGCTGCCGCCCAGCCGCAGGGCGCAGCCGACCAGATAAGGAAGTTGTTTCAACCGGCAGCGCCGCAGCGGGGCCGCCGGAGCGGTGAGACGAAAACCAGGCTGGGTAAGCTAAAGCCGATTTTGTTTTAGCTGCGCAGCAAAAAGCAAAATTAATCTTGGAGGCGCTCGTGGCGAAAACACCCCATCTTAGTCGTAGTGATTTTGTGAAAACGATGTCGATTGTTATCGGCGGAATTATCGGCGCGGCGGTTGGTCTGCCGGGGATTGGCTACCTGGTCGGCCCGTTTCTGAAACCGGCTGCTTCCGATGCCTGGGTTCCGATTGGCCCATTGGAGACTTTTCCGGTGGGCGAGCACACGCCGGCCAGTTTTACCCGCACCAGCGTGAATGGCTGGGAGCGAACCTCCTTGAGCTTTGGGTTATCGGTGTTCCGCAAGAGCGAAACTGAATTCCTCGTTTTCTCCATCGTCTGCACTCACCTGGCTTGCCGGGTTAAGTGGCAAGAAGATAACCGCGTTTATCACTGTCCTTGCCACGACGGCAATTTTGGCCCCGAAGGCAAAGTCATCAGTGGTCCGCCAACCCGACCGCTGGACCAAATGGAATATAAAATCGAGAATAACACGCTGCTGGTGCATTACCAGAAAGGGTAAGGGGTATGGGCGCAAAAGTTATGCAATGGCTCGACGAACGCCTGGGGCTGCAAGGCATTTACAGCACGGTTTTAGACCGCAAAATGCCCCATGTAAACTGGTGGTTCACCCTGGGCAGCGCCAGCCTGTTCTTGTTTGTCATGCAGGCGCTTACCGGCATTTTTCTCACCGTCTACTATGTGCCTTCTCCCGATCACGCCTACGACAGCATCCAATACATTATGACCGGGGTGCCGTTCGGCTGGCTCATTCGCGGCATTCATCATTGGGGGGCTTCGCTCATGGTGGTGTTTGTGTTCAGCCACATGGTGCGCACCTTCATCTTTGGAGCCTACAAGTACCCGCGTGAACTCACCTGGGTGACGGGCGTGGTGCTGCTGCTGAGCACGCTGGGCATGGGCTTTACCGGCTATCTGCTGCCCTGGAATCAGCGCGCTTACTGGGCTACCACGGTGGGCACGCAAATCGCCGGCTCGGTCCCCATCATCGGCCCGTACATCACCTCGGTGCTGCGCGGCGGCTCTGACCTGAGCGGCGTGACCCTGGCGCGCTTCTTCTCGGTGCATATCTGGTGGCTGCCAGTTGTGATTGGAGCCATGATCGGGGTGCATCTTTATCTCATCATTCGCCTGGGCATCGCGGGCATCCCCCAAAAAGACGACTAGGAGGCTGGAATGGCCCTGACCGAAGAATTCAAAAAAGCTTATCACGAACGTTATATGGCCGCCAAGCAAAAAGGCGTCAAATTTTGGCCGGATGTAATTTACAAAGATCTGCTGGTGTCGTTTGCCCTGTTCATCATTTTAGTGATGCTGGCCACTTTCTTGGGGGTAGCTGGTGAACCCAAAGCCGACCCAAGCGATTCCGCCTATATTCCCAAACCAGAATGGTATTTCCTGTTCCTCTACGAAGCGCTTAAATTTTTCCCCGGTTCGCTTGCCATCCTGGGGACGTTTGTCTTGCCCAGCCTGGTGGTGGGGGTGATGCTGCTGCTGCCGTTTATCGACCGCAACCCCAGCCGCTACTTTACAAACCGCAAGATTGCCATTGCCGTAATGGTCGTGGCGGTGCTGGGCATCATTGGGCTAACCCTGCGGGCCGAGCTAACCCCGCACGAAGCCGCCGCCGCCCCGGAGACCGTGATTGGGGCCACGCTTCCTGAGCAGATTGTGGCCGGATCGGATCTGTATTCGGTTAACTGCGTGGAATGCCATGGGGCCGAGGGCGAGGGGGGCGAGATTCAGGGCGTGGAGGGCCTGGAAGGCTTCCCGATGAAGCCGATTAATTCAAGCGACCAGATGTACACTCGCACCGATGAGACCCTGGCTAACGTGATCGCCTACGGCCAGCCCGACCTGGGCATGCCGCCCTATGGAAAAGCCTATGGCGGCCCGCTCAGCGTGGGCGAAATTGACGCTATCGTCACCTTTATGCGCTACACATGGGATGATCGCGCTGAGCTGCCGCAAGAAGCCGCCGGAGCCTTCGCCGCCCCGGCCCTGGGCGCAGATGAAACCCCGTCTTACGAGGTGCATATCTCCTGGTTGGCAAAGCGTTACTGTGTGTCGTGCCACCGCCAGTCGGCTAGTAAAGCGAACAACAACTATTTTATGGAGACTTACGAAGAGATCATGACCAGCGGCGACGATGCTCCGAACAATGTGCGTCCGTTCGACCTGAACAGCAACCTGATTCGGATGATCCATCGGGAAGAGATCGAAGCCGGCGGACCGATGCCGCCCACGCAGCCGCTAAAACCGGAATTTGTGGAGTGGTTCGAGCGGTGGGTGATGGCTGGAGCGCCTGAGAGCGCCGCCGATGCCGCCGCTGCGCCGGGCGCGGTGGTCACCAACACACTCAGCGCGCCTGCGCCGGTGGTGGTAACGCCGGGGGCCGCCATTACCGACACCCTGTCTGCGCCTGCGCCGGTGGAAGCCACCCTCACGCCCACGCCGTAAGGGAGGAGAACAAATCGTTGATCTATCCAGGCAGCCCCAACCACCAGGCGGGGCTGCCTTTTTTGGGGGATAGCGGCTCTCATTGAGCAAATGTTTGATATTTTAAAATTACTCCTGACTTTTCTAAGATTAGGTTTATAATTCCCTTCCAGAAAGGGATTTTAGCGATGAATACCGTTCCTACGCAATGCCCAATATGCGGCAGCGGGCAGCTTACCATCACCCGCCTGTACTGTCGTGACTGTGACACCACCTATGACGGCCGCTTCACCGTGGCCCCGTTTGCCAACCTGACCCCCGAACAGATGAACTTTTTGCTGGCCTTCATCCGGGCCGAGGGGCGCATTTCCCGCATGGAAAAAGAAATTAACCTGTCTTACCCCACCATTCGCAGCCGCCTGCAAGAAGTTATCCGCGCCATGGGCTACGAACCCGGTGGAGATGAGCCCGCCGCGCCCGGCATGAGCGAGCGCGAGCGCCAGCAAGTGCTGGAAGACCTGGACGCCGGGCGCATCAGCGCCGACGAAGCCATGCGCAAATTAAGCGAAGCGGAGGAGTAAGATGAGCCGTCAGAGTGTGGAAACCAGCCTGGCCCCAGAAGTTTTGATCGCCTCGGTGGGTGGAGATTTGAGCGTGCGCGGCTGGAATACCCCGCAAGTGGCCGCCGGCGGCGACGTGGAAGGCCTGACGATGGATGCGCACGAAGATATGGTGCAGCTTTTGTGCTCCGGCGACCTGGACGTGCGCCTGCCCGCCGGCGCAGCCCTGAAGATCGAAAACGTGGGCGGCGACGCCCGGCTTAAGCTGCTCGAAGACGGCCTGAGCGTGGGCAATATTGGCGGCGACGCCGACTTGCGCAGCGTCAACGCGGTTGAGATCGAGAACGTGGGCGGCGACCTGGCAATCAAAACCGCCGGCGATGCAGTGACCGTTGGCGGGGTGGGCGGCGACGCCGATTTGCGTTCTATCCAGGGCGATGTGCAAATCGGCCATGTGCATGGCAACCTGGAACTGCAAGCAGTCGAAGGCAATATCCAGGCCCGCGCCGATGGCAACGTGCGTTTGCGCCTGCCCAGCCTGTTAGGTGAAAACTACACCGTTGCAGCCGCCGGCAACATCTACGCCTATCTGCCCGAGGACGCCGATATCCACCTCAAACTGGTCAGCCAGGGGCGCACGATCAAGGTGCGCCGGGCTGAGGGCAATATGACCTATCAACAAGAAGCCCTCGATTTACCCCTGGGCGAGGCGGCCGGGGGAGTGATGAGCCTGTCGGCGGAGGGAACAATCTACCTGTTCATCGAGCGCGCCACGGGCGGCGAGGACGAAGTGGGCCTGCCCGAAGACCTGGGGCGGCAGATTGCCGAACAAATGAACAGCCAAATGGAAGAGATGTCGCGCCGGATCAACGAGCATATGGGCCGCCTGACCGAGCAGTTGGGACAAGTGACCTTCCCCGACGAACAGACCGAGCGGATTGTGCGCGATGCGCAGCGCACCGCCGAACGTGAAACCAGCCGCGCCCAAGAGAAAATGCAGCGCGCCCAAGAGAAGATGGAGCGCAAGTTGGAAGAGGCGCGCCGCAAGAGTGAGCTGCGCGCCCAATCGGGCGACCGGCGCACGCGGCGCTCGTGGGGCTTCGATTGGTTCAGCCCGCCCGCCCCGCCGCGCCCACCGTCTGCCCCGCCGGCGCCTGGCGCGCCCTGGGCGCCGCCGCCCGAACCGCCCGATCCGGTTAGCGATGATGAGCGCCTGATGATCTTGCGTATGCTTGAACAAAAGAAAATCACGCTCGACGAAGCTGAAAAGCTGCTGTCGGCATTGGAAGGTAGAGAGTAAGCGCATGGAAAACTCTGACGAACGCCTTCATATCCTGGACATGATCGAGAGCGGGCGCATTAGCGCCGAAGACGGCCTGATGCTGCTGCGCGCCCTTGTGGGGCGCGGGGAGGCGGACGATCTGGACGCCAACCTGGCAGACGATGCCACCGCTTACGCTGCGCCGGCGTCCTCCGCAGACGGCGGGGAGGCTGTTCACCTGGACGCCTCCAGCGGCGGCGAGCGCGCCTGGCAAGGTGCGCCCGTGCCGCTCAACGACGGCGCGCCCTCGCCGGCGGAGGATTTTCACGCCGGATACCCGCCTCCTCTGCCCGACCCGCGACCGCCGCTCGAACCGCATGCGCCTTTCGAGGGGGGCGCTAAGGCGCCGGGTGGCGGCGATGAAGCGGGGCGCGCCGCATTTACCTCCGCCGCCCGCGCCAACGGGGCGCCAGGCGAAACCCACACCGCACCGGTCGGCGCGGCTTCATACGCCACCCCCGCCGCCTCCGCTAACGCCGCACCGGGCGGCATCTACGCCGCCCCCGCTAGCGCCGCGCCCGGCGAGCCGCACGGCCCCCCGCCCGGCGGCCTGCCGCCGGAAGCGCTCAAGTGGAAGCGCTGGTGGATGCTGCCGCTGTGGGTGGGAGTGTTCATCACCATTTGGGGCGGCCTGTTTATGTATTGGTCGGCCACCGCCGCCAATGGCCTCAGCCTGTGGTTTGTATGCGCCAGTGTGCCATTTGTGATTGGCGTGGCGCTTACCGCGCTGGCCTTTCGCAGCCGCACCGCCCCCTGGCTGCATCTGCGCGTGCGTCAAAAGCCGGGCGAAAAGCCGCAGACTATCGCCTTTAGCTTTCCGCTGCCGCTCGGCCCCACCGCCTGGTTCTTCCGCACCTTCGGGGGGCGCATCCAGGGGCTGCGCGGTGTGCAGGTGGATCAAATTTTGACCGCGATGGGCGGCAGCGTTAGTCCCGAAAACCCCATCTATATCCAGGCCGATGAAGGCGAAGATGGAGATAAAGTTGAAATCTATATCGGATAAGCATTTATCAAAAACGAGGTGTTTATGGCAACCAACGAAGAACGACTAAAAATCTTGCGGATGATTGACGATGGTAAAATTACCGCCGAAGAGGGCGCGAAGCTGCTTTCAACGCTGAGCGAAAGCCGTAAGGCGGCGGCGCGCAAACCCGCCCTGCGCAGCAGCTTTGGCGGGGCCAAATGGCTAAAGATCCGAGTCACCGATATGGTTACCGGCAAGGCCAAGGCCACCGTGAACCTGCCCCTGGGTCTGGTGGACGCGGGCTTGAATATCGCCTCCAAATATGCCCCAGACGTGGCCTTTGACGAGTTGATGGAGGCGATTAACAACGGGGCCGAAGGTAAAATCATCGACGTTTTCGATGAAGAAGACGGTGAACACGTGGAGATCTTTATCGAGTGAGTTCGACGCCTACAACGCAATCTTGGCGCTCTGGCATGCGCGGGTTTGTGTTAGTCTGGCTGGGCCAGGTCTTTTCGCTGCTAGGCACAGCCATGAGCGCCTTCGCCCTTAACATTTGGGCGTATCAAAAAACCGGCGCGGCCACCACCCTGGCCCTGGTGGGCTTTTTTTACATTACACCCATGCTGCTCATCAGCCCATTGGCTGGGGCGCTGGTGGATCGCTCCAATCGTAAGTTGATGATGATGGTTAGCGACGCCAGCGCCGGGGCGGCGTCTTTTAGCCTGCTCATGCTCCATCTGAACGGTGGCTTGCAAATCTGGCATTTATATGTGGCCGCGGCGGTGATGGGGATCGGGCAGGCCTTCCAGTGGCCGGCCTTCTCGGCTGCCATCTCAACCATGCTGCCCAAGGCGCAGTACGGGCGCGCTAATGGTCTCATGTCGCTGGCCGAGACGGGTTCGGGCATCTTCGCCCCCATCCTGGCGGCGGCGGTGTTGGGGCTGGTGGGCTTGGGCTGGGTGTTGACGATTGACCTGGCTTGTATGGCGGTGGCGCTGGGGACGGTGTTGCTGGTGCATGTGCCCCAACCATTATCTACCCCCGAGGGGAGGGCGAGTAAAGGCAGCCTGGCGCAGGAATCGCTCTACGGGCTTAAGTACATATTGCAGCGCCCCAGCCTGCTGGGTTTGCAAATTGTATTTTTGGTGGGCAATTTCTTTACTACCATCGGTTTCACGTTGCAAGCCCCCATGATCTTAGCCCGCACGCAAAATAATTCGTTGGCGCTCGGTTCGGTCGAGTCTATCGCGGCGATAGGCGGGGTGGTCGGAGGGTTGATTATGAGCGCCTGGGGCGGCACTCGTCGCAAAGTGCACGGTGTGCTGCTGGGTTGGTTCGCAAGCGGCTTATTTGGCATGACCCTGTTGGGTTTAGGGCGCGGACAGGTGGTTTGGGCGCTAGCCGGTTTTTTGGGAATGATGTTTGCGCCCTGGATTAACGCTTCGAACCAGGCCATTTGGCAGGCCAAGGTGGCCCCAGATGTGCAAGGGCGGGTGTTTTCCATTCGCCGCGTAATTGCCTGGCTGGTTAACCCGCTGGCGACGCTGATCGCCGGGCCGCTGGCCGATAAGGTGATGGAACCGGCCATGCAAGCCGGCGGCAGCCTGGCCCCAACCTTCTCCTGGTTGGTAGGAAGCGGCCCCGGGGCCGGCATGGCTCTGGTGTTGGTATTCGTGGGGTTGGCGGCTGCCATGGTGGGG
The DNA here is from genome assembly GCA_964531975.1 of uncultured Anaerolinea sp. Lineage (GTDB taxonomy): Bacteria > Chloroflexota > Anaerolineae > Anaerolineales > UBA4823 > RBG-16-57-11. Next base: position 49,406 of record CAZHFU010000015.1, on the reverse strand, counting down.
CCGGTGGGCTACCTGGCGCGCCCGGTGCGAGACGCCGAAAGCATCTTGCCCGATCACGATCAGAGCGGCGGTGACGCCGCGCTGGAACCGGCGCCCGCGGCGGGGGGGTGAATATAACAAAAACCGCCGGGAGGCTTTTTTGTGAAAGACCCCCGGCGGCCCATGTGGTGGGAGTAACACCCAACTGAAGGTAGAATTCTAGTCTGAAGCGGCCTCGCCGTTTGCGGGCAGCGCCTGCGCTTGCGGTTGGAACACCAGGCCGGGACTCCATGGTGTGCCGAGAGCCGGCAGCACCCACCGATCTAGCCCCCACCAACCGGCCACTTTCCAGGCCAACACCAGCAGCATGGCGATCAACAAGAGAATCGGGTTGCTGCTTACGGTTCCGGCCAACAAATAGCTCATGTTCATGAAGCTGCCAAAGAAGGCCGCAATGCCGGTAAACAGGCCTAGTATCAGGGCAATGCCCACCAGCATCTCGCCAAACGTCACCAGGTAACTCCAAACCCGCGCATTGGGTAAGACTACGTTCTGCAGGAACGCGCCGTACCACGATTGCACATCGGGGTGATCTCCGGCCGTCTTGGCCAATGCCCCCTTAACGAAACCTGTTAGCGCCGTCCCCGCCTTGTCGCCGGTCCATGCCGGGTTGCCGAGCTTACCCAAAGCAGCTGAAAGCCACTCGTACCCGATATATATCCGCAAAATCAACCACAACCAGGCGAAGCGCGTCGAGCCAAATAAAGCTCGTGCTACGGGCGGATCGGTGAGGTGTTCTACTTGACGACGCGATAAGCGTTCGCTGTTAATTACTTCCATCCTTACCTCCTTTTTTATGCCATAAAGCCGGGGCAGGCTAAAAATTTCAGCCTTTTACGCCCCTTATTCTTTACTGCTGGCATTGTAGTAGGGGGGAGAGGCGGGAACAATGGGGAGGTTGCCTACAGCGATGGGTTATCACCCGTAGACGGCGGTGATGAGCGGGGATATACGGCGGATGGCGCGCTTTCTAGCGCGCCATCCGTCACAGTCCGCGCATAGGTTTGTTTAGCTAAGCGGGGTTGGCTCTTCGGGGATGATGATTACCATCAGCAGGTAAGCCAGCAGCCCAGGAAGAACAGTCGAGAAAATGGTAATTAGCACAAACAGCAAACGCACCACGGTGGGGTCAATATTGGCATATTCACCAACACCGGCGCAAACGCCGGCTATCATTTTGTTGGTGCGCGATCGATATAAACGCTTGTTATCTGACATCATGATCTCCTTTTATCACTGAGTATACGCCGCCCGGCTAAAATGGTCGCGTTTAAATGGTGATAAACGGCTTAAGTTTTTCCAAAGTTTTCTCACCAATCCCCGGCACGTCTAATAAGTCTTCAATGCGTTTGAAGGGGCCATAGGCGCTGCGATAGCGCAGGATGGCTTCGGCCAGCACCGGGCCAATGCCGGGCAGGCTTTCCAGTTCGGCGGCATTGGCGGTGTTGATATTGACCTTTGCGCCGCCCTTGGTTACGCCTTTTGCGGGGGTGTACGCCGTGGTGGGGCGGAGCGCGGCGGTGGTGGGGGTGGTTTGGCGCGGCCAAGGCGAGGCAAACGGGCGGGTAGGCTCCGGCTTAGCCGGCACGATGATATGCTGACCGTCTTGCAGGCGCGCCGCCAGGTTGATGAAGCCAGCATCTGCCTGGGCGGTAAAATCGCCGGCAGCCAGCACAGCGTGCTGCACCCGGCTGCCGTGGGGCAAATGATATAAACCTGGGTGGGCCACGCTTCCATCCACTTGAACCACAAGCTCCGCTGGGGTAGGAACCGGTCGCAAAGTTACCGGTTCACCCCGCGGTGGAAGCGAGAGCAATAGAATGAGACCCGCTCCCAGAAAACCACACGCCAGGCTAAAGAAGAATTTCCAGAGGTCCTTCACCAGCCCTCCGTTTTAAAAGTTGTCTGCGCCTGGGCGGTCGGCTGCACCCCCCTCTCGCCTGGGGGGCAATTTGCGCCGGAGGGGGTGGGGACCCGCCGCCGAAAGGGCGCGATGATGGTTAGATGAGCAGATCGTCGTCGCTCAATTTTAAGCTCAGGCCCAGGCGCTGTCGGGCGGCGTCTACGTGGAGAATGCGCACAGCCACTGTTTGGCCCTCTTTCAACACCGGCGCGCTGCTGCCATCGGTGCGGCTAAATTCGGAAATGTGAATCAGCCCATCGAGGCCATCTTCCAGGCGCGCGAACGCGCCAAAAGGCACGATGCTGGTGACAGTGGCTTGGGTGACCTGCCCCACCCGGTAGCGCGCCTCCACCGTTTCCCACGGGTTGGGGCGCAGGCGCTTTAAGCTCAGGCCCACGCGGGCGCGTTCCTGATCGATATTGATCACAAACACATCGACGCGTTCGCCCAGGGTGAGCACATCGCCGGGGTGATGCACTCGCCCCCACGAGATTTCCGACACGTGGACCAGCCCCTCGACCCCGCCCAGGTCTACGAACACGCCAAAATCGGTGATGTTGGTGACTATGCCGGAAACACAGCCGCCGGGGCGCAGCGAGGTGAGCAGATGCTTACGGCTGCCCGGGATGGATTGGGCCGCCCGTTCGGAGAATACCACTCGCCCGCGCTCTTGATCGCACTCGATCACCTTGACGCACATCTCCTGGTCGATATAGCGTTCCAACCAGCCTTCCAGATCGTTTTCATTGCATGGAACTTCGATCAGGTGCGAAATGGGCACAAATCCTTGCAGCCTATCGCTGGAAACGAGCAGCCCGCCGCGGTTGCAGCCGGTGACGATTAGCTGAATCACCTGATCTTGCTCGTATAGTTCCATGGCGTGCGGCCAATCCAGCCCGCTGCCCAGGTTCATTTCCATGGTCATGACCGGGGCGGTGGTGTTTGCTGGAATAGCTGCGCGTTCGCCAAGGGGGGGGCGCCGGTTGGGCCGCGCCGGGCGGGCGGGCATGGCATTGTGATTTTCTTCCTCGGCCAAGACAGCTTCCCACCAGGAGTCATCCATGGCGGGCGGGCCGTTTTTCTCATCGATATAGCGACGTTTATTTACCATTAAACCCCTACCTCTCTGGGTTCTTTTGATTGCCTTGTTTTTCGGTAAGCGGGGCGCTGCTCTCACCATTGTGAGTAGTTTGTTGAACCTGTTGTTCCATTTCCACAATGGCGTTTGCCACGGTTTCAATTGCCACGCGCTGCTTACGATATAAATCGGCTTCAGACATGGACAGGCGCATGGCGATTTCCCGCACTTTATGACCTTCTAAAAATTTCATATCCAAAATATTATATAAGAGCCATTCCGCGGTAAAGCGGCGATCCCCTTCGGGGCGCACATGGTCAATTGCTTTCCGCAGCACCGCCCGCAAAGCGTTAGCGGGGGTTTCCTCGCTATCCAAGGCGGTTTGCTGCACCACCTGGAGCTTTAGCAAGGGGTTCTGCGTTAGTTTTGGGCCGCCCCAATAGTGGGTTAGCGCATTCTTTACCCAGGGAGAGAGTTGAGCAGCCTGAAGGCCGTCATCCGACGCGGATAGAATTTGGGAACCATCGTAGCGCGACGCGGCGCGCATACGTTGGATCATATCTATTTGCGGAGCCAGGGCTTCCAACGAGCTAAAGGCTTGCTGCTGCCGGCGGCGGTCGTGAATGGCAAGGCGGGCGCGCTGCGCCAAAAGGGTTAGCGCTTCGCGCTGTTCTTCATCCAGCGGTTCGGCCTTACGCTGCACCCCTAGCAGCCCTAACAGGCCAATTGGCTCGTCATCATCGTTCATTAAGGGAACCAGCCAATAATCGCCCCACGCGAACAGGTCTTTTCTTTGCTCTTGTTTTTCCACCATTTCGAGCAAATGGGTGGAAAGCTTCTCTTCCCCAAATGGTGTTTCACCTCCAATCGTAATTAGCAGCTCATCGCCCGGAGCGCCCATCAGGGCGATAAAGGCGTGGTTGATTTGCAGCCGGTCGCACACCGCCGCCAGGATCGATTCCAGGAACTGCTGCAAGTCGCCCAGGGTTAACAGGCGTTCGTCCAGGGTTTGCAGCAAGCCCATCTCGTCGCGATCTCTGCCAAACAGGAACAGTCGCCGCTCCCACAAGGGGGCGCCCAACGTCACCAGGTGTTCGAACACTAAAATTCCGCCCACCATAAGGGCGGGTTGAAGCGGAGCGGTATCAATGCCGGCCAGGTTGCCCAGGCGGCGCGAAATTGTTGTAAGCGCCAGCACAGCCGAAGCCGTGGCCGGCCCACGCAGCAGCCATTTGAACAATCGTCTTTTAACCACCCGGTCGGGCCAGGATACACCAAAGAAGGCCGAGGCGTAGGCCATTAACACCAGGAACACCAGGGTTAGCAGATTGCTTACGCTCACCGCCAACCAGAAAAACACCGGCAGATTGGCAGCTATGCCCGGCCCGAACAGCAGATAGGGGTAAGACCCCATGGCCGGGGCCAGCGCCCCCACCATCAAATAGCCCACGCGGCGCTGGGTGGCGCTGGTTACGGTGCGCCGGAAGGCGCGCATAAAGTTGAACCACGCCATGCTCATGCCGAGGGCGTAAAAGGCGGCGAACACCCAGGTGAGAACGGTGCGCTGTAAATGTGGGGCCGGCGTGGCCTGCGCCATCAGCGGGCCAACCAGTATGTTGGTGGGCAGCAGCAGCATAAACGCGGTGGAAAGCAGGTAAAAGGCGCGCACCGTCCACCGCCGCCGGAAGCGCGATGGCCGCCCGGTGGTGGCTAAGAGCGCATCGGATAGTTGGAGATAGGCGGCCGGTAAATACAGAATGCCAATCCATTGGATCCGAAACCATACGTCTAAACTTTCGGGGCGGTTTGTAACCGAGCCGATTGCCTCGCTGCCGAAGACAACCAGCACACATACCATAATTGTTGCCAGCGAACGCGCCACGCTGTCGCGCAAATTGAAGGATAGGGCGTACATCACCAGCGAAAAGGCGGTGATGGCGATGGCCGCGGTTAGCAGACTATTGAGCGAGCGCAGGGTCGCAATAAGTAAACTTGCCATACCCGATAAACGTCCTGATTAAATCGATTTATAAAAGAAGAGCGCCGCACTATGCGGGCCGTAATAATGATTTTGATATCCGTTAAACTCGAACCCCAAGCGGCGGGCAAATTGCACCGCCGGATCGTTGCGCGAGGCGATTTCTAACATTACACCGGCGGCCTGCACTTGCGCCGCCCAATTTAGCGTGGCGAGCACCAGGCTGGAGCCGACCCCTTGCCGGCGGTGAGTGGGGTGAACCGCCATATCGCTGATCCACACCACACCGGGCAGGCGATTGAGCAGCAGGGCGCACCAGGCCACGCTTTGCCCAGCCACCTGAGCTTGCAAAAGCATGTCGGCGTGCGGCAGGGTTTCGCTTAAGCGGGTGCGAGTGCGCGCATAGGCCACCTTCGCCGGGCGGGGCAGGCGCACCCGCCGTAAGCTAACCGCATAGCCGGCTTCATCCAGCGCGGGGGGCAGCACTTCCATTTGCCAGGTGTAGCTGGCGCTGCCGGCGGCATCCAGGGCCAGCAGGGTGGGCAGAGCTTCAAGATCAGCCGGTCGAATTTCGATTTCAGGCATACACACACTCTAATTATCGGGTCGGCGTGGCCTCCGGGGCGGGAGCCACGCGCAACTGCACGATGCAGGCCGGCATTTCCTGCCCGGCGTTATCGCCCACCACTAAGCCCAGTTGATACTCGCCGGGCGCCAGGCGGCTGGTATCCCATTCACCCAGCAAATTGTTGGTGATGGGGGTGTTGCCGGCTTGCACGGTTAGCCAAATGGTTTCGTTGGGCTGCTTAATTTCAAAGCGGTAGAAACCGAAATTGGCAATATTGGCGCTTCCCACCAACGGCACAATGCCCATGGCCTGATCGCCTGGTTTGGGGGTGGTAATATCCACCTGGCCGGGGATGCAGCCGCTGCCGCCGGCGGCAGGCGGTGGGGCGGCGGCCTGGGTTTGCTCAGCCCCCGGCGCAGGCGTGTAGGTGGGCGCTCCGGGCGGCAGGGTGGCGGTAGCCGTGGCAAACGGGTTGAGGGTAGGGGTGGGAAGGGCATCAAGCGCAGATGGAGCCACAAAGGATACCAACACAAACACCACTACTGCAATCGTTAACATTGCCACTAAGCCGCCGGCCGCCTGGTTAAGCTTGCCCTGGGCGCTTTCTTTTTCTAACCCGAAAGCCGCGCCTTGCAGTTCATTCCAGGCGGTGACAAACTGCCGGATAAATACCAGGCTTCCTAACACCAGGAGGACGTAAATGACAAGCTCGTACTCGCTAAGGAGTTGGAGAGCTTCCATACCACCGCGCTTCCTTATTGTTTACCAGTAAAGGCCGGGGCGCCTGGGTTTACAGACGCTGCAGCACGCCCCGCAGCACGGTTAAGAGCTGCGGAGTGATCTGGTTGCCGGCTTCTAACACCTCCTCGTGCGTGGTTAAGGTATCGCCGTCCAGGTTGGCTTTGTTGCTGATGCCCGAAATGCCGAGCACACGCGTGCCCCCATGGCGCGCCACGGTCACTTCGGGAACGGTGGACATGCCCACCGCGTCTACGCCGGCGGAGCGCAAGAAGCGCAAATCGGCAGGCGTTTCGAAAGACGGCCCAGCCAGGGCGGCGTACACGCCTTCGTAGAGCGTTACACCCTGGGCGGACGCCGCCTGGCGCGCCAGGTCCGAAAGCTGGCGATCGTAGGCGCGGCTCATATCGGGGAAGCGCGGCCCGAATTCGTTCAGGTTGGGTCCGCGCAGCGGGTTCAGGCCCCCCATGCCGATCAGGTTCAGGTGATCCACAATCAGCATCAGGCGGCCCGGTTCAAAGGCCGGGTTCACCGCCCCGGCGGCGTTGGTCACGATCAGAATTTCCACACCCAGGCGCTGCATCACCCGCACCGGCAAGGTGGCCTGGCTCATGCTGTAGCCTTCATAAAAATGCGCCCGGCCCTGCTGCACCAACACATTTTGGCCTTCCAGGCGGCCCACCACCAGGCGACCGCTGTGACCTTGCACGGTGGATGCCGGCCAATGCGGCAGGTCTTGATACGGAATAGAAACGGCGTCTTCCACCGCTTCGACCAGGCTACCCAGGCCGGTCCCTAAAACCAAGCCCACGCGCGGCGCTGTGTGTATGCGCTGCTTTACGGCTTGGGTCGTTTCGTCTATTTGGGGGAGGGTGATGAATTCTTCCATAAGGTTTTCTAAAAGTCGCGATTATTTTCGGATGTTTTAATTGTGATGATTATAACACTTTAGTTTCTTCTAATAAAAGATAGCCTGGAATCACTTCCGACAAGCTTGCCGCGAGGGAGGATGAGGCTGGTTTCCCGGTTGTGTTTTAGCCGCCCGATTGGGGGTGTGGAGGAAATAGGGGGGACGGCACAGGCGATCATCAGGCAGGGGGGCGTGTTTTCTCGCCTTGCGCCATTAATACCGGTATATCGTCCGCCTGTTTTTTTAAGCCTGGGTTTAGATAAAATGTAAAAGAGGCAAAAACGCGGTATTTGTCAATATAAAAAAACCTGAAGAAGGCGGCTTACTTTTAGTAGGTGAGGAGCAGCCTATCTTTTACTACCTCTCCCTCCAGGGTCTTATCTTCCATCTGGAACCTTTTTAACATGGATCGTCCCAGATTCACAATAATCTCTCGCTCAAAAAGTCCATCGGGGATAGGCAAGTCACATAGTTTATTGCCCGATTTCTTACTTCCATCAATGCTTAATGCCACATGAACACCGCGGCGCTTGCAGTCACCGATAATTGAAAATAGTTGTTCTAAGGAGAAGTCTTGTGCTCCATATAAAATCGTCTGAGAGTGCGTGTAAGGCGGGTCGCAATAAATAACATCTCCGGCTTGAGCCATGCTCATCGCTTGCTTGTAATCCAGATGCATAAAGGTTGTATTTTTCGTCCTTCGATGCCACTCTCGAACTCGGTATTCAAAAGAATCAGGCGAGATAGGATCGTGTATGCCGCAGGGAGTGGAGATATAACCATCTTTTCTAAATCTCACCACTCCACCGTAACAGCTTCTTGAAATAAAAAGAAGATCCGCTGCGTTTGGGCTGTCGTTATAGGAAGCTTTGATATCCTCATAGATAGCCACCTTATCCCACGCCTGCAGCCTCTCCCATCTTTCCGTATACCAGTTGTAAAGTTGGTCTGGATTAGACTGGAGGGTTTGAAATATTTGAATCAAGTACAAAAAGGTATCGGAAGCAACAGCTTGATTAGGAGCAAGCGTAGCCAGAACAGCCCCACTCCCCAAAAAAGGTTCATAATAATTCCCAAATTCTTTAGGGAAAAAAAGAAATAATTTCATGAGCGAAACGCTGTTTATTCCCGATCCACTTGAGTAGTTGGGTTTTGAATTCGTGAACGTTTTTTGTAGAGTTACCCGCTGAACGAGCGTTATTTCGATAATACGGATCTTCATCAAATAAACTCAAAATGATCGAATATCCTTCTCGATTAAAAAATCGCGCGCAATTTTCTCGAACCTATTATGCGCCAATCACAGATCCGATCACACCAGCGCCTGGCGAAAAGCTTGCAGAGTGCGGTCGATGGCATCGTCGTCGATCCAGTAGTGCGTCACCAGGCGAATGCGCTCGTAGGGGCTGATCTGAATGCCGGCCTGTTCGAGGCGCTGGGCGAGGGTTTGGGGGTCGAGGGGGCAATCCGCGGTCAGGCGGAAGAAGATCATATTGGTGTGCGGGGAACCTGGCTCAAGGATGATGCCCGGCAGGGCGGCTAAACCCGCCGCCAGGCGTTTGGCGCGGGTGTGATCGTCGGCCAGGCGCTCGATCATGGTATCCAGCGCCACCAGGCCGGCGGCGGCCAGCACGCCCACCTGGCGCATGCCGCCGCCTAGCATCTTGCGCAGGCGCAGCGCCCGGCGAATAAAAGGCTCCGAACCCACCAGCATCGAACCGACCGGCGCGCACAGCCCCTTGCTCAGACAAAAGCTCACCGAATCGACCGGCTCGACCAGGGCGGCGGCGGGCGTGTTGAGCGCCACGGCGGCGTTGAACAGCCGGGCGCCGTCTAAATGCACGGCGATGCCATGGCGTTTCGCCAACTGCCCCACCTGGCGGGTATATTCCAGGCTAAGCGGAATGCCGCCGCAGCTGTTTTGGGTGTTTTCGATGGTAATGAGGCGGGTGATCGGTTCGTGAACGTCGTCAGGGCGAATAGCGGCCTCGATGTCGCTGAGCGCCAGGGTTCCATCGGGCTGATTGATGATTTGGCAGGGATGCACACCCCCCAAGGCCGCCACCCCGCCGGCTTCGTGCAGAAAGGTGTGCGCCTGGTTGCCCAAGATCACCTCGTCGCCGCGCCCGCAGTGGATCATCATGGCGATCAGGTTGCCCATCGTGCCGGAGGGGACGAATAAGGCGGCTTCTTTGCCCAACATTTCGGCGGCGCGGGTCTGTAATTGGTTGACGGTGGGGTCGTCGCCATAGACATCATCGCCCACCTGCGCTGCGGCCATGGCCGCGCGCATGGCGGGGGTGGGGGCGGTAACGGTATCGGATCGGTAGTCGATCATTGGCTCAGCTCCTGGCGTGATTTTAGCGTCGCAAAAAAACTTTTGGGGTATTCTGAATGTCAGGCGGCTTCGTTCAACTGGTCTAGCACTTGCTGAAGCTCGGCGGGAAGCGGGGCTTCGAAGGTATGGGGGGTTTCTTCTCCCCGCAAGCGCACCACCAGGCGGGCGGCGTGCAAGAAGTGCCGGTTGAGCGGCACGGTTGGTTTTTGCCGCCCGTATATCTTATCGCCGGCGATTGGGCAGCCGATAAAGGCCATGTGCAAGCGAATTTGATGGGTGCGTCCGGTAAGGGGGTGCACCTCCACCAGGGTATGCTCCGGGTAGGTTGCCAGGGTGTGATACTCGCTCACCGCGGCGCGGCCTTTCTCGGCGCTGGTGACGGCCATCTGTTTGCGCGCCCGCGGGTTGCGTCCAATCGGCGCTTCGATTCTGCCGGTGGGTGTGGGGGGACGTCCGTCCACCAGGGCGAGGTAGGTTTTCTCAATTTTGCGCAGGCGGAATTGATCTTGCAGCCAGCGATGGGTGAGATCGTTCTTCGCCAGCAAGATCAGCCCGCTGGTGTCCTTATCCAGGCGATGCACCACACCGGGGCGCTGTTCTCCACCGATGCCCTCCATTTCTGGGGCGTGGGCCAGGGCGGCATGCACCAGTGTGCCGGCGGAGTGCCCGGCTGCCGGATGCACCACCATGCCGGCGGGTTTATTCACCACCATCATATCGTCGTTTTCGAACACGATATCGAGCAGGATGTCTTCCGGCTCGAGGGTGGTGGGCAGCGGCGCTGGGATGCGCACTTGCACCAGGCTGTGAGAATCCAGCATCTGCCCGGCCTTTTTAGGGGGAACGCCCTGCACCAGCACAAAACCCTCTGCAATCAGGGTTTGAATGCGCGCCCGTGAAAGCTCTGGCAAACACTGCACCAGATATTTATCGAGCCGCATAGAAGCGGCATCATCGAAAACAAATTCAAAGGTTTTTTCGGTATTCATCACGCCTGTCTTTCTTCGTCAACCGCCGGATGTTCCGTCTCGGCCATCAGCGGGGCCGCTTCGCCGCCGGATGCAGCTGATGAATCTTCCGTCTCAGCCTTCAGCGGTTCATCTGCAGCCTGGGAGAACTGCTGCTTTTTCTCCAAAAGACTCGCCAGCAGGATGACGGTCACGCCGATAGAAATGCTGGCGTCGGCCACGTTAAACACGGGGAAACTGCCCACCGAAATAAAATCGGTAACATGGCCCTGATGAAACCGGTCAAGCAAGTTGCCCAACGCCCCGCCCAAGGTGAGGGCCAGGACAAAGCGCAGCAGTCTATCGTGGCGCGGGATGGCGCGGAAATAATAGATGATGGCCAGGCAGACCACGCTGGAGATAATCATAAACAGCCAGTTGACGTTTTGCAACATGCCGAAGGCGGCGCCGGTGTTTTTCCAATGCACCAGGCGTATGTAAGGCGTGAACCACAAGTCGGGGCGGTAAATCTCTCCCAGGTTGAGGGTGTGACGAATCCAGAATTTCGTGATCTGGTCGATGGCGATAATCAACCCGGCGATCAGAGCCAGGTAAGTGTAGTCTTGTACAACCCTTTTCAAATAAACACCTTCCGTGGTCAGGCGGCTTGGGCAAAAGACGGCCCGTTAACCAGCTTGCGCGCCGCGGTTTGCGATGGGCAAGCTCACCCCCGCCCCTTAAGCCGGCGCGCCTGAATTAAGCTCGCTTAGATGGGTTGATTTTACCTTAAAACGCCCCAACCTACGGTTGAGAACCTGCGTGGCCCCACCAGGTTGGGGTGGGCTATGCCAACACAAGCGCCAACAGGCACACAAGCGTTTCGCAAAGGTTTTGTAGCTCTTCCGGGGTGGGCTATGCCAATATCAGCGCCAACAGGCACACCCCAACCAACACCCACACATCGGCCAGGTTGAAGATGGGCAGGCTGCCGATGGCGATGAAATCGGTGACATACCCCAGCGCCAGGCGGTCGATCAGGTTGCCCAGGCCGCCCCCCAGCAGCAAGCCCAGGGCGACCGGCATCCAGTGGCTGCGGCCTGCCAGGCGTGGGTAAACGGCGATCACCGCGAGGCTGATGACCAGGGCCAGCAGGCTGAGCAGCAGCGGCGCGTTGGCTAACAAGCCCCCGCCGGCCCCGGCGTTGCCGACATTTACCACCCGGATGGGGCCAATGCCGATTCCCACCCGCCCAAACAGAATATTCTGGCGCACCCAAATTTTCGACGCCAGGTCGATGAGAAGCGCCGGCAGCGCCCAGGCCAGCAGGGGCCAATATAAGCGTAACTTGTTTTGCATAACCGGTCAGGCCATCCTTCCGGAAAAATCGAGTTGATGGGCAATGTACACCAGTTCGCCGCGTTCCACTTGGGCGTGGCGCTGCGCCAGCCAGCTTTCGAGCGTGGCGGGGTCTAGCTCGCCCTGCTCGCGCAGCGCGTCTTCGATGAAGGTCAAGATGTGATGCAAGAAATAGGCTTCGTCGTGGGGGTACTGGCCTTGGGTGGGAAAGATCACCCAGTCGGAAGCGCCGGCGGCGGCCAGGCACGCCCCGCTGGCTTGCAGCAAGCCGAACAGATGCCGCCCCGACTGACTGTCGCCCGAAAGCCGCCCGTCGATTTGGCGGGTGTCCATGCTTTGGTGATAGAGCTGTTCGATGCGGCGGTCGAGGGCCGGGTCGATGGTGGGCTGGAAGATGGTACTGCCATCGAAGTTGATGGTGAAATAGAACCACCCGCCGGGGCGCAGTAGCCTGAGGATCTGGGGCAGGGCGCGAGGCAAATCTAGCAGATCGAGAAAGGCGTGGGCGATGAGCAGATCAAAACCGGCTGCGCCGTCTGGGGTGGGGGCGGCATTGCCTGCGGCGGGATGGCGCGCGGCGGTGTCGCCTGGCGACGCAGCGTTTGCCACGGCGCCCGCCGGCTGCCAACCGCCGCGCCCGGCGATATACTCGAACAGATCGCTCACCCGCCAATGCAAGCGCAAGCGCCGGCCGTGGCCTTCGATCAGCCAGCCCTGTTCGGGATTGGCCTGCATATCGCCGGAAAGGCGATAGCCGCGCGCCTGCGCCCACAATGGCAGCCTTTCGTAGGCGGCGGCAATGTTTTTCGGCTCGCCGTCTAGGGCGGTGTAATCGGCGTCATCCACCAGCCCCCATTCGAGAATGCGCTCGACCATGGCCCCGGTTCCGGCGCCAATCTCGAGCACACGCAGAGGGCGGGGCAGGTTCAAGTGGGCCGGCGCATCGCATAGGGTTTGCCACACATGGCGGTTTAGGGCGCGGTCGTCTACGCTTTTTTTGGCCGCCAGGTAGCGCGGGAAGGAATATACTTGGGGAATGGTCATGTCGCCCTCCGATGGGGGTTGAAACGTTCTAAGAAATCCACCGCGCCGTCCATACTGACGCGCCAACTGGGGTGGCGCAAATACCGCTGGTGGGCGGCAAGAGCCATGCGCTCCAGCAGAGCACGGTCGCGGTGCAGTTGATCGATCAGGTGGGCCAGCTGCGCCGGGTCTTCGGGAGGCGTCAGAAAGCCGTCAACGCCGTGGGTGATGATCTCGCTGGCCCCGCCGGCGGCCCCGGCAATGGCCGGCAGACCGTACCCCATGCCTTCGAGGTAGACGATGCCAAAGCCCTCGTACTGCGAAGGAACAACCAGCACGTGGGCCTGGCGTAAGACCTGGCGCAGCTCGGCATCCGGCAGGCGGTGGCGCAGCCGCGCCGCCGCTTGCAGCGTGGGGCTGCCCGCCCATATCCGGCGAATTCGGCGGCTGTAAGCGGGGTCAAATTCGTCATCGCCCACCACCTCCAGGCGATAGGCGTCGGCGGGCAGGCGCAGCAGGGCGTGAAGCAGGGTATGCAGCCCCTTGCGCGCCATCCAGTTGCCCACAAACACCAGGCGCAGCGGGCCGGGTTGGGCGGCGCGGGCGGCGATTTCGGGGCTGGTTATGCCTGGGGACAGCGCATCGCCGGCGGGGTAGGCAACGCGCCAGGGCGGCAGCGCAGCGGGGGGCTGGGTGTCGGTTGGCGTGTCGGGTGGCGGTTCGCCGCCCGCTCCCAGCAGGGTTTGCACCGCCCGGCGGGTGGTGTGGCTGTTGAAAATAAAACCGTCCACGCTCGCCAGGTAGCGGCGCTCCACCCAGCGGGTGATGGCGTTCTGCCAGGCGGGGCGCTGCTCGTCGGCGCGCAGGTGATGCACTATCGAAACGATGGGCGGATGGTTGCGCCCGCGCAGCGCCCCGTTCACCCCGGCCAGCGACGGGTGGTTCAATTCGTCTTGCAGCAGCACATCTACCGGCGCGTCTTTCAGGGCGGCGCGCCAGGCCGGCGAGAGGTTATCCAACACGCGCCGGGCGTAACTGCGCCAGGGCCGGGCGATGATCTGCACGCTGTGGCCGCGAGCGCGCAAACGTTCTACCAGCCGGCGGTCGTACAGGTAGCCGCCCGATAGCACGTCAAGCGAGCCATAAATTACCAACCCAAAGCGCATGTTTTAGAGGCGCATTAGCCGGTAGGCCGCCCAGGCAATATCATTTTCCCACAGCTTGATGGTGAGGGTGTGAATGTTGCCGGCCTGGATGCCCTGCGAAAGCTGCTCCGCCAGGATGCGGCTAAAATGCTCGATGCTGGGGTTTAACCCGCTAAATTCAGGCAGCTGGTTCAGGGTACTGTTGCGGTATTTAGCGACAGTTTCATCTAATATTTTTTCGATTTGGACAATATCCACCAGGTAGCCATGCTCATCCAGCTCGTCGCCGTGCAATTGCAGCTCGAGCTGATAATGGTGGGCGTGACGTTGGTTTTCATCGCCCCAGTCTCCGCCGATTAGGAAGTGCAGGGCGATAAAATCGCGTTTAACAGCTACTGAATACATTGCCTTATCCCTCCTGATTTGAATTTTTAGGCGACGCTGCAGAGGCAGACGCCGGGTAGGTAAAGAGAATTTGGATGAAGTCGTTGGGGGCGCTTTGCAGCAGCCGGTAGGCTTGCCCGGCCTGGGGAAGGGGAAAGCGGTGGGTAATCAGTTGGCTGGGGCGCACACGCCGCAGCATGTCCCACACCATGTCGAAACGGCGGGCTTTATCCCAACGCCCTTTGAGGTGGGAGGCCAGGGTGCTGACCTGGCTGCTGATTAAGCGGATGCGGCTGCGATGAAAGCGCCCGCCCAGGTGGATGGGGGCTTCTTTTTGCCCATACCACGAGCCAATTACCACCCGGCTTTCAAAGCCAGCCAGGTCGATGGCGCTGTTGAGCGCCGCGGGCGCGCCGGTTAGCTCGTACACCAGGTCGTAGCCTCGGTGAGGGGCGGCTGGTTCGGCCTCTTCGGGGGGCCGGGCGGTGTGCGCGCCCAGGGCCAGGCCGGCGGCGCGCCGCCGCGGGCAGCGGTCGATGCCGGTGAGTTCCGCCAGGGGAAACTGCGCCAGCAGGGCGGTGGTGAGTAGCCCCACCACGCCCTGGCCCAGCACGGCCACGCGTTCGCCCAGCAGCGGAGCGCCGTCCATCACCAGGTTGACGGCCGTCTCCATATTAGGCAGAAATAGGGCGTCTTCAATCGCCACGCCTTCCGGCAGAGGCATTAATTGTTCCACGTCGGCTATAAAATGACTTTCGTGGGGGTGAAAGGCGAACACCAGGCGGTCTCGCCAGGCCGGGTCTACCCCCGGTCCGCATGCCAGCACCCGCCCAATGGCGCTGTAGCCGTATTTGAGCGGATAGGCGAAGCTGCCCTTTAGGGCGTCAAGCGAGGCGTCTAGCGCAACATCGCTGGGGAACTGCCCCTCGAAAACCAGGCTTTCCGTTCCGCAGCTGATGGCCGAGGCGCTGGTTTGCACCAGCGCCTGATTTTCGCCAGGGGTGGGCATTGGCTCACGGCGGATTTCCACCTGTTGGGGAGCCGTAAAGTAGAGAGAATAGCGCTCGTCCATGAGGGTGAGTATAGCATATTACAGCTGGCCCCATACAATCAGGTCTTCGCCCAGGGTGGTGTAGGTCACCTGGCTAAGCGGGGGTAAGGCGGCGAGCGGGGCCTGGATGGCGTTTAGGCCGCCCAGGTAGCGGGGGGCGATGGTGATGCACACCTGGTCTACCAGGCGGCGGCTCAGGAAAGCGGTGATCACCTGTGCGCCGCCTTCCACCATCAGGCGGCGGATGCCGCGCTGGTGCAGGGTTGCGAGCAGCGCCGGTAAGGAAATGCGCCCATCTGCTTCGGCGGAGGTGGGCAAGAGCAGCGCCCCGGCTTGCTGCAGCGCGGCGGCGCGGCCCGGATCGGCGTGGAGCAGCCCGGCGACCCAGGCCGGTTTGGGGTGACCGGAAACCAAAAAACAGCCGGGCGGGGTGCGCAGGCGGCCGTCCAGGATCACCGGCTGCGGGTTGGGGCCGTCGGCCAGGCGCACCGTCAGGCGCGGATTATCGGCTAAGACCGTGCCAATGCCCACCAGGATGGCGTCGTTCTCGGCGCGCAGGCGGTGGGTGAGGGCTTGCGCATCCGCCCCGCTCAGCGCCGTGGGGCGGCCCGGCGCTTCCGTCAGGCAGCCGTCCAGGCTTTGGGCATAAGCCAGGGTGATGAATGGGCGAAGGGGGGAGGTCATGCGCGCGCAGCCGCCGGTTAGAATTGGTTATCGAGGGTGGGGAGCAGAATGGTGAACGAGGTGTTTTGTCCGCTTTGCGATTCGACCCACACGCGCCCCTGGTGGTTTTCCACAATCGATTTGACAATCGCCAGGCCCAGGCCTGTTCCCGGAATATCAGCCGGAATGTTGCTGGCGCGGTAGAACTTATCGAAGATGTAGGGTTGATCGGCGGCGGGAATGCCGGGGCCGGTATCGCTCACCTGGATGACTAACTGATCGGTTTGGGCGTGGGCTGATATGTAGATACTGCCGCCGGCGGGGGTATATTTTACCGAGTTGGTCAGCAGGTTGTTGAGCATTTGGCGCAGCCGCACGGGGTTGCCCAGCACCGAGGGCAGCTGCTCCGGCGTGTCTACATGTAAAGTGATCTGTTTGCCGTCGCAGCGCGGGCGGATTCCATCGACGGCATAGTGCATAATCGCTGAGAAGGGAACGACCTCCTTGCGGGAGTCGAAGCCGGCCTCGATGCGCCCCAGGTCGAGCAGATCGTTAATCAGCGCCGTGATGCTATATACGCTCAGCTGCACGCGGTGGATGAACTCGCGCTGTTGATCGTTCACCGGGCCAACCCGGTCGAACAGCTCAATGTACCCTAAAATGGCAGTCAGCGGAGAGCGCAGATCATGCGAGACGGTATGAACGAAGTCGCTTTTAATGCGGTCTAGCTCCTTCAAGTGGGTAATGTCTTGCATGGTGATGACCAGGCCAATTTGGGGAATGGGGGTGAGCTGGGCGTTGAGCACTCGCCCGTCTTTGAGGGGCAGCTCGACCCGTGAAGGGGCGGTTTCATCAGCCGAGCGCAGGGTTTCGAGCAGTTCCTGGTGGCTAATCACATCTTTAAGGCGTTTGCCGGTCACGTGGTTTTCGTAAACTTCAAACGCCTGGCAGGCTTTATGATTCATCATAATCACGCGCCGGTCGGTGTCCACCACAATCACGCCCTCTTCAATGTCGCTCAGAATGGTTTCGAGGCGAACGCGTTCGGTCTCGGAATATGAGTACAGGCGGGCGTTTTCGATGGCGATGGCGGCGTAATCGGCCAGGGCGGTCATGAGCGAAAGGGCATTGTGGCTAAACGATTTGCGGGCCTGGCGATGGTCTACTTCCAGCACGCCAATCACGCGCTCGCGGTAGGTGATGGGCACATAGATGAGGGTGTGAACCAGGTAGGCGGTCTTGATCTTCTGCGGGGTCTCCTGGTCGATCACCAGCGGTTTGCCTTCGCGCAGCACCTGCCCCACTAACGAGTTGCGCACCGGCAGGCGGAACGATTTGGCGAATTCTTCCTGGAAGTTTTTGCCGGCGCGCATATACAGATCGCCGCTGGTTTCATCCACCAGCAGCAAACTGCCCTCTTCGGCCTGGGTGAGTTCCACCGCCGCTTCGACCACTTCGTTGAGCACGCTGTCCAGGTCGAGCATGGAGGTGACTTTTCGCCCGATGCGTTCCAGGGCTTCCAGGCTGTTGAGGCGCTGCTCCAGGGCGTCGGTGTGGCGCTGCCCACTATGACGCCCGATGCGTTCAAAGCGGCGGCGCTGTTGGCCGGCGCGGGCTTGCAATGCCTGGAGGGTCTCAAGCGACAGGGGGGTTTGAATGCAATCAAAGTAGCCCTGGCGAAAGGCCTGGGTCACCTGGGCGTCACTGGCTTCGGTGTGCAGCAAGAGCGCCACCGGAATGAGGGGGAATTTCTGAAACAGCGCTTCCACCGGGTTGTCGGCTTCGTCAGCCAGATCCTGGCTGACGATCACCAGGTCAATCGATTGGCTCTTGAGGGTTTTCCAGGCGGCCTTCCAGTTAGCGACGGTTATAAACCGGCAGTCTGGTAAAGAGGAGGAAGCCCGCTCTAGCAGTGCGCCGGTATCTTTATCAGCCAGAATCAACAATATATTTTTATAGCTCATTGCATGTCAATCATTTGGCCCCGCTAATCGGCGGTCTTAAGACCGTCAACCAGGCTTTGAGCTGACTGCAGCGCGGAAAGCGTATTGCGCAGCACGGTTTTTTGGGTGGCGTTTAGGCGCGTGGTTTCGCCGGTGAGCATCGCGTTAACCGATTTCAGGGCGCTGCTAACCGGCTGCGAAAGGTCTCGCTGCAAGGCGCGGATCATATCGAGTTTTTCTTGTTCGCTGGCCCTGGCGGACTCGGCAGCTTGCTGCAGCGAGCGGGCGCGTTCTTCCAGGGCGCGGAACAGGCCGGCATTCACCAGCGAGATGGAGGCGTAATCGGCCACAGCCTCCAGCAGGGTGCGATTGCTGGGGTTGAATGGATGCGGTTCTTTGCGCACCACCACCAACAGCCCCACGACTTCTTTCTTGAGCTTGACCGGAACCACCAGGGCCGATTGCCCCAACTGGGCCACTTTAAAGCGCTGCAAAGGCTCGCCGGAAATTGAGAGTGTTTCGCCGGAAAGCGCCACCAACGAGCTAATGCCGTCATCCCAGGGTTGGTTGATCTTGGCGGCGATGGGTTTGGGCAGGTTGCGCTGCGCCGCCAGGTTGAACACCTTGGTGTGTTCTTCGCGCAGCAGCAGCCAACCGGCGTCGGCTTCGGTGACATAGACCGCGCCTTCGACGATCTTTTCAAACAGCTCGCGCTGGTTGGTGATGGAAGTGACAGCCTTGCCGATGGCGAAGATGGTGGTTAGCTCACGCACCCGCTGTTGTAGCTCGTCGTTGGTTTGCTTAAGCTGGCGCGCCAGGGTTTCGCGCTCGCGGCGGGCGCGCACCTGCTTGAGAACACGTTCCACGGCAGAGACAATCTCCGCTTCGCGCATCGGCCACAGCAGGTAATCCGAAGCGCCTAAGCGAAACGCCTGGATTAAATCGCTCTCCATCCCTTTTTGAGCGATGACAATCACCGGGGCGCTTATTCCTTGAGAATTTAACGCAACCAACATATCCTTACCGCTCAAATCTGGCAGGTTAAGGTTGGTAATAATAATATCCGGCAAAAAACGCCCCACATCCTGGATGGCCTGCGAAGCGGCGCGCGCCACTTGCACCTGGTATCCCATGGTTTGCAAGGTTTGGCGAGAGATCAGATCGCTTATTTCAGGATCGCTTTCGACAAGGAGAATGCGTTCGCGGGAGGTTCTCATAAGCTTTATGATAGCACGGTTAGCCCAAAGTTGTTAACCCAAATATTAGGTGAGAGTTCCGTAATAACTTCACAAAACGCTTGACTCACCTCCCCCCCGCATACTACAATCTAGTAGCAGAGTTGCCAGGGGGGTCGTGACTATTATAACAAGGACTAGCGTTTGTAGTAAGGAGGCGACAATGTTAACCGACCGCGATGTGCAAGAGCTGCTCGAGTTCCAGCCATCCAGTCCAGTTTTAAGCGTTTACCTGAACACCGATCCTGCCAAGGGAAACTTCGATCGGCATCGCCTGGTGGCGCGAAACCTGATGAAAGATTTCGAAATGGAGGCCGACACCCAGGCAGTGATGCGTTATTTGGAGCATGAACATGGGTGGAGCGGCGGCAGTGTGGCGATCTTTTCGTGTGCGGCGCAAAATTTTTTCAAAGCCTATACATTCCATGTTCCGATGCGCAACCGGGCGCGAGTGGGCAAAAAGCCGTATGTGAAACCCCTGGCCGATCTGTTTGATTCATATGGCGGCTACGGCGTGATTTTGCTGGACAAGCAGGGCGCGCGCCTGTTCTATTTCCACTTGGGCGACCTGGTACAGCAAGACGGTTTTTTAGGCGAAGAGGTGCGCCGGGTGAAGCGTGGCAGTGTGCCGGGCCTTGCGGATTACAACAATGAAGTGGCCGACCGCAACATGAAAGATATGACCGATTATGCCGCCAGGTTCTTTGCCGACCATCACGTGCGCCGCGTGGTGGTGTGTGGCAGCGATGATAATGTGGCCTTGTTCCGCAGCCGGCTTTCTAAAACATGGCAAAGCCTGGTGATTGGGTCTTGCACGTTGAGCATGAACGCCGGCGAAAACGAGGTTTTGGAAGCGATGATGCGCGTGGGGGTGCGTGTGGATGAAGAGCGCGAAAAGCGCCTGGTGGAGGGCCTGGTCACCAGCGCCCACAAGGGCAAAGCGGGTGTGCTGGGCTTGCAAGATACGCTGGAGGCGCTGCGCCAGGGCCGCATTCACAACCTGGTCATCCGCGATGGTTATCGCGACCACGGCTATCGCTGCCAGGTGTGCGGCTACCTTTCAGCCCCGCCCATGGATCGCTGCCCCTTCTGTGAAGGCGAGACCGAGGAAATTCCCGATGCGGTTGAATTGTTGGTGCGGCAGGTGATGCAGGCCGATGGCGATGTGGACGTTCTTCACGATGGGCAGGAAATAAAAGGCTTCGATAAGATTGGCGCGCTGCTGAGGTATTAAGCCTGCGGCGGCGGCGTTTGGGCAATGATAATTAGCTGGGTCGATTGCTGGTCTAGCGCAGCGCCATCATAATCGCCATACACGGCCAAGACACGAAAACCAGCGCCCGCAAATTCTTCCATCAGCGTTTCGATAGGGGTGAGCCAATGGCGCACTGCTATGGGAACGCTGATTGATTCGCCCGCCGGAGTAGTGTAGCGGTACTGCCAATCGATGCGAACCCAGGTGGGGCTGCGCTGCCAGCCGCTGAATACCTGCACCTCTGCTCCATGCACGGGGTGGGGAAAGCGCTCTTCGAACTGGAGGGGCGAGCGACGCGGCAAGGCGCGCAACAGCAGGGGGTTGGGCATGCTCACCGCGAATACCCCATTTGCCAGCAGACAGCGCCCCACGCCCGCCAGGGTGGCGCGCCGTTTAGAAGGGGCCAGGGTGCTGTAGGTGTTGCATGGCAGGCACACCAGGCCAAAACGCCGCGGCAGGTCTAGCGCCGTAAAATCGGCTAAGATGGCCGGAGCCGGAGACGGGGCCTCGCCCGTAACCGGCCGGGCCGGCCACTGGGCTTTCAGCAGGCTCAGCATGGCGGGGTCGTTATCCACTCCCACCACCACGCGCCCGGTTTGCGCCAGCGGCAGCAGCACCCGCCCCGTTCCGCAGCCCAGCTCCAAGATGTCGCCCAGGTAGCGCTGCGCCAGGTCCAGCCAAAAAGGCAAGTCTTCGGGATGCCGGGCGTGGTGGGCGTGGTACAATAGTGCGCTGTCGGCGGCCTGGAAATTGGTCATACTTTCTCCTTGACTGGTAACAGTCGTTCGCATTATACTCGCATTATTCGGGGCGTAGCGCAGTTCGGTTAGCGCACCGCGTTTGGGACGCGGGGGTCGTCGGTTCAAATCCGACCGCCCCGACTGGAATTTCTCGCAGACCTCAGGGTCCTGATGCGGCGAAGTCAGCCCGGGCTGCTTCGTCTGGTGTTAGGTTTATGCCTGGGGTCGTTTTTTGTGGGAGGGCAGGATGGGTAAACAGAAGTTCGATGGTGTTATTGACGCGGTGCACTACCGGCCCGGCGGTCAAATTAAATGGGTGCGCGCCTATCTGCGCCGCGGCGCCACCTGGAGCGACCGTGTGCTGTTAGACCGTGACCAGCTGGTGGAACTGCTTAAATTGGGCAAGAACATGCAGATAGGCTCACGGGTTGAGTTTATGGGCGGCACGTTTAACGTGACGCAAGCGGTTAAGCTGCAGGATGATCGCGTGATCGCCGGGCAGCCTGGCGATCAGCATGGCGATTTCCTGGAAGGCGCTGGTCGCATCTAACCTTAGGGCTTATGAAAATTATTAACCTTGCGGCTAAATCCTCCGTGGATGAAGCGCCTTCTTCATTATCCAACGCCATAGGCAAAGCGCGCCTGGCGGTGGGTGGGGCGGATGTTAAGGCGCAAGAGGCGGTTATCGAGCGCATGGGGCGCATTTTGGATAACCGTTTTACGCTGCTGCGTCATTGGCCCGGCTTCCCGGCCGATGCGCTGCCGGGGGTGGTGCTGGTGGGGCCGGGTGGGGTGTGGGTGCTGCACATTAGCCCGGTGCGCGGCGTGTTTCGGGCCGAAGGCCCCCGGTGGGAGGGCGATAACGGGCGGGGCGAATATAAACCCGCCCGGCCTAATCTCATCGAAGCCGCCCAGCGCCTGCAGACCGCGGCGGCGGACGCGCTGGCCGGCCTGGAGGATGCGCCGGCCCCGGAAGCGGCGGTGCTGTTGGTGCAGGCCGGCGCGCATGTAGACAGCCGCCGCCCGGCAGTGCGAGTTGTGCCCGCCGATGGGATTGACCGGTTTTTCGCCGCGCAGCTGAAAGTTCAGCCGCCGCTGGGCGGCGATATGCTCAGCCGCATTCTGGAGCGGCTTCAGAACCCCAGTGGTGAAGAACCCACCATTTCCGAAGTGGCCTTTGCCCACCTGGATGGACGCCTGCCCGAGCAGCCCGCTCGTCCGCCTTCGCGCTTGGAGCAGGTGGGCAGCCAACCGCCGGCCGTCATCCGGCGTATCGACCGGCGCACCAACTTCACGCCCCGTCAATGGATCATCGTGGGGGTGCTGTTGGCGGTCAACATCATTGTTGTGGTCATTATCATCTTGGTCTCACTGGTGGGTGGTTAAACCACCAGCTGCCTGGGGTTTATCTTGACGCAAACCACCCTTTCGGTCATCATCCCCGCCTATAACGAGGCGGAACGTTTGCCCACGACCCTCGATCAATTGGTGGAGTTTCTACAGGGTCAAACCTATACCTATGAAGTGCTGATTGTGGAGAATGGCAGCCGCGACGCCACCCTGGCGGTGGCGCAGGAATACGCCGGGCGCTATCCGTTTATGCGCGCCATGCACTTAGAGGGGCGCGGGAAGGGCCTGGCGGTGCAGCATGGTATGCTCCAGGCCCAAGGGGCCTACCGCTTTATGTGCGACGCCGATTTGTCGATGCCTATCGAGCAGTTGAATCGCTTTCTGCCGCCGCATTTGCCGGCGAATACGATTGCGATTGCTTCACGCGAGGCCGAGGGCGCGGTGCGCTACGATGAACCCATCTACCGCCACCTGGGCGGACGGTTAATTAACCTGATGATCAGGATGATGGCTCTGCCCGGCTTACAAGATACGCAGTGCGGCTTCAAGTGCTTTCCGGCGGCCATAGCAGCCGATTTGTTCAGCCACATGACGCTTACCGGCTGGTCGTTTGATGTGGAAATTCTATTCATCGCCCAACGGCGAGGGTATGCCATTTTAGAAGTGGCAATTCCATGGCGTTACCAGCCCAACTCGAAGTTAAACGTCGTACGGGCAACCTGGAACTTGTTTACCGATCTGGTGGGTATCAGGATGAAAGCATGGCGAGGCGTATACCGTTAGAAGACGCTGCCCCGGCATGGCCCGATTTGCGCTTTGAGCGGGTGGTGTGGGGCGGCGGGGCGCGTTTTGTGGCCGGGGTGGATGAGGCCGGGCGGGGCGCCCTGGCCGGGCCGGTGGCTGCTGCGGCGGTGATGCTGCCCGCAGACCTATGCTCAGGTGCTGGGTTGGAGCAGCTGCTGCATGGGGTGCGCGACTCGAAAGTGATGACGCCCGCCGCGCGCCAACTGTGGGCGGAGCGCATTGCTTGCGCGGCGTTGAGCGCGGCGGTGGGCTTTGCCTCGGCGGCGGAAATTGACGCCCTGGGGATTGCCCCGGCCACCCGTTTGGCGGCGCTGCGCGCCCTGGAGCAGCTTTGCCTGCCCGCGCAGCACTTATTGATCGATTACATCGATTTGCCCGAAAGCCCCCTGCCCCAAACTTGCCTGGTGAAAGGCGACGCCCGCTCGCTGAGCATCGCCGCCGCCTCGGTGCTGGCGAAAACCGCCCGCGATGCCCACATGGCCCGCCTGGACGCCGCTTACCCCGCTTACGGCTTCGCCCAGCACAAGGGCTATGGTGTGGCGAAGCACCTGCAAGCCATTGCTGCGCTAGGTTTGTGCGCCGAGCATCGCAAGAGCTTTCGCTGCGGCCCTCCGCCGGCTTAAATCACGCGGGTTCGCCGCCCGCTCACGGCGAACCCGCATCGATCCCTTGGTTTACATCCAATCTCTGCGCCAGAACAAGAACACTGTGCCAATGCTTATCAGCGTGGAAAGCACGATAATGAACATAAACGCCATGGGGTGGGTTTCCAGGGGCAAATGAACGTTCATGCCGAAGAAGCTTGCCACCATGCTGGGCAAGGCCAGGACAATGGTGATGGATGCCAGCAGTTTCATCACGCTGTTCAGGTTGTTAGAGATGATGGAAGCGAAAGCATCCATCATGCTGCTGAGAATGTTGCTGGTGATGGTGGTCATTTCGATAGCCTGTTGGTTCTCAGTCAGCACATCTTCCAATAAATCTTCATCTTCGGGGTAGGTCTTTAGCAGACCGCTGCGCTGCAGACGCTCCATCATCAGCTCGTTAGATTTAAGCGCCGTTGTAAAATAAGTCAGGCTCTTTTGATATTTGAGCAAGCCCAACACCTCTTTATTGCGGGTGGAGAGCTGGAGTTCATCTTCTAAGATGTCTACTGCTCGGGTGATCTCACGCAAATCTGCCAAATATTTGTTGGCGGTGGAGAGCAAAATGCGCAGCACAAAGCGGAAGCGTTTGCCGGTGGAGAGGTTGTGCATACGCCCATTGCCGTTGCTAAACTCTTTGATAATCTCGTTTTCGACTTTGCAAACGGTGAGAATGTAATTATTCGTAAGAATTATGCCCAAGGGGATGGTTCCATAAGGTACGTCGGATTCGTTGCCCTGGAAAACCGGGATGCGCAGCACGATCAGGCTTTCGCTATCTTCACGCTCCAAGCGAGCGCGCTCATCTAAGTCTAAGGGGTAGGTTATAAAGTCTTGCGGAACGCCCAACGATTGGAGATGGGCGATTTCTTCTGGGCTGGGGTTGACCACGTTGAGCCAGCAGCCGGCCACAGGTTCGGCCAATTTCACCAGGCCATGTTCGCTGTTTTTGAAGATCGTAATCATGGTTGCTCCTTCTGGGAAGCCGCCGGCTCCCCTGGTAAGATCCATTCAGGGTGGTTTTTTGATCGGACTCAGAGGGTCTGAGTCGCTGGTGGCTAACTCATCAAACATGTAGGCATCCTTATAGATATACTTAAAAACACTTCCCGAAGAGGTGATTATCTTCGGGAAGTGTGCAAAAGCAGGCAGTTGAATAAAACGGCTGCTGCTATTCTTCCCTATGAAATGGATGTTTGGGCGCGTGGGTATGGCGCGGGAAACTCCCGCGAATTAACCACCGTTTGCCGTGCAGAGCCAATGCTGCGTAATCCATAAGGCTATTTTAGCATAAACACGCCGAATTTGTTAAAGGGATTTACCGGCAAGGGCGCACCGGTAAATCCCTTTGAACGCGCCAGGGAAGCTTAGGCCTTCTGGCGGCGCAGGAAGAACTTGGTGATCTCTTCCGAAATGGCTGGGATAAAGGCCAGGCCCACCACCACCACCCATTCCAGGCCGGTCATGGCGTGGGTGTTGAACACCTGATGCAGCGGCTCGACAAAGATGACGATCAGCAGCAGGGCGATTGACAACCCCACGGCATACTGCATGTAGCGGTTTGAGAACAGGCCAATTGTGAAGATCGACTCACGTTCCGAGCGCACGGTGTAGGCGCGGAGCAGCTCGCACAGCGAAAGCGTGGCGAAGGCCATGGTTTCGGCCACCTGCACGTCTTTGCCCACCCAATCGTATTGCAGCAGGTACACAAGCGGGTTGGTTCCGGCAGGAATGATATCTTGGATGTGCCACAGTAAGCCCACCACAAAAGCGCTTAGCACGGCGGTGGTTTGGGTGATGGTTTGGATGGTGATGCCGATAGCCATGCTGCGATTGATAATCGGCTCGCCGGCGGGGCGCGGCTTGCGGCGCATGATGCCGGGGTCGCCGGCTTCTTTTGCCAGGGCCAGGGCCGGAGCGCCATCCGTGAGCAGGTTGAGCCACAGAAGTTGGATGGCGGTGAGGGGCGTGGGCAGGCCGGCCAGGATCGCCAGGAAGATAATCATGATCTCGGCCACGTTGGAAGAGAGCAGGAAGAACACGAACTTACGGATGTTATCGTAAATCACGCGGCCTTGTTCCACCGCCGCCACGATGCTGGCGTAGTTATCATCGGTTAGCACCATGTCGGCGCTCTCCTTAGCCACATCCGTTCCGGTGATGCCCATGGCGATGCCAATATCGGCCTGTTTGATGGAGGGCGCATCATTTACGCCGTCGCCGGTCATGGCGACTACTTCATTGTTGGCGCGCAGCGCCTGGACAATGCGCATCTTGTGTTCGGGCGACACGCGGGCGAATACGTCGGTGTGCATCACTTCGCGCTTCAAGGCTTCGTCGTCCAGGGCGTTCAGGTCGGGGCCGGTGAGCACCTGGCGACCAGGGCGCAGCAGGCCGATCTGCTCGGCGATGGCGCGAGCCGTGTTGGCATAATCGCCGGTAATCATCACTGTGCGAATTCCCGCTCCGGCGGCCGTTTTGAGCGCGGGCGGCACTTCGGCGCGGGCCGGGTCGATCATGCCGATCAGACCGCTGAACACCAGGTCGGTCTCCAGATCGTCCACGTTATTCACGTCCACTTCGTTGGGCGTCACGCGGTAGGCCATAGCCAGCACGCGCAGCGCCTTCTGGCTCATGCGGTCGTTAGCAGCCAGGATATTTTGGCGCGTGGCCTCATCCAGCGGGACGATTGAGTTGTCTAACTGCTGCACCTTTTGGCACAGGTCGAGCACTAAATCGGGGGCGCCTTTAACGGTGACGGCGAACCAGCACCGCTTATCTTGGCTGTTGAAGGGTGAAATATCCTCGGTGCGCGGGTCTTCGAGCTGATGGATGGTAATCATACGCTTACGGGTGGCGTCGAAGGGCACTTCTTGCACCCGCGGGTAGGCTTCGGAAAGGCGCTTGCTGGCGGCTCCCGCTTTGGCGGCGGCCACGATCAATGCGCCTTCGGTGGGGTCGCCCACCATGCGATAGGTGATCTTCCCGGCTTGCTCGCCGCTTTGTTCCAGGCCGGCGTCGTTATTAAGGGCGGCGATCCACAGGGTGGTGAGCGCGGCGGGGTAATCGCTCAGGTTGGCCGGTTGGCCGTCGATGGTGAATTCGCCTTCGGGGGCGTAACCGCTGCCGCCAATTTCAAGTGTTTTTCCACCGGCGTACAGGCGCACGGCGGTCATTTCGTTTTGGGTGAGCGTACCGGTTTTATCGGAGCAGATCACCGTGGTCGAGCCGAGCGTCTCTACAGAAGACAGCTTGCGGATGAGGGCGTGGCGATGGATCATCTCGCGCATGCCCAGCGCCAGGCTGATGGTGACCACGGCCGGCAGACCTTCGGGCACGGCGGCGATTGCCAGGCTTACGGCAATCATGAACATATCCAGGGTTTCGTAGCCGCGGAACCAGCCTGCCACGAACACCAGGCCGCAGATGATGAGCGCCGCCCAACCCAGGGTCTTGCCCAATTCTTCCAGGCGGCGCTGCAGGGGCGTCTCTTCTTCATCAACGGAGGAGAGCATTTCGGCAATCAGGCCGATTTGGGTGTGCATGCCGGTGGCGACCACAACGCCGCGCCCCCGCCCATAGTTGACCACCGTTCCCATAAAGCAGGTGTTGCGCCGGTCGCCCAGGGGAATATCCGCCTCCAAGCGCATGCCGGCGTCTTTCTGCACCGGAACCGATTCGCCCGTGAGAGCGGCTTCCTCAACCCGCAGGTTCACTGCATCCGTCAGGCGCACATCGGCGGGGATGAAAAAGCCCGATTCGAACACCACCACGTCGCCCGGAACAAGCTGCGACGCCGGAATTGTGATGCGTGAACCGCTGCGCAGCACATGCGCTTCGGGGGCCGCCAGCTTGCGCAGCGCGGCCAGCGCCTGGGCGGCGTTACGTTCTTGCACCACACCCAGGATGGCGTTTAGCACCACAATTGCCATGATGGCGGTGGCGTCGATCCATTCTCCCAGCACTGGGCCAGAAAGAAGGGCTGCCACAATTAGCAGCCAGACAATAAAATTGTTGAGCTGATCCCACACCATCCGCCAGAATGGGACCCCAGGTTTTTCAGTGAGCTGGTTAGGGCCGAACACCTCTAACCGGCGCGCCGCCTCCTCGTCGCTCAAGCCCACATCGGCCACCGTGTTGAGCTGCTTCAGCACCTCCTCGGTTCCTAATGCGTGCCAGACCTGTTCTTCTTGATTGGCGGGGATGGGGGTGAATTTGTCTACTGTCATTGATCTCTCTCCAACAAGCTGGGATATGGGATTCCCCTATGGTGATGAAGTTTTAAATTTATAGGATTATATCGAATCATTATGTAATATTCATCTTGAGATTGTCACGATAAACGTCATAAATGCTATAATTTTTAGCTGGGGCGTTGGTGACTACCCGGTTGGCCCGTTTTGACGGTGAACAGACTTTCTTCTAAGGAGTAGACAGCATGGCTTATACAATTGTTGAGGTTCCGGCGCAGGGTGAGAAGATAACCATCCACAATGGTCGTTTAACTGTGCCGGATCGGCCCATCATTCCCTTTGTGGAGGGAGACGGTATCGGGCGGGATATCTGGCGCGCCTCGGTGCGTGTGTTAGATGCGGCAGTGCAGAAAGCCTACGGTGGGCGGCGTCGGATTGCCTGGATGGAAGTGTACGCCGGCGAGAAAGCCTTCAGCAAATTCGGTTCGTGGCTGCCGGATGAAAGTGTGCAGGCCTTTCATGAGTTTTTGGTGGGCATCAAAGGCCCGCTCACCACGCCCATTGGCGGGGGCATGCGCTCGCTAAACGTGGCCTTGCGCAAAGCCCTGGATCTGTACGTATGTCAACGCCCGGTGCGCTACTTTGCCGGTGTGCCTTCGCCGGTAAAGCGCCCTGAAGATGTGGATATGGTCATCTTTCGCGAAAACACGGAAGATATTTACAGCGGCATCGAATTCGAATATGGCTCCCCCGAAAACAAAATTTTCCGAGACCTACTGAAAGAACATTTCCCCAAGGAATTTGCAAAGCTGCGGTT
The DNA here is from genome assembly GCA_964531975.1 of uncultured Anaerolinea sp. Classification (GTDB taxonomy): domain Bacteria; phylum Chloroflexota; class Anaerolineae; order Anaerolineales; family UBA4823; genus RBG-16-57-11. Next base: position 20,304 of record CAZHFU010000015.1, on the reverse strand, counting down.
TCCAGAGACCTCCGGCTTTGGGTTAAAGCCGGTGTCTAAAGAAGGCACGCAGCGGCTGGTGCGGGCCGCCATTCAATGGTCGCTTGCTAACGGGCGCAAGAATGTAACCCTGGTGCATAAGGGCAATATTATGAAGTATACCGAAGGGGCCTTCCGCAACTGGGGCTACGAGCTGGCCGAAAGTGAATTTGGCGACCTGGTGTACACCTGGTCGCAGTGGGAGCGCACCCGCGCCGACGAAGGCGAGCAGATCGCCAACGCCCAGCAAGACGCCGCCCTCAAAGCCGGTAAACTGCTGATTAAAGATGTCATCGCCGATATTGTATTCCAGCAGACGATCACCCGCCCCAAGGAATTTGATGTTTTGGCGACGATGAACCTGAACGGCGATTATCTTTCCGACGCCCTGGCAGCGCAGGTGGGCGGCATCGGCATCGCCCCCGGCGGAAACATTAACTATGTCACCGGTCATGCCGTGTTTGAGGCCACCCATGGAACCGCCCCCAAATACGCCGACAAAGATATGGTCAATCCTGGGTCGGTCATCCTCTCGGGTGAGATGATGCTGCGCTACATGGGTTGGGGCGAAGCTGCCGATGCGGTGATGCGCGGCATGGAGGGGGCGATTTCCGCTAAAACTGTGACTTATGATTTCCACCGTTTGATGGACGGCGCGGTGAAACTGAGCACCTCGCAGTTCGGCGATGCGGTTATCCAGCATATGTAGTTGCGCCCGTGTGGTGGGGGTGGGGCGGGCGGCGTACGGCCCGCCACCGGCCTGCCCCCAGCCGGGTGGTATGGAAGCAGGCGCCAGCAGCCGCCCTGCCGCCACTTGCTCCCGCCGCACGGCTGGCGCAAGATTTGCACTGATATGAGGCAAGCGAAAGGCCAACCCCGCCGGCGCAGGCTCCAACCCAGGCAGGCGGCCCATTTTCGCCCCAGACAGTTATAATAGGCGCATATGACCGAACGAAAAATTGCTTATCAACCCATGCGTATCTTTCTACCGGCCACGGTTGTGCTCACGGTTGTGGGCCTGGGGGGAGTGGCGTGGGTTACGAACATGACTACACCCGATGGCGGGACGCGCTGGCTGTTTTACTTTACGGCCATGCTGGGCCTCACTGGGCTGGGCTTACCGGTAATGGTTTTTCTCAATCGGCGCTTTCCCACCGAGCCGCCGCCTTCGCCTGGGGTAGTGCTGCGCCAGGCGATCTGGCCGGCGCTGTATATCGTCACACTGCTGCGTTTTAGCGCCGCGGGTGTGCGTTCAATGCCGCTGGTGTTGTTAATGTTGGCCGGGATAATTTTGATCGAATGGCTGCTGCGTATGACCGAGCGAAGCCAGTGGCGTCCGGGTCGCAGTACGTCTGCGCCCCCACCTTCCACCGCCGGTAAAGAATGAGCGCGTATCGCGACCTGCCGGCTGTCGATACGTTGATGCAGACCGCTGCCGCGCAGGGGCTGATCGACATGTACGGTCGCCCGCTCACCCTGGGCGCGGTGCGCCAGGCCTTGGATGACGCCCGCGCCGCTTTTCCGCGCCTGCAAAGTGTGCCGGATGATGCGGCTTTGCTGCAACTTGCCGCCGCCGCGCTGCACACCTGGAGCGCCCCAACGCTGCTGCCGGTGATAAACGCCACCGGCGTGGTGCTGCACACCAACCTGGGGCGCGCTCCGCTGAGCGCCGGCGCGCTGCAAGCTATGCAAGCCGTGGCCGGAGCTTATTCCACCCTCGAATTTGACCTGGAAAGCGGCAAACGCGGCTCGCGGGCGCTGCACGCCGAAGGCCTTCTGCGCCGCCTCACCGGCGCAGAAGCGGCTTTGGTGGTGAATAACAACGCCGCGGCGGTGCTGCTCATCCTCACCGCCTTAGCGCGGCGGCGGGCGGTGGTCATCAGCCGCACCCAGTTGGTGGAGATTGGCGGCGGGTTCCGTGTGCCCGATGTGATGAAGCAGTCGGGGGCGCGCCTGGTGGAAGTGGGCGCAACCAACCGGGTGCACCTGGCCGATTACGAGGCCGCCCTGGCCGAGAAGCCCGCCCTGCTGCTGCGCGCCCACCGCTCTAACTTTGCCATGGTGGGCTTCACCAGCGAACCGCCGCTTGCAGAAGTGGCCGCCGTGGCGCATGGCGCCGGGCTGCCCCTGGTGGACGATTTGGGTTCCGGTGTGCTGCTCGATACGGCGCGCTTTGGCCTGGCTCACGAACCCACCGTGCAAGAATCGCTGACCGCCGGGGCCGACCTGGTATGCTTTTCGGGCGATAAGCTGTTGGGCGGGCCGCAGGCGGGGCTGATTGTGGGGCGGGCGGCGTGGCTGGCTAAGCTGCGGAAGCATCCCCTGGCGCGGGCCGTGCGCGCCGATAAGCTGGCCCTGGCGGCGCTTTCGGCCACCCTGCTGCATTATTTGAAAGATGAAGCGGAGCGCGCCATCCCCGTTTGGCGGATGATCGCCGCGCCGCCCGAAGAACTGGCCCGTCGCGCCCTTGCCTGGCGGGCGGCATTGGGCGTCGGGGAGGTGATCCCCGGTCAGTCTACGATTGGCGGGGGCAGCCTGCCGGGTGAAACGCAGCCCACGTTTCTGTGGGCGGTAAACGCCCCTCGCGCCAACCAGGCGCTGGCTCGGCTGCGCCGTGGCAGCCCGCCGATTATCGCCCGTGTGCAAGACGATTTACTGGTGTTCGACCCGCGCACGGTTTTGCCCGAACAAGAACCGGCTTTTTTGAGCCAGGCCGCCGCCTGGCTGCACGACAGCCGCATTCCCACCACTAATCAATCAAAGGAATAAGATGAAAACGGATATCGACGCCCTCATGCAAGCCCACCAAATCGACGCCTTGCTTATTGTTGGCCCAGGTGGGCATAACCCGGCCATGACCTACCTCACCGGCGGCGCTTTTCTGACCCAGGCGGAGCTGATTAAGCCGCGCGGGCGCCGGCCGGTGTTGTTTTGCCGCTCTATGGAGCGCGAAGAAGCCGCCCGCACCGGCCTGGCGGTTAAAGTGATCGATGAATACCCCATGAAAGCGTGGTTAGATCAGAGCGATGGGGATGTGGCCCTTGCCACGGCGCGGCGTTTTTGCCAGATGTTTAAAGATATGGGGGTGACTTCGGGCCGCGTGGCGCTGTATGGGTTGCAAGAGGCCGGGCGCACGCTGGCCGTGTTTGGGGCGCTGCAAAGTTTGCTGCCAGGCTTGCGGCTGGTGGGCGAGATGGATGCTTCGGTGTTGTCATCGGCCATGCGCACCAAAGACCCGGAGGAGGTGGAGCGCATTCGCCGCATGGGAAAGTTGGCGACTTCGGTGATGGCCCGCACCGGCGAATGGTTGGTGGGGCATAATGTATACGAGGATACGCTGCTGGGGGCCGATGGTCGCCCGCTGACGATTGGGGAGGTTAAGCGCCGAATTGATTTGTGGCTGGCCGAAGGCGGGGGCGAGAACCCCGAAGGCACGATCTTTTCGCAAGGTCACGATGCGGGCGTGCCGCACAACACCGGCCTTAACAGCCAGGCGGTACAGTTGGGGCGCACCATCGTGTTCGATTTCTTCCCACGCGAGGCGGGCGGCGGCTACTTCTATGATATTACCCGCACCTGGAGCCTGGGCTACGCCACCGACGCGGCCCTGGCGCTCTATGAAGATGTGTGGAAGGTTTACAACGCCGTGCGCCAGGCGCTCAAGCTGGGCGCGCCCTACAGCCTTTATCAAGACATGACCTGCGATCTGTTTGAGCAGCAGGGACACCCCACAATGCGCAGCCACCCCGGCACAATCAACGGGTATGTGCACAGCCTGGGGCATGGGGTGGGCTTACATTTGCATGAAGAGCCAGCCTTCCGATCCGGCCTGCCTGATGACCGCAGGTTGGAAAGCGGCGTGATTGTAACCGTGGAGCCTGGGTTATACTACCCGGAGCGGGGCCTGGGGGTGCGCATTGAAGATACCCTGTTGGCCTGCCCCGATGGGCAGTTTGAACCCCTGGCCGATTTGGCCTATGATTTTGTGTTGAAGATGAAGAGTTAATTCGGAAAGTTTGCAGCAGCTCATGAATGATGGTTTTATATTTCCCTCGGCGCATATTTTAGGCGTCGAAACCTCGTGTGATGAAACCGCCGCTTCCATTGTAGAAGATGGGCGCATCATCCGCGCTTCGGTTGTGGCCTCGCAGATCGATCTGCATGCCCAGTTCGGGGGGGTGTTTCCCGAAGTGGCTTCGCGTCAGCATATTCGCTCGATCTACCCTATCATAGAGAGCGCCCTGGCGCAAGCCAACCTGGCCCTAACCGATATGGACGCCATCGCGGTGACGCGTGGGCCGGGCTTGCCTGGTTCGCTGGTGATTGGATTGAACGCCGCTAAGGGCCTGGCGTTGGGCGTGGGGCTGCCGTTGGTGGGGGTCAATCATTTGGAGGGGCATATTTATTCGGCCTGGCTGCACTGGCCGGTGGTTGAAGCGGGCGGCCCGGCGCCAGACCTGAAGCCGCCTCCACGTTTTCCGGTGGTGGTGCTGATTGTTTCTGGCGGGCATACCGAGTTGATTTTGATGGAAAATCATCACACCTATCGCCGCCTGGGGGCCACCCTGGACGACGCCGCCGGTGAAGCCTTTGATAAAGTCGCCCGCCTGATTGGGCTGCCTTACCCAGGCGGCCCGTCGATCCAAAAAGCCGCCGGGGAGGGCAACCCGGAAGCCTTTCATTTCCCGCGCGCCTGGCTGGAAAACAGCTACAACTTCTCTTTTAGCGGCCTCAAAACCGCGGTGCTGCGCGAAGTGCGGCGCTTGCAAGAGAGCGGGGGGGCGCTGCCGGTGGCAGACCTGGCGGCTTCCTTCCAGGCGGCAGTGGTGGAAGTGCTGGTGACCAAGACCTTGCACGCAGTGCAAAACTTAAACGCCGCCGAGGTGGTGGTGGCGGGGGGCGTATCGGCCAACAAGGCGCTGCGCGAGGCCATCACCGCCCAGTCGCCCGTGCCGGTGAATATTCCGCCCCTGGCGTTATGCACCGATAACGCCGCCATGATCGCCGCCGCCGGCTATTTTCGATTTATCGCCGGGCAGCGCGACACCCTGGGGATGGACGTTTCGCCTAACTGGCCGCTGACCGAACTGCCCTGACCGGTGCGCCGGCGGGGGGCGTTTCGCCTGGCGGCGGCGGCCCGATCTGCCCTGACCGGTGCGCCGGCGGGGGGCGTTTCGCCTGGCGGCGGCGGCCCGATCTGCCCTGGCCGGTGCGCCGGCGGGGGGCGTTTCGCCTAACTGGCCGCTGCCCGAACTGCCCTGACCGGTGCGCCAGCGGGGGGCGTTTCGCCTGGCGGCGGCGGCCCGATCTTACCTGACCAACGCTTCGAGCAAGCCGGCCAGTTTATCGGCCAGGGCGGCGCGGTCGAAATGTTCTTCAATGTAGCGGCGGGCGTTGCCGCCCATGGTTCGACCCCGGACGGGGTCATCGGCCAGGTGGATAATAGCTTCCGCTAAGGCCTCGGCGTCGCCCGGCGGGGTGAAGACGCCCCCGTCTGCCGCCTCCACCACGCGCCGGATGGCCCCGTCAATGGCGCAGATTACTGGCCGCCCGGCGGCCATGTAATCAAACACCTTGTTTGGGTAGACGGTCTTATACAGCTTGATGGGTTTAAGGATGGCGATGCAGGCGTCGGCGGCGGCCAGCGCTTCGGCCATGCGGCCTTTTGCCACCGGCGCAGCAAAGATCACATTGCTCAAGCCCAGGCGCTCGGCCTGCGCCATAAGCGCGGCTTTGTCTTTGCCATCTCCCAGCAGCACCAAGGCAATATCCGCTCGCCCGCGCAATCGCTCGGCGGCTTCCAATACCACCCCTAAATCATTTGACATGCCGTGCGCCCCGGCATAGAGCGCCACATAGCGCCCGCTGAGATGATACTCGCGGCGAAATTCCGCGCCTGTGTTGAAGGGGTCAAACATTCCGGCGTCGGCCCCATTGGGGATCAGCTCCACGCGCCGCGCGCCGCGCCGCTGCACATGTTTGACGAAACCGGGCGAGTTAACCATGACCACATCGGCGTGACGATACAAGAAACTTTCCAGCCTCCGCGATAGGCGGATGAGCAGCCGGTTTTTCAGCACACCCACCTGGATGGCGAAGGCCGGCCACAGGTCGCGCACTTCAAATAAGAACGGCTTGCGCTTGAGCCGCGCCAGCAGCCAGGCGGTTGCTCCCTGGAAAATGGGCGGCGACGTGCCCCATATCACATCGACCTGCTTCACCTTCAGTCCCTTCAAAAACGATGAGATCATAAAGCTCAAGAAGCTAAAAATGCGGTGCACAAAACTTTTATGCAAGGCCGAATAGGTATAGGCGCGCAGGATGGTGATGCGTCCCCCACCGGGCAAGATTTCCTGGCTGGTTTCGGCGCTGCCGGCTTTGCCGGTGAGGTAGCTGACCGGGCTGGCGATGATGGTGACCTGATGGCCGCGTTCGGCCAGGAAGCGGGCCAACTCGTGATGGCGAGTGCCGCCGGCTTCATTGATGGATACGAAGGCTTGGTGGATGAGGAGAATGTGCATAAGGTTGGTTGGGCGGGATGTCCCGCCGATTGGCGCGGCAGCGGTCGCTTATCCCGGAGAAAGGCCTTCCAGGGTGATGTGGCTCACCAGGGTGAGCGGGGGCGGGGCCTGGACGACCCAGCGCAGGCACAGCCCAGGGATTTTAACACTGTAAGTGGGCGAATACCAGCCCCAAATTGGCTGGACATGGGGCGACCCAAACAGGCTTACCCCGGCGCGCACGATTTGCAGCGCCGCGGGCCAATCACACGCCAGGGTGACGCTCACCACGCCGGTTGGGGTGTCTAGCCGCACCACCTGGCCGTCGAGACGCCAGGCCGCATCGGGGAACAGCCATTGCACAGCCACGTGGCGTGGACGCCCAGCCGAGCGGCGGGCATGCCGGAGGGAGGCGAAAAGCACTTCATCGATCACGCGCCACCCGTTCGGTTCGGCGCTGAGGGTGCGGCGGTGGATAAGCCCAAGCGTACGGTAGCCGTTGTGCTGGGCGGTGAGGGAGGTTTCGCCCACTTGCAGCACCTCGGCCTGGGCGCGGTGAAGGTAAAGAAACCGCCCGGCGGCTTGCATCTGGTCGAGATGGTCGATGGTGACGGTGTTATGCACCTGGGCCTGGCGCAGGGCGTTATCCCACGGCGGCGGCGCATTGTAGCGATAGGCGCCGGGGTCGAGGGCTAAATTGCGCCCATCCCGCCAAATATCCACGTGCAGTTGGTCGGCGTGGCCGGGCCGCCCGGCCAGGCGGGCCGCCCGCAGCACCGCCCAACTTGCCAGGTGGGGGTGCGTCAGCTTCCACTGGCCGCCGCCCACCGGGGTAACCGGGGGGGGTGGGGGGGTGAGGGGGAAATCGGGTTGCATCTCAACCGGCCAGGCGCGCGGGGAAATCGGTTCATTGGCGGATGCGCCCTCGCCATCTGCGCCTGGCGCACCCGCGGGGAAGGCGGCGGCAGTGGGGGGCGAACCCGCGCCGGGAATGTTGGGCGGTGTAAAGAAGTAAGCCGGGGCGGGGGCGGCCAGGCTTGCGCCAACGCTGCGGTAATCGAACCAACTTTGACCAGGGCAGGGGAAGATATTTGCGCCGTCGTTTGGCCCCAAGTTGGGCGCGCCGCCGCTCAATGGGTCGCACAGCTGGGCCAGCCAGCGCTGGGCGGCAGCCAAACGGGCCGCTACGCCGGGACGCCACGCCCATCCCTGGGTTTGCCGCAAGTGATCCACCCAGCCGGCCAGGTGCAGCGCCAGGCGATGGTAATTGACCGAGTGCTGGCTGTAACTGCCATCCTTGGCGATTTGCGCCAGCAGCCCTTCCTGAAACGCCGCCCAACCCAACTTCAGCCAGCGCTGCGCCTGGGGATGGTGGGGCAGGGCCAGGCCGGCCGTTAGCAGACCGGCGGCTTCGCTCAGGTAGTGATTGTTGTGTTGGGCGCGGGCATAAATCAGCGTGAGCGGAATGCGCTGGGCGTGATGGGCGATGGCTTGTGCCAGGCGGGCCTGACGAGCGGGGTGAGAAGCGGGCGCATCTTTGAACCGCTGCAGCGCGTATGTCCAGGCAACCAGGCGCAGAGCCACTTCCTGGGCGGAGATCCAGTTCGGGCCAAGATAGGGCGGGTTAGCGTCGAGGAAAATTTCGGCTTGCCGCCAAAAAACCGCGGGGAGGTCATCGGTGGTCGGTTGGGGCTGAGTGAGTGCAGGCCCGGCGACATCTTTGGAAGGTTGAGATCGGGAGGGCGTGGCGGTTTGGGCGGTTGGTTCGGCCCGGCGCAGTTGATAGGCCCAACCCAGGGGGAAGACCCAGCCAAAGCGGGCTGGTTCCCAAACATCCTTGATATCGGCGGCTGGGGGCGGAGCGTGGCCGGTTTCGTAGGCCGTCCAATGCGGTAAATCCGGCGGCAGGCTTAAGTCCAGCGGCGTCGCCGGCCCGCCGTAAAGGCGCACTCGCCCGGCCGCGATGTCATCGGCCTCCGCCAAAATCGCCTGGCGCTGCGCCGATGAGAGGGCCGATAAATCATCGGGCGGCCACAGATCGCGCCAAACCAGGGCGGCAGGCGCATTGGGGGCGGGGGGCGGGGTGCTGCGCCGGTAATGCCCGATCGCCAGGCCCAGCCGGTAGATGCCAAAGCCGCTCACCTGGCGAAGGCCCAATTCGCGCACCGCCCAGGCGGCTTTGGTCAGGGTGTGGAGGAAAGAAGACATACACGCCTGGCGATATGGGGGCGGGCGGCGGTGGAATGCGTTCCACGGGGGCAGGTCATGGCCCGGCCTTACGCATAACCCCACGCTTGCAGGGCGGGGCCAAAGGCCTGGCTCAGATGGGCTTGCTGTTCACTGGTCATTTTGGCGCGGAACCGGCCAATTTTGCCCTGGCTGAAATGGGTTCCTTTAACATCGGCCTGGCCGCGTTCGGGGCGGTGGCGCTCGATGACTGCGGCCGCGCCAGGGGCAAGCGGGTCCAGCCCTAAAAAGCGGGCCAGATCGGCGGCCTGGGTGGGATAGTCGAGCAGCAGGCTTTCGTAGCGGGTGGCGTGGACGCCCGGCAGGTCGAGCCAGGCTTGCCCAATGCGCACATAGTCGCGCATATAGGCGAGCGCGGCGTCGAACTCGATCCACGGGGTAAATGCGTTGACGCGCCCGTTGGCTTGCGCCCGCCTCCCGTTTTCCATGGCCGAGAGCAGGGCGTCGCGCGGGTCGCGATAGATGTAGGTGGGGCGTATCTGTCCGGCGGAGATCAGGCGGCGCGCCAGCCTGCCTGGCCCGGCGTGGGCTTTGATGACGAAGGTGTTGCCCATCCAGGAGGGCAGCATTGCCATCAGCAAGCGCCGCGGGGTGAGGGCGCCAATGTTGCAGTTCACCTCGGTGAGGATATGCCCCAGGTGATAGCGGGCGCGGATGGCGCGGGCATCTTGTGCGCCGTGGGCCAACATCAGGTCGTTAGTGAGGTTGTAATACCAGCCAGATCCGGCGCGCGGCATGCCGATGGAAAGGATAATCATATCGGCAATTATACCAATCGAATAGCGTATAATAGATGCAGAAGGTTCAATATCTAACCAGGGAGACAGCCATGAAAATGCTACGGTTTATGGAAGGTTTAGTGCTTGGGGGCCTGGTGGGGGCGGCGGTGGCTATGCTATTCGCGCCCGCCTCTGGGGAAGACTTGCGCGGGCGGTTTGAAGATGAAACCAACCGCATCCGCAACGAGGTTAACCAGGCCGCCTTACAGCGCCGCCTGGAACTGCGACGCCAGTTGGACGCGCTGCGCGACCCGCATCACCACACGGCGGAGTAACCCCGCCGGTTAAAAGCAAAGCTGGGCGGATTGCGTACAGCTCACCGCCCAGCTTCGCTTTTAAAGCCTGGTTAGTTGCTGCCTTGCAGGGCGGGCGAGCCGCCGGCGGCTTCTATTGCTAAGAGCTGCGCCTGGCGCGCCAGGTCGTTGGATTTAGAAAGAATCCGCAGCACTTCGGTGGGGTTGTGGAAGCCCATGCTGTTCTCGGCGGCCACGAAGTCCCACATCATTTGCGCATCGCGGTGCATCTGGCGAGCGGCTTCTAGTTTGGTGTTATCCACGTTGCTTTGCTGGGCGGCGCGTTCGATGCTGGCGATGGCGGCCAGCAGGGCGTCTTCAGTGCGCTGCATGGTTTCCCAAGTGTTATCTTGAATGATCTTGACGCGCTGCACCACATACTCGGTGTCGGTGTGGCATTGGCCGCAGGCGGCGTCTACGTTTAGCAGCGGGCTTTTGACATCGTGACTGGAGAACTTACCGGCCCCTTCGCGGGTGTAGGGCATGTGGCAGTCGGCGCAGGCCACACCGGCGTTATAGTGGGTGCTATCGGCGGTGAACATTTCGAAATCGGGGTGCTGCGCCTTGAGCATACGCGTGCCGCTTTGCGGGTGTTTCCAGTCGGAGAAGTCGGCTTCGTTATAGTAATCGACGATATTTTCGATGCGGCGGCCTTTGGCCCAGGGGAAGGTCAGGTATTTGCCATCGCCCTTGAAATAATATTCCACATGGCAGTTGGCGCACACCACGGAACGCATTTCCTGGCGAGTGAACTTGGTCCAGTCCAGTCCTTGGGCCTGGAAGGCTTCTTCCAGGGCCGGGTTGGTGACGATCAGGCGCATGGTGTTGGCTTCGTGGCAGTTGGCGCATCCAATGTCTTGGGTTAGCTGCTTGCCTAGCTCGGCGAAGGGCATACGATCGAACTCGGCCATGCCCATCTTCTCCCACAGTTCGGGGTTGTTTGCCGATTTGCACGAGTAGCAAGTGCCGGGGGTCTTTTCGTCGACGCGTTTGGTGGAGCGCACATCCTCCAGGGCGTTCATGTGGCCGCGGTCGTCGGTATATTCTTTGGAGAAGCCATAACCGGCGAACAGGGTCACTAAGCGGGGGTCGCGCGCCAAATGGTCGCGCTTATTAGAGCCGCCGTAGGTAGTGGCGGCATCGTTGGTTTCGGTCTTGAGCAGAGTGGCATACTGATTGGGGAAGTTGACGCCCCAGTTAGCGGAATTAGGATCTTTGGGGGCGATGTTAAGGATGGGAGCAATGCCGCGCTGGGCGTCTGGCTGGCTGCGCATGACCAGCAGCACGGCAATTAATGCCACGGATAACACCAATACTGCACCGGTTAAAAACCAGGTTGCTTTGCTAACGACAATCTTTTTCTTGGGTGTTGCTGGGGGCTGAGAGGGGGTTGGTAAATCAGGAATAGACATTTATTTATTCTCCTCGGTATGACGATAGGGCAAAATTGAGAAGCCACGGTCACCATGGGCCACGCTGCGGTGACATTCGACGCACGGTCTTTCTTCGTCATGGGCGGTGTAACCCATCTGCCAATCTAAATTGTCAACGGTTGCAGTGTGGCAGCGGATGCAGTTATCTTGCACCACCTTTTGGGATGATTCCTTGGCGCGAATGGCGGGGGGGATGTTTCCCAGTAAAAAGGCCGAAACGTGATGGTAGCCGGAAAGGGCTTTAACGTAATATTTGGGAATGAAGGCGTGAGGGGTGTGGCAGTCGTTGCAGGTTGTCCAGGGTTTATGCGAGCCGTGATACCACGATTCGTATACGTTATCCATCACATGGCAATTGTTGCACGTGGCGGGATCGTTGCCCAGATAGGCGGTAAAATTTGTGGCGTACATGCCTACCCCAATCACGGCTACGATAGCCAGGATAGAAATGAAGATGGCGAATTTCATCCTGCTCCTTGTTATTTGGATGCGCATCCAAGATGAGAATTAGTTTATGTTGTGCTAATGATAACATAAGACGGGGAAGATAATGTGACTTTTGTCACGATATGAGTAGATGCAATAAGTTATTACGGCTTTGTATGCCGGTGTGGAGGTAAAAAAATGCCTCCGTCGGAAGGTGAGGTGGTCCGACGGAGGCTTCGCCAAAGGAGGAAACAGCGATGAGCAATTCAGCTTGCATTCCCAAACTTCATTCTGCACTAATGATACAACGTCATGCCAAGTTTAGCAATTGCCAGAGATCATATATTTACTGTGACGAACCTCCATATGATTATGACAAATCAACAGGTTTCGCAAATTACAAATGTATGACAACTTTAAGGGTTAGCTGAGGCGGCCCTGCCACTCGCGCCCCATGCTGCTCTGCCAGGTTCCAAAGGCCGAATCGATCTCGGTGCTGAGCAGGATCCAATCGGGAACCAGCAGCAGCAAGCCGGGGCCGTGGGGGGCGAAGATGGCTCGTGGCATCACCAGTCGCAGCAGGGCGGGCGAAACAGGAAAGCCGCTTAGCTCCATTAGCAGCACGGTTTTACGATAGAACGGTTCCAAATACATGCGCTGCGCCCATTTCAGGGTTTCGGGGGGGTAAACCTGCTGCATGAGGGTGGGTTTTACGCCGCGCACACGTTGGTAGCCCAGCTTTAAGCCCAGCAAGGGCAGGCGAATATAGATATAGGTGGGATAGACGCGTACAAAGGCGAAGAAGCGGCTGAAAAACGCCCACGCGGCCAGCGCCAGCGCCGCTAAGGCGATGCCCACCAGCCAATAATCGCTGTGCAGCCCCATGATATACGCGGCCTGGGTGAGGCCAAAACCGCCCGCGCAGCCAAAGATGACCCCCAACAGCAGCATCGTCTGCCAGATACGATCCATAGTGCGCCAATAGAACAACAAGTGATGACGTTTACCGGGTTTGCTGGCGGGGGGTTTCTTAGCCATCATGATCCTTTCCTAATCGGTGCATTGGTCATCGTAAGGCAGGCTAAACCAGAACGTGCTGCCCTGCCCGGCCTGGCTGCTCTCAAAGCCCATCTCGCCGCCCATCACCTGCGCCAGGCGCTGCGCCACACTGAGGCCCAGCCCCCAGCCTTGTTCTTCGCGCACGGCGGCTTCTTCGGAACGGAAAAATTGGGTGAAAAGCTTTTCCTGGTCTGCGGGGCTAATGCCAATCCCGCAGTCTACCACGGCCACGCGGATCCCGCCTGGCTGAGCGGTTACGGTGATGCGGATGGGCCGTTCAGGCGGGGAATATTTGGAGGCGTTGCTGAGCAGGTTGTTCAATATCTGGGCCACACGGTTGGGGTCGGCGTAAACGGTGGGTAGATCGTCGGGGGCTTCGATGGTCAGGGTCTGCTGCTTTTCGGCCAGGCGGGGCGCAAAAGTGCGCGCGGCGTCCTCCATGCCTTCTTTCAACGTCATCCGGCGGCACTCCAGCCGAATGCGGCCGGTTTCGATGCGCGAAATATCGGCCAGGTCTGAGACCAGGGCGGACATGCGTTCGACGTTATTGCGGATGACGCCGACGAAGCTGAGCTGCTGATCGTTAAGCTCCCCCACCACGCCGGCTTTAAGCAGGTCGGCGTAGCCCTTGATCGATGTCATAGGAATGCGCAGCTCGTGCGTGATTACCGAGACGAATTTTGATTTGGCCTGGTTGGCCTGCTGCACCTTTAGGAACAAGAGCGCGTTTTGAATGGCCGCCGCCGCCCGCCCCGATAAATGTCCGGCGAAGTTGATCGCCGCCTGGTCGAAAGGCTCAGCGCGTTCCAGAAGGATGGCGCCGAAGGCGCGCCCGGCATGCAGCAGCGGGGCTGCCAGTCGCCAACCGGTGGGGATTTGTTCCTGCTCGGCCTGGGCGCTGGTCAGGGCGCGTGGCAGCACGGTGTCATCAAGCGGCAGACCCTCTTCGGGGTGGCATAACGGCTGCCCCTCATTGACGCCCTCGGCGGCTTCTAACCACACCCAGGCCCGGCTCACACCCGAAATTTGTTCGCTCCACGCGTGGGTTAGCGCCACGGTTCGGCGCAGCTCCAGACCGGCGTTGAGGGCGTGGTCGAGGCGGGCCAGGGTTTCTAACTCGGACACGCGGCGATTGAGCGCCTGGTCGGTGCGGGTATACAGAGCGGCGTTTTCAATCGCCAGGGCTGCTTGCGAGGCAAACGCCCCCAGCAGGTCGAGATCGGCAGGCGTGAATATGCCGGATTGCGCTTTGTTATCAACGTAAATCGCCCCGATGATGCGCCCATGCGCCAACAGCGGGTGGCACAGCACCGAGCGCAGTTCGTACAAGATGATTGATTCGCCGCCGGAGAGGCGGGGGTCTTGCTTGGCGTCGGTGGTGATGAGGCCCTGCCCACTGCTGAGCACACGGGAGATGATGGTGCGGCTCACCTCCAGATCGCGGGGCTGCAATGTCTCCTGGTAAAAGTTGCGTCCGGCGCGCAAGCGCCAGGTGTGGTCGGTTTCCACTAAAACAATACAGCCGCGGGCGGCGTGGGTCAGCTCGATAACGGCGTCCATCACCAGGTTGAGGGCCTCATCCAGGTTGAGGGAAGCGCCCACCGCCTGGGCAATGTGATACAGCGCCCCCAGGCGGGCTTCTTGCGTGGTGTGGGCCATCTGTTCTTCAAGGGCATCCAGCGCCTGGAGCGCCTGGGCTAACCCGGCTTGCAAATTCGGTTCGGCCAGGTGGGGGCCGGCCTGGCTGAGGAAGCTTTTGATGTCATCCAGTTGGCTGCGGTAATCAGGATTCATGGGCGCCTCGCGGGGTTATGTCCGGCGAAGCCTGATCGAAAGCTGGCCGGTTAGACAGGTAATCGTCGCAAATGTTTTGCAGGGGGCACACCGCGCAGTGGGGGCGGCGCGCCTGGCAGATTTCTCTCCCCAAACGGATCAGGTTCAGGTGAGCGGGAAAATAGGTTTGGGGTGGAAAGAGCGCTTCCAGGTAAGGGTGGGCCTGGTCGGCGGTGAGGTGAGCGGGGCGCAGGCCCAGCCGTCTGCTCACCCGGTAGATGTGCGTATCCACGGGAAAGGCCGGGCGACCCAAGGCAAAGAGCAGCACAATGGCGGCGGTCTTTGGCCCGACGCCGTGGAAGTGAGTGAGCCAGGCGCGCGCTTCCTCCAGCGGAATATCGGCTAGAAAGTCGATTTCCAGGCGGCCGCGTTCTTCGGTGATTTGGCGCAGCACCGCCTGGATGCGCGGCCCTTTTTGATTTGCCAGCCCGGCCGGGCGAATGGCCTCGATGACCTCGACGGGCGCGGCGTCGCGCACCGCTTCCCAGGTGGCGAACCGTGCGCGCAGGGCATGAAAGGCGCGATCGCGGTTGGCGTCGTTGGTGTTTTGCGAGAGGATCGTCGAGACCAGTTCATCCAGCGCGGGCAAGGGGTCGCGCCAGGTCGGTTCGCCGTAAAAGGCGATCAGCCGGCGGTGGATTTCCATGGCTTTGGCGGCGTCCGCCGGAAGTTCGTCCATCGGCTTATTTCCAGTTGAGTTCAAAGGTAGGGTAGGCCTGGCCCACTTCGATTTTGCGCCAGTTGTAGCGCTTGGCGGTGGGGCCGAACCCGGCCAAGGCGTGCAGGTCTTCGGGACGCAGCGCGCCGAGCTGGCGCAGGGTTTCGACGGCCACGGCTGCCAGGGCCTGCTGGCGGGCGTCGCCATCGCCGATCTTGATGGCGATGCCAATGCCTGGCGAATCGGGGCGCAGCACGCCGGGCATAATCGCCATGGCCTGGAAGGCCTCGGCTCCCCCCTTAGATAAAATGCGCCCCTGGCCGGTTTGCATCAAGATGGTATCAAAGCGCCCCGGCCCAGCCACCATGAATGGGTAGGCCATCATGGCGGCGCTGATGGTATGGCAGGCCTGGCAGCGCGCCTCCGGTTCCACCTGGCCGGTTTCGGGGTCGCTCAGGCGGGCAAACCCCAAGGCGGCGTTTGCCAGTGGAATGGCAAAGTTGGGCGCAGAGCAGCCGTCGATGCCTTTTGCCACCTGTTCGGGTGGCAGGCTGCACATTTCTGCAAAGGTTTGCACAATTTCTTTTTGAATGGGGTGGTCGAAGTCGATGTATTCTCGCCCGTCCAGATCTTGCCCGGTCTGCTTTTTCATGGCGGCATAGGCCAACATGCCGCTGTGTTTGCCAGAGCAGTTGTGCCGGTTGGAGGTGAGCGGCTCCTGGTTGGCGCGCATGCGTTGGGCGGTGACGGCATCAAAGGGTTCGTGAACGCCGCACAATAAGTCGCTTTCGGTTACGCCGGCCTTGCCTTGAATAGAAGCGGCTGTGGAGACGTGCTCATCGGTTCCTGAATGCGAGGCGCAAATAAAGGCAATCTCTTTTTGGGTTAAGCCCCAGAAGGTGTGCCCGCCGTGTTCGATAAACGGCATGGCCTGGAACGGTTTGGCCGAAGAGCGCAAAAAGGTGATGGCCTGGGGGTCGCCATACCAGGCCAGCAGCTTTCCGGCGGCATCGACCACCGCAATGGCCCCATCATGAATTGATTCGACCGCAGCGCCGCGGGTTAACTCGTAAACAGGCACATAGGGGGTGTGAGACATAGCGATTTATGCGTTTCTTCCTTTATTGTCTATTGTTCTTCTTCTTCCACTTCCACCGGGCTAATCACCGCGGCGGGGCGGAAACGGCGGATGAAGGCTTGCTGCAAGCCGAAGGTGAGCCGCGCCAGGTAATAATCGTGCAGCTTAGCCGGGATGGTGTAGCGTTTCAGAATATCGGAAGCCATGGGGGCGGTCGCTTCAGGCGCGGCGTTTTGATCGCCCAAATCCTCGATATGTTGAGCGATTTCGGCCAGCAGGCTGCGTAATGTCTGGATGTCGTCCAGGCCTGCCAGGCCGCCGCGCCCACTGACGATCTTGTAATCGTTATATTCGGTGAGTAAAAGATCCAGGTTTGCAATCCACTGAGGTAAGTCGGCCTGGCTGAGGAACGGTGGTTGGCCGACGATAACGCAATCGCCCACAAAGACCACCTTCGCCGCCGGGATGACGGCCCAAATCGAGCCGGGCGTGGGGCCAGGTCGCCACATCAGCGAAACATCCGGGCCGCCCCAGTGCAGCCACATTTGTTCGGTAAAGGTAATATCTGGAGGCGACCAGCGCATGCCCACGGCTTCGTTGTAGGTTTCCCAGGCCGAGCCGGTCTCCACGGTTTGACCTTTGAAGATCATCGGGCGGTTGCGGAACACCTGGGCGGCGAGTTGGTGCGCCACAATTGGACATTCCAGGGGGCGCGTGCCCAGGGTGCGGTCGGGGTGAGAATCGAGGCTCACCAGCAGGCGGTTTGCCCCGCCGCGCTGCGCCACCAGGGCCGAACGCCAGGTGCGCGTGTCTTCGGGGCGCAGGGGGGCGTCGATCATAATCACCCCGTGGTTAAACACCAGCGCTCCTAAGGTCGCTCCCAGAAAGGCGTCTTCATAATAAATATTGGTTTCGATCTGCTGCATAGGTCGCTCTCTCTTATGGATGGGTGCTCATTTGGCCCAGTTCCCGCGGCGTAAAAGCCATCCGGCGGGGGCGCTGGAGACCAGGGTTATCCAGCCGGCTTGCTTGTACAATCTCCGTCGGCTGCGGCAATGGGTAAAGTAAATCGGAAATTGGCGCCCTGTTCCGGACGGCTTTCGACCCAAATTTTTCCGCCGTGGGCGCTAATCGCCAGCCGGCAGTAGGCCAGCCCCAGGCCCAGGCCGCGTGGCCCGTTGGCGCTGCGCAGGCGGGTAAATTTATCGAAGATGCGCTCCTGATCGGCGGGCGAAATTCCGGGGCCGCTGTCTTGCACGGCGGTTTCGAGCATATCGCCGCGCGCTCGAAAATCGAGGCGAATACTGTCGTCGGGCCGGCCATATTTGATGGCGTTTTCAACCAGGTTAATCAGCACTCGCCGGATCATATCGGAGTCGGCCAGGGCCAGGGGTAAGTCCTCGACCGGGGTCATTTCCAGGCGAATGCGCTTCTCGGCGGCGTTTGGGGTCAGGGCTTCGATGGCGTCTTTGCCAAGCTCGACCAGGGAGATCGGTTGGCGGCTGCCGATGGCCTGTCCGGCTTCCATGCGGTTGATGTCGAGCAGCGAGTCGGTGAGGCGCTGAATGCGGACGGCTGAGCGCGCCGCAATTTGCACCAGCGAGTGAGCGGTTTCTACACCAGGGCTTTGCTCTAGCAAGCCGTCTAGCACTTCCATGCTGCTCAGGATGTTGGCTAAGGGGGAGCGCAGATCGTGGTAGATCATCGCCACCAGGTCTTCGCGCAGACGGTCTAGATCGTTGCGTTCGGTGATATCGCGGAGAATCCATTGCAATTGGGGGTCGCGGCCATACTGCACATTGCGCGCTACCACTTGCACCGGCACGACCACCCCTTGATACGACCGGAGCAGCGCCTCGAAGCGCGCCACGGCGCCGGCCTTGATTTTGTTCAGCATACTTTGAAGCTTATCCGCTTCAAGAAGTTGCAGGTGATTAATATCCAGGGAATGCAGATCGCCAGCCTCCAGACCAATCATCGCCTGGGCGGTGCGGTTGCTTTCCTGAATGCGGCCTTGCCAATCGGTGATCAGGATGGGGTCAATGCTGTCGTCGAAAAGCTGGCGATAACGCTGGTTGGCGTCTTGTAAATTTCTGACGAGTTGGGCGCGCCGAATGGCGGTTCCAGCCCAATCGGCTATGGCTTCAATCAGGTGAACATGCCGCTCTTCAAAAAAATTAACCGTGGGATGCACCAGGGTGATGACCCCCACTAGCTGTTCGGAGGTCATGATAGGAACGCTGACGGCGGACTTTGCGCCGGTGCGCTGCTCGTCATCGTCGGGGCGGCGCAGCCAGCGCTCATCGCGCGATGTATCGGCTACCATAACCGCCTGGCGATGCGCGGCCACCCATCCCGCCAGGCCGTGTTCGTAAGTCACTTTGAGTTGTAGGTCGGTATGACCATCGGTGCGGCGTCCCTGGATCAGAAAGGCCGATTCAACCGGTTGCCCGTCTTCATCCAGGGCGATAATGCTGCCGCTTACCGCTCCCACGTTTTTCATGGCTAAGAATAGCACCCGGTGCAAAAGGGTGTGCAAATCGAGTTCGGCGGTGACCTGCCGCCCGATTTCGTACAGCAGTTGCAGCGCGGCGAAAGCGCCCGTAGATTCGGCGGGGGGCGAAGATGGAACGGTCATGATGGGTTAAAGTATAGCACAAGTGGGGGCGATAAGCCCGGTGTGACTTTTGGGGAGACCTGGCGCCGTGGTTGATTTAACCCCCTGGCCCCATCCCCGACACGAGAGCGGCGCGTTAAAAGAATCCTTTGATTACGCGCTTTCGAAAAACCCGCTTCTCCAAAGCGCCAGGCAGAAAAAACAAGCGGGTTATTATCGTGCTACAATTATCCACATGGCATGGGATATGATCGGCAACGCATGGGCAAGTGACTTGCTGCGCGAACATGTGCGCAGTGGGCGGCTGCGCCATGCTTATCTGCTGACCGGGCCGCAGGGAGTGGGGCGGCGCACCCTGGCGCTGCGCCTGGCGCAGGCCATCAACTGCACCCAACCGCCCGCTCCCGGAGAGCCTTGCCTGACCTGCCCCACCTGCCGGCAGATTGGGCAGAGGCAGCACCCCGATCTAAGCGTGATTCAACGCCTGCCCGAAAAGACTCAGATCGTCGTCGATCAGGTGCGGCTGATGCAGCACAGCCTGGCGCTGCACCCCTACTCGGCCCGTTTCCGGGTGGCCTTGATGCTGCATACCCAAGACGCTACCATCGGCGCCCAAAATGCACTGCTCAAAACCTTAGAAGAACCCGGCCCGCGCGTGGTGCTGCTGCTCACCGCCGAAAGCTCGGAACTACTGCTGCCCACCATCGTCTCACGCTGCGAAATACTGCGGCTGCGGCCAGCGCCGGTCATGGAGCTAAGCCACGCCCTGGAACAACGCCTGCATATCAGTTCGGAAAAAGCCGAAATGGCGGCGCGCCTATCGGGTGGACGCCCTGGTGTGGCCCTGGATTACGCCCAAGACCCCGCCCTGATCGAAGCGCGCCGGGCGATGATTAGCGAACACCTGCGCCTGATACATGCCGGACGGCTGGAGCGTTTCGCCTTCGCCGATGCGCTGACCCGCGGCGAGAAAGATAAAGACCTCAAGCGCGAAAACTTGCGCCAAACCCTGCTCACCTGGCTTTCAATTTGGCGCGATGTATTGCTGCACGCCGGCGGCAGTTCGGTAACACTCACTAATCCCGACTTTCAAACCGAAATTCAGGCGCTGGCCCAGAATGTGGGCTTTGAACCCAGCCGCGCTGCCCTGGAAGCCATTTTAAAAACCCAAGAGCTGCTTAAATCAAATGTCAACGACCTCCTGGCAATGGAAGTTCTGCTGTTAAACTTGCCTCGCGCGTAATTTTTGGATAATTCTGGACCTCTCTCATCCCCCGGCCCCTTCTCTCCCCACCTCTCTCATCCCCCGGCCCCTTCTCTCCCCACCTCTCTCATCCCCCGGCCCCTTCTCTCCCCGAAACGG
>CAZHFU010000014.1:0-86890 GCA_964531975.1 uncultured Anaerolinea sp. | reverse complement strand
CGGCTGAGGCGGCGGCGCAAGCGCTGTTGGCCGCCGGCGGTCTCATCAACCTGGATCGGCCCGCTGCGGGCGGCCCCCTGGCTGCCGCCGGCCGCCCGGCTGCTCTGGGCCAGGCGCAAACCGCGGCCCCTGGGCCTGCCGCCTCCCCGCCCGCCCCCGAAGACCTGCTCATATCCCGCGCCGCGTGGCAATCGCTCAGCGGGCGCGCCATCGCCGGGGTAGAAGCCTATCACCGCGCCTTTCCGCTGCGCCGTGGCATGCCGCGCGAAGAACTGAAGAGCCGTCTAAAAGACCTTTTGCGCACCTCGCCGCGCTTGTTCGCCGCCGCGCTGCGCAGCTGGGTCGCCCAGGGTACGCTGGAAGAGGTTGGGCCGCTGCTGCGGCAGCCGGGGCATACCATCGCTTTCTCGCCCCAACAGCAAAGCGCGATTGACGATGTGCTGCAGCGGTTTATCGATGCGCCGGCTGCGCCGCCCTCCTTCAAAGACGTGCAAACCGAGCTAGGCGGCGAAGTGGCTAACGCCCTGCTAGAAACCGGCGAGTTGATCCTGGCGGCCCCCGATGTGGTCTTCCGCCGCCAGGATTACGCGCGCATGGTGCAAGAGGTGCGGGCGCTGCTCGAACAACACGGAACCTTAACCGTCGCCCAGGCCCGCGATCACTTCAACACCAGCCGCAAATTCATCCTGGCCTTCTTGGAACACCTGGACGCGGTGGGCGTGACCGCCCGGCAGGGCAACGACCGCACCCTCAACCCCAAAAAGCGCTAATCCGCCCCCCGCGCTGCGCCAGGCGGCGCGGCGGCGCGTGACCCCACCCACCTGCGCCAGGCGGCGCGGCGGCGCGTAACCCCACCCACCTGCGCCAACGCCAAAAAACCTGCGCAGCCTGGTTTACCCAGGCCGCACAGGCCGGCGAAAGCGATTCTCCCCGTCGTAATTATTTCTTGATAATGGGCAGCAGCACGTTATAGAAACGCGCCACGGCTTCGGCCAGGTGTTGGGGAGTCTTATCCCCCACCGCTGAAAGCGTGGCCTGGTTGGTGAAATCGCCCCAGGCGGAAGGCGATGCGCGCAGCGTGAGCGTAATCGCCCCGCCGCCCCCAGGGGGCAGGTCGGTCACGTCAAACACAAACGCCGGGCCAGAGCGCAGCGCCAGGTTGCCGGCGGATAGTTGAGCCGTGAAAGTACCCGTCACCGCCCAGGCCGGCAGCAGATCACTGATCGCCAGGCTGTAAGCCGCGCCATCCCCAAGATTCTCGAACTCCAGGCGGAAGCGAACCAGGCCGGGATCATCGCCCGGCATAGGCGCTACCGCCTGCTTCGCAAAGCGCATCGCCGGACGCGCGATTGGCAGCCGCACCGCCGGATCGCCAAAAAGCATGTAAGTTTCCACCAGGTCGAGATACCCCCCGGTTTTGGCGTACAAATAGATTTTCGCCTGGTTGACCGCCGGGCCAAGCTGATCGACATAATCGTGAAACAACGCCAGGTATAAACCGCGCTCCAGGTAATCGTGCCCATGGGCCACGCCAAAACCAGTGGGCGAAAACGTGGCAATTGCCCCTCCGTTGGTTTTGCGAATAAAGCTCTCGGCCATCGCAGATAGATCGCTATATCCCAACGGTTCCCTGGGGTTGACCAACGCCGGGTTAATAAAATAGCCTTCTGAACAGGTCATGGGGGTGACAAACGGCAAACGCAGCCCATTATTCACCGTCTTGAGCCTGGCGATGTCTAGCAAACGCTTACCCGACCAGGATTGGTAGCCCGCATGGCCGATATAGCTCACCATCAAGCGTCCTTCGTTTAGACCGGTGGTGATGGCATAGCGGTAGGTTATTGGCTGCTGATTCCAGGGCATGGAGGGCATGTGGATCTTATCCACCACATATGGCGTGGGCACATAGTTATCGGCGATGGCGTCGGAATAGGCATGGAAATCCCCCCCCGAATCGGGGGCGTCGGCGATAAACATGAACTTTCGGGTCCAATCACCGGGGGCGGGGGTCTGCTCGTAGGCCAGCGTTTTACTCACCATCACCGTCACATCGGCAGCCGAACGGGCGGGAAAGCGTCCCACGAACAGATCCGGCAGCTTGTCGTCGCCGCTCACCATGGCGAAGCGGTTATCGGTGGCGGTTTCGCCAACCCACAGATCCACATCATCCAGATAGGGCGGCACAAATTCCGGTTCAACCAGGCCGAAGTTTCCTAAGGGGTCCACCGTACCGTCGCCCACCAGCAGCACATACGCCGGCTTGGGGTCGCTCCAATTGGCATAGGCGAACTTTAGAAAATCGGCAATCGCCTGTGGGTTCAGGTTGCCGTCATTAAACTCATCATAAATATCCTGCACATCCACGGTCTTGACGGTATACCCCTGGGCGGCGCGCGCCGCGGCCAAAGGTTGGGTGGCGGTGATGAACGGCCCATAAGAAAGGATCAGGTAATCGGCGGCGTTAGCCGGGCTGCGCAAACCGGCCGCAGGGCGAGCCGGCAGCAGGCGTTTTGGGCGATGGGCCAGACCATCGGCCACAGCAAGATAGCGCCGGTTAGTGGCAGCAGAACGCTCAAAATCCAGCCGATAACCGGCTCCCGCCGGCAGCGCCGCTGCGCCGGTCAGGCGCGCCGGCGTGTGCGGGTCGGTGACATCCAGCAGCGTCACGGTGGAGGTGGTGAAGCCGCTCACCTGGAAAGCCCAATCGCCGGCTGCGCCGCCAAACGATAAGGCGTTATTTACAGCAATGTATTGACGTGCATAGGTGACATCAAACCAGTTCAGCAAAAACTGTTCCATGCAGTTGATCGCGCAGGGCAGCGTCATCGGCAGGGTAATGGTTATGTTGTTCAAGCCATCGTTAAGCCAGGCCCCAGGGATGGTTTGGCTAAAAACATACTCGCTGCCGCTGGGCCACTGCTTCTCAACCACCAGGCGGTCTGGCGCGTTAAGAAAAATACGCGTCAAATGCGCCGGTGTGGCCGCAAAACTTTTCAGATCGCCGCCCAGGGTTGCCTGGAATGGGGCGGTATAAACATGAGAGAGCGTAAAGGTAATCCCATATTGCTTGGGGGTATGGCCCGATGCGCTCAGAAGCTGCCAATAAAAGCGGTCTCCATCCACAATGCTGGGGGCGTTGCTTTGATATTGGGCGTTGCCCCGTTCCACGCGCAGCGTTTCGGAATAGCTCTGCGCCACCGGCAGGCTGAGCGTGGGCGTCACCGCTTGGGCGGTCATCCGCGCTCCCGGCGCGCCGCCCCAGGTCAGGCGATATACATTCTCCGCCGTCCACCGTGTGGACGATTTGACGCCGTAAAACCAAATCGCATCGCCGGGGTCAAAGCGCCCATCGTCTTCACCGCTCACCCACACCGGCGTGGGGAGCGAACCGCGCAGATCGAAGCTGAGGGGGTCGAGGCTGTCTAGCTCGGTGGCGAGCGCCCCGGCGGCTGCCAGGTCGGCATAAGTAATGCGGTGCAGGCCGGTCTGATCTACCACAACCTGGTAAGCAGGCAAACTGCTTGATAAGGTAGCATCGGCGGCCCGCGACCCTGCTTGCACAGGAGCGGGAGCATGCCTCCAGGCGCGGGCCTGATCATAATTGAGCAGGGTCTGGCGCAGGCTGTCTTCGAATGGCTGCGGCTCAAGGATGAGGCGACCTTCGCCGGCATCCGCCGATGGGGGCAGGCTTGAAGCCGGCCAGGCCAGGCGCACACGCAGCCGCCGGTAAATACGCACCTCCCCGCTGACGGGGTTATAGGCAAAAGGCCGGAAGCTCACCTGGGCCACGCGTTGGCTGCGGATCATAGCCGGGGGGTTCAGCAAGGCCGCCGGGCCGCCGGTGAAGGCGTCGCGGCCATACAGGGCGGCATCTTCAAAATAACGATACCCGGCAAACGCTGCCAGGCCGTTGGCGTGGCGCTCACTCACCGCATCCGAAACTGCGCACAGGTGATATTTGCCCGGAAGGGTTTCGCTAACAGCTTGCAGAATCTCCAGGCGCGGCTCCCCCAAGCCGGGAATACCCACCAGGGCGCCTTTAACCGGCAGCGCCGGCGCGCCGGGAGCCGCCGCCACGCTGTACCCGGGTGCGCTTAACTCCTGGCAATTGGCATCTGCAATCACGCCGGCTGGGTCGGCCTCTTGAATAGTGAATGCCTGTGTATCCAGGGTTAGCACCAGGCTGCCGTCGGGCTGGGTTTCGACAGCCACTTCTCCGGCAGGCGCGCGCGGCGCGACGACCGCAGTCCCGGCTCCATCGGGCAGCCGGCCCGCTTTAGCCAGGGCGCTAAAACCCGCCAGGAGCAGCCATGCCGTCAATATCGCCGCGCAGACACGCAAACTCGTTTTAATTCTGTGAGGAAGCATAAATTCACCCAACCCTTATCGAACCACCAACAATTTGATCATCCAGGCAGCGCCATCCAGGCCCAGATCAGTAAGCGGTAGGGCAGCGTATCCACCCGCCACCGGCGGCCCTGGCGCTCGATCTGCTGCACCCGCGCCGCCGCCTGCGCTTGCCCCACCCAAACCCCTGCTGCGCCGCGCCGGGCGGCGTCGCCGCGCAGTTGGTATTCCAATCCCTCGGCTGCGCCCCGCACGGCTATCACGCGATGCAGGCTCAATCGCTGTTCAGCTTCCCAGGCCAACAGCACATCGCCGCGCTGTGCGCCGCCTGCCGGCAAACCGGACAGGATAACCCGGTCGCCGTCATAAATCCATGGGCGCATACTCTCACCATGACAGCACAAATCGATGCACCGGCCGGCGGCCAGGGCTTCGCTCACCAGGCTCATTAACGGCGCCGGTTCAAGGCTATAGGCTTTCATCAGCGTGGGGTCAGGCGGCTAAGGCTTCCAGAACGCAGTCCACCGCGCCCTGGTCGGGGGTGAAAGCCAGCTCGTATACGGGCACGGTGCGGGCCAGGTCTTCAAACAATGCCAGCGTGAACTGCATGGCGGCGGCGTCCCACAAAGGCATCAAGGCGGCGCGCATCAACCGGCTGATAGCCTGGAGCGGAGAAAGTGGGGTGAGGCGATTGTACGGGGCCTGGCGAAGTAAGAATAAGCCCTTGAGCGGCGCAGACGCCGCCGATGAAAGATGGCCTTCGCCCGGCCAGGGCGTACCAAAAGCGTAGAAGCCGTCCGCCCGGCGGCGCACGATCACCCGATCATCGGATAGGCCAATCACATCGGGCAGAGCGCCCCACAACCGCCCGGTGGTGGTCTTGCCGGCCCCGCCTGGGCCGGCGAAGATCAAGCCCCGCCCGGCGTGCACCAGGCCCAAGGAATGCAAAATCGCCCCATGTCCCTGCGACAGCAGGTTGAGCATAAAGACTTGATCGATGGGATTGCTAAGCGGGGCGAAATATGTCGTCGGAAAGCGCGGGTTCTGCCAGATAGCGATGCGCCCACGCGTAAAACCGGCCCAAAATTCGCCTAGTTGACGAATATGGCCTTCATGGTCTCGAAACAGCAGCACATGTTCATCGCCACGAGTCAATAACTTCCAGTTAACTTGCGGATCAAAGCGCAGCTCCGCTGCTTGGGGCTCGGGAATCGGGCCGCACGCGAATTCAAGCTGAACCTGCGGGTCGCCATACCCGCCCCCATTCATGGCCTGTGGAATAAAGAATGACGCGTAATAGGGTGAGAAATTTATTGCATTGCAGTCTACTGAGTCGGATTGCAATGCAATATGAATAGCCCCAATGCTTAATTTCCAGTCATTCACTTTTCAATTTATGTGTGGGATTGGGACGGCGGGCAAGGAAAACCAGCAGTAGTGCACTCCCTGAATCCTCCGCTTTTGCAGTTGGATAAAACTGCTTCGCCGGCAACCAAGAAAACTTCTTCCATCTTTGGTGTTTCATACGGTTTCTTTGGGTCTAATTGATCTTGTTTCATCGCGAAATCTCCCCTCGCATTCATGGTTTATCTGAACGAGAGCAACTCATATCGAATATCTCTAATTTTATCATATTTAGCCCGGCTTTAGTGGTCCTTTTTTCCATCAGGCTGTATGATATTTCGCCATCCGGTGGCTAAACTCACATAGGTAGGGCGAGCGCATTTGAGGATTACCAAACTCTAAGCTGCTTACCGCCGGGCATTGGAAACAGATATAGCGCAAATCGCACGCCGCACATTCGAAATCGTCCGAATACTGGCGCGTCCGCATGGAAGGGATAAACTCCTCCCAGCCCTGTTTAAAACTACCCTGGCGCAAATCATACACCGCCGAACGTTCAAGCTCACAAATCGCCATTTCACCATAGGCGTTGACATGGAAGCTGTTGAAGCCTGCGCCGCATATGTACAGATCGCGCTCTGGGCCGCGCTTGCCGATCAACTGGGGGTAAATTTCCTGCCGCGCCTGTACGCGCTTTGCGTCGGACATCTCCACCTGGATCAATCGCTCGAGCGGCAAGCGCGTTTGCAGAGGCGCATCGCCGCCATCCAGGCGGGTATTCATCATCCCATCGAAGGAGTATTCCAGGCCCCGCCCTTCGGCGTAAGCCCGCATCGCTTCCAGGTCGTCTACGTTATGGGTCATCAGCATACTTTTGAGCTTGAGGGGCAATTTGCGTTCCAACAGCAAGTCGATGCCGCGCAGCGCCCTGGCGCGCATGCCTTTCATCCCGGTCACGCGCTGATAGGTCTCTTCCGAGGCGCCGTAAAGGGTAATCTCAATTTTGAACGGGCGGTATTCCGCCAGAAAGTCGGCCAGGCGGGGGGTTAACAAGCTGCCATTAGTAAACAGGGTCAGAATCATGCCCTTGCGCTTGGCGTATTCCCAAATCTGGGTAAAATCACGCCGCGCCAGCGGGTCTCCACCGGTGATAAGCAGCCATAAGCAGCCGGCGTCTACAAACTCATCGATGAGACGATATATCTCCGCCAGGGAAAGCTCGCGACGGATGGCGGCGGCGTGGTTTGCGTGCCCCACGTAGCAATGCACACAGTGGAAGTTGCATCCCAGGGTGATTTCCAATGTCCCCATCACCGGAATGCGTTGCTCGGCCATCTTGCGATGAAATCGCTCGCTAAACTGGCCGTAAGGCAGCTGCGGAATATGGGCGCAGGTCATCCTTTACACCGCCTCAATGGCGTTAATTTCCAGCCACTGCTCCACAATGTTAGCAATGTCTTGTTCCACTTGCTGCGGTTCAGCCTCATATTCATCCAAGATGGCATCGCGCACTTCCAGCAAGTTGCGCCGCCCGTCTAGCATCGACCACACCTTAGCCGCCATTTCATTCAGCGTAAACATGCTTTCCATATCGTCCAGGCGCGAGTGGATGGGTAAGAGCAGGACTTCATCGCCAATTTTCCGCCATACAATATCAGGGCGGCAGATATAACGAACCGTTAAATCCATCATCGTTTACTCCAGGAGAAAAATCGGTTTAATCGCCCTTATCTTATCCTAATTGGGCCGATAAGGCAAGCACCAAATGTCATATTGGTTTGATAAACCTGTCACAAACTCATTCACCACTGTGCGCCGGGGGAGGGCGTCCACCGGCGCACAGTGACCACACAGTTCTGTAAAATCTGTCCGCAAAGCCTGTGGATGGTTGCCGGCGAACCGTCTCAGCCAACCCCCGCAAGCACAACTTCTTAGTTACGGCGCTGCCTGGACAGGCCCATAAATTTCCTTCATCCCGTTGGCGTTCACCACCTCTAACTGATAGAAATAGGTCACGCCGCTTTGAACATCCCCATCCAGGTAAGCATACTCGGCCCCCATTAACGACCCCGGCGACTTGCTCAGAATCAGGTTTGGACTGATCCGAGCGTAAGCAACCCCATCGCTAGAGCGCAGGATGCTGAAGCCCGATATGCCGATCTCTTGTAAGGTTACCCAGGTCACTTCCACGCCGCCAGCCACGGGCTGGGCATCCAGCGCGCCCAGCGCCACCGGGGTAGGGTTATTGATCAAAGCCGCCCAAGATGAGCCGTCCCATATGGTAATGTAGTTGGCGGCAACCCCATTGGCGATAGTAAATTCCCCGCCGGCCACTACCGCATCAGCC
This sequence comes from uncultured Anaerolinea sp., assembly GCA_964531975.1. Classification (GTDB taxonomy): domain Bacteria; phylum Chloroflexota; class Anaerolineae; order Anaerolineales; family UBA4823; genus RBG-16-57-11. The sequence continues at coordinate 78,852 of CAZHFU010000014.1, read as the reverse complement.
ACTAGCGCCCTCACCCTTTGGTTCATGCCCGAACCCATGGGCTGCCAATTGCCACCCACAAATTGCGCCACATAGTTAAGTGTGGTAGAACCAGCTTTGGTAAAATCGCCGCCGGCATAATACACGCCGGCCTTATAAGCCAATGCGCGTACCGGTGCGTTGAAATCGCCGCCAAGGCTGCCCCAGGTAGAGGTTGTAGGGTTGAACACTGCTGCGTATTTGATCGAGTAAGGGCCGGCGGCGGTAAACTCGCCGCCCACTACCAGGTTGCCGGCTGGGTCAACCGTCAGAGCGTAGACCCTATAATTTACACCGACAATATTCTTCTGCACCAACTTATTCCAGGTCTTCGCGACCAGGTCGTAATAAGCGATATAGCCTACCGCCACCGTGCCGTTATCGACCTTCGTAAAGTTGCCGCCCACATACAGGCGGCTGCCATAGATTTGCAGCGCCTGCACCACGTTGTTCGTCCCACCTTTGACATCACTCCATCCACCGCTAGACGGGCTAAATTTCGCCAGGCGCTTCACAGCAGCCCCATTGCCAAGAGCCGTGAAGTCGCCGCCAACGTACAGGTTGCCATCCGAATCAAACGCCATCGCTTTAACGCGACCATTGACGCCAACGCCAACAGCCGACCAGGCTTTCGATGCCGGGTCCCAGCGGGCCACATGGTTAGCGTTGATCCCACCGGCGGTGGTGAAGTCGCCGCCCACATACACACGGCCGGACGAATCAATCGCCATGGCATATACGGCCCCATTCACCCCTGCGCCCATCGCCATCCACAGCGCGCCTTCATGGTAAGCGATGTTCGCCGCCGGGTTGCCGCCCGCAGTGGCGAACGCGCCGCCGGCGTAAACCCGGCCGCTGTTCATCGCCACCGCATACACCACCCCATCCGTGCCGTTAGGCGAGGCCGCCAGCGCCGCATGAGGAGCAACCCCCAGCAGCCCGAACAGCATGGCAAAACCAATGCCCAGGCGGAAGAGGGTATGGAAAAACAATTTGGTTTTCATAGCGTCTCCTTGATATAAGCCGAACTTGCCTGTCCCCCAGCGCCCCAGTCTTGCATCACTAACTGATTTCTCTTTGCGGGGGGGTCAAAAATGTTTAAGAAATTAAAACCCGCGCTGTTTCTCTCATTATATCGACTTTTTAGTATTTAAGTACTATAAGGGGGGGTTAACAAATACGCAAGGAATAAATTCCGCCCCTGGGCGGCGTCCGCACCCCCTGCTCTTGTAGATATTTTTTCTCCCGTGGTCAATGATATAATAAGTATCAGGCGACTTATCGAAACACCACGCCGACACTTAATGCCACTATAGGAGAATTGGGTATGTCTACTCCTCAACCGCAGCCCACAACGCGGCGCAAGCTTCTGTTTGCCCTGGCCGCTCTGATTTTACCGGCCTTACTGCTCTTCACCTGGTTCGGCGCCCTGGCGGCTGGAGAGGACGCCTATACACAAGCAGGCTTAGGCGTGAAAGACAACGCCGCCCTGCTCCAAGCTACGCAAAGCATCACCCAGCCGCTAGACGTCCAGGCCACCCTTACCCCTACAGCGGAGATTCCTGCCTCACCAAAACCGCAAGCGGTTTCCTCTAGCACAATTCTTTCGGTCAATAAAACACATACTCCCACGTCTTTCAAGATTGGCTCTGGCAACACCTACGCCATTTACATTAGTAATAACGGTGTTTATAGCCAAAGCGGGCTGATTGCCGTGGAAGACAACTTGCCTCTGGGTATGACCTGGACGCCGGTTAATATGGGCCGTTGGAATTGTGTCAACAACAGCACCCCTACCCAGGTTAATTGCTTTTATACCCAGAATAACCCGGTTAGTTTCGATCCCATTCAATTTCAGGTGGTGGTAGCTGAGGATATTCCCGACACTTCAGTCACCAATCATGTCACCCTCAACGCTCCTGAATCTGACCCCGCTAGTACGCTGATGGATGATGATGACGTTGTTATTGATAGCGTAGACCTGAGCATCAGCAAGGTGGCGTCTCCCACTTCGATTGTTACTGGCACGATCGATTATCGCATCACCATAACGAACACCGGGCCTAGTACAGCCACAAGTGTCATCGTCAACGAAAATATTCCGACTGAATTAGCCTTCGAAAGCGCAGTTCCCGCGGGGCAATTCACCACGACCACAACCGCCGGTGTTTGGACGGTAGACGATATGCCGCCCAACACAACCCGCACATTGGTACTCACATTTCGCACGCGTTCTTCGGCTAGCGGCAAAGTCATTGCCAATACAGCAACCGTCCGCCAGCAGAGTAAAAATAATGATTATAGAAATTCTAACAACTCTGCGTCGGCCTCCGTTATCGTGGGCGGCCCGAAAATTACCAAGATGGTGTCACCTTCCACTGTAACCGTTGGGCAGCCCTTCACCATCACTGTGGTCGTAAAAAACCCCACCAACTCTGAGATTAAAGATGTATCCATTAAAGATGAGATGAATGACTACATTATCCCCCTCAAAACACCGTCGGGGAACTTTAACGTCATAAACAACACCTATACCACCAACATGGGCAACCTGGCTGCCAATGCCCAAGTGGAGCGTTCCTTCACGGTCATGGGCAGCTCCAGCATCTCCAGCACCTATGCTTTCACGAACGCCGCCACCGTCACCTGGGGGCCTCCTGGTGGACGCATCAGCCTTAACTCCAACCAGGTGGATATTACCATCAGCCCTGGCGGCTCTCTCGTGGTGGGCAAGAGCGATGGCGTCACCCAGGTCTATCCCGGCGATGTCGTCACTTATACCGTGAGCGTCACCAACACCGGCAATCTTCCGGTGCATACGATCAAGATTACCGATACGCTGGGGGTAAATCTCTCGGCCATTAACCTGGTTGTGCCCAGCACCTTAGGCACGGGCAGCTGTCCCACACCTTCGCAATGCGTAGTGAGTTTAACCAGCCCACTCTCAGCCGGGACCAAGGTCTCTTTTAAGATTGCCGCTAAGGTCTATAACCAAACCCCTACCGGCGGGGCCTCGTACGTCTATAACAACGTCACCGCCACCGGCATAGACGAGTCAAGCCGTCCGACCGCCAGCATCTATCAAGACGCCAACCAGGTGATTGCCGTGCCGATCTTCAATATGGAGATTCAGAAGAGTGTTGCGCCCGCCCAGGCGCGTGTAGACGAAAACTTAACATTCCGCATCAACGTCAGCAACCAGGGCAGCGAAGCGGTGACCGCCGCCCGGGTGGTGGATGATTTCAATGATGTATTGGATATTGTCAGCGTAGACCCATCGCGCGGCACGGCCACCACGAACACCACCACCCGCGCCGTCACCTGGGATATTGGCACGCTTAACCCTGGGGAAACCGTTCGCATCGCCATTGTCACGAAAGTCAACGCCACGGCCACCAGTGTTGAAGTCTATCGCAACACCGCCCGCCTCACCTGGGCCGGGGCCGCCCAAGGCATTCACTCCAACGAAGTGCGCTACCGCGTCCTGCCAAAGGCCACCCTACCGGGAACTGGCATTCAGCCGTGGGGGGCCGGCGCAGCCGCAGCCACACTGCCCGCCCTGACCCCCGGCCAGCTCACCGCCGATCTGGTGGTGGCGGCCGGCTTTGGCCTGGCCTTGCTGGGCCTGCTGGCGTTGGCCTACAGCATCTTCCTGCGGGCGCGCCACCCGCTGCACGCCGGCCCTTACACCCGCCTGGCCCTGGCGCTGATCGTGACAGGTCTTTTCGCAGGCATGTTGGGCGTGGGGCTGCTCACCGTCAGTGCGCCGTCCCCAGAACTGGCCTTGTTGGAGGGCGATAAGCCGCCCTTCGCCACCGACGCCACTTTGCCGCAGGCCAACCACCAGGAGGCCACGCTCACGCCCGACCTCAGCATCTACCTGCCTACCCCCACCCCGCTTACTTTGCCCGATTACCCCGTGCCGGCGCCCACGGCCATGGCGGCTAGCGGGCCTAACGGCATCGAACCCGACGCTTCCGATATCAATCGCCTGGTGATTGAGCGCATGGGGCTGGATACCATCGTCAAGTATGTGCCCTATGACGGCCAAACCTGGATGATCGGCGGGCTGAAGCAAGAAATCGCCTGGATGGGCAACACCTCCTGGCCCGGCCTGGGCGGCAACACCGGCCTGGCCGGCCACGTGGATTTCGCCAACGGCGACCCCGGCCCCTTCTGGAACCTGAAAGACTTGCAAGCCGGCGACAAGGTAATCCTGTATACCCAAAAGAACGTGTACACTTACATCGTACGCGAACACAAAGTGGTCAACGATTACGAATTATCGGTAATCGATCCTACGGATGACGCCCAAATTACCCTGATTACCTGCACTGGCTGGGACGCCGAGCTGCACGCCTATCTGCAGCGCCTGGTGGTGCATGCCGACCTGAGCGAGGTCAAGCCGCTGGGCCAGTAGCCCAATTCAAAGCAATAAAAAATCCCCCTTGCGGGGGATTTTTTTTAATAAACCCGGCTGGGCGGCGGTTTAGCTTTCGTACACCCAGGCGCCCTCTAACATGGTGGCGGTGGGCGACACAGTGTGCAGATCCTGCGGGTCGAGGCCGAAGGGGTCTTGCTCCAGCACAATCAAATCCGCGTAGCAGCCCGGCGTCAGGCGGCCCACGCGTTCCCCCCAACCGGCCAGCGCCGCGGGAGCGGTGGTAAAACCGGCCAGGGCCTGCTCTAAACCTAAACGTTGTTGGGGGAACCAGCCTTCGGCCCCCGGGGCGCCATCACGGCGGCGGCGGGTGACGGCGGCGTGCAGCCCCCAGAATGGGTTGGGCGATTCGACCGGCGCATCCGAGCCAAACACCACCGCGGCGCCCTGCGCTAATTGCAGCGCCGGCGCATACGCCCACTGCGAGCGGCTGCCCCAATAGCGGTCGGCCATATCCATATCCGAAGTGGCATGGATCGGCTGCATCGAAGCGGTGACGCCCAAAGCTGCCAGGCGGCCAACGTCATCGGGATGCAGCAGCTGCACATGCTCGATGCGATAGCGCAGCGGCTCCCGCCCTGGGCGTTGGGCCTCATCGCGGCGCAAGTGCTCAATGGCGTCCAGCACTTCGTGGTTGGCGCGGTCGCCGATGGCGTGAACCGCCACCGGCAGCCCCACTTCGGCCGCCTGGCGACCATATTCATAAATCTGCTCGCTATCCAGCATCAGCATTCCGCGCCCCTCCTGCCCGCCCTCGTATGGCTGCAGCATGGCGGCGGTTTGCGGGCCAAGGGCGCCATCGGCGAACAGCTTAACCGCCCCAATCCGCAGGCGGTCATCGCCCAAGCCGCTGCTCAAACCCAAAGCATGGGCATGGGGCAAATCTTCCAGGGGCAGGCTTTTAACCACCCGCAGCCCCAGGCGACCGCGGCGGTGCAGGTCTTGCAGGGCCAAGAAGCAGCGCCGGCGATCAAAATCGTGCACGCCCACAATCCCCATGCGCCACAAAGCCGCCTGGCCTTGCTCAATCGCTTCGATCAACTGATCCAGGCTTAGCTCTGGCACAACCCGGCTCACCAGTCCCATGGCTTCTTCATACAGAATGCCGTCCAACTGTCCGTCCGGCAAGCGGCCCAGGCTGCCGTCGGCGGGGTCGGGCGAATTGGCGCTCAAGCCGGCCAAACGCAGCGCCGCGCTGTTGGCCCAGCCGGCGTGCAGGCTCTTGGCGGTGAGGTACACCGGGTTATTGGGGGCCGCGGCGTCTAATAAGGCCGCGCTGCCAAAGCCCTCTTCCCACAGGTTCTGATTCCACCCATGCCCCAGCACCCACTCGCCGGGCTGCGCCGCGCCCGCCCGCTCAGCCACCCGCCGCAGGCATTCGTGGCGCGTCTCGGTTTCACAGTCGATCTTCTGCAAGGCCAGGGCGTAATGTTCCAGGTGCAGGTGGGCGTCCGTCAGGCCCGGCCAAACGGTGCGCCCGCCCAAATCAACGGGTCGGCTTTTCAAGCGGGTGGGAATATCATCCGGGCTGCCCCAGGCTGCCACTTTGCCATCTTCAATTGCCAGCGCCTCAACCACGCGATGCCGGGCGTCCATCGTATAGATTTTACCGTTATACAGATACATCCTTGCTCCTTATTGCAACAAGCGTTCTACCAGGGCGTCTAGCTCTTCATCCGAGTAAAAATGCAGCACCAGCGTTCCCTTACCCCGGCGGCGCTGTAACGTCACCTTGGTTCCCAGGGTGGCTTCCAGGCGCTGCTGCAAATCGACCTCTTCCGGCGGCGGGCCGGCCCGCAGCGGGCGCGGCGGCCTTTCCCCATTCAGGCGGCGCACCAGCGCTTCGGTTTGGCGAACCGTCAAGTCTTGATTTAAGATCGTCTGAAGCGCGGCGCTCTGCGCCTCCGCCGTGGGCAGCGCCAAAAGCGCGCGGGCGTGCCCTTCGCTAATCGAATGCTGGGTAAGCGCCTGGCGCACCCCTTCGGGCAGCCTGAGCAAGCGCAGCGTGTTGGTAATAACGGCGCGGCTTTTACCCACCCGCCCGGCTATCACCTCGTGCGAGAGATCAAATTCCTCAGCCATCTGGCGATACGCCTCGCCTGCTTCGAGCGGCGAAAGGTCGGCGCGCTGCACATTTTCGATCAACGCCAGTTCCAGGCGCTGCTGCTCGTCGGCGGCGCGCACCAGCACCGGCACATCTTGCAGCCCAGCCAGTTTTGCCGCCAGCAGCCGCCGCTCTCCAGCGATCAAAATATAATAAGAGTCATCTTCGCCAGGGCTGACGATCAAGGGCTGAATCACGCCATGCTGCCTGATCGATTCGGCCAATTCGGCCAGTTCTCCGGTGTCAAAATAAGAGCGCGGCTGGCGCGGGTTCGGGCGAATTTCATCCACCGCAACCAGGCGCACACCGCTGCTCTGCATGGGTTCGCCGCCGGGAATCAGGGCGTCCAGGCCACGCCCCAGGCCGCCTTTTCGGGTCATTGCGCCTCCACTACAGGGATTGAGATCCCATCTCCCACCAATACCTCTTGCGCCAGGGCGGCGTAAGCCAGCGCCGCGCTCGAAGAAGGGGCATACACCGAAATCGGTTGCCCAAACGAAGGCGCTTCGGCCAGGCGCACCGAGCGCGGAATAACCGCCTGGAACACCCGCTCGCCAAAATGACGCCGCACTTCGGCCACCACATCATTCGCCAGTTTGGTGCGCCCATCGAACATAGTCAGAACTACGCCGCGCACCTTCAAGCCAGGGAACAGCGCTTCCCGCACCCGCTCTAAGGTGTGAGTGAGCTGGCTAATCCCTTCCAGGGCCAGGTATTCGCACTGCACCGGAATTATCACACCGTCGCGGGCCGCCACCAACCCGTTGACCGTCAGCAGACCTAAGGAAGGCGGGCAGTCGATCAAGATGTAATCGTAGCGTTCAATCGCAGGTTCCAGCGCCTTGCGCAGCCGGGTTTCACGGGCCAACTCATTCACCAATTCCACCTCCGCCCCGGCCAGGGCCGGTGTGGCCGGCAGCAGCGAAAGCTTCAGCCGCGGGTTGTGCATGACGTACGTCATCGGCGATGCTTGCCCGATCAGCGTTTCGTAAGCGCCGCCCTTCACTGTGTGCTTATCAATCTTCAGGCACGAAGTGGCGTTTGCCTGGGGGTCAAGGTCTACTAACAACACGCGCTGGCCGTAATACGCCAGGTAGGCCCCCAGGCTAATGGCGGTGGTGGTTTTGCCGACGCCGCCCTTTTGGTTGACGATGGTATAAACAAAGCTCACGATAACACCTCGATCAGGCTAGTTGCGATCTCGTCGGGGGTGGGGATGGCTTGCAAACCGGGGCGTGTGACCGAAATGGACGCCAGCGCCACGGCAAAGCGAGCGGCTTCCCAGGGGTCGCGTGTGGTTGCCAGCCGAGAGAAAAACGCCGCCGCAAAGATATCGCCTGCGCCGGTGGCGTCCACCTCATTCACCTGCGGGGCGGGGAACCGCCGCACGTCGCCATTCCAGTACAGGCGCGCCCCCTGGCTGCCTTCGGTAACTGCTAATACATGGCAATCAACCGCCATTTCATAGATGCGCTCTTCGTCGCCTTGCACATCCTCCAGGCTCAACACGGCAGCGCCGGCGCGCTGCAGCACAAAGGACGATTCCGGCCATTCGGAAACGCTCACCAGGCCGTCCTTATCCCAGCGCCGCAGCCAGCCCTGGGGCGTAACGCCCACCAGGCCGGCGCTAAAGTTGCGCACAATGGTCGGCTCCACCTCTTGCGCCACCGGAGCCAGGTGGACAATCGGCGCAGTGCGCCACGGTTCGGGAACCAGGTAAAAATCAAGCGCCGGAGCAGCGTGCAGCAGATGTTGACTGCGCCCGGCCGGGGTTTCGATGTTCTGGAAGGTGGTGCTGCGGTCGGCGGGGAAGGACGCCACCGGAATGCCCGCCAGGGCGGTGAGCGGAATCTCCGCCCCCCAGGCGGTGACGATCCCCACCCGCAGCCCCAGCGCCTGCGCCATGCGCCCGGCATAGGCCGCCGTTCCTCCCAGGCGCTTAGCCCCAGAAGTCTCGTCAATCGTCAGGTGTCCGATAATCAGATAGTCTACAGGTTCGAGCAATGCGATTTCCATCATACTGAAATTATACCTTGTGGTCACCAAATCGTGTTATCATGCGTGCTATGAACCACACCCTTCAACCCACTTTTGACGCCCTTAAAGCCCTGGTAGAGCCTTACGCCGAGTTTATGGATGTTACCAACACCCCAGATTTTTACAACCTGGACTCGTACACTCGCGATGAAAATGGGAATAGAATGCTTTTCGCCGCGGTGCGCCTGGGCGAAAGCGACGTGAGCTACTGCCTGGCAGCGCCCGGCCTGCGCTCCGAAATCTTCGCCCGGCTGTCGCCTGCGCTCGAACAGTATCTGCAATCCGACGCCTGTTTTCATTTCACCCACCTCGACCCCGCCCGGCTAGATGATCTGCAAGCTCTCACCCAGCAGGGTTTCGAGGTCTACCGCCAGGCCGGTTGGGCCAACCCCCCACTCGACGCCTCGGCGGCTTCGATTTAGCCCACCCCACCCGCGTTCTTCGTCAGCGATAGGCGATCATCTACTATGGAAATTCCGTTCAAAGGCCAATACACCCAGCTAGAATTCGCCCGGGCCGTGCAGCTGGCGAATCGCAGCGGCGGGCGCAGCCGCTTCGGCGGATGGATGCTGGTCGCCGCCCTGGCGGCGGTGATCTTCCTATCCGGGAAGTCTTTCTTTAGCGAGAGCAGTTCCACCGGCGACCCATTCATCTTTATTCGCATCGCCCTGGCCGGGCTGATGCTGCTGGCCTTCCTACTCTTCGACCCCGCGCGCGCCTATTTGCAAACCCGGCGCCTTTGGAAAAACCCGGCCATGCAGCAGCAGATCAGCGGGCGTGTTAACCACACCGGTTTGGTTTACACCAATGTTTCGCCATTTCGCACCGTGCCTTGGGGCCGATTTGCCCGCTTGCGCCTGAATAAAGACCTGGCGTCTTTACTCACCGCCGACGGGGTGATCACAGTGCTGCCGCGCCGCTTCTTTAAATCGGAAAGCGATTGGCAGGCGTTTTGCAAGCTCGCCCAGAGCCGGCTTACCACGCCGCGATAGACGATGAGCCAACCCGAACCGCCTCTCACCCCTCTCACCCGCTCGGACGAGCGCCGCTCTACTGAGCGCCCCACCTCCGGCGCTCCGCTGCCGCCTGGCAAGGCGGCCCTGCGCCTGGTGGGCGCAATTCTAATTTGGCTGGCAGCCAACTTGCTCACCTTCCTGGTCGTCTCATTTCTCGTCTTTGCGCTTTTCGCCGGCACAGGCATGTTCGACCCCGACGCCGCTTTCACCCTGGCCGTGCTGTGCGCCATTCCCCCCGCCCTCACCGTAAGCAGTCTACTGGCCGGGCGCAAGATTTTCTATATCGTCTCCAACAGGTTCGATAAATGATCGACAACGCATACCTTACCCAAACATTGTCCGAACTCATCGCCATCAACTCGGTGAACCCCAGCCTGGGCGCCGGCAGACAGGGCGAACAAGCCATGGCCCGCTATCTGCTGCAGGCGATGAACGCCCTGGGGCTGGAAACGCGCCTGCAAGCGGCGGCCCCCCAGCGCCCCAACGCCATTGGCCTGCTGCGCGGCGCCGGCGGCGGCCCCAGCCTGATGTGGAACGCCCACACCGACACGGTAGGGGTTAACGGCATGCCCGAACCCTTCCAACCGCGCCTGCAGGGCGACCGGATGTTTGGCCGCGGCAGCCAGGATATGAAAGGCAGCCTGGCCGCCATGTTGGCCGCGGCAAAGGCCATCCAGGATAGCGGCCAACCCCTGCCGGGCGATCTGATTGTGGCCTGCGTTTGCGATGAAGAGTGGAGCAGCCTGGGCACAGAAACCCTGGTAAAGGAGGTGCGCGCCGATGCCGCCATCGTCACCGAACCTACCGACCTGGCCCTGGCCCGCGCCCACCGCGGCTTCATCGGCTTCGAGGTGGAGGTGCTGGGCAAGGCGGCCCACGGCAGCCGCTACCAGGAAGGCATCGACGCGATTCTGATGATGGGGCGCTTCTTGCACCACCTCGCCGACCTGGAGGCCGGGCTGCTCGCCCGCCCAGCCCACGCCCTGGTGGGGCCGCCCTCGCTGCACGCATCGATTATCCGCGGCGGCACAGAAATGAGCACCTACCCGGCGCAGGCTTATCTGCTAATCGAGCGCCGCACCATCCCCGGCGAAACCCTCGCCCAAGCCGAAGCTGAACTGCGGGAGATTTTAGATCGCCTGGCCGCCGAAGACCGCCGCTTCCGCTACACCCTAAACGTCACGATGGAACGCTCGCCGTTCGAAATCGACCCCCACGCCCCCATCGTCCAGGCGGTTCATCACAGCCTGGCGGCGCGCATGCCCACGACCCCCGAACACACCGGCATTCCCTTCTGGACCGACGCCGCCATCCTGGCCGATGCGGGCATCCCCAGCGTGGTGCTCGGCCCCGTGGGCCACGGCCTGCACTCGGCGGAAGAGTGGGTGTCGCTGCAATCTTGCGTGGCCCTGGCCGAAATCCTGGTCGATTCAGCGCGCCGCTTTACCGCCGCGCCCTAAGCCCCCTTACCGGCTTCACTCCCGAAAGGAATGCTCATGTCCATTGAGATGCTTGCCTTAGACGCCGATGATACCTTATGGGACAACGAGCGCCTCTATTCTGAGGCCCGCGCCGAATGGCTGGCGCTGCTCTCGGAGTGCGCCGACGCGGCCAACTGCGCGGCGCGGCTGGACGAGATCGAAATCAACAATGTCCGCTACTATGGCTATGGCATCAAGAGCTTCGTGCTTTCGATGATTGAAGCAGCCTTAGAGTTGACGGAAAAACAGGTGGCTGCCGAGAAGATCGCCTCCATCCTGGGCTTCGCCAAGCGCATGCTGGTTGCCGAAGTGCGCCTGATCGACGGTGTAGCCGAAACCCTGGCCGCCCTGCGCCCCCGCTACCCGATGATGCTCATCACCAAGGGCGACCCATCCGAGCAGCAAGTAAAAATCGAGCAATCCGGCCTGGCCGGTTTCTTCCGCTATGTGGAAATCGTCCCCGAAAAGTCTCCCGCGGTGTACCAGGCCATCCTGGATCGCTACCAGCTCTCGCCTGGGGGCTTCATGATGGTGGGCAACTCGCTCCGTTCAGACGTGCTGCCGGTGCTAGAAATCGGCGGGCAGGCCGTGTATGTGCCCTTCGATGGAACCTGGGCCCACGAACTCAACGTTGACCCCCCACCCAACCCGGCCTATGCCACCCTCCAACACATCACCGAGCTGCCCGGCTGGTTGGCAAGCTTAGCCGACCCGCCGCCGGTTAGTTAAATCCGGCCTGACCCCTTATTGTGGCCTGGCCGATTCAGGGCGGGCATTGATTAAACGGAGGCAATCCGATGCACATTCCAAAATATTGGGCCAGAGCCGTCGCCATGGCGCACCGTCCGGGGATGAAAGATGCGCCGCTGGTGGCATGGCGCTGGTCCGATTTCAGCCAGGCCGAAGCCGACATGGAAGCCCGCCGCGCCGCTCAATTCATCGCCCAAGAGTTTTCCTGGGGGCGGCCACTCAATCGCTACAGCTATGGCGAGCGCCCGCTGCGTGAGCAAGCCCTACATGCCGCCCCTGGCGGGATGCTCACCCGCAACAGCTATGGGGCGGAGATTCTCAATACCGAGCAGGTCATGTTCGCCGATATTGACTTTCCTCCGCCTCCCACCGGGTTGAAAAGCCTGTTCGGCGGCAGCGGGCGCGACCAAAAAAACCAGGCCGATAGCTTGCAGCGTGTCCAGGCCTGGGCGGCGAGCCGCCCCGAGCTGAGCATGCGCGTCTACCGCACCGCCGCCGGCCTGCGCCTGCTCTTCACCCATCAACTTTATGACCCCACCGGCGCTGATGTTCAGGATATGCTCGCCGGACTGGGCAGCGACCCGCTCTATGCGCGCCTGTGCCGCGAGCAGCAGTGCTTTCGCGCCCGCCTCACCCCCAAACCCTGGCGCATCGGCCTCACACAAACCCCACCGCGCTACCCGCAGCTGGCCCCCAAAGATCAAGCCGCGCTCGCCGTCTGGCTAAACCGTTATCAACACCACAGCCAGCAATACGGCGTGTGCCGGCTGTTGGCCGAGCTTGGACGGCAAGACGTTGAGCCTACCGCAGCCGCCATCATCGCCCTGCACGATTCAAAAACTTGCCTCGACCCCAATTGGCCCCTGGCCTGAATTGTTTAAAGCTTTGATTTAGAAAAATTGCTATTTGCCTGTATAATTGACCCAAAACAACTATACAGGAGAATTGATCTATGAAAGCTTCCCTTGGGCTCATCCTGGTGTGCGTCGCCGGGCTGTTATTGGCCGGCTGCGCCCCGGCTGCCACGCCTGCCCCCACCGCCCTCCCGCCAACGGCCATCCCGACCGCCGCCATTCCGCCGCCGGCCACACCTGCTCCCACTGCCCTGCCGCCAACCGCTGCGCCGACGGCTGAAAGCTCGCTGCTTGAGCTGTGCGGCGTGGATGGGGCCTGCCAATCGCTCACCCTCAGCGACCTGCAAGCCCTGCCCATCTCTGAAGGCCAGGCCGGAACCAAGAGCAGCGCCGGCGTCATCACCCCGCCCACCATCTACAGCGGCGTATCGCTTTCCGACCTGGCCCAGGTCGTTGGGGGGCTGAGTTCTGAGGTGGGCGTGAATGTGGTTGCCAAAGACGGCTATATCATGACCCTCTCCACCGATCAGATTAACCAGGGTCAGTTCATCACCTACGACCCCGCTACCGGCGACGAGCGCGCCATGCAAGAACCGCTCACCGTCATCCTGGCCTATGCCCGCGACGGCGAACCGATCCCCAGCGAGGCCGAAGGCCCGCTGCGCCTGGCAATCCTCAGCCCCAAAAACAACCAGGTGACCGATGGGCATTGGTCGGTCAAATGGGTGCGAAAAGTGGAATTGATCCCCCTGGGCAAAGAATGGAAGTTAGGCCTATCGGGAGTCATCGAAGATGAGCTGGATCGCAACAGCATCCAATCTTGCTCGGCCCCCGGCTGCCACCAGTCCGAATGGATCGACGACCAGGGTCAGAAATGGATGGGCACGCCCCTGTTCTATATGGCCGGCAGGGTAGACGACGCCATCAAGCACGATGGCCCGGCCTTCTTCGATCTGCTTGCCACCCTGGGCTATGACGTGCAGCTGGTGGCTTCAGATGGTTTTTCCACCACCCTGGAAATCAGCCGCCTGGCGCACAACCGCGATATTTTGTTAGCCTACCAGGTGGACGGCGCTCCCTTACCCGAAAAGTACTACCCCATGCGCCTGGTTGGGCCGGGGTTGGACAAGAAAGAAATGATCGGCGGCGTCACCCACATCAATTTGCTCATCGACCCGGATAAGCTCAAGCAAGCCTTAGAGCTGATGCCCCAAAACATGGGTACGCCGGTGGATGAACCCGCCGCCACCCCGCTTCCAGAACTCACCGCCGAGCCGCCCGCCGCCAATGCCCAGGGCGACCTGATGATTAGCGGGTTGGTAGACCTGCCGCAAGCTTTCTCAGACGCCGCCCTGCACGACTTCCCCAGCACCCTGCTGCAAGCCGAACACCCCAAAACCGGTATGGGCATTTATAACGGAATTCGCCTGCTAGACCTGCTTAAATTAGCCGCGCCCCGCGCCGAAGCCGCCACCCTGGTGATTATCGCCGCCGATGGATACCAGGTGGAAGCGCCCCTGGCCGATGTCCTGGCGTGCCGCGACTGCCTGGTGACCTTCACCGGCGCACCGGGAGTGTACAACCTGGTGATGCCCGGCCTGCCCAGCAGCCTGTGGGTCAAAAATGTCACAACGCTGGAAGTTAAATAACTTCCTGGTGGGCTTGTGCGTGTGCCTGTCTGCGGCCTGCTCCGGCGGGTGGCAGACAGGCCGCATGGCGACCCCTTCGGCGGCGACCCCAGCCGGGGACGCGGCCATCGCGCCGGCTACGACCACAGCGCCTTCCGCCGCCCGGCCCCAACGCACTCCGCTAAGGGTGTTTTGCGCCGGCAGCCTGGTGATCCCCTTTGCGCAGCTGGAAACAGCCTTCGAAGCCGCTAACCCCGAAATCGACATGCAGAGCGAATGCCACGGCAGCATCCAGGTCATTCGCCACGTCACCGAGCTGCACGAAGCCATCGATATCGTCGCCACCGCCGACGCCGCCCTGATCCCGATGCTGATGTACCCGGCTCGCCAACCCGAAAGCGGCCAACCATATGCTTCGTGGTACGCCGCCTGGGCCACCAACCGCCTGGCGCTGGCCTATGGCCCATACAGCCGCGGGCGCGACGCGATTACCCCGGCCAACTGGTACGAGATCTTGCAGCGTCCCGGAATCCGTCTCGGCCTGGCCGACCCGCGCTTCGACGCGGCCGGCTACCGGGGGCTGATGGCGCTCAAGTTAGCCGAGCACACCTATGCGCAGCCCGGCCTCTTCCGCCGCCTCTTCCAAGACGCCTTCCGCTTCCCGATTAGCGCCTTCGAGGACGAAGACGGCATCGAAATCGGCGTGCCGGAAATCGTCGAGCCGACCCCAGGTGGGCGCATCGTGCTGCGCGGCGCCAGCATCCAGCTCATCGCTCTGCTCGAATCGGGCGATCTGGATTACGCCTTCGAGTACGAAAGCGTCATTCGACAGCACCACCTCGATTACGTCCCCCTGCCCGATACGCTCAACCTGGGCGCGCCGGAACAGGCCGCCTATTACGCCCGCGTCACCGTAAAGCTCGATTTTCAACGCTTCGCCAGCGTCAAGCCGGTGTTCCAGGGCGAACCCATCGCCTATGGCCTGACCATCCCGGTAGACGCCCCCCATCCCGCAGCCGCCGAGCGGTTCATCGCCTTTCTGCTTGGCCCGGCGGGGCAAGCAGTGATGCAAGCCAACTTCCAGCCGCTGATCCAGCCGCCGGTTTGCGATGGCGGCCAACACGCGCCGCCCGCCATCCAGGCGCTGTGCCGCCCATGAAATCCGGCCGCCTGGCGCGCTTCGAATGGTTGTTCGCCGTCTTCGGGGGCGCGCTGCTCATGTTCATCGCCCTGCCGCTCGGCGCGCTGCTCTCCGGCGCGCCGGCGCAGCAGTGGCAAGCCACCCTGCAAGACGGCGAGACGCTGCGCTCATTAGGGTTGACCTTTGCGGCGGCGGCGCTGGCGGCCGTGGTGGGCCTGCTGAGCGGCGTGCCCCTGGCCTACCTGCTGGCCCGCCGCCGCTTCACCGGCAAAGCCTGGGTGAGCAGCCTGATCGATCTGCCTGTGGTGATCCCGCATACCGCCGCGGGGGTGGCGCTGCTGCTGGTGTTTGGCGAGCGCGGCCTGGTGGGCGCGCCGCTAGCCCGCCTGGGTCTGTTCTTCACCGACCAGCTGGCGGGCATTGTCGTCGCCATGCTGTTCGTCAGCCTTCCTTACCTGGTCAACCTCAGCCGCCAGGCATTTGAAGCCGTAGACCCTGAGCTGGAGCTGATGGCTCAGGTGGAGGGGGCTACGCCCTGGCAGGCCTTCCGGAGCGTGAGCCTGCCGCTGGCGTGGCGCGGCGTCACCAGCGGGGCCTTGATGATGTGGGGGCGCGGCATCAGCGAGTTCGGGGCGGTGGTGATCCTCGCCTACCACCCCAAGATCACGCCGGTGCTGGTATATGAGCGATTTCAGGGTTTTGGGCTGGCGGCGGCGCAGCCGCCCGCCGCTGTGTTGGTCTTGGCGGCGCTGGGGGTGTTCGCCGGGTTAAGGTTGTTAACCCGCCCTCGGGCGTGACCGGCCGCCCCCGCAGCCGGCAGCCTGCCGCTTCACTGCCGCCTTTTCCAGCCGGTTCGGTGGCCTTCCGGGCGCAAAATCCGCTCCAAATTCCTAGAAATTCTGATCTATATTGATTCAACCGCCGCCCGCGGCGGTTTTCCCTGATATAATCTTTCCCGATGGATTCCATAGTGGCTCTCGACATTGAAACAACCGGCCTGGATGCCGATAAAGACGCTATTATCGAGATTGGTGCAGTTAAGTTCAAAGACCACCGCATCGAAGATGAGTTCCAAACCCTGATTCACCCTGGCCGCCGCATTCCACCCTTCATCACCAACCTGACCGGCATCAGCGATCAGATGGTGCTGCAAGCCCCCGCCATCCAGGATGTCCTTCCATCCCTGGCGGAATTTGTGGGGCGCGCCCCGGTGTTGGGCCAAAATGTGCGCTTCGACCTGGGCTTCCTACGTCGCCAGGGTGTTCTGCGCACAAACCCCATGCTCGATACCTACGATATGGCCGGGGTGCTGCTGCCGGGCGCAGGGCGATATAACCTGAGCGCGCTGACGCAAATTCTGGGCGTGTTGACCCCCGCCACGCACCGCGCTCTCGATGACGCCCGCGCCACCATGGGCGTGTTTCTCCGCCTGATGGACGAAGCCGCCAACCTGCCTCTGCCGCTGCTGGCCGAAATCGTCCGCCAGGGCGAACGCCTGGATTGGGGCGGCTTCTACGGCTTCCAACTGGCGCTGCGGGCGCGCTCACGCGAGATCATCCACGCCGATTCGCTCAAGCTCGCAAAACTGGGGCCAATCTTTGCCCGCCCGGCGCGCGGCGACTTTGAGCCGCTGGAAGCCCGCGAAACGCCTTTGCCGATGGATATCGAAGAGATGGCCTCGATTTTAGAACCAGGCGGCCTGTTTGCTCACCAGTTTCCTCACTTCGAGCATCGCTCGCAGCAAGTTGAAATGCTGCGCGCCGTAGGCGACGCCTTCAACGAAGGCCGTCACCTGATGGTAGAAGCCGGAACCGGAACCGGCAAAAGCATGGCCTACCTGATTCCAGCCGCCATTTGGGCGCTGCAAAATGGGCGGCGGGTGGTCATTTCAACCAACACCATCAACCTCCAAGACCAGCTCATCAACAAAGATATCCCCGATCTGCGCCAGGCTCTCGGCGTGGATGTCAACGCCCTGGTGCTTAAAGGGCGCGCCAATTATATTTGCCCACGCCGCCTGGAAAGCCTGCTCAAGCGCGGCCCCGAAACCGCCGAGGAGATGCGCGTCTTGGGCAAGGTGCTGGTTTGGCTGCAATCCACCCAAACCGGCGACCGCGCCGAAATCAACCTCAACGGCCCGGTGGAGCGTGCGGTGTGGAGCCGCCTGAGCGCCGATGACGAGGGCTGCAGCAGCGATAACTGCCTGCGCACGGGCGGCATTTGCCCCTTCTACCGCGTCCGCCAGGCGGCCCAATCGGCGCACATCCTGGTGGTGAACCACGCTCTGCTGCTCTCCGATGTAGCCACCGGCAGCCGGGTGCTGCCCGAATACGATTATCTGATTGTGGATGAAGCCCATCACCTGGAAGACGCCACAACCAACGCTCTCAGCTTTCAAATCACCCACTTCGACCTAGAACGCCTCATGCGCGCCCTGGGCGGCGCGACCAGTGGAACGATTGGAGCCTTGCTGACCGCCGCGCAAGAAACCTTCCACCCGCAAGTCTACGGAGCATTGGCCCACAGCGCCGAGCGCTCCACCGATTACGCCATCCAATTCCAGGAATACGCCCAGGCCTTCTTCATCTTCATCGATCAATTCATCAAGCAGCAGCGCGACAGCGGAGCGAATTCACAATACGCCTATCAAGAACGCATCATCGAAGCCACCCGCTCCCAACCTGCCTGGGAAGCGGTGGAAAGCGCCTGGGAAGAGGCCGAAACCAGCCTGAAGCAGCTGCTCTCGCATATCGAGGCCATCATCGGCCTGCTCAACGATGTGGCAGATCAATTGGAAGATAGCGTGCGCGAATTAGCGAGCAACCTCATCAGCCTGTACCGCCGGTTGAGCGAGATTAACGATAACCTGGAAGCGATGATTTTCTCGCCGAGGGCCGAGATGATTTATTGGGTGGAGAACACCGCCAATGGTTCCCGGCCCTCTCTGCACGCCGCCCCACTACACATCGGCCACTTAATGGAACAGCATCTGTGGAGAGCCAAGGTGACCGTGGTGCTGACATCCGCCACGTTAACGGCGACCAACGAATTCAATTATATAAAAGGGCGGCTGAACGCCAGCATGGCCGACGAGCTGGCCTTAGGCTCCCCCTTCGATTACGAGACCGCCGCCCTGCTGTACCTGGTTAACGATATACCCGAACCGTCCGACCGCAGCGGCCACCAGCGCGCCATCGAGAACGGGCTGATCCAGCTCGCCACCGCCGCCGGTGGGCGCACCCTGGCGCTGTTCACTTCTTACGAACAGTTGAAACGCACCTCGCAAGCCATCGCCCACCGCCTGGCAAAGGAAGAAATCCAAATATACGAGCAGGGCGAAGGCGCATCGGCCCACGCCCTGCTAGAAGCTTTTCGAGGTAACCCGCGCGCTGTGCTGCTGGGCACACGCGCCTTTTGGGAAGGGGTGGATATTCCCGGCGACGCCCTGAGCGTTTTGGCGATTTGCAAGCTGCCCTTCGATGTGCCATCCGATCCGATTATCGCCGCCCGCTCCGAGACATTCGAAGACCCCTTCTCCCAGTACTCGCTGCCCGAAGCCATCTTGCGTTTCCGCCAGGGTTTTGGGCGGCTGATCCGCACCCAATTCGATCATGGCGTGGTGGCGATATTCGACCGGCGCTTGCTATCTAAACGCTATGGCAAAATGTTCCTGGATTCGCTGCCGGTATGCACCGTCAAGGTTGGCCCGCTCCAAGACCTGCCCCGCATCACGCAGCAGTGGCTGAACCTGTAACCTGGCGCTGCAATCAACGCCCAGCCCGGCGTCTAAATTTTAGCGCACGGTGATGATGCCAATCGCGGCGCTTATTTCCAGGTCGATATGATTCTGCGCTTGCTCATAGCCTGGCGAAGTGTAAACATCCCCATCGCGCGTATATCCGCTGGGAACCTGCACCACGGTGAGGGCGCGATCTATCCGCACACGAACCCCCACCCCTTCCGGCGCGTGGATAAGAATCCGCCCAATGCCCGCATCCAGTTTGGCTTGCAAGTCGTCGCCCTGGGGCAAGGTTAAGGTAATGCTTCCCAGGCCGGTTTCCACATCGATATCGCCCACATCCAAACCGGTTACGTCCAGGTTCATATCCCCCGCGCCCATATCGGCAGACAGGGATATTTGCGTTCCGGCCGGCAAATCGAGCTGCCAGGGGTAGCCGCTTGGATTGAACATTGGCTGCATCCCTGCGGTGCGCCAGCTCAACCAGGCCTGGTTACCATCGGTTTGAAAATCGTCCAACGTCTCAAACGAAGTCTGAGTGGGCAATTGCGCCGAGATGCTGCCGGCGGGCGCGCCGGAGCGCACCCGCAGCGCCCCCAGGGGTAAATCGAGCACCGCCTGAACGGTTTGAGCGTTCTGTAAATCGTATGTCACCAGCCGGCTGCGCGGTTCGGAATTGCCGCTCACCAACGCGCCAATCGAAAAATACAGAATCACTAAAATCACAAATGCGCCAAAAACCGAAAACAGCCAATGGCGCCTGCCAAAAATCAGGTCAAGACCGGCGGCAATCACCAACACCGGCCACAGGCTGAGCAGCGCCGGCCAGGTTCCCAGCTGCAAATAGCCCAGGTTGTTGAGCAGCAACACCGCCCCCAAACCAATAAACAGGGTTGCGCCCACAAACCCGCTGCGGTTGAGCATACTATCCAACCCGATCAGGATAAAAAGCACCGGCCACAGATCCCACAAGTCCAATTGGCTAGTGACGCCAAGCAAACCCAGGTTATTTAGCAGCAGCACCGCCCCCACCAGGATCAGCGCCAGCGGCCAAAAGAAATTTCGGTGAGGGGGTTCCTGGCGTCGTTCAGGAAACTCAATTTGATTCATGCAACTCCATCCTTAAAATAAATAAAATGCTTCACCGGGCGCATGGTCACAGCTTACTTGCTGCGACGCAATGAACGCAGCATCATCCCCGCCCCCACCACAATCAGCGCCACCGGCCAAATATAAGCCATTAACTCTCCGGCGGCCGCCAGGAAAAACAGCCCCATGACCAGAAGAATGCCCGAAGGAATCCAGGCCCAAGACAGGTTGCCTTGTTGGCCGTCGTGCGGCAAAAGCGCCACCAGGGCAAAGGTCAATCCCATTCCCAGGAAGAACACGCCCACCGTGCCATCGCCGGTGAAGACGCTCTCCAGGCTAACCATGGAAGCCAGGGTGATCAGCACCCCGCCAGGGATAATCGCCCACCAGTTGCCCCGCTCTAAAAAGTAGATGATCCAAAAGCTCAGCCCAATGCCACCCAACACAATCGCCCCGCCAATCTCATCGGCCAGGTCTGGATTGATCACATCCAGCCCTATCGTAAGCGCCACGCTTACCAGCGCCATGCCGGGGATGAGCGCCCACCAATTCTGACGCTCTTGAAAAAACCACACCATGAAGAATAGGCCCCCAAAGGCTAGAAGCAAACCCCAAAACAGATCTCCAAACCGGAAAAAGCCCAGGTTCTGCAGCAGGAATAAGATCCCGCCCACAACCAGCAGCCCTCCCCACAGCATTCTTGATTCGAACAGTTTTAAGTTCATCGCGCCTCCAATCGGTGAGTGTATCAATATATACGCACAAAGGCAAAAAAAGTTGTTCCAGGGCGGGCCAGCCCCCGCCCTGGAACGCTCTCATCCTCAGATTTAACCCTGCTTAACGCGATATTCCTCAATTAACTGCTGCTTGAGCGTAAACAAACGCTCCGAAAGCGAAACATGGTAAATATGCGGGTTCATGATGCGGCGCACCCCTGGGTCGAGGCGATCTACATCCTGGCTGCGCAAGCGGCGCATGCTTTCAATATCGGGCAAATCGTACACCAGCTTACCCTGGCGCAGCACCTCCACCAACAGCGGTTCAACCTGGGCAATGTCGTCCTGGTGAAGGCTGCGCTGCTTGGTGGCTTCAACCGGATGGCGCAGGGTTATGCGCTTCGCCCCCAGCACATCTTCTCCGTGAAGGGTAATCAGATCTGCTGTGGCCTTGCCGCGCCGGTCATATATGCGCCACAACCGCTTATCGCCTGGGTTAGGCGTTTTCCCCGGCGATTCGGAAATTTTTATCGCCGGCAGCCATGCCCCGCCTTCCGACACCGCCACCAGCTTATACACCCCACCCAGGGCCGGGTCGCCCCACGAGGTGATTAAACGTGTGCCCACGCCATATACCAGCCGCTGCACCAGGCGCGTCGGATCGACCCCATAGCGCGGCGCTTCTTGCTCAATTTGCGTGATAATTTGCCAGATCACCAGCTCATCAAGGTTGTTGGAAAGCACAATCGAAACATCGGGGAAGCCGGCCTCGTCCAACAGCCTGGCCGTCTGGATAGACAGGTACGCCAGGTCGCCCGAATCCAGGCGCACCCCCACCGGACGGCTGCCCTTTTGGCGCAGCTCGTTGAATACGGTGATGGCGTTAGGAACCCCGCTTTCCAGGGTGTTAATCGTATCCACCAACAGCGTGCAATCATTGGGGTACACTTCCGCATAGGCCCGGAAGGCGTCTAGCTCCGACCCGCCTAACGAAAGATAAAGCTGCACCAGGCTGTGAGCATGGGTTCCCTTGGGCGGATAGCCAGCGACGACCGAGGCGCCTACGTTAGACGTATAATCCATTCCGCCAATCAGCGCGGCGCGCGCCCCGGCGTTGCCGCCGCGGTCTTGAGCGCGGCGCAGGCCAAATTCCATCATCACCCCTCCGCGTCCGGTTTCATGCAAGCGCGAGGCTTTGGTGGCGATAAGAATGGCGTAATTTAATTGGTTAAGCAGCGCCGTTTCCAGAATTTGCGCCATGATTAACGGCCCCCGCACCACCGTGATGGGCGTATTGGGGTGAACCACCCGCCCCTCCGGCGCCGCCCACAGGCTGAGCGCCGAGAAATCGCCGTGTTGGCTCAGGTAGGCCAGGAAATCATCGCCGAACATGCGCTCACCGTTAGAGTTCATCATGCCGCGCAGCACGTCGATCTCAGCCGGGCCAAAGCGCACCTTAGCCATCCAGTCGATCAACCACTCCAGGCCGGCATTGACGCAGTAGCCCGCTTTATGGGTTCCGTAATCGGGATAATCTCGAAAGAAATGCTCGAACTGAACCTGGCGCTCGTGTTGACCCATGCGAAAATACACCTGCGCCATGGTGAGTTGATACATATCGGTGAAAAGGATGCCCTCGGCTAGAGCGTGTTCTTGTGCATTCATGGTCAATCCTATAGAATTTCGATATTGGCGACGCCAGCTTCCAGGGAGATGTCCACCTTGTTTGCGGCGGTCAAGTAATCCGGCGATTGCCAATCGGCCCCCTGGCGGGGAAACCGGGCCAGGTTCACTTTAATAGACGCCATACCCGATTGCGAACGGATATTCGCGGCCACACCATCAGGAATACGCACTTTGATGGAGGCCGCCCCAGCGCCAATTCTCACCCCCGTGAAACCAGCCTGGGCGGGCAAGGTCAGGTTGGTAGAGCTTGCGCCGGTTTGCAGCCTCAAATCAACCACCCGCAGCGCCGACAGGTCAATCCAGGCTTCGCCGGCGCCGGTCTCAAAGTCTAATTTCAAGGGAATAGCCGGGTTGAGCGACACTCGCCAAAAGCGTTGAGGGCTGTTGCGCCCCCAATCGCCCGCCCAACTTCCGCTGGGCGAGTGCAAACCCACCTCCAATAAGCCGCCAGTGCGAGATTTGGTGAGGCGTACGCCGTTGCCAAAATCGCCCTGGAGAACGTTGTCCGCATCGGCGCTGCCATCCACGTGCAAGCGCCCGGCCGCATGGTGGAAGGCAATCCGCGCCTGGTCGGCGGCTTCCAGCGGTAAGACCACCCTTTCAAGCTGCCCGGTCGCCTGGCGAAAAAATCCGCTCAAAATCCACAACCCGCCAAAGATCATCAACAGCGGCCAGAAGAACCCCCAAACCCTCTCCGCATCAACCAGGCCAAGGTTGCTCAGCAGCAGCACGGCCCCAAAAAGCACTAACAAGCCACCCCAAATAATTGAACTTTTGCCCATGCCAATCTCCTCCTATGTGCCATTGTACTACATCTAATAAAAACGTAATTCGGCCAAAAACAGTCTTTTTTCTGCCTAGTGTTACATGAATTTCGTGATATAAATCACATACTTTCCAACTCGATTTGTGATACAACATAAGTGCAGTGGCAGCGTCACAGCGCCCATTTTAGCGCCCCTCAACACCCCCCCAAGGCGAGGGCTATCGGCGCGTGGCGGCTTTGATTTTAGCGATTGTAGGAGATAGGATATGGCCTCAATATTACTGGCAGCAGCGGCTGTTTACTGCGCCTACCGGGTGATGCGCGCAGGCAAGCTGCTGAACGTAACCATCTGGCTTGCCATAACCAGCGCCCTGGTTTCGGCCATTCTTTACGACCTGGGCGCCCCCGAAGTGGCGGTCATCGAGCTTAGCGTGGGCGCCGGCCTGGTGACCGTGCTGTTCGTGTATGCCTTCGCCATTGTGGGCGAAATCACCTTCGACGAAATCAGCACTTTGCCCCGCCCGCTGGCCTGGATGGTAATTTTAGCCGTCTCGCTCATGTTGGGTTGGTTTGTCTACCCCGTCGTCCAACTCTCGGCCGCCGGCTCATCCACACCCTTCGCACAAATGCTGTGGCAGCATCGTGGGCTGGATGTCATCGCCCAGGTGGTGCTGATCTTTTCAGGGGTTATGGGCTTGCTGGGCTTGCTTAGCGATACGCGCTTTGCCGCCGGCCGCTCTTCCAGCGTGATGGAGTGGTTAGACCTGACCGGTGGACGGCGCGTTTCGGTTGAAGAACTGGAGCGCATGGAACAGGCGCATACCGCCGCAGAAGCCGCTCAACCCCAAGAGGTGCAGTTATGATCGATCTTTCTCCCGCTTCGATTGCCATGATCGCGGTGCTGGGGTTGTTTGGCGTGGGTCTGTATGGACTGCTGATAACTCGCAACCTGATTAAAATGGTGGCCGTGCTCCAAGTTTTGGTCAAATCGGCCGTGGTGGCCCTGGTGGCGGCCGGGAATATCTCTGGTCACGTGGGCTTGGGCGCCAGCCTGGCGGCCACGGTCATCGTGGCCGATACCATCGTTGCTGTCATCGGCCTGGCGCTGGCGGTGCAAGTGCGCCACCGCCTGGGCACGCTCGACTTAAACGACATTGCAAGCCTGAAAGGATAGCCCCCCATGCCTGCCGTCCTCGTAATGCTCACCATTTTTCTCCCCTGGCTTGGGGCCGTTGCAGTTTGGGCCGCGGGTTGGGGCCGCCAACCACAGCCAGCCGCCCGTTGGCAAAACTACCTGGCGGTTGGCTTCTCCCTGGTCACTGCTGTGGCTGCGCTGGCGCTCATCCCCTTCAATTCGCCCCAGGCTGTCATCAGCATCCCCATGGGAGATTTCTTCGGGCAGCTAAGCTTCACTGCCGATGCCCTGGGCATCTTCCTGGCCGCCATCGCCGCCGTGATTGGCTGCCTGGCCGTTATCTTCTCGGTCGATTATATGCACGGCGACCCACAGCTAGGGCGCTATTACGTCTTGGTGCTGTTATTCATCGGCGGCATGGCCGGGTTGGTGCTTACCGATAGTCTGCTATTCTTGTTTGCCTTTTGGGAAGTTACCGCTCTGTGTTCATATGCCCTGATTTCATATTATAACGACGACCCCAAAGCGGTGGCGGGCGGGATTAAAGCGCTCATCATCACCCAAATCGGCGGCATTGGCTTACTGGCCGGGGCGCTCATCGCCTACGCCAATACCGGCAGCCTTCAGATTAGCGAATTCCTGGCCGGGGCCGGCAAGCTGCCAGCAGGCGTGCTGAGCGTGATGGCCTTTGGCTTTCTCATCGCCGCCGCGGCCAAGAGCGCCCAGGTTCCCTTCCACACCTGGCTGCCCGATGCGATGGAAGCGCCCACACCCATTAGCGCCCTGATCCACGCCGCCACCATGGTCAACGCCGGGGTATATCTGCTGGCGCGTTTCTACCCGGCCTTCGCCGAAGCGCCTTATTGGCGCAGCGCGGTGCTAACCGTGGGCGCGGTGACGGCCTTGCTGGCGGCAGTGATGGCCTGCGTAGCCTTCGACTTGAAGCGCGTGTTGGCCTATTCCACCGTCAGCCAGTTGGGCTATATGGTCTACGCCATCGGAGCGGGCAGCGTATTCGCCAGCCAGTTCCACCTGTTTAGCCACGCCATATTCAAGGCGCTGCTCTTCCTGGGGGCCGGGGCCATCATCCACACCGTCGAAACCCGCGACATGCGGCGGATGGGTCGCCCGGTGGTTAAGATGCCTTTCGTGCGCCTGGTGTTCATCACCGGGGCGTTGGCCCTGGCAGGCATCCCCATCTTCAACGGTTTTTGGAGCAAAGAGCTGGTGCTAGAAGCCGGTTTAGAAGGCGGCCCGCTGTGGGCGTTTGCCGTAATGGTGTTGGGGGCGGGTCTCACGGCCTATTACACCCTCCGCATGGTGTGGATGGTGTTTTACCAGGAGACGCCGGTGGAACAGCGTTCCAGCGCCCATGTTCACGACGCCCCCATGGCGATGCGCGTGGCTCTGGCCCCGTTGGCCGTGGCCGTGCCGCTCACCTGGCTGTTGGCGGGCTATTTTTGGAGCTGGCTGCAAGCCGGGCTGCCGTTCCACGCCCTGGAAAGCGAAACCACCGTACATATGGTAGTGGCCGTGTTGAGCGCCCCGGCCACCTGGTTAGCCCTGGCGGTTGTGGGGCTGGGTCTGGCCGCCTTTGTGTGGCGCGCCCGCCTGGGCGGGTTAGCACTTGCCCTGGCGCCGCTGGCGCGCCTGGCCGAGGCGGGTTTTGGCTTTGAACATTTGAATCGCTGGGTGGTAGACGCCGCCTTTGGAACAGCCGCTGAGCTGCGCCGCTTACAAACCGGGCGGCTAAACTGGAACCTGATGGGCGTCATCGGCGGTTTGCTGTGCTTCCTGGTGTGGCTGGTCTGGAGCGTATAGGCGAGAGGCGAATATGTGGTTTGAACAATCATTTTTATGGATCATCATCCTGCCCGTGGCCGCCGCCCCGGCGGTGTACCTGGTGGGACGCTTGCAGCAAAGCCTGCGCCGCGACCCGTCTGTGTCGCTTTCCCATTTGCTGGCCTGCCTGGTAATGCTGTTGGCCTGGATTCCGCTCGGAAACAGCGCAGTGCAATATTTGCAAAGCGGGCCGCTGTCTATCAATATTCAAGACGTGGCCCTGCGCTTTGATGGCTTGAGCTTGCTGCTGAGTGTGGCAGCGTTAGGCTTGGGCACACTCGTCGTCGTCTTCTCCGGGCCGGCGCTGCGCCGTAAGGCGGGCGAGGAGAAGTACTTCGCCATGCTGCTCACCATGGTGGGCGTGATGATCGCCTTGGGCTGCGCCGCCGACCTGTTCAACCTATGGGTGTGGTTCGAAGCCATGGCTGTTTCTTCATACCTGTTAGTGGTGTTCAATAAGGAAGAACCGGCTTCGTTGGAAGCAGGCGTTAAATACGTGGTGCAGAGCGCCGCCGGCTCTACCCTGGTGCTGCTGGGCATTGCCCTGGTATTAATGACCACCGGCAGCGTCACCATCGCCGACATTGCCGGAAAAGCCACAGCCACGCCCGCGCTGCTGGCAGCCGGGGCCTTATTCGTGGCCGGGTTCGGGGTGAAAGCCGCCCTGGTTCCCATGCACACCTGGCTTCCCGACGCCCATTCCCAGGCCCCAGCCGGAATTAGCGCCATGCTTTCGGGCGTAGTGATCGAGGCCGGGCTGATCGCCATGCTGCGCGCCCTCGCGCCGCTCACGGGCAATATCGGCCAGGGCTACCCGGCGGCGGTTTGGGGCGGCTTGCTGATCGCCCTCGGCGCGGTCAATATGCTGCTTGGCAACCTGATGGCCTTGCGCCAGGCGCAAGTCAAACGCCTGCTGGCCTATTCCAGCCTGAGCCATATCGGCTACATTGTGTTTGGCGTGGGGTTGGCGCTTTCCTTCCAACAGTTGGTCGGAGCGCAGGGGGGCATGTTCCACCTGTTAACCCACAGCATGATGAAGGGGTTGGCCTTCCTTTCGGCCGGGGCGCTGCTCTATGCCCTGCACGAAGCCGCAGCCCCCAACAATGGGCCAGACGAACCCGCCGGGCATCAGCCCCTGATGATCGCCGACCTGGACGGGGCGGCGCAGCGCTACCCGCTGGCCGCGCTGGCGTTTAGCCTGGCGGTGCTCGCGCTCGGCGGCCTGCCCCCGCTGGCAGGCTTCATGTCAAAATGGCAAATCTTCACCGCCGGGTTCACCACCCAAAATGCATGGATGGGTGTCTTGGTGGTCTACATGGCGTTCAACAGTGTGCTTTCGCTGGGCTACTACGCCCCCCTGGTAAACGCCATCTACCGTAAACAGCCGTGCGCCGCAGTGCAGAACGGCGGGCGCATCCCCTGGCAGATGTCCTTGCCCTTGGTGGCGCTGGCTGTGCTGATTATCACCTTCGGCCTGGCTCCCGGCCTGGCTGGTTGGATCACCGCGCCCGCCGGGCAAAGTCTGCTGGCGGCTTTTGGCGGCTAGACGAAAGGACAGCGCGCAATGAATGAAATGCTGCTTTATCCTCCGATTGCCTTCTTGATCTTCATGGCGCTGGCGTCTTTGCTGGTTTGGCTGGGGCGTGGCATGGCCGGGCCGGAAACGCCCAGCGAGGTCAAAACCAGCCTTTACACCGGCGGCGAATCGCACCACCTCAACCGCGGCGCTCCAGGCTACCGCCCGTTCTTCCTCATCGCCCTGTTCTTCGCCATCCTCCACCTGGGCGTGCTGATGATCGGAACCGGAAGCCTCACCTGGATGTCGGGCGTATATATGGTGGGTTTGATCCTGGCGTTGGTGGCTTTAATTTTGGGTTAATGTGTCGGTATCTTTGGGTATAGTTATAACGATGAAGGAGCGCCTGTGATGGATAATAAAAATAATGTATGGGAAAATACCATGGAAGGACTGCGCAGCTGGGGGCGGATCAATTCGCCCTGGGCGATTCACTATAACAGCGGCTCGTGTAATGGTTGCGATATTGAAATCCTGGCGACCCTCACCCCGCGCTACGACCTCGAGCGCCTGGGGGTAAAACTTCAAGGCTCGCCCCGCCATGCCGATGTGCTTATTGTAACCGGGCCGGTTACCCGCCAATCGCGCGAGCGCCTGATCCGCATTTACGAACAAATGCCCAACCCCAAGTTTGTGGTAGCGGTGGGTTCCTGCGGCGCTTCCGGCGGAGTGTTCCAGGGCTGCTATAACGTTATCGGCCAGGTGGATGAAGTCATCCCCGTAGACGCCTATATTCCTGGTTGCCCCCCTCGCCCCGAAGCTATCATCGACGGAATCGTCAAGCTGCTGCAAAGCTTGCAGCCTGTGAAGGAGAGCGCATGAGCACCGAAACCAAGTTAAAAGCCGCCGCAGACCTGCTGGCCCCCTGGACAATTAGCAGCAACGCCCCCGAAACCGACCGGGTAGATTTTTACATTCGCCCCGAAGATCTGCCCGCCGCCACCCAGGCGCTCGTAGATCATCCGTGGGGCTATCTTTCCGCCATCACCGGCCTGGATAACGGCCCCGAGAGCGGCCAAATCGAAGCCCTGTATCACTTCTGCCATGGAGCGGCCATCGCCAGCCTGCGCGTCGATCTGCCCCGCCAGGAACCCCGCGTCCCCACCATCTGCGGAGTGATTCCATCCGCCAGCCTGTACGAACGTGAGATGATGGAAATGATGGGCGTGGAAGTGGTGGATACCCCCAACACCGAGCGATTATTTCTGCCCGACGATTGGCCGGTGGGCGTATACCCCCTGCGCAAAGACTTTGAACCCAACCAGGCTCCCCTACCCGATGTGCGCAGCTCCGGCCCTCCAGACGAAGAAAAGGTTTCGCAGTTGGGCAACCGCTTCGTCATTCCCATCGGCCCGCAGCACCCCGCGCTCAAAGAACCGGGGCACTTCGAGTTCACGGTAGACGGCGAAGTGGTGACTCAAGCCGCCGTGCGGCTGGGCTACGTCCATCGCGGTATCGAAAAAGGCGCCGAGCAGCGCAATTGGACTCAGGCGCTGTACCTGTTTGAGCGCATTTGCGGCATTTGCTCCCATGTACACGCCTACGCCTACGCCATGGGTGTGGAAAAGCTGGCCGGGGTAGAAATTACGCCGCGCGCCATGGCTATCCGCGAGATGGTCGCCGGGCTGGAGCGCATCCACAGCCACCTGCTCTGGCTGGGCGTGGCGGCGCACGAAGCCGGTTTCGACACCCTGTTCATGTATTCGTGGCGCGACCGCGAAACCGTGATGGATCTCCTGGAAGGCTTTACCGGCAACCGGGTCAACTACTCCATCTGCGTTTTGGGTGGGGTGAAGAACGATGTAAACCCCGAACAGGCTGCGGCTATGCGGAAGGGACTGGCCTTCTTAGAGGAGCGTCTTTATCACTACCTGGATGTCGTGACCACCGACGTGGCCTTCTTGCAGCGCACCCGCGGCGTGGGCGTGATGAGCAAAGAGGATGTGGAACACATGGGCGTGGTTGGCCCCACCGCCCGCGCTTCAGGGGTGGTGCGCGATATTCGCGTTGAAGCCCCCTATGGCGCATATCTGCGCTTCCCGGTTAGCAGCGTGTTTGAAACCGCCGGCGACCTGGAAGCCAAGTTTGTGGTGCGCATTAAAGAATTGTTCGTGAGCATCAAGGCCATCCTGGCAATCTTAGATAACTTACCCGAAGGCGACCTGACGGTGCGCTTCCCGCGCAAAATTCCCGCCGGTGAGACCATCAGCCGGGTGGAAGCGCCTCGCGGCGAGCTGTTTTACTTCATCAAAAGCACCGGCGGCGAAAAGCCCGACCGGGTGAAGGTGCGCACGCCCAGCATTTGCAACTTCGCCTCGGTAATTCAATTAGTGGTGGGACATCAGCTGGCGGATGTGCCTATGATCCTGGCGGGCATCGACCCGTGCTTCTCTTGCAACGACCGGGCCGTAACCCTGCGTTCGCCTGACGGCGCCTCCCGCCGCATGGAATGGGAAACACTGCGCCAATTGGGCATTCAAAGGTATCGCGTATGAACCTGCTTATCACCCTGGCTGCTTTTGTAATCTTCCCCAGTGGGCTGTTTGTGCTGCTGGCCGGCCTGGCCTACGAATGGGCCGATCGTAAGGTGGTGGCGCGCTTCCAAAACCGCATCGGGCCGCGCTGGTTCCAGCCCATGGCCGACGTGGTAAAGCTGATGAGCAAAGAAGAGGTCACCCCCTTAGGGGTAGACCGGCTGCTGTTCATCGGCTTGCCGGTGGCGGCGCTGGCCGGCGCCCTCACTGCCGCCCTCTACGTGCCCATCGCCGGGCTGGCCCCCGCCTTTAGCTTCAAGGGCGATTTGATCGTTACGCTGTACCTGCTCAGCCTGCTTACTATGTGCCTGGGCGTAGCCGGAGCCAACACGCGCGGAACCTACTCCATCATCGGGGCCACGCGCACCCTCACCCAGGTCTTCTCTTATGAGGCGCCCTTCTTACTGGCCCTGCTCGGCCCGGCTATCCTGGCTGGCAGCTGGCAGATCAGCACAATCAACGCCTACGCCGCCCAACACACCTGGATGATGGTGGTTCAGCCCATCGGCTTTGTGGTGGCGCTGATCGGGTTGATGGGCAAGCTGGAACTGCCGCCCTTCGACGCCCCCGAGGCCGAAACCGAAATTGTGGCCGGGGCGCTAACCGAATATTCGGGCCGCGGCCTGGCCCTCTTCCGCCTGGGCAAAGGGGTAGAGTTAATCGTGGGGCTAACCCTCACCGCCGGTTTCTTCTTGGGGGGCGTCAACAACCCGCTGGAATTTTTGCTCAAGACCATCGGTCTGTTGGTGATTTTAGCAGCCATCCAGGCCCTGCTGACTCGTTTTCGTATCGATCAGGTGGTGCGCTGGTGGCGCTATGGGGCGCTGCTGGCCCTGGCGCAGATGTTTATTTTGTTAATTTGGACGATCAGGTAAGTTGTATGTTTAGCTGTTTTGAGGTGGTGTGATGAAACTTGGATCAATGTTTCGCGATGTCATTCAATCGCTCTTTCGCAAACCGGTAACCCAGTTATACCCGTTCGAGCGCACTCCCGTCCCCGCTCGCCTGCACGGCAAAGTGGTTTGGGATGCGGATAAGTGTACCGGCTGCGGCCTGTGTACCAAAGACTGCCCCGCCGACGCCATCGAGTTGGTAGTCAATGATAAAAAAGCCAAGGCGTTTGTAATGCGCTACAACGTGGATCGGTGCATCTTCTGCGCGCAGTGCGCCCAAAACTGCCGGCTGGGCAGCATTTCTCTTTCCAACCAGGAATGGGAGTTAGCAGTTCTGAACCGCGACACCTTCACCGAATATTGGGGGAAGCCCGAGAACGTGGAAGCATACCTGGCGCAAAAAAACGCCCCGCCGGAGGCGGAGGCGGTTGCACCGTTGGAAACATCCGATTGTGAGGCGGCGGTCTGAAAATCGCCGTGCTTGGGATAGGTCAAGCCCTGCGGGGCGACGACGCTTTGGGGCTGGAAATCGCCCGCCGCCTGGAAGCGCGCTTTACCGGGCAAGCCGAGCGCTACATTGTGGCGGCCGGGCCAACCCCCGAAGCCTTCACCGGGCCGCTGCGCCGCTTTCAGCCCCAGCAGGTGATCCTGGTCGATGCGGCCATCATGGGGCTGCCGCCGGGCGGCCGGCGCTGGCTAGATTGGCGCGAGACCAATAATTACAGCGCCTCTACCCACAGCCTGCCTCTGCACCTGCTGGCCGATTACCTGGAGAGCGAACTGGGCTGCGAAGTGCTCCTCCTGGGGGTGCAGCCAGGCCAAAACGCCCTCGACACCCCCCTTTCGCCGCCGGTCGCGGCCGCGGTTGAAGCAGCCGTGGAAGAAATCGCCGCCCGCCTGTAAAGCTTAGCGCGCCTTCTTCCAACGGCGCAGCAGCTTCCACAGCAGCAGCGCCCCCAGGGCGAAGTAGGGCAGGCGGCTCGCCAACCACAGACCCGATACAATCGTGCCGCGCCAGGCGTCCATCTCCACCTTTCCCGCTTCTGGCAGCAGAATGGGCTGATCCCAGGTAAAATCGTTTAGCCAGCTCAGGCAGCCCTGCTGCACACACCCCTCCAGGCTAAAAATATAAATCTGATTGACCGATGAATAGGCCAGGCGCAAGTCGCGGGCCAGTTCATCCCAGTTTAGGGGGGTCTGGCGAGGTAAGCCCTCGGCCTGCACCCCGCCGCCGGTTACCCCCACCGCCACCGCCTGCGCTTGCGGAGCGTAGCTGGCGAGGA
Organism: uncultured Anaerolinea sp.; assembly: GCA_964531975.1. Taxonomy (GTDB): domain Bacteria; phylum Chloroflexota; class Anaerolineae; order Anaerolineales; family UBA4823; genus RBG-16-57-11. Next base: position 46,123 of record CAZHFU010000014.1, on the reverse strand, counting down.
TATCCGCGCCGCGTGGGCGCACAAAGCTGCTGTAAAGCATCCACACTTCTAAATCGGTGCGCACATCCACCAGGCCGGCCAGGCGCTGGAGCAGGTTGGAATGGGCCAGGCGTTCTTCGGCAATTAATGGGAATTGATAACTTTCCACCCCATAGCCATCGGCGCGAATACGCTCTACCAGGTCGGCGTACGCTCGCCTGGCCCGGCGAGCCGAGCCAAAACTAAACAGGCGCTGTAACAAAACCCCCGCGGCTTGCATGGGCCGGCGGCGCAAGCGGGCGAAATCTTGAATATCCGGTTCGATATCCAACCCCACCCGGTCAAAGCTTAACTGATGCGCTTGCGCCCAGGCCCGAAATTCCTGGTAGCGCGCCAGGGCTTGCGCCGCATTGTGGGCGTTGAACCAGTAACCTTGCTCTTTAGGCAGCAGCAGCCAGGCAGTCACCGGGATGGCTTTCTGCGCCAGGCGCTGCACCACTTCGGCGCGCTCCGCGCTCAGATCCAGGATTCCTAAGCTAACCCGCGCCGATTGCGTCGCCAGGTCAGCTACTACCGCTGGGGTAAACAAATCGAGCAGCGCCTGGGCTTCGACCTCGCAAAAATAGGTGACAATGGGCATGTTTTTCTTCTCCACAGAACAAAGTCTAGTGGATTTTATCATGAATGCATCAAAAACGACCCCCTGGCAAATGGCCGGGGTGAAGGCGCCGGGGGCGCTCAGCAAACAAGGCGTACGGGTGAGGCCTGATCTTGCCAGGCCTGACCTTCGCCCAGCGGGCGCTCTGCCCCGCCCTGCCCCGCCCTCAGGGCCGCTCTGCCCCGCCCCCGCCCCGCCCTCCGCGCCGCCGCCCCGCCCCGCCCTGACCCGCCCTCGCGCCGCCCTCCTGCGCCCCTGCGCCCCCCTCCGCGCCCCCGCGCCGCCCCCGTACCGCCCTGCCCCGCCCTCGCGCCGCCCTGCTGCGCCCCGCGCCCCCCTCCGCGCCCGCGCCGCCCTGCCCCGCCCTCCGGGCCGCTCTGACCCGCCTCCGCGCCGCCCTGCTGCGCCCTCCGCGCCGCCTCCGCGCCGCCCCCGCGCCGCCCTCCGCGCCCCGCGCCGGAGCGAGGCTTCTCAATTCGCATTTATGCGGTACAATTCCATCCCATGGGAATAGACGATCATAAACTTGGGTCGGCCATCGCCGACTTTCACCGCGCTCGCGGCCAGGCGGCGCTCAAAGAATTGCTGGCCCGCCTCACCGGTGATTCGGTGCAGCTGCTCTCTTTTGATGAAGTGCGTAAAACCATGCGCATTCAAGGCGGGGTTGAGCGCGGCTTAAAAGACATTCCCCTCAATGCAATTGTTGGCTCGGTGGGGCGCTATGCCGATTTTACGCGGGATTTCCTTCCCCGCCGCGATATTAACCCCGAACGCTGGGCGCGGGTGCTGCTCGCCGCTAATGGACTGATCGGTTTACCGCCTATCGAAGTGTATCAAATTGGCGAGGTGTATTTCGTTAAGGACGGCAACCATCGCGTTTCGGTGGCGCGCCAAATGGGTGCTGAATTTATCCAGGGATACGTGACCGAAGTGCAAACTCGCGTTCCCATCACTCCCGATATGGAACTGGATGAGATTTTGCTCAAAGCTGAATACGGGCAGTTCCTCCAACAAACTCACCTCGACGAGCTGCGGCCCGAAGCTAACCTGGATGTTACTGCGCCAGGGAAATACCCTCTCTTGCTAGAACATATTGAGATCCACCGCTACTATATGGGCCTGGATAATCGCCGCGATGTTAGCCTGCCGGAGGCGGTAGCCCATTGGTATGATACCGTCTACCTGCCGGTGGTTGAAATGATCCGCAGCCGTGGCATTCTCCGGCATTTTCCCGAACGCACCGAAACCGACCTGTACATTTGGTTGGCTGAACACCGCGCCCAATTAGAGCAAGATATGGGCTGGGAGGTGCGCCCCGAATACGCCGCCAACCTGCTGGTGGAAGATCTTAGCCCCCAGAGCGGCGCGCTGCTCAGTCGGCTTAGCCGCCTGTGGCATGGAATCATCCCCGACCGCCTGGAAAGCGGCCCGCTCCCCGGCCAATGGCGGGCCGAGCCGCTCACCTCCAACTCGCAGGATGACCTTTTTAAAGATATCCTTGTGCCGCTCAATGGCAAAGAAGATGGCTGGTACGCTCTGGAACAAGCGGTTATCATCGCCCGCCGTGAAGGCTCGCGCTTGCATGGGCTGCATGTGCTCGCCCCCGACGACGCAGCCGCCAGCGAACCCTTCATCCACGCCCTGCAAAACGAGTTTGCGCACCGCTGCCAGGAGGCCGGCGTGGAAGGCCGCATGACCATTGCCACCGGCGATGTGGTGAACGAAATTTGCCGCCGCGCCCGCCTGGTAGATTTGATTACGGTAAACCTGAGCTACCCGCCCGCGCCCCAGTGGTTAGCCCGCCTCAATTCCGGCGTCCGCGATATGATCGCCCGCTGCCCACGCCCCATCTTAGCCACGCCCAAAACCACCTCTCCGCTCAACAAGGCCTTCTTAGCTTTCGACGGCAGCCCTAAAGCCCAAGAGGCGCTTTACGTGGCTGCTTACCTGGCGGGAGCATGGAAAATCCCCCTGGTGGTGGCTAGCTTTGAAGATGAAAGCCGCAGAATTGGAGAGGCCACCCTGGCCCAAGCGTGTGAATACCTCAGCGCGCACGGGGTGGAGAGCGAATGTGTGCTGAGCCACGAATCGATGGATCAATCGCTGCTAGAAATGAGCCAGGCGCTCGGCTGCGATTTTATCATCCTGGGCGGCTATGGCCTGGCCCCAGTGCTGGAAGTTCTGCTGGGCAGCGCCATGGATAACGTCTTGCGTTCAGCCGAAATCCCCCTGCTTATCTGTCAATAGCCAGGTCGGTATCTTTATACCCAAACGTGTTCACCACCCTGGTGGGGCCAAAATACGTCTCCGTGATCGCATCGGGCCGGTAAACATGAATGTGCCCATGCAGATACAGGCGCGGCTGAAATACTTTGATGAACCAACGGAACGCATCGATGCCGCGATGGGGAAGATCATCGCAATCGTGTAGGCCCGAGGCGGGCGCGTGGGTCACAAACACATCCAGGTAGCGCCCATAACGCGCCCGGTTTAGCACCAGGCCGGGCGCCAGGCTGAACACATGCGCCCACATTTCCGATTGGCTGTATTGAAACGGCCCCGGACGATAACGCAAGCAGCCCTCCACACCTGCCAATAGCAACCCCTTTTCGTTAACCACGTGGCGATGCAGATCAATTCCCCCATGGGGGTGTGTGCGCTGCCCGGCGGAGCTGTATTCCAACACCTCATCATGATTGCCGCGCACATAGTACAATGGGGCGTCAAGAGCGTTATAAATATATTCCAGGTAATAATAAGGCAAATCGCCACACCCCACAATGACATTCACGCCCTGGAAGCGACGTTTAGCTTGCGGGCTGTAGATGAAAGGGATGGAGGTATCGCTCAAAGAAAGAATGCGCATCGGCGAGAGGTGAGCAGTGAAGCTGCCGCCTTACTTCCTGGAGATTACATCGCCAATCGGCGAACCGTTAAGAAAAATCTGGATGTTGGCGACCCCAAACTGGCGCACGGTTTGCCGCAGCTGATCGATAAAACGCTTACCATCGCAGCGGTCGCCGGTCGGCGTCCATGTCCCCCCCAGGTTCACCACCACGGCCCCATCGCTGCTCATGGCGACATTGTTCACGCCAATACTCGACGCCCACCCCGGGTGATATAACACCCCGATCTTCTCGTTGTGATAGCTGAGGATCAAACTGAGGGCGTATCGTATATCATCGGGGATATTTCCCGTCTTGGCCTGTTTCGTCTTGAGATACCACAACGCCTCGCCGCAGCCAAACGCCCCCTTTTCTTCCAGGTTGACATAGTAGACTTTGATGGCGTTTTCGTCGGAAAGAGTGGCGACCGCCGCGGGCGGCTCGAAGGGGGCCTCGGTAGACGGCGCAGGCTGAACCGCTTCCGGCTGAAGGGTATGGGTGGGCGGCGGAGCTGCCGTATTGGTGGCCGGGGGAGCCGGCGTTTCGGTGGGCAGCGCCGTATCGCTCGGCTGGGGCGTCCAGGTCACATATTTTATCTTCGGGGTTGGGGTAGCCATTCCCGGCACGACGCACGCCAACATCATCAATAAACCGCCGATTAGTAGGGGTAAAACGATCCAATGCCTTGTCCTCGTCATAATATCGCTCCTTACATATTTTAGCCAATTGCATGGCCCAAGCCATTCAGGGCAAAGGCCAACCACATGCCCTTCCCCACCCTGGAATATTCAGCCCGCATATTATAGCCCGATTTTGACCGCGCCATTTAAAATAAAGTGCATGGCCTGCCAAAGCTTTCTTGCGCCGGCCATGCACGGTTTGAAAGAATACGCTCTGCCTAAACAGCCGGGACAAACTCACCCAAGGCAAACGCCGCGCCTTGGCGCAAGGCCTTCCAGTTCAGTTCAACCAAATGCCGACGATGTTCGGGGATCTGCTTCGCCAGGGTTGATTCAATCGCCTCTATCGGCAGCACGGGCAGTTTTTGCAGCATGGCGCCCAACATCACCATGTTGGTCAGGCGCTTATCGCCCAATGCTTCGGCAATTTCCACCGCCGGGATGAAGATATTGACCGTATCGTGGCGTTTAGGCTGCCGGTCTACCATCGAGGCGTTGACCACCAACACCCCGCCAGCCTTTATCAACGGCTCGTATTTATCCAGCGAAGGCAGGTTGAACACCAACGCCGCCTGCGGATGGCGTACGGTGGGGGCGCCAATCTCTTCATCGGCAATCACCACGGTGCAGTTAGCCGTACCACCGCGCATTTCTGGCCCGTATGAGGGAATCCAGGTTACTTGCTTTCCAGCCTCCAGGGCGGCATATGCCAGCAGTTGTCCGCCGAACAAAATACCCTGCCCGCCAAACCCGGCGAGAATAATTTCAGTTTGCATGTTCTACCTTCTCTCCGTTTATATTTTTAAGGCCGCGACCATAGGGGCCACTTTATAATCTCCCAGCGGGAAGGCCGGAATCATGCGGTCTTCTACCCACTGGCGAGCGTCATTAGGAGTGAGACCCCAGTTGGTGGGACAGGTGGAAAGCAGCTCCACCATGGCAAATCCTAGTCCTTGGCGCTGCACCTCAAACGCGGTGCGGATGGCCTTCTTCGCCTGTCGAATGTTACGAGGATCGTGCAAACTGCGCCGCACCACATAACCCGTGCCTTCCATCGTGGCAATAATTTCCGACATGCGGATCGGGAAGCCCGTCGTTTCCACATCACGCCCATTGGGGGAAGAAGACGTTTTTTGCCCAGGCAGCGAGGTGGGGGCCATTTGCCCGCCGGTCATGCCGTAGATGGCGTTGTTGATGAAAATAACGGTGATATTCTCGCCCCGCGCCGCCACGTGCATAATCTCGGCCATGCCAATCGAAGCCAGGTCGCCATCGCCCTGGTAGGTAAAGACCATCCTATCGGGCAAAACGCGTTTGATGCCGGTCGCCATGGCCGGAGCGCGTCCGTGCGCAGCTTCCACAAAATCCATATTGAAGTAATTATAGGCAAATACCGAACAGCCCACCGGCGCAACCCCAATGATGTTTTCGCGCACCCCCATCTCATCGATCACTTCTGCAATCAAACGATGCGCCACACCATGCGTACAGCCGGGGCAGTAGCTGTTGGTAACATTCGTCAAAGATTCAGGACGAGAATAGACAACTTGTTCAATTGTGTCGGTCATATTTGGACCTCCAACCTAATTAATCATTTCTTTGAGGTTCTGCATCCACGGCTGGCGCGGGTCGGCGTCCAGGGCGGGGGCCTTTTGATCGAGGCGCTGAATTTCGGCCAGCACTTCATCCTCGAATGGAACCATGCCGCCCATGCGTCCATAGAAGCTAATCGGTAAACGATTCCTGGCCGCCAGGCGCACATCTTCCAGCATTTGGCCGGAGTTCATTTCTACAACTAAAAATTGACTGGCTTGCTTTGCAAGCTCGGCGATGCGTTCGGTGGGGAAGGGGGCCAGCGAAATGGGGCGCATCAGGCCAACTTTAATGCCCAGCGCCCGCGCCGCCCGCACCGCTGAAAAAGCCACGCGTCCGCTGGTTCCGAACCCAATCACGATCAGCTCGGCATCGTCGATGAAATATTCTTTATAGCGCACTTCGTTCTGTTCAATCGTATGCCTGCGCTCCAGTAAGCGCAGGTTGGTGACCTCCTCATCTTCCGGTTTAATATAGATAGAAGATAAGAAGCGCCGGTCACGGCCTTTCGCTCCACGCACCGCCCAATCGGGATATTCCGTTTTAATGGGTTTCATGGGCGGCAGTTCCACCGGCTCCATCATTTGACCAATATTGCCATCGGCCATCACCACAACGATCGAGCGATATTTCTCGGCCAAATCAAACGCTTCAACCGTCAAATCCACAGCTTCCTGAACGTTGGCCGGGGCCAAGACAATGGGCTGGAAGTCGCCATGCCCACCGCCATGCACAATCTGGTTGTAATCTGCCTGGGAGGGGGCGATGTTGCCCAGGCCGGGGCCGCCGCGCATCACGTCGATCAGCACCACCGGCAGCTCGGTTCCGGCGATATAAGAGATGCCTTCCATCATCAAGCTCACACCAGGGCTGGAAGATGAACTCATCACCCGTGCGCCCGTGCATGCGGCCCCATAGACCATATTGATCGCGGCCACTTCGCTTTCGGCTTGCAAAAAGGCGCGTCCTAATTCCGGCATACGCTTCGCCATCCACTCTAACAGCTCAGTCTGCGGAGTGATCGGATAGCCAAAATAAGCCTGAACGCCCGCCCGAATGGCGGCTTCAGCCATAGCTCGATTGCCTTCCCAAAGTTCTCGCGTCACAGAATATCCTCCTATGATCAGGCGCGCGTTGCAGCGCGTGTGGGGGCCTCACGGAAAACCGTCAGGGCTGCTTCCGGGCAAACCACGGCGCAAATGGCACAGCCTGTGCAGCCATCTTTAATCAGGTGCACCGGGTGATACCCCTTCGGGGTCAATTGTTCCATATCCAATGCAAGGACTGTTTGCGGGCATTCTTCCACGCAAATTTCACAGCCCTTACAATATTGAAGATTTACTTCAATCCAGCCTTTGACTGCCATCTATAGACCTCCTGCCTAAATATAAAATCCAACCGTTCTTATCTTATTATCTCTTGCCCGCGTGGGTTTGGATAGTGTATTCTGTCATGTATTGACAATACAAATCTCTTAAGAACTATAGTTTCGCCATGGCAGTTGGGTGAGTTCAACATTGAGCGTGAGGCGCGCCCAAAAGCCTGGCGTTTGGTCGGCCAAAGCAATTGAGAACCATTCGGGTTGGGGCAATGCGGGCTTACGAACCCGCCGGATGGGCTGGCGAGATCGCCAGAAAATCGGTCACAAACACCGTTTTTAGCGCGAACTGATTTCCCCCTCAAAACCCTGGTCGAACGCTCAATCCGATCTTAGCTGGAATACGCGGTTATAACAATCCCAGTTTGCGTGCCTGGGCAACCGCCTCGGCACGGGTGCGGGTGTTTAGTTTGCTAAAAATGTGGTGAATATGACTCTTAACAGTTCCGATCGTGATTACGAATCGCTCAGCAATCGCTTGATTGGTTGCCCCGGTGGCAATCATCTTCAAAACTTCAACTTCGCGTGGGCTAAGCGACTCTACTAGTTCCGCCGCTAGCATGTCTTCGTATACATCTCTCTGTGAAGCGGCGCTTGAAGTGACACCGGTTCCCCACCGTCTAGATTGCCGGATTGCAGCCAATATCGACCTGAGATAATCCGAGCAATCACCTTGCTGCACTGCAATATGAACAAGGTCATCCAGTATTGCGTTTTGATCAAAAACACGTACAAATCCCCTTGGGCGGGCAAGGGCAACAGCCTGGTTCAAGGTTTCCAGTGCAGATCCAATCTGACCTTGCTGATGATACATCTGAGCCTGGATCAAGGTTAAGTCAATTTCTCTCCCCACCAACCCCTTGTCATGAACCAATCGTAGATGCAAATCGAGGTACGGCTGAACAGCCGGAGGTTGGCGAAGCAGGATCTGCAGACGCATCCAATTCAGGTTAGCCTGGTAAAAAGCTTCTGCTGCGCCAACTGGCCCCAAACCGAAAATCGGCAGTGAATCACCCAAAGCAGCATGGTAAAAAAATAGCCAATCCCTGCCAGCCTCTAACGCGCTGACATCCTCAGGGTTAGAGCGCAGCCTGGCAAGCACACGGAAACCCCGTGTGATGAGCTGGATATCCGGCCACAATGTGTCCAACCGGTCGAAGCAGGAGAGAGCATCAACCAGGCGCCCTTGGATTTCATACATCCGAGCCAGGGCAAGGTATGCTGTCATCAGGTAATATGGGTTCATCCCCCAGCCCATCTGTTCAATCCCATGGAGCAAATATTGTTCAGCCCCATCCAGATGATCCTGTTCCAGTAGAACACAACCCCTGGCAACCTCTAAACTACCCAATGCGGGTAATACCAACCCCGATCGGTTTGAGAGAACAGTGAATTCCGCCAGCCCTGACTGACAAATATCCAATGAGTCGGTTAGGCGGCCCTGGCTGAATGCCAGGCGAGCCAGGTGAAAGGTAGCCTCGACCATACCAAAGAAGAGGCCAGACTGCAAGGCAAGCGGACGCGCTTCTTCAAAGGTCTTTTTCGCCTCCTCCGGGCGGTTAAGAGTCTGGTGGGCGTACCCGGCGATCAATAACCAGGGAAACCGACCCGCATCTCCTGGTGGGTAACCAGCCAGGTGCGATTGTGACAAAACCAGCAGCTTATTCGCATCCGCCTGATGGTCAGGGATCATTGACAGGAAGGTATGGACAACTGCCGTAAATTCGTAGACCCCGGTTGCCTCCTCTGGGTTTACGAGGTTTTCCATTGCCAGACTCGCAAGATGCAAGCGTGCTTCTACCAGGTTGCGATATTTGCCCTGAAACCGATACGCCAGCGCGAATGCCTGGAAGATACACAGCATGGGGCGCTTACTCATAACACTTTCGGGGAATGAAGAACACCACTCGTTAATCGTGGCAATATCACTATGTATGATCAGTGTGAAGCTGTGGTGTTCAACAAATGCTGCAGCAAAAGACCAATCCCCTGAACGAAACGCATGATATGCTCCTTCGTACAGCAAGCCATGTGCAGCAAACCATTTTGCAGCTGTGCGATGCAGATCCAATGCACGCGCTGATTGGGAGACTATCAACCAGGTACGTAGAAAATCTCGAAACAGATGGTGATATCGGTACCAGGTCTTGCCATCCTCACCGGACTCTCCGCCATCTAGGGCGACGATGAAAAGGTTTGCCTGCTCAAGCTGCACTAATATGTTGGCGCTGTTTTCGATTCCCAGAACAGCATCACAGGCCGAGGCGTTCATTCGCTCAAAAATCGATGTCTCGAGCAGAAAAGATTGCACTTCTTCAGGCAATTGGTTAACCACTTCATTCAACAGAAACTCTGCTTGTTGTCGGCGACCACCGCTGAAAGGCAATACTATATGATCATCCGGTGCACGGTTCGCTAGTGAAAGGGCTGTCAATTGTAAACCGGCAGGCCAGCCTTCCACCTGTTCGGCCAATCTTGTCATCATCTCGTCGGGTAATTCGAGTTGCATAGAATGGTTCAAGAATTGTTTAGTTTCTTCATCGACAAAGCGAAGGTCTGAGGCGCGCAATTCCGCTAATCGTCCATGTGCCCGCCAACGAGGCAGTGGAAGGGCAGGGTTCGACCGGCTTCCAATCGCAATATGGAAATTATCTGGTCGGTGGCTGATCAAAAACTCCACCGCCTTATGGATTACAGGTGTTCTTATCAGGTGATAGTCATCCAGCACAAGTGAAATTTGCTGGTCTGTTTCACAAAGTGAATTGATTACGGTGGGAAGAAGGGATAGTAAATCCGTATCCGTCGAAGCACGCAGCACCTGATGAACCGATGCCAGCCCACTGCTAGTATCAAGCGCCTGTTCCAGGCTGGCAACTAAATACGTGCCGAAGGTGATCGGATGATTGTCGCTTTCATCTAACGAATACCAGCACACCGTTATGCCTGCCCGATAAAGCTGGCGCGTCCAATCAACCAGCAAGGTGGTCTTACCATAACCAGCCGGCGCACACACCAACACCAAGTCTATATTGGATTCCAGGGTCATTTTTCGCAGCAAACGATCACGCCATATGGTTCTCGACCGAATTGCTGGTGGGCGGAGTTTGGTTAAGATTAGCGAGCCGATTGGTTCCATGGTTGGTTTAATTTTACAGCATTAAGCGCCAAGTTTATAGCCATAAATCTAACTTTCGATAGATGCGTTTGATAGCAATCCAAGATACGATGTGGTCATCGTCTGTATAAAGCATATTCAAGAAAGGGATATTAAAATGGAAGAAAGAAACATATTAATCGCTTACGCGACGATGAGTGGTTCAACTCAGGAAATCGCCGAATTTGTGGCCAATGAACTCATCCATCTGGGGCAACACATAGAATTGCGTCCATGCAGTGAAATTAAAGATCTCAAATCATTCAGTAGTGTCATACTCGGCGCACCGATCTACATGTTCCATCTTCACAAAGAAGCACAGCGATTCTTACAACGCCATCAAAAAAGTTTGGCAAAATTACCTGTCGCTGTGTTTGCCGGTGGGCCTTATGGACCCAATGTTGCGAAGGATGCGCTGGAGGTCTGTAAAAACCTTGATAATGAATTGGCAAAATTCGCCTGGTTGAAACCTGTCAGCGTTCAATTAGTTGGTGGACGGTTTGACCCAGCTCGCCTGCGTTTTCCATATAACCTGATCCCAGCCCTAAAGCAAGCCCCTGCCAGCGATGCTCGTGACTGGGAGGAGATCCGCGCATGGGTCAACAACCTGCCCGACCTGTTGGTGCATCCGACACAACCGGCTCTGGCCTAAGAAAGGAGTACATCGTGAGGAGCGCACGACATCTTTATATAGCAATCATGGGCGCATGGATGGGGGCTGCCGGCATCGAGCATGGGGTGGGTGAATTTCTAGTGCCTCAAAAACAAAATTGGGAAGCCAATACTAGATCTAGTCAGATCAAATCGACACACCTCAAATGAGGTTGATGTGTAAGGAGCAAATACATATGCAGAACCAGAAAATGAAAGTCGAACACCTGGCCCCAGGATGGAAGAATATGTATCTCTTGGGTGGAGTTGCTGCCATACTTGCAGGTCTTCTTTTTCGAAGAAATCTTGGTGTGGAAATCGCTCTTTTTTCTCCGGTAAAGGCGCCTACCGCTGTCAACGATTGGTTTACACTGCTGGAGACTCACCGACTCCTTGGATTGGTGTATCTAGGCATTTTTGATATTGTGAATTACATGCTCGTTGGGTTTATGCTATTAGCCCTTTCTGTAGTGCTCTGGCGGTTTGCCGCCGGGTTTACGATCATTGGGCTGTGGCTGGGATTTCTTGGAATTGCAATCTACATGTCTTCCAATATGGCGCTGTCTCTGTTGTCGCTTAGCAATCAATATGCCACAGCAAGTAGTGAGGGTCACAAAAGTCTCTTGTTATCAACCGGCCACGCGCTGTTGTCACTGAACCCTTTTAGTAACCCTGGTGGGTCTCCTGGAGCGGGAGGGTATTTAAGCCTGCTCCTCGTAGCTGCTGCCGGATTAATTTTCTCCATAATAATCCGGCAAAACCGGGTGTTTCGTCCATTCACAGCGTATATCGGGCTGGCGGCCAATGGGCTGGATTTAATGTACTGTATTGCATTCCTTTTCGTACCTGCACCTCTTACCGGGCAGCTTGGATTGCTATTCATCCCATTAGCCGGCTTGTTGTTGATGATTTGGCATATCATGATCGGCTGGGAATTGCTAAAGCAATGGCAGCACTTACCAAAATGATCCCCAACGAGAAAAGTTTTCCCGGCGTGTGCTGCACGGTTGCTGCTGCACCAATGAAAAAACGACGATTGTAGAAAGAGCGGCTTGATGGATTGCCCTGGCCGTCTATTATGGCGTGGGCGTAGGCTGTTGTAACACCGAACGAATGGCGTCCGCCGCCTCTAGTAGGGCAGTCTCCGGGTTGGCGTCGTTTTCCAGGATTGCGCGCAGGGCGGTATCCAGGTTTTGGCTATATACGGGCATATTGGGTGATGTGGGGTAAGGTTGGCCGTTAGCCAACGCCGCAATCGCCTGGTTGATTAACTCTCCCAAAGCGGGGTTTGTGGCTTTAACCCCCATATTGGTGGGCAAATGCGCCCCCTGGGCCAGAGCCGTTTGCGCTTCAGGAGCAACAAAATACTGCATAAAAGTTTGCGCCGTCAGGCGCTGTTGGGCGTTAGCCTGCTGGTTCAGATAAATCATATCCGCAAATACATAGCCCGAAAGGCGGGCCTGCTTCGTCGTGGGCCAGGGATCGATAGCCAGGTTTTCGGGGCCAAGCTCAGCGGCGATATCAGGCAGGTTCCAGGTTCCATCAATAATCCACCCCACCCGGCCAGCCTTAAACTTAACCAGGTCATCATCCGAGTTAAAATCGGGCGGGCCGGCCAGTTCAAAGCTGCGCAGCGCCTCAATCCAGTCCAGGCCCTTCGCATCCGCAAAAGCTGGTAAGCCATTCTCGTCCATTAAACGCCCCCCCACCATGTTCAGGTTAGCGCCGGAATATAAAAAGCTGCGCTCCAGGTAAGCGCCCAGCACCTCGCCTTGCATGGAGGTTTGGGCCAGGTTAGCCAGCTCCTCAAACGTGTCGGCCCGAATCGTCATAATGTCTTTATTGCGGAAGAGCGCCACGCCCTGCATTTGATACGGCAGCCCCACCAGCGCGCCCTGCTCACGCGCGGCGGCCAGCGACGGCGGGTTGAGCGAAGCCAGCACGGTGTCGTCAATCAGGCCGGTCAGATCGCTAATCATCCCCTGTTGATAGAGCGCCGGCCCCCAGGCGGCCGGGCCAAGCAGCAGCAGCGGGGCGCGCCCTTCGCGGTATTCGTCCTGGTAGCGATTGAACAGGTCTTCGGGCGGCACATACAGGACATCGAAATACACTTCCGGGTATTGTTCGCGGAAGCCGTCAATCATCTGCACCAGCACCGGCAAATCGGCCTCGCCCCAGCTGTGGCGAATGGTGAGCGTTCCCCCAATGCGCAGCGGGGTAGGACTGGGCGGCGGCGGGGCGAGCGTGGCCGGAGCGGCAATTGTGGCCGCGGCCTGCGGCGTGACCCCAGGGGTGGCTTCTGCCGTGGGAGCGCCTCGCCCGCAGGCAGCCGTCCACCCCAGCACCAACACGAATAACAATCGGACGACGCGCATATGCATAGGCCATAATATACCATTTAACCGCCCGAATCGAGCGACCCGCTTCATAAATCCCCCTTCTCTGGCCCAACCAGCCGAATGAAGGGCTTCGCCAACTCTAAATATCCATCCGGAAAGCTAGTATAATCAACCCTATTAACCTATGAACCCATTCCCACCACTCACCGGCGTGTTTGCCGCCATCATCACGCCCTTGCTTGAAAACTTTCAGCCCGACCTGGAAAACCTGGCCCCCTTGCTGAGCTTCATGGCGCAGCGCGGCTGCCACGGCGCGCTGGTCTTGGGCACTACCGGTGAAGGCCCATCCTTCTCACCCGCTCAGCGCCAGGCCATCCTGGCCGCCGCGGTACAGGTGCGCCAGGTTCACCCGCGTTTCCGCCTCTTGGCCGGCACAGGAACCCCCAGCCTGGATGAGACCATTCAGCTAACTCGCGCCGCGTTCAACCTGGGCTACGACGGGGTGGTGACGCTGCCGCCTTATTATTTTCGACAAGCCAAAGAAGACGGTCTGTTCACCTGGTTTAGCCAGGTTATCCGGCAGGCTGTGCCGTCGGGCGGGGCCTGCTTGGGCTACCACATTCCATCCCTAAGCGGAGTGGCGCTTTCGCTCGATTTGATCGCCCGCTTACGGGACGCCTTCCCAAATCAATTTTACGGCATAAAAGATTCTTCCGGCGACCCTGAAACCGCTCGCCGCCTGGGGCAGCGCTTTAACCACGACCTGCTGGCGCTCAACGGCAACGACAGCCTTTTCAGCCTGGCGCTAGAAAACCACGCCGGCGGCTGTATTACCGCCATGGCGAACATCGGCTCGCCTGGCTTGCGCCGGGTGTGGGAGAGCTTCACGGCGGCCTCGCCTGGGGCGGAACCGCACGCCGCCGCCGCGGCGGCCGCCGTCCGGCAAGCCCAGCTAGACGCCGCCCGCGCCCTGATGGACGCCTATCCGCCCAACCCGCCGCTTTACAAAGCCCTGCTGCGCCGCATGTTCGATTGGCCCCGCTGGGCGGTATGCCCGCCGCTCACCAACCTGGATGACGCCCAGGTGGAGCATATTTTTAGCCGGTTGATGGCGATTGCGCCAGAAGTGGCGCAGTCAGTATAGGCATTCTGCTTTGAATGAATCGCAGCGGATTCGACTACTCGTGATTAACCTGGCGCTGATGGGGGCCTGTATTGGCGCGCTGGTGATCGGGCTAATTCTTTATCCGCTGCTGTTCGCGCCGCCCGCCGCCCCCTCCGCCCCGCCCACGAAAACGCTGCGCCCCACCTTCACACCCTCGCCCAGCGCCACACTCACCCTTACGCCAACCGCCAGCTTCACACCTGCCCCAACCCGCACGCTGGCATACACCCTTACTCCCAGCCGCACCCCCACCGCCCCCAACACCCCCCCGCCGCCCGGCCTACCCACGCTCACCCCGGCGCGCGCGGCGGTGCTGGCCTCGGCCTACACCTTGCGCCCCTGGAACGCGGAACAGGCCGACACCATGGCCCGCCTGCTAAGCGGATACCCCAACACGTTGGGCCTGAGCGCGCAGAACAACCGCGCCTATGCCCTGGCCTATCGTTTCCCCATCCTGGCCTGGAAAGAGGCGCTGCTGCGCTTTCCGAATGCGCCCCAGGCAACCAGCTGGCGCTGGGGCCTGGCCTACGACCTGGCGCAAGCCGGCAGCATTGAAGCGGGCGAACAGTACGCCATCTTGCTGGCCCAGGCCCTCAATCAAGATGAAACCGATATTCCGGCGCTTTACGACTGGTTCCGCCAACGGGAACCACGCCTGGCCTTATTCATGACTCAAATCGACCCACCCGATGGCTACCTGGGCAGCTATGTGGTGGAACTGCGCGGTCAGGGCGGCAGCGCCTTCATTTGGCTGCGCCAGGCTCCCAGCGGCTACCAGGCCACGCCCCTATATACCCGCTTCGATGTGCCCGCGCAGTTAACCGCTAACTGGCTGGTGGCCGACCTGGATAACAACCCGCTAAATGGGGAAGAAATCGCCATTTCGTTCTCTAACCGGGCCGATCAATTCAGCGTTGACCCGCCGCTGGTGTTCAATCTATCGCAAGTTCCGGCCCGGCCCATGCCGTTCTACCCACAAAGCAAAATCTTCAACCTGGGGTTGGAATATGAGAACCGCTGGGTGGCCCGCCTGGCCCCCACCGGCGGCAGCCAACTCGTGTTTTCGGCCTCGGTCTTCCCCGCCTGCCCGGTGCGGGTTGAGCACACTTACACGTGGAACGGAAACACTTTCACCGAGCTGCAGCGCAGCTATACTTTTGAAATCGCCGACCTGGGCGAGCTGCCGGCTGAGACCCTGGCAGCCTGCCAGGTGATTGCGCAGCACGCCGCCCTGGCCTGGGGGCCGCAAGCGGCGATTGCCTTGATGGAGCCGCTCACCCCGTGGCTGGGCGAAGCCCAAACCGTCCTCGACCCCTCCACGCCGGCCGCCGATTTAGACGCCTGGCGTCACCAATTAGGGGTTCTCTCCGCCCTTGCCGGCGATGACAAAGCCGCGCGCGATCACTTCAATCAAGTCATCACCCATCCTTCTGTGGCAGACAGCCCATGGGCGGCTTCGGCGCAAGAATTTCTCCGCATCTACCAGTCGCCCGGCGATATTTACCGGGCGTGCATCGCCACGCCCACTTGCGACGCGGCCGAGGCCATTCGCCTCCTGGTTCGTCAGACCCCCGCCGCCCAAAACGCCTTCGTAACCCTCACCCAGGGCGGGCTAAACCCCAACGCTTCGGGGTATTTCGATTTCGACGGCGATGGGGAACGTGAGCGCTGGTTCACCACTCGCCACCGCCCCAGGCAGCTTTCCGAATTTTGGATTTTGGCCCGCGCCGCCTCGGGCTGGGCGGCGCTGCGCGTGGACACCGTCGAAGCCATTCCTCCCCAGCTTGAAACTTTAGACGAAGCCTACATTGCAGAAGAAGGGCTAACCCTCCAACCCGCCGCCTTCTTAGAGAACCGCCTGGCTTTTACCATGCGGCGCGCGCCCGTTTCTCAACAGCCCTACCTGGTACAAGTGCCCCTGCGCAAAGAATACCCCAACAAGTTCTTTCTCCCCCTGGCCGCTCTGGAACGCGGCCTGTTCTTGGGCCACGATCCGAAAGGGATAAAGCAAGACCTGCAGAATTTACAAGACTACCCCGGCTTGCTGTGCGCCCCCACCTGGACGTGCGACAGCTATTACTATCTGCTAGGGTTGGCGGCGGAGCTGTCTGGGGATGAAAAAGCCGCCGTCGCCGCCTACCACAAACTGTGGCAAGATTACAGCCGCAGCCCATTCACCGTGATGGCGCGTTTGAAACTCGAAGGCAGCGGCTTTAGCCATACCGCCACGCCTACCCCATCGGCCACACCGGGCGCGCCCACCATCACCGGCACGCCTACGATTGGCCCCAGCCTGACGCCCACCTTCACCGGCACACCGCCCACGGCCACGCCGGGCACGCCCACCATCACCGGCACGCCGCCCACGGCCACGCCGGGCACGCCCACCGTCACCGGCACGCCGCCCACGGCCACGCCAGGCACGCCCACCGTCACCGGCACGCCGCCCACGGCCACACCGGGCACGCCTTATCCGGTCGATACCACGACCCCCTATCCCAATTGAGATGAGAGAACCGGCGCAGACGCGTTGCACCGCCATCAGAAGCTGCGCCCCCCACCCACCATGTCAGACCTTTGGCGATACCTCATTACCCCTCCGGCATCGGGGGCCTGGAACATGGCCGTCGATGAAGCCATCCTGGAAAGCGCCGTCGCCGGCGCACAGCCGCCCACGCTGCGCATCTACAGTTGGACGCCGCCGTGTCTTTCTCTCGGCTATGCGCAGCCTGCCGCCGATGTCGATTGGCGCGCCGCAGCCGCCCTCGCCTGGCAGGTGGTGCGCCGCCCCACCGGCGGTCGCGCCATCCTCCACACCGATGAGTTAACCTACTCGGTGGCCGGCCCCGAAAACGAGCCGCGCCTGGCCGGCGGCGTACTCGAAAGCTATCGCCGCCTGGCCGAAGCCCTCTTAGACGGCTTGCACCGTCTCAGCCTGGCGGCGGACGCCCAAGAGAAATCCACCGCCGCGGGCGGCTTAAACACCAATCCGGTATGCTTCGAAACGCCTTCTAATTATGAAATTACGGTAAATGGGAAAAAGCTCGTGGGCAGCGCCCAATCGCGCCGCCTGGGGGGGGTGCTTCAACATGGCTCGCTGCCCCTCCACGGCGATCTGACCCGTATCACACAGGCGCTAAGTTTCGCACAGCCAGCCGACCGCCTGGCCGCTGCGCGCCGCTTGCTCGATCATGCCACCACGGTGGAAAATGTGCTCTATCCCCCGCCAGACTTACCCCAAGCCGCCGCCGCCATTAAACAAGGTTTTGAACATGCCCTCGATTTGCGCTTTGAACCCGGCCAGCTCTCGCCGGCTGAGCTTGCCCGCGCCGATCAGTTAGTGGCCGATAAGTACGGCAGCCCCACCTGGACCCGGCGCATCTAACCCCCGCTTACGGTGTGGGGGCCAGGCTGGGCGCAACCGGGACGGGTTGATCGCTTTCAAACACCACCGTCTCATAACCCAGGCTGCCGAACAGGCGCTCCAGGTAGGTCTCGGCATTCTGGCGGGCGTGGTCTAGCACGCCGTCTTCCAAAGCCGCCTTGCCGATCTCTAGCTCCGCCAATCGCCGGGCGGAAGATTCCAGGTTTACGTCACCATGCGTCAATAAGCCGGTGCTGCGGTCATAAACATACGACTTTTCATTGTTCAGCGTCGCCACGAAGATTTCCGGATGGGGCAACCGCACATGCAAAACGCCGTTGCGCAGCTCCAAATCGTCCGCGCCCAGTTTGCTCATGTCCAACCCGGCAATCACTTGCCCGTGCGCCACAAAAATCAGCCGGTCGCCAAACAAAGCCTTCAGGCTGCCCTGCCCGGTTTCGGCGGTGATCACCTTTTCGATAGTGTACTGGATGGTTTCGAGCCGCGCCAGGCTGCGCACCTCCCGGATGATGGTCACCGGGTCGGGAATCAGCGTGGGCGTGGGGTGTAAAGCTTGCGCAACCCGTGTGCCCAAGTCGCCAGTGATGCCCTGCACCGGCTCGATGGTGCGCTGCACCGAACGATACATCATATACATCATCCCGAAGGCCGCCAGGGCAATCAGGGTTAAAACGCCAATCACGAGAACCCAACCTTTAGTGTTATCCATGCATGGATTATACTATACCCATATGCCAGTGGCCTTACTACACTTACATCTGCGCTTGCCGGCCTGTCACTCGCTCAAAGAAAAGCGTTCGCGCCTCAAACCCCTGCTGGCGCGCCTGCACCGCGAATTCAACCTTTCGGCGGCAGAGATGGATTTGCAAGATGTGTGGCAGGAGGCGGTCATCGCCTGCGCGTGGGTCAATCCCGATGCCGCCACGGCGCAGCGCAGTTTGCAAAATGTGTTAACCTGGCTGGAAAGGGAATGGCCGGATATTGACGTGATTGACGACCAATTAGAAATGCGCTAATTGGGCGAGTCTTTTTGTTTATGGAGGTGGTGATGGATCTACAACTAACCAACTTGCGCGCCTTAGTGACGGGGGCCAGCAAAGGGCTGGGCTACGCCACTGCGCTGGCCCTGGCGCGCGAAGGCGCGGCCGTAGCCATTAACAGCCGCGACGCGGGGCGCTTGCACACCGCCGCGTCCGAGATATATCAGGCGACCAACGTTCAGGTTGCCACGCTGCCGGCGGATGTGGCCGACCGAGACGCGCCCCAGCGCCTGGTCGATCAAACCGTGCAGCAGTTGGGCGGCTTAGACCTGCTGGTGACGAACGCCGGCGGGCCGCCTTCGGGCGCTTTCGAGCAGTTCGATGATGACGCCTGGCAAAAAGCCATCGAGCTTTCATTCATGGCGCATGTGCGCCTGGTTCGGGCCGCGCTGCCTCATCTGCGCCGCTCTAACCATGCCGCTGTGCTGACGATCACTTCGGTCTCGGTTAAGCAGCCCATCGTTAACCTGGTCTTATCCAACAGCGTGCGCGCCGCCACGGTGGGCCTGACGAAAAGCCTGGCGCTGGAGCTGGGCGGCGAGGGCATCCGCTTCAACTCGATCTTGCCGTCTTGGACGGAGACCGAGCGCGTGAACGAACTTATGCAAGCCCGCGCCCAGGCCAAGGGCACAACCATAGAGCAAGAAACCGCCCGCCAGGCGGCGGAAAGCGTGCTGGGGCGCATGGGCCGCCCGGAAGAATTTGCCAACGTGGCCGTTTTCCTGCTTTCGCCGGCGGCCTCTTATCTCACCGGGGTGATGCTGCCTGTAGACGGCGGATCATATAAAGGGCTGCTGTAATGCTGCGGCTGGTGGTGGCCTCAACCAACCCGGTGAAGCTGCGCGCCGCCGGCGGCGGCTTTGGGCGCATTTTCCCCGAGGCCGCTTTTGAAATCGAAGGCGTGTCCACGCCGTCGGGGGTCGGCGTTCAGCCGCGCAGCCACCACGAAACGCTCACCGGTGCAGTCAACCGGGTGCGCGCCGCAGCCGAGCTGCGCCCGGGCGCGGATTTCTACCTGGGGTTGGAAGGCGGCGTGGAAGATGAAGGCGAAGATATGGCCTGTTTCGCCTGGGTGGCGGCGCTTTCCCGCGGGAAGATCGGCAAAGCTTGTTCGGTCATCTTCTATCTGCCGCCCGCGGTGGCCTCCCTGGTGCGCCAGGGCATGGAGCTTGGCCCCGCCGACGACCTGGTGTTCGGCCAAAGCAACTCCAAACAAAACAATGGGGCCATCGGCCTGCTCACCGGCGACGCCCTCGACCGCGCCGCCGCCTATGAACAAGCGGTGATTCTCTCGCTCATTCGCTTCAAAAATCCCCCTCTGTACGAGCAAGGCGCTTAAGCCTGGCAGGCTCAGCCGGGGATGATTGTGAAGTGGGTGTAGTGATAGGCGATCTTTCCATCCACCAGGCCAAAGGAGTCCCACCCATTATCCACCCTGCCCGCTGAAGAGAGCGCGCTCCAACCAAAATGGCGCGCCCCGCTTTCGCCGCTTTGTTCGTTTAGAATAAAGGCGGCGTTGGGCAGCAAGCCGCCGAACAGATTTTGATACCATTTTCGAATTTCAGCCGTACCCTGAATGGTGCGCTCGGGGGTGACATGCACTGCGTTGGCCTGGTAGAGGGCCACCACCTGTTCCACCTGATGGGCATTTAGGGCCGCAAAGTAGGCCGCCAGGATATCGGCCGGGGGAGGCGCGCCCGCCCAGGCATAGTCCGAAATCGCAGTCCATAGTTCAGGCAGGTACAGCCGGGTGTGCGCCCATTCCCAGAAGTTGGCGGCGGGCATGTTCAGATTGCGGGCCGCATCCATAAATGCGCTCATTTCCCCCGGCGTGGGCCGCCACGCGCCTTGATAATACGCCGATCCCGTGGGGATGATGGGGCGGTAGGGGGTAATGGCTTCAAACTCTCGCTGGCAGCGCGCCAACTGATCGGCCGGGTTATGCGCTTCCACCCAATAGACCTGGGGCATATTGACATCCACCTGGGCCAGAAACTGCTGCCAGGGGAAGGTGGCATGATAGGTGGGGTAGCGATAGGAACTTAGCGCCATGGGGAAGGTGGGCAGCGCCGCTCGCAGCCGATTCATAAAAATCACCGCCGCTTCGGCTCGCCCCGGCTGTTTGTATTGATCTTCAGCGTCAATTACATAACCGTCTACGCCCAACGCCTGGCAGCGCTGAATGGCAATATCGGCCTCGCCTTGCGGGTCGTAACCATACACATAATGCCAGCCCAGCACACTAATGCCGCGAGAGCGCAGCGCCGTGATCACCGGGGGAACCAAATCCGTCCCGCTGGTTGAATCAAGATTGTAGGCGCTGCTGCCATCGGCGATTTTAATCAGCACATGCGTCAAGCCTGCCGCCGCGGCCGCCCCGGCGATGGCGTTCGCATTGCCGGCTTCGGTGCGTCGAATTTGCCAAATGTAAAACCCTTTGCCGTGCAAATTGAAGGGCATATCCTCCGCCTTAGGGCAAGTTTTGCGACTTACGAATCACCTGCATCATAGGCTCCTGTTGGGGCACTAACACCATCGCCCCTTCCGGGGTGATCCAGTCGTAAACGTGATTATATGTTAGCCCATAGGTTTTAATATTGCGACTTTGGGAAATTTGCGTAGCAAAGGGCAGCCATTTTAAGGTATCCACCAGGCCCAGGTTGGTTTGCACCGAATCTTTATAGAGATTATAAAACTCTGGGGCGCGCCGCAAAACATCTAGCGAGAGCAGCCGCTCAAATATACCGTACAGCACCTCTTGCTGGCGACGGTTGCGGGCAATATCGCTGGTGGTTTTGCGGGTGCGCACATACCACAGCACCGTGTCGGCGTCCATGTGCACCTCGCCAGCCGGAATGGTAATCCAATAACCGGCGCGGTAATCCGACACCTCTTCGGCCACCTGCACATTCAAGCCGCCCAGGTCATCCACGATCTTCTTGAAAGAAGAAAATTCAATCAATACATAATAATCGATCACCACACCAAAATTGTGCTTGAAGGTGTCGCGCAGCAGGGGATAGCCGCCGTACGTCCATGCAGTGTTGATGCGCCCCATACCGTAACCCGGCAAGGTGAGCCACAAGTCGCGCGGGAAGGAAGTCACATTCACCCGGCCTAAGTCGTTATTAATGGTCACCAACATAATCGTATCGGTGCGAAATTGGCGATCCCATGGGCGGCGATCTGCGCCGAGCAGCAGGATATTCACCTGGCTGGGCAGCTTCACCACTTCCGTCACCTGGGGTAAACCATTCACCGGCAGGGTGAACTGCGGGGTGGGCGTAGGGCTGGGCGTGACCACCACCGCCGGCGCGCCGGGTTGACCCGGCAAAGCCGTGGGCGGCAGGGGCTGAAATGGCGTGGGCGTAGCCGTCGAATCCGGCCCGGATAGGATGAAGGTGGGCATGGGCGTGCCGCCTTGCAGGCCACCGGCCGCCCGAACCGGAGCCGCGGCCATCGACCCCACCGAACAGCCCACCAGGGCGAAAATCACGCCCAGCGAGAGCAGCCGCCAGGCAGCGAACATGATAGAGCGATGGCGAGACACGTTCAAGCAAACCACTCCTGAGAAAACTTATGGATAGGGGAAACTGCCCGGCGTATTGGTCGGCGCAGGCGGCGGGGGGGCGATGGTGGGCGGCGGAGCGGGCGTATCCGACGGCGGCGGGGGCGGCGTGGCCGTGGGCGGCGGAGCGGGCGTATCCGTCGGTGGGGGCGGCGTATCCGTCGGCGGGGGCGGCGGCGGGGCCGTATCGGTGGGCGGAGGAAGGCTCACCGTGGGCGAAGGCGTTTCCCCCTCCGCGGTGGCGGTTGCCGGGGTGGGCGGAGTATGGGTGGCCGTTGGAATTACGCCTTGTGTGGCGGTGTTGGTTGGCAGCCAGGGAGCGGTGGAGGTGAACCATGGGCCTACCGTGGCCGTGGGGTACACCACCGGCGGCTGATAAGGCACATACAGCGCCTGGCCCACGTAGAGATAAGCGCTGCTGGTACAGTTTGCGCTCAGTAAACTCCCCACGCTTTGGCCCACCCGTGCGGCGATACCCCCGTAGGTGTCGCCTGGGCGAACGTTATACACCGTCCACCCATACGGCGGCCTGCATACGGCGGGGGTGGCAGTGAACCGCAGCTCAACGGCGGCGCGCGCCGGCACGTACAACTCGGAACCAGGCGCCAGGCTGGAACCTACAATACAATTGGCTTGCTTAAGATCATCCACCGTTGTGCCGTAAAGATGCGCCAGGCTGCGCAAAGTCTGATCGGGCGCTGCCTGAACCAAATTCCAACCAGGCGGCGGGCTGCAAACCGGCGCAGCCGGGCTAAACGTGGCTGCGGCTTCCTGGCCCACCGCCTGGGCTAAGCGCGCCGCAGTGGCGGTGGCGTCTCGCGCCAAAACCAACACGCGTTCGCCGGAAAAGGAAATCTCCAAACCAGGCTCCCCCGGCCCGCTCACAAGCACATAGCCGCTCTCCAAAAGCGAAAGCGAGATGCTCCCCAAAGTTAGCACCCCTGTGAGCGCGGCGATCAGCATCCCCACAAAAAACTGACGCCCGCCTTTCATTGCTCCACCCCGCTGGGCGAGGTTCGCCCATTGGCGCGCTGAGCGGGCAGCAATATACTAAAAGTGGCCCCCCGCCCCGGCTCGCTGTCCACCCAGGCGCGCCCGCCCAGGCTTTCCACCAGGCTCTTCATGCGCGGCATTTGAATTTCGGGGTCGTTCAGGCCGCCAATCTCGCTGCCGGCCTGGCGCGGCGAAAACACACGCAGCAAGTCGCCGGCGGCAATCCCTGGCCCACCGTCTGCCACTTGCAGCAAAACGTAATCGATTTCGCCTTCGCTGGTCTCCACACAGGCGCGCAGGCTCATCTTCCCACCTTGCGGGGTGATGGTGCGGGCGTTAAACATGAGCTGCTCGATGATTTGGCGTAAGGCGCGCAGATCGCATTCAATCGGGATCAACGTATCGGGGGCGTCGAGCTGCAGGGCAATGCGCTTCTCGCGCAAAAAGCGCTCATTATCCCGCGCCGCCTGGCGGGTTAGCTCGGCCAGGTTCACCTTTTCAAAGCGCAGCTGCTCAATGTTGCTCTCTGGGGCGGCGGCTTGCAGCATGTCATCCAGGCCACGTTGGATGCGCCCCGAAGAGATCTTCACCCGCTCCAGATATTTACGCTGGCGGGGGGTAAGAATGCCGGCCACTTCCTCCAACAGCGCATCGACCTGCTGGGCAATCGACGCCAGCGGCAGGCGCACTTCTTGAACGATGGCGCGCAGCGTTTCTAACTGCCCGGCGGAGGGCGGCGCGCTAATTTGGGCGCGCTTCAGTTCGCTCAAACGTTTGTCGGTTTCGCCCAGCTCGTTATGCAGGTTGGCGATCTCCTCCAACGAAAGGCGCAGCTCTCCATCGAGCGTTTTGATTTGCTGAGCAGCGCGTTCCTCGGCCAATAGCGACTGGATGCGCAGCTCTTCAAGCTCTTCCTGCCATTCTTGCGCCATTTGCCGGGCGCTCTCCAACGCCACGGCCGCCGAGGCCAGGCCCGCTAACTGCACATGGTCGCGCTCGGCGGTCTCTTGCAAAATAGCCGCCTGATCGCGCAATTTCTGGCGCTCTTCAGTCAGCTTCATAGCCTGGTCGTGGGCCTGGCGAACACGGCCCTGGGTGCGCAGCAGCTCTTCTTGTACGGCTTGCATATCTAGAGAGCGTTGCAAGAACTGCGCCAATAGTTTGACCCAGATCGCCAGGAACGCCAGGTCATCCGCCGACCATTCGCTCTGCTCCGGCCCAGATAGCAGCGCCAGGCTCACCGACGCGCGACCGGAAGGGTCTAAGGCCGGGGCCAACATCAGATCGCCCACCTGTTCCTGGTTGAACAGGCGCGCCAGGGCCGCCAGGTCGCCCGAGGTGCTGGAATGGGAGAAACGCCGGGCGCGCGCCATCCGTAGCGACGCCAGGATCATCGGAAAGGCGCGCCCATCGAGGGTGGACGGCTCCAGATAGCGGGCGGCGCGGGCGTCGTAGATGACGGCGGCAGCGATGCGCCCGTCCGCGTCGGGCGGCTGCAGCATCAGGGCCAGGTCGGCTTGCAGTGTGCGGGCGGCCAGAGCAGTCAGCTCGCGACTCACTTCGCCGGGGTCGGTCTTGGCCGTCGCCTCGGCCAGGCTTTGCCACACCGCCGCGTCTCCATAGGCATAAGTCGAAGGGGCCGCCAGGGCCGGCAGGGGGGCGGCCGGCGGTTCAGCCGCCGCCAGGCGCTGCGCTAACAACAGCAAGAAGGGATAGGCGGCCATCTGGGCCAATCGAAAAGCGGCCGGGTAGTTCTGACCATCCGGCAGCCACAGCAGGTGCAAGGCCGCCCCCATCAAAATCGTCACCAACATTGCCAGGCCATAGCCCCATCCTTCGGGGCGCGAAGAAACCAGGTAAATGCAAAACAGCGCCCCCACCCCCAACATCGCCAGGTGGGCGGCCTGGTCGGGCAAGCTGCCGTTAAAGATCACCACCGGCGTAAGATCGATCCACCAGAGAGCGGTAAGCAGCGCCGCCAGGCCGCCCAGCAAGCCCAGCAGCAGCGACCCCGCATCGGCCGCCGGCGCCGGGTCGGGAAAGGCCCACAGCCAGCCCAGCACAACCAGGCTGAGCAGCGCCACAGCCCGGTCGAGCAGCGGCAAGACCACCTCGCTGTTAATCACCCCTTGCCAGGCCAGGCCCGAAGCGGCGAACAGGCCCAGCTGCAGACCCAACAACAGCCCCAACCCCAGCAAAGTGCGGCGGGCGCGCCGGGAGGGGTGCGAAGTGGCCGCGTTGAAGGTTAATGCAAAAGCTCCCGCCAAAGATAAAGCCAGGGCCAGGTGAAAGGCCAGGCTGCCGGTGTCGGTGGTCAGTAGTTTTAGCACCTGTTCTAATAGAGCGCTCATACGTAGTATCCCAGTTTCTATTATAACATTGTCGCAGCCCGGACATTAGCCCGCCCCCGCTCCAATCGCTCCGGGCAGATCGTCGCCCAAGAAAACGGCTTAACTTAAAAGGTTGACAAATTCAAAAATCCGAGTACAATAATTTCCGCATAAAGAAAGGCTCGTCTTTATGCGAACAGAACGAACCAGCCGGCCGAAGTGGCGGAATTGGCAGACGCGCTACGTTCAGGGCGTAGTGAGATTACTCTCGTGTGGGTTCGACTCCCACCTCCGGCACCATACCTTGCAACAGCTCATCAAAAAGGCCCGCCCTGGCGGGTCTTTTTGATATCTCCCCCCACCACGCCGGCGACCCGGCGGCCTGGCGCGCATCTTGCGCCAACTCTGCGTTTGGAGTAAGATATAACCATGAAGTACGCCATCGTCATCATCTCGCTGATTATTGTCGCCTTCTTGCTGCTAGACTTCAACCACCGCTACAGCGAGTTGCAAGCCTTACAAGCCGAGCGGCAGGGCCTTGAAGAACGCTTGCTCAGCAACACGGGCACGGTGGCGGCGCTCAAAGACCAAATTGTGTATGCCACCAGCGAGGCGGCCGTGGCCGAGTGGGCGTACGAAAACCATATGGCTTTACCGAACGACAAAGTGATCGTCCCCCTCAACCCGGTGCAAGTCACCCCCACCCCCACCCCCATCCCGCCGGTCGTCACCGAGCAGTCCAGCAAACTAAAACAGTGGCTGCTGCTGTTCTTCGGCCCAAAAGATTAGTTCGCCAATTAGCTTGACGCACCGGCGGGTTGATGATAGAATACCGTCCGCTTGAGTAATATCCGATGCGGGGTGGAGCAGTGGCAGCTCGTCGGGCTCATAACCCGAAGGTCCCAAGTTCGAATCTTGGCCCCGCTACTAACAAAAATCGCAGCCTTATGGGTTGCGATTTTTTCATCTCGCCCACTTCATCTTTCCCCCCTTCCCCGCCTATCGGTCGATCTGGATATTCTGCGTTTCTTCCAAGAGTGCGTTAGTCACTTCGAGAACGTCCGGCACGGTAGGCGTTTGCGGGTAGCTTTTCGGGGATATAATTAACGCATGATCAAAGAATATTTTGTCGCTGCCGTGTTGGGCCTCCTTTCTGTTGGCGCTGCTATCCTGGTGGGGGCATTCACCTATCTCTTCCTGGCGCTGCTCACTTCCTCGCCGCTCATCGACTACACCCTGCCGGTATTAGTATTTGCATCAGTCTGCTACGGAGGGCTATGGTTATCGCTGTGGATTGGTTCTAAGCGCCACCTTCGGGCAGCCTTGCCACTCAGTTTGCTGATTACCCTGGCATCTGCTGGCCTGGTTGCTTACCCGACGATCCGAGAAGCAGCTCGGCTGCATCCTGACCGCGCCAGCAACGAAGTTCTTGAAGCACTACAGGAGAACACATTCCCACTGGTATCGGTGGATGCCGGGCAGGGCTTTGAGGACTTGCAGCCGCTGATCCCGATCCTGGCCGGAAAGCAGATTGTGGCCTTGGGTGAAGCCACCCACGGCACAAGTGAGTTTTTTCGCATGAAGCACCGCCTGGTGGAATTTATGGTGGTCGAGATGGGGTTCCGGCATTTTGGCATGGAACTCAGCCGGGCGGATGGCCGCCTGTTGAATAACTATATCCAGGGCAAAGGGACGAACCCTCAGCAGGTGTTATATTGGCCCTGGGCAACCCAGGAAGTGATGGACATGCTTTACTGGATGCGGGCTTACAATGTCAGCGCGGATCCAGAGCAACGCATCACCTTTCATGGTATTGATCCCATCGTTGGTGAGCGCGACCCCATCATGGCCCCGAATGTGGGCCGCATTCTGGAGGAATATGGCCCGGATAGCAAGATCGTGCTTTGGGCGCATAACGCCCACATATCGAACGGCAGCGGCTGGATGGGAAACTACCTGAAACAAACCTGGGGCGACCAGGCCTATCTTCTGGGCTTCGAATTTGATCACGGGTCTTTTACTTCACGAATGACCACCATACACACCTACTCTGTCGGGCCAGCTGCACCTGATTTTTACGCTCATGCCCTGAACCAGCTGAACCAACCATTGTTATACCTGGACTTTCAAACCCTATCTCAGACGCCGGTACTCCGTTCGTGGCTCGAAGCGCCTCAAAGCTCGCACGAGTTCCAGGAGCTGCATGCAATCTACCGGCTGAACCCAGACTGGTATACGTTGCACACGAGTTGGCTTCAGCTCTACGACGGGATGATCTTTATCGCTCAGAGCACCCCGGCGGAACCTATCCGTTGAATAACAAAAAAAACACTTGTGCGGCAAAATATAGACTGGCATCCTGTATAAGGTGACGGTGGAGTTCATTATCAACTGAGATCATTTACTCTTTTATGCTGATGGATGTTCAGCACATCTAGAATTTACCCTCGTTCACTCAACCTGTCTTTGTCCAACTTTCTTGATAATCCTGGATATACTGCTTCATGCGGATTGGTTCGTGCCCGGTGATGCGCTTTACCTCGCCGGTAACCACCTCGGCCATACCTCGCTTAGTGTTGGTGTAAAGCCAGGTGGTCACCAGGGCAAACATCCATTTCGACTTATTGCGGATATGTCGTATGAAAAACCCCACGGCCGACGGATTCTTATAAGTGATTTTCCGCCCTAACACCTGGGAGAACAGATCAGCCGCCTGGTAATAATCCAGCGCCTCGCCCCCGGTCAGGTCATAGGCTTTTTTCGCGTGTCCGGGTTGCGTCAAAGCTAATGCTGCAACAGCGCCAATATCCCGCACATCCAAAAAACTGGCTTTGGCCCGGCCCACCGGCACGTAAATTTCATTTCGTTCTCGAATTTCTACCCGGTGGATGGTATTCAGATTCTGCATGAAGAAACTACAGCGCAGGAAGGTGTAATCCAACCCCGAAGCTATCAGCCACTGTTCCACCTTGTAATGGGGAACCACTTTGTTCTGCTCAATCCCAATCAAAGATAGAAATACCATCTCTTTAACCCCGGCTGCCTTAGCGGCCTCCAGAGCAGGAACCATATATTTCTGAATATTCGAAATTTGTGGCGGCCGCAACAGGAATAGTTTTTGGATTCCCGTGAAAGCCCTGGCAAACGTTTCAGGCCTGGCAAAGTCGAATAGCACCGCTTCCACCCCATCGCCGAATTGCAATCTAACTTTCTCCGGGAAGATGTCGGCGGCGCGCACCGGCTGCCCCTGCGCAAGCAAGCACTTGACTACCTCGCTGCCCACATTTCCTAACGCCCCAATGACCATAATTTCCGGGTTCATGCCATCACTCCTGACTCCTAACCTGGCGGTCCACTTTTATCTCAAAGCGGGGTTATGCTCGCAGACTCAGGCATTATACATGCGAAACAGGTCCTTGACAATATATAGACCGTTCGTTATAGTATATAGGTTGTTGCAATTTGCATTTACCACTGTGGCGAAAGAATTTGCGCCGCGCAGCGCCGGTCGCCATGCATGTTCAGGGAAATAATATCAAAAGCGCCCTTGCCCGCGCTGTCTTTATTCGAATCCAGGTTGAAGGTTGGTTAATCAGATGACCACTACGCGCGACCAAATTATCCAGGCTACCCGCGATCTATTGGAGAAACAGGGCTACCATGCCACCGGGATGAATGAAATCGTCCAAGAAAGCGGCGCCCCGAAGGGTTCCATCTACTATTATTTCCCAGACGGGAAAGATGGTATCACCGGAGAATCGGTGCTATTTGCCGGAAAGGCCACTGCCGACCGCATCCGCACCCAACTGGCCGAAAAGGAAGATGCGGCAGAAGCGGTCTTGGTTTTTCTTGAAGCTATCGCCCATTACATCGAAGAATCTGGTTTCGATTCCGGTGGCCCATTAACTATCGTAGCCTCCGAGACGGCAACCACCAACGAGAAACTGAACTTGATCTGTCGCCAGGCGTATGACCTGATGGTGGCCGCCTTCAAAGAGAAATTCATCCTGGCTGGTTTTTCGGAGGAGCGAGCAGCCGCCATGGCCTGGGTAATCACCTCCACCACGGAGGGAGGAATTATCCTGTCGCGCACATTTCACTCTGGCGACCCGCTGCGGACGGCGGCGCGCGAGATGGCTAACCTGATCCGCAGCAGCGCGCGCTAAGCTGGTTTTACATCATTGCGCTTGTTAAACAAGCAGAAAGGACTTCTGATGAAAATTGCAATTTTTGGAGGCACAGGCCGCACCGGTTTGCACCTGGTGGAACAGGCGCTTGCCGAAGGTTACCAGGTAGTGGTTTTAGCACGTACTCCTTCCAAACTTTCCATTTCGAATGCTGCCTTGAAAGTCATTCAGGGCGATGTGCAGGATACTCAAGCCGTTGATCAAACAATCGCCGGTGTCGATGCTGTGATTAGCGTCCTTGGCCCCACCAACAACGATCCCACCTTTGAGGTCAGCCAGGGGATGTCCAATATCCTGCACACAATGAAGGCGCAAGGCGTTCGCCGTCTCATCATTACTGCCGGGGCTGGCGTAGGCGATCCAAACGACGCTCCCAAACTCTTCAACCATGTGATGAACTTCTTGCTCAAGTTGATGGCTAAGAATGTACTGGCCGACATGACCAAAGCCGTCGAGATGGCGCGCTCATCGGGCCTCGATTGGACGGTGGTGCGCCTGCCAATGCTAACCGATGATCCCAAAACTGGGAATGTTCAAGTCGGTTATGTTGGTAAAGGGATGGGGTCGCGCATTGCTCGGGCGGATATTGCCGCATTCATATTAGCCCAGTTGAAAGATAACACCTACCTTCAAAAATCACCGGCGATTAGCAATTAATCGAAGCGCCTACCTTGCATAGCTCACTTTTTGCCAGGCGGGATACGCCTGATGGCGGATATTGCGGAGGCCCCCTTTCCACGCCTATCCGTCGATCCGGACATCCTGCGTTTTCCCCCTGGCGAGCCAGTCACTTCGAGGATGCCCGGCCCGTTAGCGCATGGTTAGAAGCCGCCATGCTCTCAATCCTTCTCCCCTCCCATCACCACCTCAACAATATGCTCCTTCTTATCATCCACCAGGGCCACCGCGTTACCACTCAATGCAACACCATCCACTGACACATGATGGCTTACGCCGCCCGTGTTGCGAACTTGAATGCGATACACCGCTTCGCCAAATTGATAGCGAATCTCAAACCCTTCCCATTCGGGGGGGATAACCGGGTCGATGTGCAGTGTGTCCCCAACTTTCTTGAAGCCAAGGATCGCCTCCATCCCCAGGCGGTACATCCAGGCGGCCGAGCCGGTGTACCAGGTCCACCCCCCGCGGCGCACATAGGGCGCCTGGCTGTAAATATCTGCGCAAATGACATACGGCTCAACCCGGTAAATATCGGCTTTTTCCTGAGTGTTGGCATGATTGATCGGATTGAGCAGATCGAATAACGAGGCGGCTTGTTTGCCATCTCCCAGGGCGGCAAACGCCCAGGCCGTCCAGGTGGCAGCATGCGAATACTGCCCCCCATTCTCGCGCGTGCCGGGGAGGTAGCCCTTGACATAACCCGGATCGCGCGCGGTCTTATCGAAAGGCGGCGTGAAAAGCGGGGCCAGCCGCTCGTCGGACCACACCAGGTGGTCGAGCACCGACTTCATCGCCTGCCGGCTGCGCTGCGGGTCGCCGGCTTCGCTCAGCACCGCCCACGATTGGGCGATGGAATCGATCTGGCATTCCTGGTTCTGATCGGAGCCAAGCGGCGTCCCATCGTCATAATAGGCTCGGCGGTACCATTCTCCATCCCAGGAGGAACGCTCCACCGCCGCCGCATAATCCCTGGCGCGCCTCAGATAGCGCTTCGCCGCCAGGCTATCCCCCTGCTGCTCACACACCCCGGCAAAGCGCTTCAACACGTCGCAGATGAACCAGGCCAGCCAAACGCTCTCCCCCTGCCCGTTTTCGCCCACCCGGTTAAACCCATCATTCCAATCGCCCGTACCGATCAACGGCAAGCCATGTTGTCCAATCGTGGCGCCCTTCTCGATGGCGCGCAGGCAGTGTTCCATCAGCGAGAACTGCTCCTCCGTCTTCGGGTACTCGCTGTAGCGCTCATCCTCACCTTTTGCCAGCGGCGCGGAATGCAGGAAAGGCGCTCGCTCTTCCAGGATGCGCATATCGCCGGTGGCTTCAATATAAAGCGCGGTGACATATGGCAGCCAGAGAAGATCATCGGAGAAGCGCGTGCGCACCCCCCGGCCGGAAGGCGGATGCCACCAGTGCAGCACATCGCCTTCCTCGAACTGGCGTTGGGCGGCATTGACGATCTGGCGGCGCGTAATCGCCGGATCCACATACAGCAGCGCGAGCACATCTTGCAGCTGGTCGCGGAAGCCAAACGCTCCGCTCGATTGGTAGAAAGCAGTGCGGCCCCAGATGCGGCTGGAAAGCGTCTGATACAGCATCCAGCGATTGAGAATGAGGTCGGCGGCGGGTTCTGGGGTATGCACCTGCACTTTATCCAGCAGGGAGTCCCAGAACCGGCGTGTGCGCGCGTAGGCGGCGCTCACCTGTTCGGCGTGATGGTATTTCTCCACCAGAGCCAGCGCATGTTCTCGATCATCCCCCTGGCCCAGCGCGAAATAAATTTCTTCGGTTCCACCAGGCGGCAGGTCGAGGTGCACCTGTAAAACCGCGCAAGGATCTTCACCTGGGGTAATGCGGGTTTCTAACCCAAGCCGGCGCAGCGCCACCGGAAAGGCCGCTGTTCCCCCACGGCCAAGGAACTCGGTGCGGTCGGCGGTCAGCCCATGGACAGCTTTGCTGGCTAACAAGAACGCCACCCGGTCGCCAAATTCAGGGTTGTAGGGGTTGGTTGCCAGCAAACACTCTAAACCCACCACATATTCGGGGATGATATAGGCCATGTTTGCGGCGCGTGTCGTGCCCAACACCCACTCCACATACTGCGTGGCCGTGATCCGCCGCCAAGTATCCAGGGTATTCTCCACCTTTAAGCGGATGATTTTAACCGGGTCGTCTGGGCTGGCGAAAAGCGCCAGGGTGTGGCGCAAACCGTGGGAGTTATGCTCGAAAGTTGTATAACCGGCGCCATGCGTCGCCCGATACGGTTGGTCGGCGCCGCACGGCAGCGGGGTGGGGCTCCATACCTCGCCCGTCTCCTCGTCGCGCAGGTACAGCGCCTCGCCGGAAGGATCACGCACCGGGTCATTCGACCACGGCGTCAGGCGATTTTCGCCGCTGTTCAACGCCCAGGTACACTGGCTCCCGGCTTCACTCACCATAAAGCCAAACTCCGGGTATCCAATCACATTCACCCACGGGGCGGGGGTGGGTTTGCTTGGGTTGGCCGGCGAATGCAGCCCGGCGTTCCAATCGATGACATATTCCCGCCCATCGGCGCTAAACCCCCCGTAACCATTATAAAATTGCAGCTCGGGGATTTTGCTTAAAGGCCAGGTATACGGGGCCTGGCCTTTAAGCGCCGGGTGGGTGATTGCCTGGCGAGTGGCGGTGAAATCCGGCAAATGATGCACTGGGATCGAGTAGCCCGGCAGCTGGCTGCTCAACGATCCATTTGCTCCCCTCACGAGAACCCGCGCCGCGGTGTGCAGCAAGATGCTTTCATCGGGCCTCATCTGGTCGCCATACAAGATATAGATTCCGCCCCGCTGGTGCAGCCATCCCTCGCCCTTCATCCGGCTCACCAGCCGGTAAAGCATCCCCGTCAGCTCAGCGCCATAATTGGTTGGCTGAAGATTGAGAATCACCACATCCACCATATAGCAGCGGCGGCGCAGGAATTTATGCACTTGCAGGGCTTCCCGCACCAGATCAATATGTGAAGGGTCGTCCAACTCCACCAACAGGATGGGGTAATCGCCAGAGACGCCAAAGCGCCACAGCCCAGGTTGCCCGAGGCGGTTGGCGGCGATGGTTTCCGGCGCAGTCCGCATCTCTTTGAGTGGGTAGGTCAGCGCCGAAAGGATTTCCAGGGCGTCCTTAAACGCCGAAGTGGTAATCTCCTGTTTGCCCAGCCAGGCTTGGGCGGCAATATTCGCCTGGTGAAAAGTGCGCTCGATCACATTCCAGCTGCGATAACGTTGGGCCAGCCCGATGATCGCTTCTCGGCTCTCGCCGGCGAAGGTGAGAAAGGCCAGTTTTGCGCTTTCGTGCGCCCTCACCTGGATTTCGCGTCCCAGGGCAAAGATGGGGTCGAGGGTTGCACCCGAACCGCCAGACAGGTATGCGGCGGAGCTTAACGCCGCCGGATTGTGCATGGAATGCCCACGACCAATAAATTGATAGCGATCCGCTTCATGCCGTACGGCAGCCTGGCCGCCTTCATCCACCAGCATGTGCCCCATGAAAAGCGACGGTTCATCACCAGAGCGGGGACGGCGCATAAATATTTGTAAGTTTAGCTCTGGCACAAACTCGCTTTGGATAAACAGCTTGTTAAAGGCCGGGTGGCGGGCGTCATCGGCCTGCGCGCTTAGAATCACCTCCCCGTATGATGTCAGCCGCAGGCCGCGCAGGCGGTCGCTGTCATTATTCAGATGGATGCGCCGAATCTCAACCGGCTCCTCCGGCGCTACCGTAACTTCCATGGTCGAAGTAATTTCATTTTCTCTGCGGCGGAAGGTCGCCATGTGCGCAGCAAAAGTCACCTGCATCTCCTCCCCATTCCCTGGCGCTGGCTGGTGCGCGGCAGACCATGTTCTGTTTTTTAGCTGGGCGGAATGATCCAAATCCTGGATGTAAACCCAGGTTCCCCAGGGGTCTAAAACCCCGTCCGGCTGCCAGCGGGTGAGGCTAACATCCTGCCATGCGCTGTATCCGCCGCCCATATTTGATATTAACACGTTGTAACTGCCGTTAGATAGCAAATTGACCTGCGGGATGGGGGTTTGCACCGGCACATTCCAGGGGACGATCTCCTCCGCTGCTTCCGCCAACCGCTGCACGCCTTTGACATCTTCCGCGTAAGGGTCTTGCGCCGGAACAGCATGGGGCGCCTGCTCCTGCAGCAGAAGTTCAACACTCTGGATGCGCGGGTCGCGGTGCATACGCTGCACCATAATATCATCGTGAAAATAGTTCGCCATCGCCATCAAGATCATGCCCTGGTGGTGGGCCATATACTCAGCCACCACCGCATAGGTTTCGTCCAACCGTAAGCGTTCGGTGGTGAAATCAATCGCCTCATACACCCCGTATAAACCAATCATGTTATGCTCGATCAGTTTGTTGAGATTGCTAATCACCGCATGGGGGTCATAATCAATCGCCATAAGGGAGGCGTAAGGCGCAACCACCAGGTCGTCACTCAAGCCACGCTTAAAACCCAGCCCCGGCACACCAAACGCCCGGTACTGGTAATTCTGATTACCGTCAAAACGATAAAAGCCCGATTCCGAAATCCCCCACGGAACCCCCCTCTCTTTGCCATATGCAATTTGCCGCACAACCGCCCCCCTAACACTATCTGCCAGCAGTGTGCCGGCGTAAGAATGCAAGTACAGCGGCGGCATAAGGTATTCAAACATTGTCCCGCTCCAAGAGAGCAAGACGTAGCCGCCATGAACTCTGGTGACCGGCCGGCCCAGGTGCAGCCAATGCGTTTGCGGGACATCCCCCTTAGCGATTGCAACAATCGACGCGATGCGCGCCTCAGACGCCAGGAGATCGTAGTAATTCTGGTCAAGTTGACCTGCGTCAAGATTAAAGCCGATATGGAAAACCCGGCGCTGCGAGTGATACAGGAAGCGGAAATCCATTTCGTCCACAAATTTCAACGCCTGGGCCACAATTTGTGCGTAGCGGGTTAATAATAATTCGATATTATTGGCCCCGCACGCCAGCGTATCAATCAGCTCATCCAGCCACCGCCGGGGATGATTTGCCTGGATGTTTTCTTGCCACTCAACCGCCGCCGTATCCCCACCCGCATCCGATGGTTCTTCTGTCTCTAACAATTGTCGCAGGGCGTGGATATGGGTCGAAGCGGCATGTAGGCCGCTCGGAACCTGCCCCAGGGCCACATTATAGGGCAAGCTGAGTTTAAGCGCCTCCATCCGTGAAGCATACTGGCCTTCTTGCAGCCTGGAAGGCGCATTTTCCAACAGCGGAATCCAGGGAACCAGCTCGGTAATCGTCCGCTTCACGGCGATATGATGCCGGTCAACTTGTGCAGCCACTTCCTGGAGCTTTTCCAGGGTTTTGAGGTCGAATGCTGTCCGTCCCACTTCCACAAGCGCCATCAACCGCCGGGAAATATCATCCCAAAATGGGCCGCTCACCTTTACAAAGAGGGCATACCAGGTCTCTGGTCGAGGGCGCGCCGATAAAATCTCCTCTTTAATTGCAAGTATCTGCAGGTTGATTTCTTCAACCTGTGGCGAGAACTCGGCTTTGCGCATTCCCAGCAGGGTCTCGGTCAAATTAGAAAGCGTGTCTAAATAGCCGCGCCATAAACCCCAACGGAAAATGGGAGCGCCTGGCATATCCTTGCAGGCCTGAGCGGTAACGATGAGGCTGGCGGCCAGGTTGCCACTGTCAACCGTAGAAACATAGCGTGGGCGAAGGGGTTCAAGCGTCAATGTGTCATACCAGTTCAAAAAATGCCCGCGCACCCGCTCCAACTGATCCAGCGTATCCACCGTGGTAACCAGGCGTGTAGCTAATCCCAGCTGGTCAAGATACCCCAGATCGTAGGCTGCCAGGGTGGAGGTAAGCAGGAGGCCAATATTGGTTGGCGAAGTGCGGTGTGCAACCGTCCCCACCGGCCTCTCCTGGAAATGATCTGGGGGCAGCCAATGGTCTTCCGGCCCCACAAACCGCTCAAAGAAACCCCAGGTGCGCCGGGTAACCTGCCGCAGCTGATTCACTTGCTCTTCACTCAAGACAGCGGCCCGCTCGGAAATTGGTCGATTAATCCACCACGCCATGATCGGAGAAAACACCCACAGCAGCAGCACCGGAGAGGAAACCAACAGCGCCAGGGCAATCCGGCCAGGCGCTCGCTCAAACACAAACGGCAGTCCAACGGCAAGGAGGATGACCAGGAACACCGATATCCCCATCTTCTGCCAGGCCAACCTGCGACGTTCCTCTTGCAGGCCAAACAAGCGCGCCGTTTGGGCCGCCGACGTCCATTGCAGCAGATTGCGGCGACTGACGCCCAGGCGGTAGAGCGTTGTAAGAATGGCATCCACAGAAATATACGCCTCGTAGGGCAAGAAAGCCACCGCTAACAACCAGCGAATCACGGTATAGCCCAGGGGACGAATTGCCGCGGCCGGGGGTTTGCCGCTCAGAATTTGCGCCGTGCTGTGGGCCGTGTTGGTGAAAAACGGCAGTCCCAGCGAGAGCAGCACCACCCCGGTCCAAAATCCAGCCAGGTCGGGCAGAAAAATCAGCCCGCACAAAAATATAAACAATAGAGCGGGGGCCTGCAATGTCCGGCGCAGGTTATCAAACATTTTCCAGCGATCGATCATCGAGAACGCCGGCCCCAAACGCTTGGGGCGGAACAGCCATGGCAGCAGCTGCCAATCACCCCGAATCCAGCGCCGCTGGCGCATAACCTGGATGAAATAATTCTGGGGATAGTCTTCTATCATCGTGATGTCGGTGACCAGACCGGCGCGCCCCATAATCCCTTCCAGAAGATCGTGGCTGAGCACCAGGTTCTCAGGGATATAGTTGTCAACGCTGCGTTCAAACGCATCCACATCGTATATCCCTTTTCCAACGTAGCTTCCTTCTCCAAAGAGATCCTGGTACGCGTCGGAAACCGCCAGAGTGTACAAGTCCAGCCCCGTATCGCCCGCAAAGAACCGGGTGAACCACGAATAATTACCCGACCGGGGGTGGATCTCCATGCGAGGCTGAAGCACGGTGTAACCCGATACCACCTCGCCGGTGTCTTTATCAAACACCGCCTGGTTGAGCGGATGCGCCAGTGTGCCGGCCAGGTGGCACGCCGATTGATTCGGCAGGATGGTGTCTGCATCGAGAGTAATTACGAATTTCACCCCCTGGAGCGCCTCGGTGGACGGATTAGCTATCTCTGCGCCCTGGGCATCTCTTACCTGGGTGATAAACGATAGATCCGTTCGCCCCCGCAGAAGAAGGTTTAGCTCATGCAGCTTACCGCGCTTCCGTTCCCACCCCATCCACTTCCCTTCAGATGGATTCCATAACCGCTTTCGGTGAAGCAGGTAAAACAACCTGGCTCCATTTGAGGCTGCCGCCGTACCTGAAGGATCATTGGGCAGCGAAGGTTTATATTTGCGATTCAGTTTCTCCACCGAAGCCGCCGCATATTCAACCAGGGCTTCATCCTGGGGCAAAGATTCTTGGTCGGCATCGCCAAAATCGGTCAAGAGGGCAAACAGCAGTCCGGATTCAGGATTGCGAAGATAGTGCAGCTCCATTTGTCGGACAAGCGAATCGATCTCACCCACATTGCTAATCATCGCAGGCACAACTACCAGCGTCCGATATGCATCGGGGATGCCCTTATTGAAGTCCAGCTTGGGCAGAATGCGCGGGCGCGCCAGCAGGGTGATTAACCAGTTAACCAGGCTGGTGGAAACGCCCAATACCGGAATCAGCAGCGCCGCGATCAGGGAAATTAAAACCATCCATTTTACGGGCGCATCCACAATAAAAGGTATCGCCCCCCAGGGCGAGTCTCCCACCGGGGAAGCCGCCCATCGCAACAAAGTTACCGGCTGTGCAAAAAGGATAAGCGTAAAGAAGATCACAACGCTTAGCACAAGCACGCTCGAAAAATAAACTGCGCTGGCATGCCGGAATATCCCCCGCTTTAGCCTGGTTCTAAAGTTCGGGCGGTAACCAATCCGCTTTTCTAACTCGTCTCGCCTGTGCCCCAGCAGAATCTCACCAACATGCACACCGGGCGGCTTCGCCATGGGGGCCTTCAGAGCGGGGGGTGGCTCATCCGGTAAAGCACTGCTAATCGCCGCTTGGGTTGGGCCAGTTGAACGCGCCAGGTCAATCGCCATGGCGGCAATCTCACCCTCATCCACGCCGGTGGCAAAGGCGAGATTTTCGATTTCTTTTCGATACATATCGCGGGTTTTGAAATCCATCCGCGAATAAATATCCGCCGGATCCTCCCGCAGCGTTCGTTCCAAGAAGCTTACCGATTCAAAGAAGGCGTTCCAGTTATACTCGGAAATAGACCTCAGGCTGAGGATGATATTTGCTATCCCGTCATTTTGCCTGGCGTCGCCGGGGCTTTTTTCATCGCCGCCCAAAAGATCATCGTCGCTCACAATCCGGTCAACCTGCACCGGTAAATCCGGTGGGTTTTGGGGCTGAATGATGGACAGCAGCGCCTGACCTAGAAACTCGATCAAACTGTAGCGCAGAAAAATCGGCAGCGCCCACAATTCACCCATGGTTAACGGAATGCGTTGCTGAAATTCAATCAGAATCGTCTGCAAGTCAATTGGATTAAATAAAAGATGCTCGAATAGGAGCACTGTCTGTGCAATCGCATAAACCCGTGGAAAACCTTCCATTGGCCCGCTGGTTAGCTTAGGGAATTGTTGATAGAAACCGGCGGGGAGATCCTGCTTGATTTGTCGCACAGCCTGGCGGATGATGTAGTAGTTATCTAACACCCATTCCGAGGCATAAGACAGGGAGGCTTCTTCATCTGAGGCGTCTCGAAAATAGCGGCGAGCAGCATCGAGCCAGTTTCCATAGCGGGTCAAATCGCGGCCCGGTATGTCATGCTCGGTTGCCATGGCTTTCAAAGCGCCGCCTGGTTTCTCCCGCCCCCCTTCCTGGCAGCAGTTAACGAGGATATTGACTAATCCATGAATTCGTTCCATTTTGGAGTTAATCAAATGCGCAGTTAAAGCGTCATTCTGTTCATGGATCGTCTCATTTCGATCATCTATCATGCTTAACGGTCTCCGAACTTCTCGGCGGCAACCTCGGCTGCGGTGGGTTGAACCTGAGAACGGTGGACATCCTGCATCACTAAAACGGGTTTGTCGCCATGTTCCAAGTAATTACGGGTGACGCTTCCATACGGCCACATAGATTGCCCGGTATACCCATGCGCGCATAATATAACCAGGTCAACGCCTTTCTTAAGCGCCAGCTCTTGAATCGCTGAAGAAACGCTCTCGTTCTCCATCACGTTAACCTCACATTTCACGTCAACGCGCGCTTTCATGTCGGACAAATAATTCTTCACGGCCTCCCGGCTGATCTCCATCATCTGCTGCGAGAGCTTCTCAACGGCAGCCGAATAAGGTTTCGGGATGGGCAATTCCGGCGGCTTGATAACCGCAGCGAGGATTAGCTTCGTTTGCATGGCCGAAGCTGCGGGTTTGGCTGGATGAGCCGATGGCCCTGGGGAAACGGTTGGCGCGCCCGCGGGTTGTTCTCCCCGCGCCAGGGCAATCCCGGCAGACAAAGAACTCTCCGCGCGGCGCGAACTATCAATCGGCAGGAGAATGCGGCGGTAGTGAACCCCGGTCTCCTCTGTCTCAGAAAAACTATAGGCGCGAATGATCAACACAGACACATAAATCCGGTTAATCACCTTTTGAGTAATACTACTCACATTCCACCGGCTTAACCCGCCGGCCCCATGTGTGCTAATCACAAGCAAATCAATATCGTTGGCGTGCGCAAAGCTGACAATATTCTCGGCGGTTTTCCCCTCCTGGATTGAATATTCAACCCGGCTTGTTTGCCCGCTGCTGCCCGGCGCTGCGTTGTGTGCATTTTCAGCCCTGGCTGAGCCTTCGAGATTCTCGCGAACTCGATCCGCCATTTTGTTCATATAAATATCGGCTTCAGTCTTCCGAATCTGCCAGTTTAATGGATCGATCCGGTTATAGTTTTCGTTGCTGTAAGCAGGATCGAGAACCTGCAGGAGAATAATTCTCGATCCAAAAACGCGCGCGAATTGCACTGCATGAGGGATGGCGCGTTCCGCCAGCGCAGAACCGTCCAGGGGGACTAAAATACGATTGAACATGGCCGATCACTCCTCTCCGCCAATTAGCCTCATAACTTTACAGAA
The DNA here is from genome assembly GCA_964531975.1 of uncultured Anaerolinea sp. Lineage (GTDB taxonomy): Bacteria > Chloroflexota > Anaerolineae > Anaerolineales > UBA4823 > RBG-16-57-11. Next base: position 5,226 of record CAZHFU010000014.1, on the reverse strand, counting down.
ACATGGCTGCCCATGTCGCCGGGGAAAAACCAAAAAATTTCCCGGCCCGCTCATTCAACGGCCGGCTGCAAAGATTGCTTTTTTACCACCCCCTTCTAACTAACACATTGTCATCACTTATTTATAACACGCCTTGTCAACATCAAGTGTCCAATCTTGCGGATAAACAGGCGCAATTTTAATGGGGCAATTTATTCATCCCACTCACGGGACACGTCAATCACGAACAATTATTTGACAATAATGCTGTAAAATAGAGACAGCTTTTGCCATATCTCACAAGGATCTCGGCAAAATTTGGCATCTTCACTCTTCCTCACCAATCCATTCTAACTAAAGGTTGAGATGTCTCTGAACAACGCTTTATTCATTAGCGCCAATAATTGCAAGAGAAGCTCCTGCAAGACCCTGATCTTATTTAGGCCTGATAGCCAGAGAGATTACCATGCTGGGAAGAATAAAAACCCGTTTCGAAATGCAAGCCCTACTGGAGAGTTATCCATATTTCCAGCAGATTTTGCAAAATGTTAACCAAGTGATTTGGATTCTCGACCTGAATACCGATCAGCTTCTCTATGTCAGTCCTGCTTTCGAGTTCGTTTGGGGGCGCCCTTGTGAAAGTTTTTATGCCCACCCATCGATTTTAATTGAGAGCGTACACCCAGAAGACCGCATTAAAGTTTTGTCCTATAGTTCAAACAATCACCCAAAGCCCTTAAACCAATCATACCGAATTATGCGCCCAGATGGAAGCTTGCGCTGGATTGCTACGCACACTTTCATTATTGGTGGCGAAATTTCTGATATGAAGTATCGTGTGTTTATTGCTCAAGATATAACCGAGCACAATCAGGTAGATCAGGCTTTACGAAAGGCTCTGGATGGTTCTCGCGAACAGTTTACCCTCAGTAGACGCATGAGCCTGGCGCGGAAGCCCGAAGCCGTCCTCAAAACGCTTATGTCCGCCTCGAAATTAAATACTGCGAAACACGCCTCAGTCTTATTCTTCGGGGCGCCGTCTGCAGGGCCTTCTCACGAGATTGAAATTATCACATCTTGGTCATCGTTATCCTACCCTACCAGCCCTGTAATCGCCGAAGCGTTGAACGAAGCCACTCTATTTGAAGATCTTGCCAACCTGGGTCTTATCCATCCATCTAAACCAGTCATCGTTTCAGATGTTGCTAAAGACGAACGGTTGACGCCACCGGTAAAAAATTTGCTAAGAAAAGTACAAATCCAGACATTACATATTTTTCCCATGGTTTCTTTAAGTAACTGGTTGGGCTGTCTGGTAGTGTTTTTTCCCCAAGTAACGCAGTTCGAACCCATTGAACTGCGGCATATCAAGGTATTGGTCGATCAGGCTACAATCACATTATATAATCTCCAATTATTGAAGACTGAAGCAGAATCGCGCTACGAAGCAGAACGCGCTAATGAAATCAAAACTCAATTTTTAGCAATGATCACGCATGAACTTCGTACCCCATTAACTTCGATTAAAGGATTTACCAGCACACTTCTTGCTGAAGATGTCGTTTGGGATGCGGATGAGAAACACGATTTTATCCAGACGATTGCGCAAGAAGCCAATCGGCTTCAGGAACTAATTGACCACCTGCTGGATCTCTCGCGCCTTGAAGCGGGGATGTTACCAATCTCGCCAGAGCCCATTTCTCTACACGAGATTATTAAAGATGCTTTGCTACAATTCCATGCCTTAACCAGCGAATATACTTTAACCATTCATCTACCTGCCAGGCTGCCCCTGATTTATGTTGACCCCAAACGGATCGCCCAGGTATTGGTCAACCTGGTACGTAATGCTTCTACCTATTCCAGTAAAGGAACCGATATCAACATCTCAGCCAAAGTGCGAGGAATGTTTTTGCAAATTAATGTCAATGATGAAGGGCCGGGTATTCCGCTGGGTGACCACAAATGGGTCTTCAAAGCTTTTCAGCGCGGTAAAGAAGCAAATAACGGCTCGGTACAAGGCGCCGGGTTAGGATTAGCCATCTGTAAAGGGTTGATCGAAGCTCAGGGAGGCCGGATTTGGATTAAGAAAAAGAACACCCCCGGTACGACTTTTTCCTTTTCCGTCCCGCTTGTCCCATTGCATCCACCTGGCTACCCTACAGAGAAAGAGTAAACAGCTATGGGCAATATTCTAATTGTTGAAGATGATCCAAATATCCGCAAACTTGTGCGTGTCAATCTGGTCAAACGCGGGTATACCGTCAGCGAAGCAGAAGACAGCCATCAAGCAATTGCCATCTTTCAGTCTGAGCCGGTAGACTTGGTTCTGCTAGACATGGTTCTCCCCGGACTTTCAGGGGTGGATATATGTGTCTGGATACGCACCCGTTCCGATGTGCCCATCATTGTACTAAGCGCACGCTCCGAAGAAGACCTGAAAGTGGCTGCGCTTGATGCAGGCGCAGATGACTACGTTACTAAACCTTTTGGCCAAGAAGAACTGCTGGCACGCGTGCGCGCATTCCTACGCCGATCCTATACCACCACAATTGCTTCTGATACAAAAATACAGATTGATAAACTCCGCATTGACCTGGAAGCCCGCCGGGTGTTTATTGGTGAAGAAGATTTGCACCTCACCCGGACGGAATATGCAATCATCGCTGAACTAGCCCAACGCTCGGATGCAATTGTTACGCACAATGAATTACTTACCCATGTGTGGGGGCCAGAATACCAGGGGTCAAACCACTATTTACACAACTACCTCTCACAGCTGCGCAAAAAACTGGGGGATTATAGCGATCTTCTCGAAACCGTGCCAGGCATGGGTTATCACCTTCACATCAAAAGCAAACGCTAACCTCCAATTTAAGAGAGTTTTGTTAGGTTCTATCAAGGACAACTATAGCCCTATTCGGATAAGATATATCTACGTATGGGAATTTTCGCATTAGAGAGTATAGGAAAAAATGGACACAAAACTGTATGTTGGCAATATCTCTCACGAAACCACCGAACAAGATCTGCACACGATGTTTAGTGACGCCGGTACGGTGGAAACAGTGGATGTAATCTTGGATCGCCAAACCGGCAAATCCAAAGGGTTTGCATTTGTAACCATGAGCACCGTCGATGAAGCAGAAAAAGCAATCAGCATGTTCGACGCCAAAGACCTAAACACCCGCACCATTAAGGTGAACATTTCGAAACCTCGTGAAGAACACCCGGTCGCCAGCCGAAACCGCAGCACGCACTAACCTTTAGGAAACTTCATAGGCGACAAGCCCGGTGGGTCTCAATATTGAGTATCGGGCCTGTCTTCTTAAGGCTCGATACTTTGTGTTCTCAGGAAGAACACAATAGTTAGAGATTTCAGAGATTTTTGCAGGGACGTAGATAGCCAGTATTTTGTATGCTCGCACTGGCGCAAACGATATTACGAGAAATTTAATAACTTAACCTGATAGTCCAAGTTTCATAAAAGGATGGATACCCATGACAGACAACCCCGGCAGTGAAGCCAAAACCAAAGTAAAGACGAAACCTAAACGTTTACCCAAAGGGGAGCGCATCCATGTGCGAAGGATGAAAAAAGCAGCCCGCGATGAAGGCAAAGTCTACAAACCAGACACAGCTTAGACAAGCTCATTCAAGAAGAAGGGAGCAAGATGCCACGGACAAAGCGGTCAGAACGCAAAAAGGTAATGGTTTCCATCCAACCCAATATTGGATTGGATGCCAGTGTTCGTTTGTCTGTCGTAGAAATGCTCAACCTTCTTCTGGCAGATGAAACTGCACTGTTGTTTAAAACGCGGCGCGCAAAATTGCCCCCAGGGGAAGAAGATATATCTGCTTTTCACCTGCTCTACGCTGCGCATCACAAGGAGATCGAAAGGATCTCAAATGAGATTAGAGAAAGAATTCAAATTCTGGGTGGTATGCAAACCAACAATACTGAGAAATTGGTCACTTCCACCCGGTTGGATGAAAACACTAACGGACTTCAAGATATTATCAATATTCTAGCCGATCAAGAGGCTTTTATTCGTTTCTTACGGGATGATGCCCAGAAATGTTCCGAATTGTATGAGGATCAGGGTACATACGCAATGCTTATCAGCTTTTTACGCGCCCATGAAAAGATGGCCTGGCTGCTTCGTTCCCAAATTAGCCACGAAGCGATTTAAGGCGATAGGCTGTAAAGATTAAAAGTAATCGCCTAATCCGTTTAGATATTTTATAGGTTGTATCAAGGACATAGATAGCCCAAATCGAATAAGATTGAGCTATACAAAAAGGGCATCCACCTCAGATTGTCGAACTCAACAACGATGTGTGCCCGGTAAAAGGAAACTGCTGACATGGTCGGCGCGCTACATATCTCTGCGCCATGCCTTAAGCAATAGGCAAGCCAATTTAAAAGATTGAAGAGGAGATAACATGAACAAAGATATTTTGGAAGGCAAGTGGAAACAGGTTCGTGGCGAGGCTAAGGCGTGGTGGGGAAAACTTACCGACGACGATCTGGATCGCGCCGGTGGGAAGTTCGATGTCCTCGTGGGCTTGCTTCAGGAGAAGTATGGCTACGACCGCCAGAAAGCTGCTGATGAAATCGACAATCGTATCAAAGCGTTTGAGGAAAGCCTGAAAGAGTAAATCGACCCAATCATGTAATTCGTGAGTCGAAACTAACGCCTCTTTCTCCCCCAAAAAGGGGAAGCGATCTTCTATATTTTCTGATAGGGAAAAGAAAACTATGAACCTGCTTATTTACCTCGTTGTTGCTGCCGTCATCGGATGGGTAGCTACCGGGCTGTTGCATGATCGCTCTAACCTGTTGGTCAATATCCTGGTGGCCATCGTGGGGGCGTTCCTGGCAGGCTACTTCCTTAGCCCCATCTTTGGGGTTGGGACGATCAATGATGCCATCACGATCCCAACCATGCTGGTCACGCTGCTTGGATCCGTCATTCTACTGGCGCTGGTTCACCTGATCCGCCGCCGCCGATAATCCCGCTTAATATTCTCCTTTGGGGTGCGCCAGGTCATGGGAAGGGGTACGCCAGGCACTGCGCCTCTTTCCATGACCACCGAGGAGATTGACTTCAATTCACATTTTGGGGCTTTAGGCCGGCTGGTCAGATCTATCGCCACTTGCCTGACCCCTTTAGTAAGCTTAAGATATTTAGTATCATCTCAATAAATCGGGGTAAACTCAGTCGCTGGCCCAAGACCAGCCCA
>CAZHFU010000013.1:0-87025 GCA_964531975.1 uncultured Anaerolinea sp. | reverse complement strand
CCGCACGCTCAAATCCACCGGCGCCCGCCAGGCGAACTGGCGGCGCGCTTGCCCGGCGTAGTCATCTAGCTGCGCCAGCCGATACACCCCACCGGGGCCGCCGGGGATGCTCAAACGCCAGCCTTCACCCTCCACCCCCAGGGGGTCAACTCGCCCACCTGCTTGACAGATTGCTCGTAAGCCGCTCTGTTCGCTCATTCATCCTCTCACTTCATGAAGTATAATCGGAATTGAGGAGCAAGTATGGAAATCGTTTGGTATGGTCTTTCATGTTTTCGTTTGACTGAACGCAATATGGCGTCTGTGGTTACCGATCCTTACGACGCCGACACCGCCGGGCTTGAACCGCTCAAGCTTAAAGCCGATATCGTGACGATTAGCCACGACGCCCCCGGTCATAACAATCATCCTGCCGTGAAGGGCAAGAGCCACGTCATCACCGGCCCCGGCGAGTTTGAAATCGGAGGCGTATTTATCACCGGTGTGCAAACCAACTCGGTGAGTAAGCACACCAAGGATGAGCCGCGCAACACCTTATATATGTTCGATTACGGCGGCGTCAACATCGTCCACTTGGGCGATCTACGCCGCGTGCCCACCCAAACCGAAGTGGAAGCCCTGGGCAATGTTCACGTGGCCCTGGTTCCCGTTGGCGGCGGCGGCGGCCTCACCTCGGCAAAGGCCATTGAAGTCATCAGCTTGCTGGAGCCGGGCATCGTCATCCCCATGCACTTCGCCACCCCAGGTTTGAAATTCGAACTTGGGCCGCTGAGTAAGTTCTTGAAAGAAATGGGCGTGGGCGAAGTAGAACCGCAGCCGTCTTTGAAGATCACCTCCACCTCCATCCCCGAAGAAACCCGCGTGGTGGTGCTAAAAGCCGAATCCTAACCCCCGCTGCCTCTGGTGCGTGGCTAACGCATAAACCGGAAGAACAGGAGAAGCATTGTGGCGGTAAAACTATTAATGACCTGGAATATCCTCGCTGGCCGCGAGCAGGAGTATTTTGAATTTGTGGTGCGCGATTTCATCCCCGGAGTGCAGCGCTTAGGCATGGAACCGAGCGATGCCTGGTTCACCATGTATGGCGATTCTCCGCAAATTCTCACCGCCATGCTCATGCCCACCATCACCTCGCTTACTGAAGCGCTTGAATCAGGGGAATGGCGCGACCTCACCGCCCGCCTGCTGGAATATGTGCAGAACTTTGAATATAAAATCGTCCAGGCGCGGGTTGGTTTTCAAATGTGAGTGATTCCCCCTTTGCCGCAGCGCTGTTAACCTGGTACGCCCAGCACGCCCGCCCGCTGCCATGGCGGCAGCAGCAAGACCCTTACGCCATTTGGGTGGCGGAAATTATGCTTCAGCAAACCCAGGTAGAGACGGTGATCCCATTTTATGAAAAATGGATGCGCAGCTTCCCCACGTTGGAAGACCTGGCTAAAGCTTCGCAGAAAGACGTTCTCGCCCAATGGGAAGGCTTGGGTTACTACAGCCGGGCCCGCAACCTGCACCGCGCCGCCCAAGATGTGGTGCTGCGCTACCAGGCCCGCCTGCCCGAAACTGCTTACGAGCTAGAAAAGCTGCCCGGCATTGGCCCCTACACCGCCGGAGCTATCGCCTCGATTGCCTTTAACCAAGATGTGCCCGCCGTCGATGCCAACGTGCGCCGGGTGTTGGCGCGGGTGTTCAACGTCGAGCAAGACGCCGCCTCAAACGACGGGATGCGCCGGATCCGCGACTTATGTTACCAGCATTTGCCCACCGGCCGCTCCAGCGCCTATCACCAGGCCATGATGGACCTGGCTTCTTTGATATGCACACCGCGCAGCCCGGCTTGCCCGGTTTGCCCAGTGGCGAATATTTGCCAGGCGCGCCGCTTGGGCCTGCAAGACCTGCGCCCGGTGCTGCTCAAAAAGCCCGCCATTCCCCACTACGAAGTGGCCGCCGCGGTGGTGTGTGAAGGCGGCCTATACCTGATTACCCAACGCCCCCAGAACGGCCTTTTGGGTGGTCTGTGGGAGTTCCCCGGCGGAAAGATGAAATCCGGCGAAGACCTGCCCACCTGTCTGAGGCGCGAAATCCAGGAAGAGCTAGCCGCCGGGGTGGAGGTGCACGAGCCTTTGGGGGTCTATCGCCACGCCTACACCCATTTTAGCGTCACCCTGCACGCCTTCCACTGCACACTGCGCCCCGGCAGCCCGGCCCCCCGCCCGGTGCAGGTGGCCGATTTGCGCTGGGTGCATGTGGATGAGCTTCCCGATTACCCCATGGGGAAAATTGACCGGCAAATTGCCCGGCGGCTGGCCCTGGAGAAACCATGTTGATTTTTGACGCTCACGAAGACCTGGCCTGGAACATGATGTCGTTTGGGCGTGATTACACGCGCTCATCGACCGAGACACGCCGCCAGGAAGCGGGCGGCAGCACCCCGGCCCGCAACGATGATTCGCTGCTGGGCTATCCGGATTACCTGCGCGGCCAGGTGGCGCTGGTGATGGGGTCTTTGTTTGTCACCCCCGCCCGCTACCGCGAAGGCGATTGGGATAAGCTCGTCTACGCCGATGCCGCCGAAGCGCGCCGCCTGTATGGCCGCCAGCTAGATATATACGTCCGCCTGGCCGATGAACACCCGCAGCATTTCCGCCTGCTCAAGACCCGCCCCCAGCTAGACGCGCACCTGGACGAATGGCGCGCAGCCCCTCCGCCCGCTGGCCCGTCCCCCTCTAACGCCGACCCCCAACCCGGCCTGGAAGGGCCGCCGGTGGGCGTCATCGTGAGCATGGAAGGCGCTGAGGCGATTGACGATGTGGGCGAAGTGGAAGAATGGTTCGCGCGCGGGGTGCGTTCGATTGGCCCCGCCTGGACTGGCACACGCTTCAGCGGCGGTTCGCGCGAGCCTGGCCCGCTCACGCGGGAGGGGTTCGCTTTGCTCGAGCGCATGGCGGGCCTCAATATGTGCCTCGATATCACCCACATGGATGAGCAAGCCGTGCTGCAAGCCTTAGATTTCTACCCCGGCCCGCTGATTGCCTCCCACAGCAACGCCCTGGCCCTGCTGCCCGGTGCGGAAGGCAACCGCCATTTGAGCGACCGAGTGCTAAACGGTTTGCTGGAGCGCGGCGGCGTGGCGGGGGTGGTGATGTATAATGCCTTTCTCAAAACCGGTTGGCGGAAAAACCACCCCCGCACCGAAGTGGGGTTGGAGCACGTGGCGGCGCAGATTGATTATATTTGCCAGCTGGTCGGCGACTCTCGCCACGTGGGCTTGGGAACCGATTTCGATGGCGGTTTCGGTTGGCAATCCTGCCCGCACGATGTGGACAGCATCGCCGACTTGCAGAAGTTAGCCCCGCGGCTGGCCGAGAGAGGGTATACCCGTGATGATATTGCCGCGATTTTTGCCGAGAATATGCTGCGCGTACTGCGTAGTGTGATGCCGGAGAGCGAATGAGCGAAGCCCCTTCTTCCCAATCTAAAAATCCATGGCGCATGCGCCTGGCAGTGGGCCTCACCCTGCTTGGCTGGGTGGGTTATATCATCGGCGTAAAGCCCGGTTTATTCCGGCTCGATCTTAGTCCGGTGGTGGGTTTTGTGCAAATTGCAGTCTTTTTGATGAGTCTGGCGGTCATTTGCCTGGGCGGAACTATGGTGATGAACCTGCTGTGGGAACAGCACGGAGCCGGGCCGGGTGGCGAAAAGAGCATCCTGGCCGATATTGGCTTTCGCCTGATAAGCACCGGTTATGTGGTGTGCGTGGCTTCCGGCATGGCCGATACCTTCGGCTTCGGCAGCCAACATTTTCCATCCACCCCCTACTTCGGACAGTGGCAGGCCATGGGGGTGATGATGGGCGAACTGGTCATTACCCTGGGTTTGATCTTGATGATCCCGCCGCGAAAATCGGACTGATCGAAACCCAGCGCCTTCCCTAAGCTCTCCGCCGCAAAACCCGGCTTAGTGGGTCTGGTCTGTGTGTAAAACCCTCTTCTCAACCAGCACGGCCGCTTGGTCGGCCCGCAGCGGGGGCGAATAGAGAAAGCCTTGGGCTACATCGTAGCCCATCTCTTTCAAGATCATATGCTGGTGAAGATTTTCCACCCCCTCGGCGATAATTTGCAGGCCAATTTCGTGCGCCAGCTTCACCATGGCGCTGACAATGGCCGAGTGAATGCCGTCGTTTTCAATATCACGGATGAACGACCGATCGATCTTGAAGCCGTCTACCGCCAGGCTTTTAAGATTCAGCAGTGAAGACGCCCCTTCCCCAAAATTATCTAGCAGCACTTCAATGCCCAAGCCGCGCAGGTCGCTAATAATTCGGCTGGAGGCGCTCAGGCGGGCGTTCGCCAGGTTTTCCTTAATCTCCAAACCCAGGCTGTGGGCGTCCAGGCCAACCTGGTTCACCACGCGGGTGATGTTTTCGAGCAGATCGGGGCGGGCCAACAGGCTGCTGGTAAGGTTGACAAAAATTTTTAGTTGACCTGGGTCTAGCCGCCTGGCCGACCAAATTTTGGCCTGGCGGCAGGCCTCGCCAAACACCCACCAATCAATCGGGTCGATGATGCCCGCCTCTTGCGCCAGGGGGATAAATTCGCCCGCCGGCAGCAAGCCAAATTCGGGATGCTGCCAATGCACCAAAGCTTCAAAGCCGCACAGGTATTCATCGGCCAACCGCACCAGGGGCTGGTAAAACATCACCAATTCCCGGTTTTCAATGGCAAGCTTCAAATCCGCTTCCAGGCGCATGCGGCGCAAAATGCGCCGGCGCATACTGGGGTCGTACACCTCATAGGTTCCTTTGCCGCGATTCTTGGCGGCATACATGGCAATGTCGGCGTCGCGCAGCACATCTTCGGCGTTGGTATACCCCTGCCCACCCAACACAATGCCAATGCTGGTTCCGGTGGCGGCGCTGGCGCGGTATTGTTCCAGGTAAATGGGGTGCGCAAGCAGTTCCACAATCCGCTCGGCGGCCTCGATGGAGTAGCTGCGGTCGGGCAGGTCTTCGAGCAAAACGACAAATTCGTCGCCGCCCAGGCGCGCCACCATGTCTTGCGGGCGCATCTGGCTCTGTAAAATCTTGGAAATTGCCACCAGCAGTTGGTCGCCGGCGGGGTGACCCAGGCTGTCGTTGACGAACTTGAACCCGTCCAGGTCTAAATACAGCACCGCATACGAAATATCATAGCGCCGCTGCGATTTTTGCACCACCTCTTTCAGACGCTGCACTACCTGGGCCCGGTTGGGCAGCTGGGTTAGCTCATCGGTAAACGCGGCATGGCGCAGGCGCTCTTCGGCGGCTTTGCGCTCCGAAACATCGCTAATCGAACCGGCAATACGGTTGGCGCTTTCATCCGGGGCGCGCACGGCCAGGCCCCGCGCCAACATCCAGCGATATTCGCCGCTCTTCACCCGCAAGCGGTGCTCCACCTCAAAATGAACGGCGTTATCCGCATTGGGCCAGGTGGGCGCGCCTCCGCCTGTCCGCACCGTGTCTTCCGTCCCCGTCAGGTGGGCAGGTATGCGGCGAATTTGTAAGTGTTGGGCCAGGCGGCTTTTAAAGGCGGCAACATCATCCGGGTGAATGCGGCTTAGCCATTCCTGCGGGTCGCTGGTAATTTCAAAATCGTTAAAGCCTAGCATCGCCTTCCAGCGCGGAGAGTAATAGATTTGGTTGGTCTTCAAATTCCAATCCCACAGACCGTCGTTGGCTCCGTGGGTAGCCAGGGCGTAGCGTTCTTCGCTTTCACGCAGGGCGGCTTCCATTCGGCAGCGTTCGGCAATCTCGCGGCGGGCCTGCTCATAGAGGCCGGCGTTTTCCAGGGCCACAGCGGCGTAATCCACCAGGGAGGCTAAAACAATTTCATCCCGACGGGTGAAGTAGCGCTGAACCACGCGGTTCGCCACCGCCAACACCCCCAGGCTGCGCCCGCGCGAGTACATCGGCACATACAGCAGACTTTGCACCAACAGGCCGGTGCTGATCTTGAGCAGCAGTGTGTTATTCTCCGCCGATTTACGCACCGGTCGGCCCGAACGCACCGCCAGGCTCATCAGGGTATCCCGAATCGTCAGCGGCCCGTCTCCATCGGGTTCGCCTTGCGACGGGCGTTGAACGCGAATATGAAACAGCCCGGTGGATGGATCGAGCAGGGCGATGAAACCTTCTTCGGCCTGGCTAATTTGGATGGCCGCCTCGATAATGCGCCGCAGAACTTCATCCAGCTCCAGGCTAGAGGTAACGCTTTGGCCCACCTTCGAAATGGCGCTCAGCCAGGTGATTTGCTCCTTTAGCTCTTGGGTAAGACGTTCGGTTTCCTGGCGCAAGCGGCTTTCAGTCAATGCGCTGGAGATTGCAGCTTCCAGCCGTTCGGGTTCCACCGGCTTCACCAGGTAATCGTGCACCCCCAACCGGAAAGCCTCAGCGGCGATTTGCTCGGAGCCGTGAGCAGTGAATAAGATGGTGGGGATGCGCAGGCCTTCGGCAATCAACCGGCGCATTACATCCAGGCCGGTCATATCGGGCAGATCCAGGTCGAGCAGCAGCAGCGCCGGTTTTTCCTGGTGGATGCGCTCCAACGCCGCGCCGCCAGTATAAGCAATCGTCGCTTTATACCCAAGGTTCGGCAGCAGCCGATAGGCAATAAAATCACCCAATTGGCGATTATCGTCTATAACAAGGATCGTTTCATCCGGCAAGATTTCCCTGGTCAAAGTCTGATTTACCTGTTGATGGAAGAAAGGCTAAGGCAGTTCGTTCCCCGTGATGGTAGTTATGCCGCTGATGCCCCCGCGCCTTTTCTCCCCGGTCGGTTATCTTCTACGATGTCGCGATAGGTGGGAGGTTGGCTACCCTATTATAACAGCACACCATCCAGATGCCATCCTAACAAATGTATCATTAAAAGGTGATTAATAATCTTCCGCAATCGACCAGGACGCCACCGGTGATACGATGACGCGTCGCGCGGCGCGCCATCGTATCACCACTTTACTCGTAGCGCAGCGCCTCCACCGGCTCTAACCCGGCGGCGCGGTTGGCCGGGTATAACCCAAAGAACAGCCCCACCGCAGTCGAGAAAAGCGTCGCCATGAGAATCGTATCCAGGCCGATGGCCGGGTTGAGGGCCGTGTCGTTGGCGGCGGCAATCTGCCCCACCACATAAGATATGGCAATGCCCAGGCCAATCCCGATCATCCCGCCAAACATGCTCAGCAAGGCCGACTCGGTGAGAAATTGGATCAGGATATCAATCCGCCGCGCCCCTAAGGCTTTGCGCAATCCAATCTCGCGGGTGCGTTCCGTTACCGAAACAAGCATGATATTCATAATGCCGATGCCGCCCACCAGCAGCGAAATTGCCGCAATACCCCCCAAGAACACGGTTAGCACCCCGGTGATGGTTTGAGCGGTGGCTAAAAAGTCTTGCTGAGAAAGCACGTTGAAATCGTCCTTGCCGATTTCCGTGCGGTGACGGGCGCGCAGGATCTGGGCCACTTCTTCGCTGGCTTCGGGCACCGCCTCGGCGGTGATGGCCTGCACGATGATGAGATCCACCCGGTCGCGGCTGGCCCGGTGCAGCAGGCGCATTTGCGCCGTGGTGAGGGGAACCATCACCAGGTCGTCTTGATTGCCGAAGCCCGACCCGCCCTTCGATTCCAGCACGCCAATCACGCGGAAGGGCTGGCCTTCAATCCGCACGGTTTCGCCCACCAGGCCTTCCTTGCGGTCAAATAGCTTATCGGCCACCTCGGTTCCCAAAACCACCACCGACATTCGCCCCAAGATGTGTTCTTGGGTGATAAATTCACCCTCGGTTACATTGAGATTGCGCACCACCCCGTAATCTGGAGTGGCCCCCACCACCTGGGTGGTGGTAGATTGACCGCTGAAGGCCACTTTTACGCTGCCTTGCAAGGCAGGAGCCACCCCCGAAACCGATGGAGCCTGGAACGGGTCGGCGATGGCGTCCACATCGCCCAAGGTGAGCGGCTGCGGGTTGCGAACATCCTCCGACCCGCCGCGAAACACAAACAGCAAGTTGGTTCCAATGCCTTGAATGGAGCCGGTGATGGTATCTTGCGCGCCGCGCCCAATGGAAACAATCGCAATAACCGCCGCCACGCCGATGACGATGCCAATGATAGTCAGGCCAGAGCGCATCTTGTTTGATGAAAGGCTTTCGAGCGCCTCTAAGAAGGATTGCAGAATAATCATACCTTACCTCTCGTCCACCATACCATCTTTAATATGGATGGCGCGTTGGGTTAGGGCGGCCACTTCGGGGTCGTGGGTCACAATGATCAGGGTTGTTCCCCGGTCTTTGTTGAGGTTGAGCAGCAAGTTCATAATTTCCTCGCCCGAACGGCTGTCCAGGTTGCCGGTGGGTTCATCGGCCAGGATAATGGCAGGGTCGTTGACCAGGGCGCGGGCAATCGCCACGCGCTGCTGCTGCCCGCCGGAAAGTTCGTTGGGGCGGTGGTTCATGCGCGTTCCCAGCCCCACCGATTCTAAGGCAGCCTTTGCGCGTTCGCGCCGCCCTTTGTTCACTCCCGAATAGCGCATCGGCAGCTCTACGTTGACGATGGCGGTTGCGCGCGGCAGCAGGTTAAAGCTCTGGAACACAAAGCCCACTTTGCGGTTGCGGATGGAGGCCAACTGGTCGTCTAGCATTACCGACACGCGTTCGCCGTCCAGGTAATATTCACCTGCGGTTGGGTGATCCAGGCAGCCGATAATGTTCATCAGGGTCGATTTACCCGAACCCGAAGGCCCCATAATCGCCACCACCTCGCCGCGCTGCACTTGCATCGTCAGGCCGCGCAGCGCGTGAACTTCCATCTCGCCCATGCGATAAACTTTTGTCAGGTTTTGGGCCACAATTACAGCATCGCTCATCATGACCTCCTATTGGCCGCGGTTTACAAACGGCGGCGGGCCGTTGGTGGAGAAAATAACGGGCGGGTTTAAGACCACCAGGTCGCCAGCTTTCAAATCGCCGCCAATCACTTCGCTGCTGCTTTCAGACGACGCCCCCAAAGTTATGCTGGTTCTCACCAACTGCCCGTCTTTCAACACGTAGACCACCTGTTTCCCATCAGCAAACCGCACCGCCCGGTTGGGCGCCAATAAGACATCGGCCAGGCGCACAGTAACAATGTTAACCGCCGCGGTCATGCCGGGCTTAACGGCTTCGTCGGGGTCAATCAATTCCACAGTAACCGTGAACTCCACCGTACCCTGGATCACGCTCCCAACCTGGTCTACCGCCACCACTTTGCCTTTATATTCTTTGTTGCGGATGGCGTCGAAAGTGAGAGTCACATCTTGCCCCGGTTTAATCTGGTTAATATCCACTTCCGACACAGAAACGTCCACCTGCAGCGCGGAAAGATCATCGAGGCGAAAAGCCGCCGCTGCGCCTGGGGCGGCCTGGTCGCCAGGGGCCGCATCCACCAGAGTAATGCGACCATCGAAGGGCGCTTCAATGAAGGCTGTAGCCAGGGTGGCTTCGGCGGCGGCCATGCGGGCTTTGAGCGCCGCCACTTCGTCGGCGGTTGGGCCGGCGGCGTAATTGGTGTAATCTTTGCGCGCCTTATCCAGGTTAGATTGCGCCACCTGCACACTATATTCATAATCCAACCGCTTGACCGCGGCGTTATAGTCAGCCTGGGCCTGGTCCAGGTCTTCCTTCAGGTCTTTGCGGGTGGCATTGCTTTCGGGGTAATATTTATACGGCTCAAAAGCCGTGCGGGCCGCATCCAGGGCCTTCTGCATTGTGTCCACCGCCTCAATGGTCTTTAGCCCTTGCAAGTTGGTAGGCATAATATAGTTGTCGTACTGATACTGGGCCGCTTTTAAAGCCTGCGCCGCGGTAGAGATGGCCTGCAACGCCTGCACGGCGGCGTTTTGCGTGTTGGTGTACAGGTCATCGAGCGCCTTTTGGGCGTTCACCAGGTCGGCCTGGGCGAGAATAACGGTTTGCGGGAGCGATGTTTGCGAAAGCTCGGCCAGTTTCTGCCCGGCCTTTACCTGATCGCCCACTTTAACATTTACCGCTCCCACCGTTCCGCTGGTCTTCCAGCTTAACAAAGCGGTTTGCTCGGAATGCACCTGCCCGGTCGCCCCAATCGTCGCCACCAGCTCGCCTTTTCCAACCTGCACCGTTTGCAAGTTACTGTTCGCCAGGGCGGCTTGCTGCACCCGGTAGACGCCAAAATAATAGTAAGCCCCGGCGCCAATAATCGCCAGCGCCACAAGAAGAATGATCCACTTTTTCATATTTGCCCTCAGTAGAAGTTATTTATCCCCATTCAGCGCTGCGCCCGGCCCAGCGTTGGCCCGCCCTTGCCGGGTATCATTGCCGCCCGGGGAGATTTATCCTTATAAAAGTCAAGAATTGATTGTACTCCAATCTTTAACAGAAAACATAATAACCGTCTCAGGAACGCGCTCAAGCGCGGGTTTTTACCCCTCAGATGGGGGCGCGCCACCGAAAACACCCTTCTTGCGAAAAAATCGTGACAACCGTCATTCCAAAATCCTGACATGTGCAACTGAAATAAAAGTACTTTAGTCGTTATTATCGGAGATACAAACCATTGTTCGTGTTGAGGCTGTTTTGGAGGTAGCAAAAATGAGGTCCATTCCCGGTGAGTTTCTCGCCATAGATCGAAAATCACGTGCTCGCACCCCATCGGCGGGCGTGGAAACGCGCTCGGCTGAAGAGCGTGTGTGTGACTTTAACGATGTGGTGATTCCGCTGCACGCGGAGTGCGCCATGATCGAAGCGTCGCGCTGTGTGCAGTGCCCCGACCCGGCGCCCTGCGTACTGGCCTGTCCCGTCCATAACGACATTCCATCGGCCATGTGGCTGATTGAACAAGGCGAGTTTCTGGAAGCGGCTAAGCTGTATCGTCAAAGCAGCTCGCTGCCCGAAATTTGCGGGCGGGTGTGCCCCCACGAGCAGCTTTGCCAGGGGTCTTGCTCGATGGCAAAGAATTTTGAGCCGGTGATGACCGGCGCGCTGGAAGCCTTCGTGGTGGATTACGAGCGCCGCATGGGCCTGACCGAAATTAAGGTTGGCCCGTCCACCGGCAAGCGGGTGGCGATTGTGGGTTCCGGCCCGTCCGGCATGGCTTGCGCCGAGCAGTTGGTGCAAATGGGCCACGCGGTGACGATCTTCGAATCCAAACCCGGCCCCGGTGGGCTGCTCACCTACGGCATCCCCAGCTTCAAACTCCCCAAGAATGTGGTCTTTGATCGCATTGAAGACCTGGAAAAAGCCGGGGTGCAGTTTGAATACAATACCTATATCGGCAAGCATCAAACCATCGACGGCCTGCTTGAAGACGGCTACGACGCCGTTTTCGTGGGTGTAGGCACGGAAGTTGACGCCCCCATGGATGTGCCAGGTGAAGATCTGCTCGGCGTGTATAAGGCCACCGAATTTTTGATGCGCTGCAACGTGGAAGACGACCTGCTGCCCGAATATCTGCGCCGGCCGCTCAACCCCGGCAAGCGCCTGGTGGTCATCGGCGGCGGCGATACCGCCACCGACTGCCTGCGCACCGCCGTTCGCCTGGGCGCTGAAGAGGTGGTTTGCCTCTACCGCCGCACCGAAAAGGAAATGCCCGGCGGTAAGCACGACCGCGACCTGGCCAAAGAAGAAGGCGCTCAGTTCATGTTCCTTACCCAACCGGTGCGCTTCGTGGCCGGCGACGACGGGCGTCTGAACGCGGTGGAGTGCATTCGCATGGTGCTGGGCGAACCCGACGCCAAAGGTCGCCGGAAGCCAGTGCCGGTGGAAGGCAGCAACTTCTTCGTCCAGGCCGATACCGCCGTCACTGCGGTCAGCTATTGGCCCGACCCGGTAATTATGGAATCCACCCCCAACTTGAAGACCGATAAGTGGGGCCTGATCATCGCCGACCCCGAAACCGGAGCCACTTCTCGCCCAGGCGTATACGCCGGCGGCGATGATGTCACCGGCCCCAGCCTGGTGGTCACGGCCATGGCGGCAGGCCGCAAGTCGGCGGCAGCCATCAACGCCTATCTAAACAGCCTGTAATTTCTTCCTGGATACGCCCCCATCGAGCGCCTGCCGGTCCTCCTACCGGCAGGCGCTTTTCTTATGCGCCGGTTTTCTCATATAACATTTATCGGACTACGCTTTACAGATAGTCAAGGTGGGTTTATAGTTAAGCGCACTTAACTAACCTATGCAAACAATCTCCCCACCCTCCACCTATGCCCCCCTGGGCCAATTGCTCCATCGTTGGATGGAGCTTTTTATGCGCCATTCGATGCAAGCGTTTGTGATTTTCACCAAACAACATGGCGTCAACATATCGCAAATGAGCGCCTTGTTCTTCTTATCGCGGCGCAGCTCGTGCGGCGTCACCGAGTTGGGTGAGCATTTGGGGGTGAGCAACGCCGCCGCCAGCCAGCTCATCGAGCGGCTGGTGCAGCTAGGGTTTCTGGCGCGCTCCGAAGACCCGCAAGACCGGCGCGGCAAACACATCGCTCTGACCCACGCCGGCGAATCGCTGCTCGAAAGCGCCGTGCAGGCCCGTCTGGTGTGGACTGAGCAGTTAATCGCCGCCCTAAGCGAAACCGAAGCCCACCAGGTGGCCGCCGCTCTGCAAACTCTCATCGAAAAAGACCGCCTTATTTCGGCGCAAGACCAATAAAAAGGAGTACCACCTTTTGCCACATTTCAAAACCTCTTCAACGCGCAAAGCCTCGCCCTTAGGCCGGGCGATTCGCCGCCTGGCGAACCACCCACTCACTTCGCTCATCCCTTACCTGGCCCTGGTTGTCGCCACCATGTCGCAGCTTTTTATCCCCGCCATGGTGCGGCGGGTGATTGACGCCGTGACCGGTGGGGTGATCGCCAAGCAGTTAGCTCCTTCCCTCGATAAAATCCCCGCCGCCTATCTGCCCAAGCTGTTCGAAATGCTGGGAACCACCCGCGAACAGCTCTTAGCCAACCAGGCTGGGGCCGAAACGGCCCTGATCCGCGCCGGTCTCTTGATCGTCTTACTGGCCGTGCTGCGCGCCGTGTTTGCGTTCTTGCAGGCTTACACCGGCGAGCGCAGCTCCCAAACCATCGCCTACGATTTACGCAACGAAATGTACGAGAAGATTCAAAGTCTATCGTTTTCTTATCACGACCGCAACCAAACCGGCCAGCTGATGATCCGCGCTACCGACGACATTGAGAAGGTGCGAATGTTCATCGGCCAGGGCTTGCTGATGGGCGTTTCCTCAGTGATCTTGCTGGTAGGTACGTTGACGATCTTATTTACCACCAACCTGCGCCTGACCCTGGTGGCCCTGCCAATTTTGCCCGTGGCCGCCATCGCCTTTATGGTCTTTAGCGGCGCAAGCCGGCCCATGTTCACCAAAGTGCAGCAGCGGCTTTCATCGATGAACACCGTTTTGCAAGAGAACCTGGCCGGCATTAAAGTGATTCGCGCCTTCACGCGCGAAAACGATCAAAAAGCCAAGTTTGACGAATCGGTCAACGCCCTGGTAACCCAGCAAATTCGCCTGGCGCGGCTGTTTGCGTTCTTATTTCCGGTCATCTTTCTCGTCGCCAACCTGGGGCAGGCCGCCATTCAATACTTTGGCGGGCGACAGATCATCTTTGGCACGCTGACGATTGGTCAGTGGCAAGAGTTCACCCTCTACCTGGTGTTCTTGTTCATGCCCATCGGTATGTTGGGCTTTATTGTGACCCAAATGTCTCAGGCGTCGGCCTCCGCCAACCGCATCTATGAAATCTTGGATGCGCAGTCGGACGTGACCGACAAGCCCGACGCCATCGACCTGCCGCAGGTGCAGGGCGCAGTGCGCTTTGAAGATGTCACCTTCCGCTATTTCGAATCGGGCGAAGCCGTGCTGCGCAACGTCAGCTTCGAAGCCAAACCGGCCCAAACCGTGGCGCTGTTGGGGGCCACCGGTTCGGGCAAGACCACCATCATCAACCTTATCCCCCGCTTCTACGACCCCAGCAGCGGACGCATCCTCATCGACGGGCACGACCTGCGGGATGTGCGCCTGGAGAGCCTGCGCAGCCAGATTGGCATTGTGCTGCAAGAAACCACCTTGTTCAGCGGAACCATTCGCGACAACATCGCCTTTGGCAAGAGCGAAGCCACCCAGGAAGAAGTGGAGGCTGCCGCCAAAGCCGCCGCAGCGCACGAGTTCATCCTCAGCTTCCCGGAAGGCTACGATACGCCGGTGGGCGAACGCGGAACCACGCTTTCGGGTGGGCAAAAGCAGCGCATCGCCATCGCGCGCGCCCTGTTATTAGACCCGCGCATTCTGATCTTGGATGATTCCACCAGCAGCGTAGACCTTACCACCGAGTTTCATATCCAGAAAGCGCTCGACCGCCTGATGCGCGGCCGCACCAGTTTTGTCATCGCCCAGCGCATTAGCACCGTGATTAACGCCGATCTGATTTTGGTGTTGGATAAGGGACGCATTGCCGCATCCGGCTCACATGAAGAGCTGCTCGAGAACAGCGAAATCTACGCCGATATCTACCATTCGCAGCTGGTGAGCGATGTGGAAGCCGAAACCGCCTGATTTTTTAGGGGGCCTTACACCGCCGCGATGCGGACGCCCCTTTTGATGCAATAAAGGAGAGTTATTATGTTTGGTGGACATGGCCCAATGCGGGAGGCCTTTCAGAAAGATGTACTGAAACCCAAGCGCGTGGGCGAGACCCTGGCGCGCCTGATTTCATTCTTCCGACCCTATTGGTGGGTGCTGATTATCATCTTAGGATTGATGATCTTCACCACCTGGGTGCAAGTCGTCACCCCCGATCTGACCGGCCAGGTGGTGGATTGCTACCTCACCCCGGCTACCCGCCCGGAGCTAAACTTCCCCGGCGCGCAGCAAATGTTCAGCCAGGTGGGCCAAAATGCGCAAACCAGCAATTGCTGGTACGACCCCAATAGCGCCACACTAGACCAGGCCGGACGCCTGGCCGGCTTGGGCGGGCTGCTCCTTAAAGTGGTGGGGTTATATGTGGCCGGGGCGCTGCTCACCGGCGTCATGTTCTTTAGCATGAACTACACCGGCCAGCAGGTGCTGCGCAGTTTGCGCCTGGCGGTGTTCGATCAACTCCACCGCCTGTCTTTCGGCTATTACTCCGAACACGAATCGGGCGACCTGATGAGCCGCATTACCAACGACGCCGAAACCATCCAACAAACGCTCAATTTCGCCCTCATTAATGTGCTCACCGGCGCGCTGTTGGTGGTGTGGGTGGCTTACACCATGTTAACCAAGAGCTGGGCGTACGCCTTGCTGGGCCTGGCCGTGACGCCCCTCATGGTGGCGGCTACAGTTTATTTTTCGGGCCAGGCGCGCAAAGCGTTTCGCGTGACCCGTAAAGAGTTGGGCAGCGTCAACGCCGAACTACAAGAGAGCATTACCTCGGTGCGCGAAGTGCAAGCCTTTAGCCGGGAGAAAGAGAACCTGGAGAACTTCCGCGGCATAAACGCCGCCAACCGCGACGCCAACATTCGCGCCGTGGGCTTCACCAGCGCCCTTTCACCCACCCTCGAAGCGTTGGGATATGTTTCGGTGGCGTTGGTGGCCGGCGTCGGCGGGCTGCTCATCTTGCGCAATCAGTCCCTGTTCGGCAGCACCATCTCCCTGGGCCTGGTGGTGACCTTTATGATTTACACCCAGCGATTTAACCAACCCATCCAGCAGATTGCCACACTGTGGACCAACATTCAAAACGCCGTGGCCGGCGCGGAACGCATGTTCAACTTACTGGATACCGAACCCGAATTGCAAGACGCCCCCAACGCCCAGGTGATACCGCAAATTAAGGGCCGGGTGGAATTTGTCAACGTTTCAGCCGCCTATAAGGATGGTGAAACGGTGCTGGATGGGATTAACTTCACCGCCCTGCCTGGGCAAACCATCGCTGTGGTTGGCCCCACCGGCGCAGGTAAATCCACCCTGGTCAACCTGATCCCGCGCTTCTACGACGTGACCGGCGGCGCGGTGCTGGTGGACGGCTTCGATGTGCGCAACGTGACCGCCGAGAGTTTGCGCAGCCAGATTGGCATGGTGCTGCAAGACACCTTCATGTTCAGCGATACCGTGCTGGAAAACATCCGCTTTGGTCGCCCCGGCGCCACCGAGGAAGAAGTCATCGCCGCCGCCAAGCTGGCTAATGCCGATGAATTCATCCAGCGCCTACCGGAAAAATACCACACCGTGTTGGGCGAGCGCGGCTCTGGGCTAAGCCAGGGCCAGCGCCAACTGCTTTCGATTGCCCGCGCCGCCCTATCTAACCCGCGCATCTTGATTTTGGATGAAGCCACTTCCAGCGTCGATACACGCACCGAGCGCATGATCCAAAAAGCATTGGAAGAGCTGCTCCAAGGGCGCACCAGCTTCGTTATCGCCCACCGCCTCAGCACCATTCGCAACGCCGACCTGCTGCTGGTGCTAGACCAGGGCAAGATCATCGAATGCGGCTGCCATGAAGACCTGCTGGCCGCCAAAGGCTTTTACTACGATCTTTACATGAGCCAGTTCCGCCGCAACCTCCCCGATGAGACCGCCCGCCTCTAAGCCGATGGGCTGACAGCTGCCACGGTGCGGCGGCAAACGATGCGCGCCGCACCCCCTGTACCTGTTATAATGAAGGGTCGTGCCTATCTTATGATTATAGAAAGCTGATCTATATGGAAATTGGTTCCGTACAACAAGTCGATATCGATCAACAAATGCGTGAGGCTTACCTCGATTATGCCATGAGCGTGATTGTGAGCCGCGCCCTGCCAGATGCCCGCGATGGACTGAAGCCCGTTCACCGGCGCATCCTGTATGCTATGCACGATATGGGCATGCGCTCCAACGCGCCCTTTAAGAAATCGGCCCGCATTGTGGGCGAGGTGCTGGGTAAATATCACCCGCATGGCGATAGCGCGGTTTACGATTCGATGGTGCGCCTGGCGCAAGATTTCTCGATGCGCTACATGCTGGTGGATGGGCAGGGCAACTTCGGCTCCATCGACGGCGACAGCGCCGCGGCCATGCGCTACACCGAAGCCCGCCTGTCGGCCCGCGCCGAAGAGATGCTGACCGACATTGACAAAGACACCGTAGACTTTGGCCCCAACTTCGACGGCTCGCTGCAAGAGCCGCTGGTGCTGCCCAGCCGCCTGCCCAACCTGCTGATTAACGGCTCATCGGGCATCGCCGTGGGAATGGCGACCAACGTGCCGCCCCACAACTTGCGCGAAATCGCCGCCGCCTTACACTACCTGATCGCCCACTATGAAGAGATAGACGAAATTACCGTGGCCGACCTGATGAAGTTTGTGCCCGGCCCCGATTTCCCCACCGGCGGCATCATCATCGGCCACGACGGCATCACCCAGGCCTATGGGACAGGGCGCGGCAAGCTCACCTTGCGCGGCCTGGCTCACATTGAAGAGATGAATGGCAACCGCCACCGCATCGTCATCACCGAAATCCCTTATCAATTAAACAAAACGAGTTTACTAGAGCGCATCGCCGAGCTGGCCCGGGGCGGCCGCCTGGACGATGTTTCTGACATGCGCGACGAATCCGACCGGCGCGGCATGAGCATCATCATCGAACTTAAACGCGGCGCGCAGCCCAAGAAGGTGCTCAACCAGCTGTATAAATACACCCCCTTGCAAGGCACTTTCGGGGTGCAAATGTTGGCCCTGGTAGATGGCGAACCGCGTCTGCTTTCGCTTAAAAAAGCCTTGCAGATTTTTATCGAACACCGCCGCGATGTCATCCGCCGGCGCTCGGCCTACGAACTCCAAAAGGCCCGCGACCGCTCGCACATCCTGGCCGGTTTGCTAATCGCCCTCAACCACCTGGACGAGGTGATCGCGGTCATCCGACAATCGCCCGACGCCGACGCCGCCAAGACGCGCCTGATTGAGCGATTTACCTTGAGCGAACGCCAGGCGCAAGCCATTTTGGATATGCAGCTGCGCCGTCTGGCCGCCCTGGAACGCCAAAAAATCGAAGACGAACAGCGCGCCGTGTTAGAGCGCATCGCCTACCTGGAAGACCTGCTGGAACACCCGCAAAAGATCTTAACCGTCATCGACGAAGATATTACCCAACTAACCGAGAAGTTTGGCGATGAACGCCGCACCAAGATCATCAACGAGGCCGGCCAAGAACTGCGCATTGAAGATTTGGTGGTGGATGAACCGGTGTTGATTAGCCTCACCCAACGCGGCTACATCAAGCGCATGGCGGCTTCGGCGCTGCGGTCGCTGGGGCGCGGCAGCAAAGGCGTGGCCGGCCATGCCACCCGCCAGGAAGATACCGTGGCGATGGTCATTCCGGCCCGCACGCTGCACTCCATTCTCTTCTTCACCGATAAAGGCAAGGTGTATGGAGAGAAGGCTTACGAAATTCCTGCCGCCGACCGCACCTCCCGCGGCGTCTCCATCCAAAATGTGCTGCCGCTCGAATCCGGCGAATCGGTGACGGCTGCCGTGGCGGTTCCCCAATTCGATGAGAGCCACTTCTGCATCATGGCGACGCGCCAGGGGCGGATTAAGCGCGTGGCTATGGGCGAGTTTGCCGCGGTGCGCCCTTCGGGCGTGATTGCCATAAGCCTGGACAAGGGCGATTCGCTGGGTTGGGTGCAGCCATCCAATGGCGAGAACGAAATTATCATCGTCACCGAACAAGGCCGGGCGCTGCGCTTTAGCGAGAAGCTGGTGCGCGCCATGGGCCGCACCGCCGGCGGCGTAAACGCCATCCGCCTTAGCTCTGGCGACGCCGTGGCCGGCATGGATATTGTTCAACCGGACAGCTTCTTGTTGGTGCTCACCGAAAAAGGCTTTGGCAAACGCACCCCGTTGAGCGATTACGCCCCCAAAGGGCGCGCCGGCGGCGGCATTCTCACCATCAGCCAGGCTGCTTTGCCCATTGTGGGGAAGATTGTGGCCGCGCCGGTGGTGCAAGTGGACGACGACCTGATGATTATGACCAGCGCCGGGCAAGCCCTGCGCACCGCAGTGAGAACCATTTCAGAATCCGGCCGCGCCACACGCGGCGTGAGGGTGATGCGCATGAACCCCGGCGACCGCGTGGTATCGGTGGCGTGCGTGGCGCGCGCCGATGTGGAAGAAGTGGTTAAAGCCGCCAAGGCCGAAGCCGGCCAGGATAACGGCAGCGGCCGCGGTAACGGCGGCGCCATTAACGAACTCGAATCACCGGGAGATTTGCTGGAATAACTGGGCGGCGAACTGGTTAATGGATTGGATATCATTGGCGCTGGCGTCTTGCAAGCCCACCCCGCGGAAAGTGAGCCAGGTTTGCACCGCCCGGTTCGATAGCGTGGTGTAACTCTCGCCTTCGAAATCTCGGAACTCCTGAACCCAGTTCCACACCTGCGCCGCCTGATCGTAAGAAAGGGCGGCGCGGCCTATTTCCAGGCTGCCTGCCTGGCAATCGTAGGCCACGGCAATGGCAGCACGCGGCCCCACCAGGTTGATGCGCAGCGCCTCGCACGATAGGCGGCTGCGATAGCCTTCCCGGGTCCAGTTCAACACATACTCGGTTGGAGGAGCAGTCTTTTGAATGCGCGGCAGCAGCCAAATGGCGTCGGCCCAACGCGGGTCGCCCTGGTTAATCACCGAAAGAATGAAGGTAACGCTGCGCCCACTGAGGAACGACAGATTGACATCCACCGGCGTGGTGCGGCCGTCATAGGTTTCTTGCCAATCGCCCAGGGTTGAAACCACCCCGTTGGCTTCGCGGTATTGCAGTTGGAAGCGCACATTGCAGCTTTGGCTGCCCGATTGACAGGCCAGCTCGCTCACGAAGTGATCTCCCGGCTGCACCAGGTATGCCGGGAACTCGCCGGCGATCCACCCTTGGCGGTCGCGGTTGGGACGGGTGAGCAAGCCATACTGCCGGCTGGGGGCGCTCTCCAGGGTGGGGGTGTCCAGGAAAAACACCTCTCCATCCGGCGAGCCAACGACGCCGGGGCAGGGCAGCGGGCCGGCGGCGCTGCGCCAGGCGGCAGAACACACCAACATACTAAAATCGAAGGGGAATTGATTGGAATAGGTGGGCTGGAAAGCGCGGATGCGCACCGGCAGGGCGGTCATCCCGTTGGGACCGCTGCCGAACATGCTCCCATCGGGGGCGCGCAGCATCCAGCTGCTGCCGTACACGCCCGGCATAACCGGTACGAACAGGCTCACGCTCAGGTCGATTTCACCGCCGGGGGCGGTGGCAAACGGCAAGAAAACCACGTCCACCGGCCCAATTAGCTCGCCGCCGGTGTACACCAGGGCGTAATCGGTTCCCCAGGCGCACGCGCCACTGTTGCGCACCCGCCAGGTTTTAATGAAGCTCGATCCGGCCAGGAAAGGCGTATCGAGGGGCGCGGTGACATCGCTCACATAGTCCATGCTCAGGCAAGGGTGACCGGCGGTGGGGGCGGCGGTAGGAGCGGCGGAGGCAGCGGCTTCGATAATGCGGGTGGAGGCGGCCGGGCTGTAGGCCGGGCGATAGGGCGCGGGGGAGCTGGTCGCCATTCCGGCCAGCGGCGTCTCAGCCGGGGGCGGATCTACCGCGGGAGCGGACGCGGACGCGGTGAGGGCTTCTTTCGGCGGTGGGCGGCGCGTCCCACCGGAGGACGTTTCGGCCTGCTGGGTGTAACCGGCGGCCATCGTAATCGCCGCCTGGGTGTAGACCTGGGCCACATTCGGCGTGGCATTCGCCAGGCGCTGATCCGGCAAATTACAACTGCCGAGCGCCAAGACCACCATCACAAGCGCCACTCCGGTGCGAAGAAGCTTTACCATAGTAAAATTATAACATCTCGTTCTCCCAGCGGTTTACCAGTAAGTCCGGTCTGGAAACACTTGCCATGCCCTCCCCTTTGCCACAGCTCTCATAAAGAGAATATGCCTGCCACCGTTGGCGCTCACGCTCTGCTTACGCCCGGCCAGCCTGATCCAGCGGTCACTGCTGCTGATGGCTGTAAAGCATTCTTATTGAGATGGGAGATATGACTGCCTTGAAAATAGCTCCTGTTTTCATGATGTGTGCTGTCCGGCAGACATGACATCATCTCTACTGCACGAAGGTCAGTTAATAAACCACTCCGCTGGCGTCTCCCGCTTCGCTATCAAAAAAGCTTCTGCTGTGACTTTATGCATGAAAAGTGGGTGGTTTTGCCCGATGCGCCCCACTTTCGATAATGGCATCCCCTTTTTTCAGTGAGCGGATATATTATCTAGGATTATAACACCAGTGAAAGTGCGGTCTGGCTATGAAATGTAACAAAAACTACGCCATCGACATTTATGATTTATAGAATTGTACCAATGCTCATCCACCGGCATAACAACATTGTCACCTTTTTGCCATCGATACCCCGTCGCATGCGTTAATCACTGCCGGCGCGGCGCGCATTAAGCCCGTGTTATTACCGTTGGGCTTTGACCGCAAACCAACTTTCCATTAATATAACTCTGGTATACTCAATTTTTACTACTTACGCATTAATGAAACGCGAGGACACGATGCCATTTAACCCAACGCGAGACCGAGTCAAGAACGATCAAGTGGATACCACCCCCAAGCGCCGCCCCGATTGGATCAAGGTGCGCGCCCCTTCGGGTGAAACCTACGAATGGCTGCACGGCCTGATGCGCAGCAAAGAACTGCATACCGTGTGCGAAGAAGCTATGTGCCCCAACATGGGCGAGTGCTGGGGTTCGGGCACAGCTACCTTTTTAATGTTAGGCGACGTTTGCACACGCTCGTGCGGTTTCTGTGATATTAAGCGCGGGGCCCCCTCGCCGCTCGATTGGCTGGAGCCGGAACGCGTGGCCCAGGCGGTGAAGGCCATGAACCTGAAGCACGCCGTCATCACCAGCGTGAACCGCGATGATCGCCAGGACGGCGGCGCGCCGATCTTCGCCATGGTCATCCGGCGCATTCGCCAAATCCACCCCGGCTGCTCCATCGAAGTGCTGATCCCCGATTTCAAAGGCAGCCTGGAGGCGCTTAAGATCGTCATGGACGCCCGCCCGGAAATTCTGAACCACAACGTGGAGACCGTGCCGCGCCTGTTCAAGCAGGTGCAGCCGCAAGATAACTACGCCTGGGCCGCCGCCACCTTGAGCAACGCCAAGAAGCTCAACCCTGATGTGCTAACCAAATCGGGCATTATGGTGGGCTTGGGCGAGACGATTGAAGAAGTGATGGACGTAATGCGCGACCAGCGCACTTGGGGGGTAGACATCCTCACTTTGGGGCAGTATTTACAACCGAGCAAGCAGCATCTGCCCATGGAGCGTTACTACACGCTTGAAGAGTTTGCCGAGTTGAAAGCGTTTGGGCTTTCGATCGGCTTTCGCTGGGTGGAAAGTGGGCCGTTGGTGCGCTCCTCTTACCATGCCGGTCAGCAAGTGCGCGCCTTGAGCGCGGTGCATCGAAAATTATATGGCGAAAACCCTGAAACGAATCCTTCTGGCGAGCCTCAGCCTGGCGCTGGCGCTTAGCGCTTGCAGCCCTAAAGCTCCCGCAACGCCAACGCCGTTATCGCCGGACGCGGTGCTCACTGCCGCGGTGCGCACCGCCGAAGCCATGGGCATGCAGCGCTTTGGGCAGACGCCCTCGCCGCTCCCCACTGAAGAGCTGGGCGTAACCGCTGCGGCCGTTACCCCCACCACCCCGCCGGCGACCCCGCCCGGCGCGGCGCTTACCCCTGGGCGGACCCCATCCGGAGCGCCTCCCAACGCGCCCCCGGCCAACCTGGCCGACAAAGCCGAATATGTGGCCGATGTGACCGTGCCGGATGGAACCACTTTCGCCCCCGGCGAGGCGTTCGAGAAGACCTGGCGCATTCGCAACAGCGGTTCCACCACCTGGAATACCGCCTACCAACTGGTGTTCATCGACGGCAACCTGCTGGGCGCAGAGCAAAGCATCAGCCTGCCGCAAGATACCGCCCCCGGCCAGGAGGTGGATATTACCGTGAAGATGACCGCCCCCGAAACCGCCGGCAATTTCGTCAGCTACTGGAAGCTGCGCAACCCGGCCGGGCAGGCTTTTGGCCTGGGTGTGGATGGCAAAGAAGCCATCTGGGTTAAGATCACCGTCGCCGCCCAGCCGGAAGCGGCCGGGGCCGCCACGCCGGCGGCTTCGGCGCAGGTGAATGAGGTGTCTGGCGTGAGCCTGCAGGTCGATCAGGCCAATGTGAGCGGGGCGTGTCCGCACGTGTTCACGTTTACCGCCACGGTGGTGATGAAGCAAGCCACCGCCGTATCTTACTACCTGGAGGTAGGAGGCGAGGGGGCGGCGGTCGTCGCTCCGCTGCCAGCTTCGCGTAACTGGACCTCCGGCCCGCACACGGTGGTGTTCGAACTGTCTGTTTCGGAGGCGTTCACCGGTTGGGCGCGTTTGCGTTTAACCCAGCCCGGCGCACTGACTTCGGAGCAGGTTAACTTCTCCTTATCTTGTGGCTAACTTAGATGAAACGAGCCGGCGCATTCGAGCCGAAGCCGCGCGGCTAGGTTTCGACCTGTGCGGCGTGACCAGCGCCGACCCGCCTCCCCACACCGCCGCCTACCTGGAGTGGTTGGAGGCGGGCCGCCATGGCGAGATGGCCTACCTGGCCGAAGCGCGTAACCTCGCCCGCCGCCTCGATCCGCGCCTGGTTTTGCCCGGCTGTCAAAGCATTCTGACCCTGGCAATGCGCTACTCCCCCTCGACTGGGCTGCCTGCGCCAGCAAACCACCCCCTCCCTTCCACGACTGGCAAAACCACCGCCACCGCGCCGGCCGGCCAGGCGCTGATTGCCGCCTACGCCTATGGAAGCGATTATCACGAGGTGCTCATCGAGCGCCTCAACCAACTCGGCGCGTTCGTCGCGGCGCAGTTTGAGCAGCCGGTCAACTGGAAGGCGTACACCGACACCGGCCCCCTGCTCGAGCGCGACCTGGCGCAGCGCGCCGGCCTGGGTTGGATCGGTAAAAATAGCATGCTCATCAACCCGCGCTTGGGTTCGTTCTTCTTCTTAGGGGAAATCTTATTGGATGTGGCCCTCCCGCCCGATGCGCCTTTCACCACCGACCGCTGCGGCGCATGCACGCGCTGCATTCAAGCCTGCCCCACCGGCTGCATTTTGCCCAACCGTACACTGGACGCCCAACGCTGCATTTCTTATTTGACGATTGAAAACAAAGCCGATATTCCCGCAGACCTGCGCCCGCAGATAGGAGCGTGGGCCTTTGGCTGCGACGTGTGCCAGCAGGTGTGCCCGTGGAACCTGCGCTTTGCCGCCCCGGCCGCCGAGCCGGCCTTTGCCCCAGTGCAGGCTGCGCCTCACCCCAACCCTGCCCCAGACCGCGGCGTTACCACCCCCGCCGAACTTTGCCCTCCCAACCCGCCGCAAGACCGGGGCGTTACCCCCCATCCCTACCTGGCGCAAGACCTGCGCCTGGACGCCCAGGCATTCAACCGCAAGTTCAAAGGCCGCCCGCAAAAGCGCGCCAGGCGGCGCGGCTATCTGCGTAACCTGGCGGTGGCGGCCGGGAACACGGGCGACCTTTCCATCGTCCCTGTGCTAGAAGCCGCCGCGCAGGATCAAGAACCGCTGGTTCGCAGCCATGCACTGTGGGCGATTGAGGAGATCGAAAGACGCCATCATGAAATCTAAACCGGTGCTGACGATTAGCTTCCTGGCAGTCCTGCTGGGCGGGGTGGCCTTGGCCGCCGGGTTGGCGTTGGCAATTAGCCGCCCAGACAGCGCTTTGGCGCGCCATTTAGATAACCGCGTGGCAAGCCTGCGCCGGTGGTGGAACCCGCCCGCCCAGGTGGTGTTCGAGCCGCAGCAGAGCGGCGTGCAGCACGCCGCCCAGGCCACCGTTCAAGCCATGCAAACCGCCGCCGCGCCGACCGATGCTCCGCCAGCGCCAGCCGCGGCGCTCCCGCCAGCTGCGCCCCCCGGTGCGCCGCCGGCTGCGCCCACCGCCTTTCCTCCCACGGCATCGCCCACGCCCACTCTGCCCCCCTTGCCGCCGGCAGTGAGCCTGGCGGGCATCGTCCACCAATACCAACTCTTCAACAACTGCGGCCCGGCCAACCTGGCGATGGCGCTTTCGTTTTGGGGTTGGCCGGGGGATCAGCGCGACACACGCGCTTTTCTGCGTCCGAATTTAGATGTGGACGATAAGAACGTGATGCCGGAAGAGATGGTGGATTTCGTTGAGCAGTTCACCGCCCTCAAGGCGCTCACCCGCGTGGGCGGCGACGCCGCCCTGCTCAAACGCCTGTTGGCGGCGGGCTTCCCGGTCATCATCGAAGCCGGGCACGACCCCGCCGACGATTGGTGGATGGGCCATTACCTGGTGGTGAGCGGTTACGATGACGCCGCCCAACGCTGGACGGCGCAAGATTCGCTCACCAGCCCCGACTTGCAGATGCCCTATGCCGACCTGGACGCCTGGCGCGATTTCAACTACGTGTATGTGCTGCTCTACCCACCGGAGCGCGCCGCCGAGGTGCAGGCCATCTTGGGCGAGCGCATTGAGCCGCTGGAGAGTTACCGCATGGCCGAGGAGCGCGCCCTTGAGGAGATCGCCGCACTGCCGGGGCGCGAGCAGTTCTTCGCCTGGTTCAACCTGGGCAGCAGCCGTGTGGGTCTGGCTAATTTTGGCGCAGGCGATTACGCCGCCGCCGCCGAAGCCTACGACCAGGCGTTTGCGCTCTACCGCAGCTTGCCCGAAGACCTGCGCCCCTACCGGCTGATGTGGTATCAAACCGGCCCCTACCAAGCCTATTACCACGCCGGGCGGTATCAAGATGTGGTGGCCCTGGCGAACACCACCTTCACCTGGGTGGGCAAGGGCGTGCTGGAAGAAAGTTATTACTGGCGCGGCATGGCCTATTCCGCCCTGGGGGTGAGCAACCAGGCGCTTAGCGACTTGAAGAAAGCCGCCGCCCTCAACCCTAATTACGCCCCGCCCCGCCTGGCGCTGCAAGCCATGGGCGTGACGCCTTAACGGATCAATAGATTGTAAGGAAGAGAATGCGGAATCGATCACGAGAAAAATGGATTTTGGCCGCTCTGGCCGTCCCGCTGCTGTGCTTGTGCCTGGTGGGGGTGTTCTTTTTACCACCGGTGTACAATCGCCTGGCCTGGCGGCTGGAAGAGGTGGGGCTGCGCCTGGGCTACTGGTGGAACCCGCCTGAAGAGCAGGTGTTCACGCCGCAGCAAGCCGTGCTAGCCGGAGCCGCCAGCGCCATGCCTGCGTCGGAACCGGCGGCGGCTTCACCCCAAGCGCAGCCGGCGACTGAAAGCGCCGCCGCCGCTGCGTCCGCCGCCATGCCCGCCGCCACATCCACGTTGGCCGTCATGGCAACCGCCACCGCCACCCCAACCATCACCCCCCTTCCCAGCCAGGCGGCGCTGCAAGGGGTGCGTTACGAAGATCAGCACGGACGTTGGAATTACTGCGCCCCGGCGAACCTGTCGATGGCGCTCTCCTATTGGGGTTGGCCCGGCGATCGCGATGTGGTTGGCCCGGTGTTAAAGCCCCTGGAAAAAGATAAGAACGTGATGCCCTACGAGATGGTCAATTACGTCAACAGCGCCACCGGGGCGCGCGCCCTATCGCGCCTGAACGGCGACCTGGATACCATCCGGCGCTTTTTGGCGGCCGATTACCCGGTGTTGGTAGAGAAGGGCGTCTATTTGCGCGACCTGACCGGCGTGGTGAGTTGGATGGGCCATTACCAGGTGGTCACCGGTTATGATGACGCCGCCCAAACCTTCACCGCCCAAGATTCGTTCGTGCGCGCCAACATGCAGGAAAGCTACGCCGATTTTATGAAAGACTGGCGCGCCTTCAATTTCACCTATATCATTCTTTATCCGCAGGCGCAGGAAGCCGAAGTTCTGGCCCTGCTCGGCCCCGACGCCGGCGAGCAGGCGAACGCCCAGCGCGCCGCCGACCGCGCCGCCCAAGAGGTGACCGCCCTGGCCGGCATGCAGCAGTACTTCGCCTGGTTCAACCTTGGCTCCAGCCTGACGCAACTGGAAGACTACGCCAACGCCGCCATCGCCTACGACGAGAGCTTCAAGGTCTACTCTAGCCTGGCGAAAACCGACCGCCCGTGGCGGATGTTGTGGTATCAAACCGGGCCGTACTTCGCCTATTACCATTCCGGGCGCTACCAGGATGTGATCGACCTGGCCGACCAGACCCTGGGGGCGATGCAAGGCGAGAAGAACCTGGAAGAGAGTTATTACTGGCGCGCCATGGCAGAGGCCGCCTTGGGCGACGTGTCCGCCGCAAGAGAAGATTTTCTGCTGGCGCTGCGCTATCACCCCGGTTTTCCCCCCGCCGCCATACAGCTTCAGGAACCAGGAATGCAGCCATGAAACGAGCAATGCAATTTTTCGGTTTAACCCTGGCGGCGCTGATCGCCATGGCCGGCGCGCTGATGCTGCTCTCTTCGGAAAGTGTGCAGTGGCGCTTAAACAACCTGGCGGCGCAGCTCGATTACGCCATCGATCCGCCCCAGGCCCAGGTGTTTGTGCCCCAGCAGCAGGCCGCCATGGTCACGCTCACCGAGCCGCCGCGCCCCACCGCCACCGCCACCATCGATCTGAGCACACCCAGCGCCACCCCGCCGCCGCCCACCGATACCCCCGCCCCCACCCTCACCCCGACCCCCTTACCGGAGCGGGCGGCTTTGAAGGGTGTGGTTCACTATTACCAGATGATGAATAACTGCGGCCCGGCCAACCTGGCAATGGCGCTTTCGTTTTGGGGATGGAAGGGCGATCAGCGCGATACCGCCGCCGTGCTCAAGCCCAATAAGCTCGATAAAAATGTGATGCCCTACGAGATGGAAGCCTTTGTGGACAATGATACCGACCTCCAGGCCGTAACCCGCGTAAATGGCGACCTCGCCACCCTCAAGGCGTTCATATCTTCGGGCTTCCCGGTCGTTATCGAAAAGGGCTTTGAAGGCGATGGTTTCGATGGGTGGATGGGGCATTATGAAGTGGCGACCGGCTTCGACGACGCCGCCAGCCGCTTCACAGTGCAGGATTCGTATAAAGGCCCTAACCTCTCTGTTAGCTACGACGACTTGCAGCGCGATTGGCGGGCGTTCAACTATACCTACCTGGTGATTTACCCACCCGATCAGCGCCAGGTGGTGTTGGATATATTGGACTTGAACGCTTACGATAACTTCATGTATCGCGCGGCCGAGCAGCGCGCCCAAGATGAAACCACCCGCCTGAACGGGCGCGACCTGACCTTTGCGCTGTTCAACCTGGGCGCTAACCGCGTGGCGCTGGGCGATTACACCGGCGCCGCCCAGGCCTACGACAGCGCCTTCGCCAATTATGAGCAAATTCCCGAAGCGCAGCGCCCCTGGCGCATGATGTGGTATCAGACCGGGCCGTACTTCGCCTACTACTTCACCGGGCGCTATTCTGACGTGATTTCGCTGGCGACGCAGACCCTCGACGCCATGAAAGACCCCATCCTGGAAGAGAGCTACTACTGGCGCGGGCGGGCCGAGTTAGCCTTGGCCGCCCCCGAAGACGCCATCGCCGACTTTCAGCAGTGCCTGGTGGTGCATGAAGATTTCTCTCCTTGCGTGGAAGAGCTAAACAAGTTGGGCGCACCGCTTAAGTAACCAGGGCTGCCCCGGCCCCACCGGCGGAGAGCGCCGCCGAAGAAATAGGATCGCGTCCTTCCCGTTAAAATAGGCCCTCAAGACGGCTTGTTTAAGGGTAAAATAAACCGGTGGGGTATGTTTTGGGGGAATAGCAGAGTATAGATAAGGAGGTAGTCGATTATGTCTCGCAGCAATGCCTTTTTACGAGGTTTAGGCCTATCGATGCTGGGATTGGCGATCTGGGAACTGCGCTGGCGCAGCCTGGCGGCGTTCAAAGCGCGCACCGGCGCGGATTATTGGGAAACTTATTATGACGACGAAACCCTGCAGCGCGCCAAAGATTTGCGGCAATCCGCCGAAATGCCTTCGCAGGGGGTTGATTTACATATCGATATTTACCCGCGCGCCGAGGTCGATGCGCCGGTGATTATCTTCAACCATGGCCTGGGCGGTTACAGCCGCATGTTCGTACGCCTGGCGCTGGCGTTCTACGATTTGGGCTACACCGTCCTGCTGCCCGACCAGCGCGGCCAGGGGTTTTCAGGCGGACGGCGCGGCGACGCCACGGTGAACGAAACCGTGCAGAATATTGTGGATGTGGCCCAATGGGCGCGCATTCGTTATGGTGGGCCGATCTACCTGATGGGAACCAGCCTGGGCGGCGGGTACACTTACTATGCCGCCGCGGCCGGCGCGCCGGCGGAGGCCATCGCCTGCATCAACCTGTTCGATTTTGGCAACCCGCTGGACGGGGCGGAGATCTCACGCTTTTCGGAGCTGAGGCGCATTCCGCCCGCCGCTCACCTGGCAGCCTGGGTGATGCGCCTGCTGGCGCTGATGTTTGGCTGGCTGCATGTGCCGCTGAGCTGGTTCGCCCGCATGGAAAACTTGATGGACGACCGCGATTTTGTCTTCCATGCTCAGTGGAGCGCCGATCCAGTTCCGCCGCGCAGCATGACTGTGCGCAGCCTGGCCAGCCTGCTCTCCACGCCCCCGCAAGTGCCGCTGGAGTATAACCGCACCCCCACCCTGGTAATTAACCAAAGCCTGGACCGCATGGTGCAGCCGCAAGTCACCCAGCGCAATTTCGAGCGCCTGGGCGGCGATAAGCGCCTGGTGGAAGCGCCTTATGGACATTGGTCCAATCAATCCGAATTTTTGGCGACGGTTTTGGCGTCGTGCAACGAGTGGTTCATGCGCTATCGCTAGGCGAAGCCGCCTGCATGCAATACACCACCCTGCGGCGCACGCTTGACCGGAGGGTGGCCTGCCGCCCTGGTATCCGGGCGGCAGGCCGCGCTTAATCGCCCCACGGCGTGCGCCTCTGATATAATTTTCCTTATGCTAAAAATCCTTCATTTTGCCGATGCGCATATCGATATGGCGAATTATGGCCGCCACGATCCCCAGTCGGGGCTGCCGGTGCGGGTGATGGACTTCCTGAAATCGCTGGATGTCATCGTCGATACGGCCATCAATGAGCAGGTAGACCTGGTGCTGTTCGCCGGAGACGCCTACAAAGACCGCAGCCCCGCCCCCACCTTCCAGCGCGAATGGGGCCGGCGCATTATGCGCCTGGCTAAGGCGAGCATCCCCACGGTGCTGCTGGTGGGCAACCACGATCTTTCGCCCGCCCTGGGGCGCGCCCACGCCATGGAGAGCTTCGATACCCTGGATGTGCCCTTCGTCAAAGTCATCGACCGCCCCACCTTTCTAACCCCCGCCGATCTGTTCGGCCTGCCGCTGCAAATGCTGGCCGTTCCGTGGGTATCACGCGCCGGGATCACCGCGCTGGAAGGGGCCGCCTGGGACGAGGTGGAGCAAGCCAACCTGGCGCTGGCCGACCGCCTGACCACGCTCATCAAGCGTTGGCTCGATGAGCGCCTCGACCCCTCCCTACCGGCGGTGCTGGCGGCGCACTGCTCAGTCCAGGGGGCGATCTTCGGGCAAGAGCGCATGGTGATGTTGGGCGGCGACCTGGTGCTTTCGGGGTCGTTGGTCAAAGACCAGCGCCTGAGTTACACCGCCCTGGGTCATATTCATAAACCGCAAGACTTGAACGAAGGCCATCAGCCCCCGGTCATCTATCCGGGGTCAATCGAGCGGGTCGATTTTGGCGAGGCCAAGGACGATAAATACTTCGTCATCGCCCAGGTTGAAGCGGGGGCCGATACGCAAGTCGAGTGGCGCAAACTCGACAACGTGCGCCCGTTCATCGAGCGTTGGGTACACTTGAAAAGCCCCGATAACGTGATGGACACGCTGCGCCAGGCGCTGCCGCCGCCGGAAGAACTCACCGGAACGATCACCCGGCTGACGGTGGAGTATCCGCGCCTGTGGGACAACCTGATTGATGAAGCCGGGCTGCGCGAATTTGCCCTGGAGTGTTTCGATTTCTCGTTGGTCAAGCGCCCGCAAATGGAAAATCGCATTCGGCTGCCCAACGATCAACTCATCAACAGCCTGCCGCCCCTGGCTTTGCTCGACATCTATTGGCGCGCCAGCCATACCGACGCAAGCGAAGCCCAGGCGCTTAATGACCTGGCCGGGTCGATTATGAAGCAGGTGCAAGAAGGCCGGTAAGGTATAATGCAGCTATGAGCTTAAAATTAGACTTGGAAAACGCATTAAAAGACGCCATGCGCGCCAGCGACGATGTGCGTAAACGCACGCTGCGCATGGCGCTCTCGAATATTCGCCTGGCCGAGTTGGATCGCGGCCCCCTGGACGACAGCGCCGTGACGGCCATGCTGCAAAAGGAGGTTAAGTCGCGCCACGAATCGATGGAAGACGCCCGGCGCGCCGGACGACCCGACATCGAAAGCGACGCCCAGGCTGAAATTGATGTGCTGCAAGGCTTTTTGCCGCAGCCGCTTTCCGATGAGCAGTTGGATGAATTGGTGCGCCAGGTGATTGCCGAGGTTGGCGCCGCCTCCATCAAAGACATGGGTAAGGTGATGAAGGCATTGACCCCGCACGTGTTGGGCCGCGCCTCCGGCGACGCCGTCGCCCAGGCGGTTCGCCGCCGCCTGCCCTGAGGCCGCGCTAATTCGGTGCGCCTTACCATGAAAATGCCGCAATGGCTCACCAGCCGCCGGGTCTACCTGACGCTGCTGCTGGTTGTGAGCGCGCTGCTCGCCCTGGTGGTGGTGATCTTGCCGCTCATGCAAGAGTCGCTCACCCTGGCGTTGGATGTGGGGCAGGTGGCCACGCGCGATTATCGCGCTGTGCAGGCGCTGGCCTATACCAGCCAGATCCGCACCGACCGGGCCAGGGCGGCGGCCGAACAAAGCGTCATGCCCATCTACACCGCGCCCGATACGCGGGTCGCCCGCCGCCAAATGGAGCAGCTGCGGGCGGCGTTGGGCTTCATCACCAGTGTGCGCGCCGACGCCTACGCCTCGCTCGATCAAAAAGCCGCCGACCTGGCCGCCCTGGAAGATATCAGCCTGAGCGCCACATCCATTCGCTCCATTTTAGAGCTGAACGATACTCGCTGGCAGGAAGTGCAGCAAGGCACACTCACTTTGTTGGAGCGCCTGATGAGCACCGCCATCCGCCAGGATACGCTGATCGACGCCCGCCTGCGCGCCCCATCTCTGGTGAGCCTTTCCTTTCCCGAAGACCAGGCCGCCCTGGTGGCCGAGCTGGCGGCGGCCTTTGTGGCCCCCAATTCGCGCTACAGCGAAAGCCTCACCGATGAAGCCCGCCGCAAAGTGGGCGAAAAGGTGGAGCCGGTGACGCGCTCCTTCATCGCCGGGCAGACCGTGGTGCAGCAAGGCGAATTGCTCGACGCCGAAGACATCGAAGCCCTGTACAAGCTTGGCCTGGTGCAAGGCCGCCGCTCGCCGCAAGAGCTGTGGGCCGCTGTCCTGGTCACCTTGCTGATGATTACCTTCGTAGCCATGTACGCCCAGCGCAAACAGTCCATCAAGAACGCCTCGCTGCGCAAAATCGCCGTGATTGTGGTGCTGCTGCTGCTGTTTTTGAGCTTCAACCGCACCTTGCTCACCGTGCATTCGATTGTGCCGTATGTGTTTCCCCTCTCGGCCTATGCGCTCACCATCACCGCCCTGTATGGGCTGGAAATTGCGCTGGTCACCAGTCTGCCTCTAGCCATCCTCTCGGCCTATGGGCTGCCCAATGCCCTGGAATTGACCATTTACTTCATTATTAGCGGGGCGTTTGGCGGCCTGGCGTTAGGCCGCGCCCGCCGGCTGCTGTCCTTCTTAATAGCCGGCATGGCGGTGAGCGCCACCGGCTTGTGGGTGTTGTTGATCTACCGCATGCCTAATATCACCATGCAAACCACCGATTGGATCACCCTGGGCACGGCGGCGCTCATCAGCGGCTTCACCTCCACCACCCTGGCGCTGCTGCTGCATACCATGTTGGCGCGCTTCTTGGGCGCTGTGACGGCCATGCAGCTTATCGACCTGACCCGCCCCGACCAGCCTTTGCTGCGGCGTTTATTGCAGGCTTCTCCGGGGACGTACCAGCACAGTCTGCAAGTGGCAAACCTGGCCGAACAGGCCGCCGAACGCATTGGCGCCGACGCCCTGCTGACGCGGGTGGGGGCGCTGTATCATGATATTGGCAAGACCCTGGCTTCGGTTTACTATATCGAAAACCAGGCCCCCGGTTTTGCCAACCCGCACGATGATTTATCTCCCCAAGAAAGCGCCAAGCGCATTTTGCAGCATGTGCAAGCAGGCGTGGCCCTGGGACGGAAATTTGGTTTGCCGCAGCGGGTGCTCGATTTTGTTTTGGAACATCACGGAACCGGCACGATGCGCTACCAGTACAACAGCGCTGTTAAAGCCGCCGGGGGCGACGAGAACGCCGTGGATCGCGATCAATTCCGCTACCCTGGCCCGCGCCCGCGCAGCCGCGAAACCGCCATCCTGATGCTGGCCGACAGCTGCGAAGCGCGCGTGCGCGCCGAACGCCCGCCCACCGACGCCGCCATGCGCGCCATTATCGAATCGGTGGTGCGCGAGCGCACTACCAACGGCCAGCTTAGCGATACCAGCCTGACGCTGAGCGACCTGGATCAGATCGTGGAATCGTTTTTCGCCACGCTGCGCGGCGTCTATCACCCGCGCCTCGACTATCCCAAGCTGGATCAAAGCCCCCCTGCGCCCACGCCCATGCCGGATACCATCGCTATCCCTGTTGGCGAGC
The DNA here is from genome assembly GCA_964531975.1 of uncultured Anaerolinea sp. Lineage (GTDB taxonomy): Bacteria > Chloroflexota > Anaerolineae > Anaerolineales > UBA4823 > RBG-16-57-11. The sequence continues at coordinate 53,130 of CAZHFU010000013.1, read as the reverse complement.
AGGCGGCAACGAACATTGAGGTGATGGATGATTTACATCCAAATGAGCAGTGACGGCGACGCGCCCGAAAGCGCGCCGGCCACACCGGATGAAAGCGTGTTCGAGCGCGCCGCTCTGGCGGCGCTGCAAACGGCTGACGCGCCGGACGATGTGGATTTGACGATTGTGCTGGCCGATGACGCCCAACTGCACGCCCTGAACCGCCAGTTCTTAGGCTACGACGCCCCCACCGATGTGTTATCTTTCCCGCAGGGCGAGACCGATCCCGACAGCGGCCGGCTGTACCTGGGCGACATCATCATTTCGCTGGAGCGCGCCGCCGCCCAGGCCGCCGCCGGCGGTCATCCCGTCGAAGCCGAGCTGCAGCTGCTGGTAGTGCATGGCGTGCTGCATTTGCTGGGCCACGACCACGCCGGGCCGGCTGAAAAAGACGCCATGTGGGCGCTGCAAGCGCAGACCCTGGCGCAGTTGGGGCTAAATTTGCAGCCATGAGCCAATTTTGGCGCTCGCGGCTGTTGGCCTTTCGCTATGCCTTCGCCGGATGGGGGCATGTGCTGCGCACCCAGCGCAACGCCTGGATCCACGGGGTGATGAGCGTCTTGGTGTTTGCCGTCTCGATGTGGCTGGGCCTGAGCCGGGTGGAGTGGGCGGTGATCTTGCTGACCGTGACGATGGTGTGGTTGGCCGAGTTCATCAATACCGCCATCGAAGCGGTAGTAGACCTTGCCAGCCCGCAGCGCCACGAGCTGGCCCGCATCAGCAAAGATGTGGGCGCGGCGGCGGTGCTGATTACGGCGCTCAACTCGATCCTGGTGGGTCTGCTGATCCTCGGCCCGCCGCTGCTCCACAAGGTCGGCGAGCTGCTGACCGCCCCGGCCCCCTAGCCGGCCTGGGGCGCCGGCGGGTGAGCGGGGCGCGCCTGGGAGTAACCGCCGCGGGCTTGCCAGCCTCTTGTTGCCATCTTGTTGTCACTTTGCTGCCCGGCAGACAGCTGGGGCAGCGCGCTTTCGCCCCGCCCGACCTCGCACGCTTGCCCGCCTCGCTCGCCGCGGGGCATCCTGGCGGCGCACTGCCGGTGGGGAGGCGCAAGTGGCGGCAGGCAATTGCTTCGTTTCAATCTGCGGCAAACAGCGAAAGTAACGATGCACAAACGGCGCTTTTTGGTATAATACAGCCCGCTCAACTGGAGAGGTGCCAGAGTGGTTGAATGGGACGGTCTCGAAAACCGTTGTGGGGCTCGTCCCCACCGTGGGTTCGAATCCCACCCTCTCCGCTGTCACTTAATCCCATCGTGGCTTTTAGCCTATTGCCGATGATGGGCCGAAATGCAATAGTAGGTTTCAGCGCCACTAAAGCATTTCCTCGTACCCAGGCTGCTTCGATCGCGAGTCGAAGCAGCCTTTTCTTTTCTATTGGTGAAAGTGCATCCCAGCGGGCCAGGTCGGTCCGCACGAGATCGTGCAATGCCATTGTAGCATGAAGCCCGTCTTTCTGCAAGCGACTGGTATTCTCTTCGAATAAATCCAGTTCCTGCTCATAATACCCGCGATCAATCTGCCCGGCAAGATACAATTCCTGGGCGCGTTTGAATCGCTGTTCCGCAGCCGTGAGTTGCCCACGCAAGATTTCAATCGTTTGCTGCTCATCGGCTTGATCCAAGATAGCCCGCAGTGTCCCGGCAATCTTATCCTCGATCATCCTGGCTTTGACCGGCTTCTGGCAGCAGTCAGTCACGCCATCGATCTTGGCTCCATCGTCGTACGAGAAATACTTCCCCTGGCACGAAACTCCACGCAGATTCGATCCGCAGTATCCGCATTTTAGAATGCCAGTCAGGATGAAGCAGCGCAACTCACGGCTGCTTCTTACCGGGGCATAGCGCCCATAGGCTTCTCGTACCTTCGTCACCTGGTCGAACAGTTCATCGCTGACCAGGGCCGGGTGCAGGCCTTCGAAGACTTCGATGGGCGGCTTGCGCGAGCGATACTTGCCTTTATCGTCGAAGCCTACATAGGGGATCTTGCCAGTGTATGCCTGTCGGTGCAGGAGACTGCGAACCACATCTTTTGAAAATACCCCCGGATCGCTATACCCCTTCAGGCCTTTCTGGCGGATCAAGATTTGTCCGCCATCGGGCAGCGCCACCGGTTGTTTGCCCAGGGCTTCGGCAATCGATGTGAAGGAGTATTCACCCGTTGCATACCACTCGAAAGCCAGTTTTACTCCAACGCTTTCAATCGGGTGAGCAATCAGCCGCTTGCCATCGGAAAGGTTGGGCCGGCCATAGTTAGGGCAGTAGTCCTTGCCGTTGGGGTCGTCGCAGTTAGAGCACAGCCCCTTGCAGTACCCGAATGGAATACTGCCGTTCCACAGCCCGCTCCGTGCTCGCTGACGATGGCCTTTTTTCGTTTCCTGGCGCAAATTCGTGATATAGATCTCTGCGAGCATCCCCAGTACGGTCAGCATCAGCTTACCCCAGGGTGTGGTGAGATCCAAACGCTCCTGCACCGAGGCCATCGAGACACTGACGCTATCTAATTGCTCCAAGGCGGTGAGCAGCCCGCTCAGGTGTCGGTAGAAGCGGTCGATCTTATCGACCACTACGACGTCGAACTTTCCTTCGCGGGCGTCTTTGAGCATTTGCTCAAACGCCGGACGGTGGCTGCCCTTTTTTGCAGATACGCCGGCGTCTGTGTACATTTCTACCAGGCGCCAGCCCTGCGATTGGACAAAGTTCTGGATGTGCGTGGTTTGCGCATCCAGGCTATGCCCTTCGGTTTGTTCGTATGAGGACACGCGGCGATATCCTGCGGCCCTCATCACAGTGGGTTGCATATGCTTGCCTCCTTGCCATGTGGTATAAATAATGCGTGGGATTCGAAGGCGCATTTGGCGCCTCCCCAACTTCGCATCGATTTTATCGCAATCACCCGGAGCTATCTATGGACGACCAGCCAATCGCCAAGGCGCTACGCCAGGCGCGCACCGCACCTTATAACCCCCAACCGCTGATTAACCGAGTAAAGGAATTGCTCGAACACAATAACGAGAGCTTCCGTGAAGCCTCGCTGGATGCAGGCCTGGACCACCAGGCCATCCGGCGTATCCTGGCTGGCAACAGGCCCCAGATGCAGGTGTGCATTTTGCTGGCGGACCACTTTGGAATTAATCCGAATGAAATCCTGCAACTGGCTGGGTGGCCGACATTGAAGGCGTTCGATATTCATACTGAGAGCGCGGAGAATTTACCACCAGAGGCGGTTGGTATAGCGCTCGATATTGCTCGTATTCCTGATCCTGGTACGCGTAAGGATGTAGCAGAAGCTATCCATACGCTGTTAGCAAAATTTTTTAATCCTTGACATGGATAAAGAGCCCACAAATGGGCTAACTCATATACGAGCACAATACGTGAGTATCAGAAGTAACCATATGGCAACAGGATATGAGCAACGAGTATTTAGATGATGTGCAGAAACAATATTCAGATCAACTCGAACGCGCGGCACTCGGTTATTTAGAAGCCGGCATTAAAATATTCCTTTCAGAACGTCAAAGTCAAACCTATGCGGGAATTCAGGCTGCAATAGGAAATATGGCTGTATCGGTTGAATTAATGCTAAAAGCTTTTATTGCTCGCAAAAGCTTACTTCTGGTATTTAAGAATTTACCCGTAGAACTTCGTGTGTTAATAACTAACCCAGAGACTATCCACACCAACATTAATTGGCGTTCTTTTGAAATCGAATTAAAGTCTTCATCGTATTCAACTATTGAACTCGAAGAATGCATCTCACTTTTTTATATTTTTTTCCCAGAGCAAAAAACAACATTACACTCCCATCTGAAATACCTATCCAGATCCAGAAATGCAAGCGTCCATTCGACTTTACCTACTTTTCAAATAGAGAATGAAGCTAATAGGATAACTTATATTGTTCTGAAAGTCTGTGATGCCTTAAATGCAGAATTGCCTATGATAGGTAATGTAAAGAGGTATTTTCCTGAGAGTGAAATATTTCTCAGTGAGTTCCGAGAGGAAATGGTTGAAAAAGTACAGAAAGCCATCGAAGATGCAAAACAAAAGGCAAAAAAATTACCCCATAAGAGCAATACACCGAGGTATGTAAGTATTGATTATTGGAAGCAGGAAGTCATGAATTGCCCTGTATGTGGCCATTTAGCAATTCTTAGTGGTACTACAGAAAGAGTTGTTTGGACACGACGGGGAGATGAAGAAATCCAAGAACCAGGATTATGGTTTGAACCAGAGAATTTCTTCTGTTCAGAATGTGGTCTATCCCTCGATGGTATCGAGGAAATAAAGCTAGCAGGTATTGATATTAATTCTTCTACATTTGATAGAACCGAAGATATAGATGATTGTGGGTTTTACGAAAACCAGACTCGTACCTATTTTGAAAAACATCTAACTTAGAAAGCGTTACCCAAAATAGAGTGAATAGATTTAGGAGGCAAAATATGACTTGATATGCTCGATTTTAATCTGTTGATCGATTCTAGAATAGTAATAAATTACTTGTGGCGCTTAGAAACCCAAGTAATCGGGCTCAATAGAAATCCCCAGGGTCTCCCTGTTTATGGCGGTGGTTTCGCCAATATTGCGGCAATATTATCGCCATATTTGCTACCCACCACGGCAACTCCTAAAGAGCCAATAATTGAATGTCTGCAAGTTCTTTTCATTGGTTTTTATAATCTATATCACCAAATGCTTTCTCTGAATATTGGGTTAATTGTCTGGGAGGAGGGCTATCGATTGCTACTCATACTATTGCTACTCATACTATCTATTGCTTGATACCAATTGTTAACTGATGGCTTGTAGCAAGTGAGATCGTCCAATTGGAAACTACATCGTAAGAGGGTCGGACAATGAGAGCAGAATACATAAAAATCCATAACTTCCGAACATTTGCTGATATTGAAGTCAAATTATCATCATACTCATTATTAATTGGCGCAAACAATTCTGGTAAAAGCAACGTAATTGATGCTATTCGTATCTTTTATGAGAAAGATATCAAGTATGAGGAAAATAGAGATTTTCCAAAATTTGAAACTGAAGATAACGAATCTTGGATAGAGATTCAGTTTCGTCCATCTGAGGATGAGTTTAAATTATTGAAAGAAGATTACAGACTTCTAGATGGCACGTTTAAAGTTAGAAAATACCTTCAAAGCTCAGAAAGGGATGACGAGGGGAAACCTAAGAATGGTATCTATGCATATGTAGGGGGGAATATTTCGAATTCGCGTTTTTACGGAGCGAAAAATGTTCAACAAGCAAAGTTTGGTGAGATCATCTATATTCCGGCGGTAAGCAAGCTAGATGAACATACAAAGCTTACTGGTCCTTCTGCTTTTAGAGATTTGATAAATGCAGTGCTAAAGAAAATAATGATTGTAAGCCCATCCTATAGTGAACTTAAGACTGCGTTTGAACAGTTTGGAAGTAAACTCAAGACCGAAACAACTTCAGATGGTCAATCACTATCTCTTATAGAAACAGAGATTACTAATGAAATTTCAGATTGGGGCACAAGTTTTGAGTTATTTATTAATCCGATTACACCAGAAGATTTAGTGAAGTCCCTCGTTGGCCATCAGGTTCAAGATAGAGCATTAGGGCAATCTCTTGATCCGAAATGCTATGGGCAGGGCTTTCAGCGTCACCTTATTTTTACTTTGATAAAGCTATCAGCTCGATATACCGCGCCAGACAAGAAAGTAACTCCAAAAGATTTTTCCCCTCAACTTACTTGGCTGTTATTTGAGGAACCGGAAGCCTTTTTACACCCTGGTCAAATAGATATACTAGATATAAGCCTAAGAGAAATCTCCAATAGTGATGGATCGCAAGTTTTAATAACAACTCATAGTCCAGAATTTGTTAGCATGAATATTGAAGATTTGCCGGCTCTGATAAGACTTTGCAAAGATGGGAAATATACAGTTGTGGGGCAAGTAACAGATGCTACCTTGAGTACCTTGTTTTTTGATAACCAACGGGATCTTGCTGATTGGTTAGCAGCTGGGATACCAATTCACCCTGATGATCTGATGATTGATATGGAAAGCATCAAGTATGCTCTCTGGCTTGATCCTCGTCGCTGTAGCGCTTTTTTTGCCAATAAGGTTCTTCTGGTTGAGGGCCCCACTGAGACTGCACTCATTCGATATTTGCTTGGAATGGGACAAATGCCGGGTCCTATAGGGGGTGTATTTATTTTGGACACTATGGGTAAATTCAACTTGCACCGTTTTATGAATTTACTTCGAGAATTACGCATTTATCATGCTGTATTATATGATTATGATAATGGAAAGTATCCGAATGTAGATAATACAATTTTAGCTGCGAAGAATGCCTACACCATTAACGTTGATATGTTCCCTCAAGATATTGAAGGTTTTTTAGGTATTCCCCACGCAGGTAGAGATCACAGAAAGCCGCAACATGTTATGTATTATCTAAATCAAGGCAAAATTCCTCAGGAATGCTTAAATGATTTAATTTTGAAGATAAGAATGCTATTAGGTTGTTGAAGGGTGCTTATATAATCTGGTTCGGTAATTATTAGCGGAAATATATGTTTCAATAAGTAAGAACAGCTGCCTAGTTACTTTACCCGAACTAGGCAGCTGTTCTTACATGTTCCTAAACCAAACCTAGCAAATTATCAAATGGGCTTCGAGCATATACTTTTTTTAGCTGGTGCTGATGGTCAAAGAATAACCCAATAAACACGGACTGCAATACTGCCCTACGTTCAATCAGAGTCATCTGCTGCCACAATCGATAAAAATCCGTTAGAAGATGTACTACCCCTCGAGATTCCGGCTGCGCCGAGGGTTTCAGTTTCTGCAACTGGTGGTCGATGTACAGAAAGGCCTGCTCATACTCGGCCTGGGTGATGTGCCCGCGCTTGAAAAGCTCCCTTTGTCGGGAAAGCTCCTGGCGCAGGTTGAAGCTGTTCAGCTCGAATTCGCTCATCCCCTGGTCGCTGATGTAGTAGGCCAGGATTAGTTCATACCACTCTTCTGGAATCACCAGCCGTTCTACCAGCGAATTGACCTGCTCTTCCAGCAGCTTCTGCTGCAGCGTTGAGCGGTGGCGCTTAAGCAGCTCCAGCTTGTCAGTCTGCTCTTCGGCATCCATACCCAACACGTTCAGCGCTGTATCAAAAATTTTCGGATCAGGCTTATTGCGCATCTTGTACTCGTTCAACACGGTGGTGCAGCGATAATACTGGTAACGGTTGCCGGTCAGGCCGTGCAGGGTGGCTTGTCGGCCATCCCAGGAATGGCACTCCCAACAATAGGCGACCCCGGAAAGCAGGTATTCGTGAACCGGATGGCCGCTGGTAATCGGCGTTTTGCCCCGGCTTTTGCGCTCCTGCTGGTTGGTCTGCCACAGGCTAAGCGGGATAATGCCCTGGTGCCGGCCGGGATGCATCTCACTGATCGAGCGGCGGGTCTGGCCAGGCCCCAGTTTCTGGGGACGCTTGATCACAGAGTTATCGTTTGTACCCGGTCCCTGGTCATCATCCATATCCAAGGGTGCATTGGGACGGCGTACGACCAGGCCCACGTAGAACGGGTTGCCAATAATCTCGCGCACGCTGTCCCGGTGAAACGGCCGGCCAGGCCGTTTGTTCTGAATGCCCTTGGTACGGAACTGGACTTCTCGTCCATCTGGCAGTTGGAAACGGTGCATATTCAGGTGATTGGCAATGTCCTGGTAGCTCATGCCCTGACTGTATAAGGTGTGGATCAAAGCGGCGCCGTAGCGATCGACAGGATGGGGCACGGGAATGTGCCCGCGCTGGCTCTCCACCCGGTCTGAACTACCGACCAGGGGGCAGTATTCTGGACCGTTCATATCGTTACAGGTGTTGCACAGCCCATTACAGTATCCAAAGGGGATCAACCCGTTGTGGTGGCCACGCCGCGCCAACTCAGCCTTGATCTCGCGCACCCGTACGCTGGTCTGCCAGACGTACATCTCGGCCAGGGCGCCCAGCACATATAGCACCAGGCGGCCCCACCAGCTATCCGTGTCAATCTGTTCCGTGACCGAGACCAGGCGCACCCGGTACTTTTTGAGAAATCGCAGGAAGCGCAGCAGCGACTCCAGGTTGCGATACAGGCGGTCAAGGCGGTGCACGACCACTACCGTGATATGCCCGCTTTCGATGTCGCGGATCATCTTTTGCAGGCCTGGCCGGCGGCTGTTGCGCCCGGTGCGGTCCGGGTCTGCGTACACCCCAACGATCTGCCAGCCCTTGGAGCGGGCATATTCTTCGGCCCGATCGGGCTGGTACTCCATTGAGTAAGAGTGCGCCTTGGGATCGATGCTGGAGACCCGACTGTAGACGGCGGCTCGCTCGCGCTCGATCAATCCGGCTGCGTTGCCGATGGCTGTCTTGACGAACTGCTCCAGTTCTTGGGGGGAGCTGGGTAACAGCCAATGATTGGATGGGTTTGTATTGGGCTGGATCATGCCTGTTCGTCCTTTTGTTCTGGCTGAGTTTTGGCATCCGGCTCAGCAGCAGGGGTGGCCGGGCTTTCCTTCAGGATGGGTAAATCTTGTGGGGTCAGCTCAATCGAGCGGCCGGTAATGTGGCGCAGCACCAGGGCCAGCTCACGGCAAAAACGTTCGATGGTTTCCTGTTCAGCCTGGTTCACGGGTTCACCTTTGAGAGAGTCAGGGTTAGTCATTTATTTTCTTTCCTTGTATCTGCGGTAGTCCATAAGGCTTGCACGGCCCCAAGAGCGATAAAGACGTCACCGATGCTGAAGGCAACCTGGTAAGGGAACCAGGATGGCAGCAGCAGGCAGTCGGACAGCCATGCCAGACGTGTCTGGGAGGCCAGCAGAACAATATCTTTGCTGTAGCCCAGGCGCTGCCCGATCATCCAGTGTTCTGGCGTAGTTTCCGGCGCCAGCACCTGCAGTGTTTCAGGGCTGATCGGCATAAAGCCTCCGTTTGCAGCGATCACCAGCAGGTTGGCCGCCAGGCCCAGCCCGAGCATCCAAAAGCCAGGTAAGCGGCGATTGGCCAGTGCAAAGGCCAACCACAGGATCATGGAGCCGACCAGGGCGACTGAAGCATATTCGTCTGAGATGTGCCTACGTGTTGTGGTAAAACCAAACGCCAGAAACTGGGGCACTGCAGCGGCGACCACGATCCAGGGCATGTGGAGCTGCGGAACGACCAGTGACCGCCTGGCAAATCTGCTGCGCATCTGGCAGCCTGCGAGACCAAATCCAAGTGAGACGAGTAAGATCATGTACTACTCTCCGGACTCGCCGCCGCTTTCCGGGGCCCCGGCGCCTAACAGGAACAACGCCAGAGCGAGCAGCAGTTTGATCATGCGGAGATGATCGGGTGTGAGATTTACGAGCAGCAGATTGATTTTGGTGGTGATGTGTTTCATGTTAGCCTCCGGTTGTATTTGTGGGCCTCGCCCACTTCGCCGGAGATTTTCGCAAGAGGGGTACTCAACATCACCCTCAGGACGACCCTTGTGGAAATTAAAAAAACACCGGCACGCAAAATGGGCCGGTGTGAAAAATGTGACCTTGGGGTAGTTTCAGCCGCGTAACAAAAGCCGATATAGAGCCTGGGTGTCCGGTGAAGGCGCCGCTTGATGGTGTTCTCGCATGAAGCGTTCACAATCCTTATACTGGCTTACCAGTTTTGACCTATTGCCCATCATGCCATACAATTTCATCAATATCCGATGTGCGAGTTCCTCACCAGGTAAATCTTTGAGGACAAGCAGGCAGTAGCGGAGGGTCTCCTGGCACTCTTGCTTTCCCAGGTAGAACTCGGCTACGTACAGTGATGCTTCCACCCAGGCATCCTCCATAACTTTCTGGATCGGTGTAATCCAGCTACCACTGGCATCTTCCAGGTACTTGCCATGATACAGATCTGCCGCTTCTTTGTAAGCATCGGCTCTTTTAGCTGGATCCTTTTCGGTTCGGGCTCGTGAGATGTGCTGCGAGAAAACTTCCACATCGTATTTGTAATCCAATGCCTGGTTGAACTTGTACCGGCCCGAATCGCAAACAATGGCCTCATTGCCAAATGTGTCGCGCAGGCGGCGGATCATATTTTCGCAGTGACGCGTGGCTTTATCTTGATCCGGCCAGAAGACCCTTTCCAGCTTTTGGCGCGTAACCCCATCGGGGTGGGCCAGCAGATAGAAGAAGAATTCACGCTGAGCTTGTGATTTCCAATCGGCTGTAGTCAGCTCCTTCCCATTGAATTCGATCAAGGATTCACCCAGGGCGTGGATATTCAGGGTTGGCGGGAGAAAAGGCACCGCTAAGTTGTAGCCCCGTAAGGTGCGGCGTAAACCAGGCAGCCGGCGCTCAAAATCACTGATGCGATCTAACAGACGTTGAGCAGCTTTGGGACAGCCAGGCGCACCACTGGCGAATTTTAGGAGCTCCCGATGCTGCTTGCCCGGTATGACCAACGTATAAGAACTATCCACCTTGTCGGCCGTTTCGAAGGCCAGGCCGAGTTCTTCCAACGCTGCTTGAGTATCTCCGAGTTGATAATAGGCGCCCGCCAGGTACAGATGGGCGCCCGATGTTTCGAAAGGCAACTGAGATGTCCTATAGGTCTGCACAGCTTCTTGTAAGCTATGGATGGCCTGACCTGCATTTTCTTGCGCCAGCGCCAGCCTCCCCCTGGTCAGTGTCCACAATCCATGATCGTAGCTGCTGCCAATTTGGATATGCCGTTCAGCCAGTTGAACACACCGAACAGCTTCATCAAGACCTCCCTTAGAATGAGCCAGGTTCAAGTGAGCTTTTGCGATCTCGATATGAAGGGGGAGAGAGCGGTGCCGGATGCGTGTGGCAATCTGGCTGGCCTGTTCGTAAGCCTGATAGGCACTCTGATGGGCATCCAGATCGGCATAAATATCGCCAATTCCAGCCAGAACAAAGGCTTCCAAACGAGCATAACCAAATTTTCTGGAGATCTTCAATGCTTCGTTGAGCACCAACCCGGCATGCTCAAAATCCCCGGCAAAATGGTGCAGCACACCCAGGTTGTTATACAGGTCTGCCAGGCGATGTGGACTGCCTGCATTTTGCCAATAACTTTGGGCAGCCTGATAGGCGAAAAGAGCATCTTCCAGGCGACCAGCTTTGCGATAGGCAATACCTAACTCCTTATGCAGGCTGGCGATATTGGGCCGGTCTTCCAGGGACTGATACAGCCCGAGCGAATCTTCCAGGCAGGCGATGGCAGCCAGTGGTTGGCCCAGGTTGCCCAGCGGTGTTCCTTGTGCTCGCAACGCCTGTGCTTTCAATGATACAAATTTAGAACTATTTTCGGCCAGGGTATAGGCCTCTTCAGCATCATGAAGGGCTAATTGGTAATTGCCAATGAATTGGTGTGCTGAAGAACGCCGCACCAATGTGCGTATCAAACATTCCGTTTTACCCTGCGCCCGCAGATCAGCCTCAGCACGGTTAAGAAGCTTCAACCCTTCCGGAACGTTGGGTCCCATTGTTTCCAGATTCCCGTGCAAGGAGAGCAGGCAGGGCCGTTTTTGAAATTCTTTGTCTATCGCAAAAGGCTTTATCCAGCTTGATAATGTCTCGTAGCGAGCATGGCGAATCATGTACGAACTGGCGCGTTCCACGAAATCAAGGATGTCTTTTTGATTCCCCAGGCTTGTATAGGCGCTATAAGCTTTTTCCCATTCCTGCTGTCCTTCATAGACTCCTGCCAGCTTATGTAACAGCCGGCTTCGCAACCCGGGCTGTGTCGTCTCAAGCCTGTGTTGCAGGTACTCCTGAAATACCAAATGATACCGGAGCCATGCGTCATCTTCCCCAATCGACATCACAAATACATTTTCCTGGATCACAGCCTGGATCAGGTTTTCCCAATCCGTGTCTTCTGGATAAGCGATGCCGCCCAAAACTGCGGCACATAATTCAGCATTGAATTGGTCCAGCACCGAGCTGTTGAGTAGAAAATCCTGGATGGGCTTGGGCAGCCTGTTAAAAAAGTGATCCCAATAACGCTGAAGGTCTATCGGCGTGCGATGGTTCTTCCAGCGAATATGGATTTTTCCATCCTTGGCCACAGGTTCTGCCAGCATCAGCGCGGTTACCCAGCCTTCGATCTTACATCCCAGTTCCTCTGCTTCTGATGCTGTCAGATGCATTTTGTATTTGTTGGTAACCAGAAGCTGGATTTCCGCCGGTGTAAAGAGAAAATCATCTTGCGGTAAATTGCCCACCTGTGAATGGGCATACATCAATTCCAGGTCTGGAAGATTGGGCTTCTTATGGGAGGCAATGATCAGGTGACAATGGTCGCCCGCGTGCTGAACAAAATGGTTGACAAACTGGAGAATTGGGCCATCATTGTTGACCAGGTCGAAATCATCCAGGACGAAAATGAAATGTTCGCCGACCTGCTGGTGCAGCTCATTGATGATGATCACTGCTGCGCCTTCGGGGGTGGGACATGCAGTATTTTGCATGTCAATATAGTCTCGTGCTTGTTGGGCAAAACCTGGGAAGACCCGCAGCAAGGCTGCTGTGAAATGGGCCAGGAAACGTTGAAACTCTACATCATGGCGATCGATGGTATACCAGCAGACAGGCATATCTACGTCATGGGCAAAATCGACCAGCAGTGCAGTTTTGCCATAGCCTGCAGCAGTGGTGAGCAAAATCAGTTTATTTTCCAGTAAATCATGGAGCTTTTCGTGCAACCGCGGGCGCTTTATCAGTTCTGCGTGCCGGCGCGGCAACAGGACAGAAGGCAAAATAATCGGTTGTGACATTGGTAAGGGGACCTATAAGGGTGCCAATAAATGATTCGGATCAATGCGATCCAGCAGCCTGGTTACCTTTCTCTAGATTTTGTTTGGTTTTTGCAACGGCGATCGCCATTGCCAGCACTTCAGTTTGTCCATTTGGCGAAAGTTTGGCAAGTGCTTCTCGAAAATCGTCTAACGGGATCGTATTGGGTTCAGGGGGTAGTATTTTGGCAATCCGAAGAACAGTGACTGGGGAAAGATCAAACACCCTGGCAATTGCGATGCAGGTATGGGGATCCTGCACTTTGTTTTTCTCGCCAATGATCCGGCTTATCACCGAGCGGCTTTTGCTAATCATTTTTGCCAACTTAGCAGGAGACAAATTCCGCTGGTTCAATTCTTCTTTTAGCCATTCGCCATAAGTAGCATCAGTGATCATAATGCGGCGATTATGCTATTATGGCAGTTCTTCTTAGGGTACAATTCGTACCGCATACGGTACAAATAGTGGGCAGATTTGAAAAGTGGGTGTGCTGTGATTGTGTTAGTGCGTGTGGATCAGGAAAAGCATATGGATCGCTGGTATGCGGTGAACGTGCAGCCAACTCTGTTTGATCGCTATGCCGTAATCTGCCTGTGGGGGAGTAGGAGAACTGGATACCAGCGCGAGAAAGCCTTCGCACTCGATTCCTTGGAAGAAGCCCGAGATTTAGCTCTTAAAATCGTGGGATGGAAGATCAAGCGTGGATATCGAACCTTCCCATTAAGCCGCTGAATCTATTGCGAGAAAACGTCTAACAACAACTGACAATGTCTGCTATACTTAGAAGAGTCCTATATTCGTTCTTCTAAACAGGCAGGTGTTTCATGGCTGATGAATTTCCAGAGATTATGACCATCGCTGAAACCTGTCATTACTTGCGAATTCCACGTTCTTCGTTATATAAGCTGGCCCAAGAGGGGCGAATCCCCTGTCAGAAAGTTGGCCGGCATTGGCGATTTCATCGCGAAGCCTTGGCACGTTGGCTTGGTGAGATGTCTAGAGATACGAAATTAGCAGATATCATTGAACAGGGGGTATAAAGATATTCGCTGCAATATCAAATGCCTACCTAATTTGAGATTGAGATAGAAGTTTATTTAATTTCCATATTCTCCTGGGCCTTTCGGTAAATAAGGTGTGTTTAGGCTCGGAAAAAGCGAGAAATTTTATTAAAGCGCTTTGCTTCAAACACTATGGCAAAAATATACCCAGAGTATTTACCCGCAAGCATTACAAATGATCCTGGTCGCCAAGCTGAATGCAAAGTTTATGCGACCCTAAAAACCTTGCCCGAAAAATACATTGTCTTTTACAGTATCCATTGGCAATCTCACACAATGGATTGGGGCGCAAGCGAGGGTGAGTCTGACTTTATTATCGCCCACCCCGATATGGGTATTGTGGTGCTTGAGGTTAAAGGTGGGGGCATTCGTTACGATGCTGCTTCGAACCAATGGTACAGTCATAGCAGCGGTGGGAACGTTTATCCCATAAAAGATCCTGTGGATCAGGGCCGGCGAAACCACTATGCCTTGCTCAAGGGCCTCCAGGCTTTACCAGGCTGGGTACAAGGAACAATCAATGTTGGTCATGCTGTATGTTTTCCAGATGTTAATACCCATGGGCAGAGTCTAAAACCGGATTTGCCTCGCGAAATTATCCTGGATCGGCAAGATTTAGATGATATCCAATACAGTGTTCCGTGTCTGTTTCGGGCCCTTTTTGGTGAGCGGATGGCTTCAGGATCGCCAGGTCATCAACGCATGCCAATCGTTGAAAATTATCTCGCTCGATCATTTGAACTACGTACTCCGCTAGGCATAGAAATTGATTACGAAGATCAGAAACTAATCCAGCTAACTGAACAGCAGTTCTATGCCATCTCCCTCCTGGGGGATCGCCGGCGGGTGGCAATTGGGGGCTGCGCTGGATCCGGTAAAACTATGCTGGCCTTAGAAAAAGCCCGGCAATTCTCCGAACTTGGTCTGAATGTATTACTCACCTGCTTCAATGCTCCCCTCGCTGAATATCTCAAACGCCGCTTGCCAGGTGTCGAAATATATCACTTTCATGATCTTTGCCGGGTAGCCGCGAATCAAGTAGGGTACCGTGTTCCAGACATGAGCAATGAGCGGGTTTTCTATGACTCAACCCTGCCAGAAGCACTGCTTACTGCCGCTGGAGAAATTGGCCAGGTTTATGATGCTATTATCGTTGATGAAGGCCAGGACTTCCTGGAGTCTTATTGGATTGCCCTCTCCCCGCTTTTGAAAGATGATGGCTATCTGTATATTTTTTACGACAACAATCAAAACCTATATGGTGGAACACCGGATTTTGGTGGGCTGATCACAGAACTACCGTTTTCCTTGACACAAAACTGCCGTAATACTCAAGCGATTCATAATACAGTAGTGCGTTTCCATAGCCATCCACAGCCATTACGGTGCGGTGGACCGGCAGGCCGTTCCCCTGAAGTGATCTCTTATAACCGAGAAGATGAATGCCTGCGCCAGTTGCAAAAGCTGCTGTATCGACTGGTGGTTGAAGAGCAAATACATCCTGCGGATATCATAGTTCTTTCACCTCGGGGGAAAGAAAAAACTCAGCTAAAAGATGGAACACGATTGGGAAATTTCCGCATCTCGGCCACCCCATCAACAGAGCGGAATGTTATCCAGGCCACTTCTGTGTATCTCTTTAAAGGCCTGGAAAAGCGGGTAGTCATCTTGACCGAAATTGATGCGCGTACAACCTACAACACAGATATGATCATGTATGTTGGCTGCTCGCGAGCTCGCACCCATCTTGTTATTTTGCATGATCAAAATGCACCAGAGAAGATCGTCCGGCAGTTGGCTTCAGGGACAAACTTGCCTTCGCATGCGCCTTTGCCAACTTGAATACAGGAGGCTCCAATGAAGTATCGAGATCTAATACAGTTCGAACCGGTTACCGAAGTCATCCAACTGCGCTGGGCGGATGAAAAAGCGCAAGCTGAAAGACTTGTTTCTACCTATGTGATTTCTGATCGCATGGCGGATGTTATTCTAAACCGCATCTTGCCTGCGCTTAGCCTTGATGAAAAACAACCTGGCCGTGGCCTATTTGTTGTTGGAAATTATGGCACAGGTAAATCGCACTTATTATCAGTAATTACATCGATCGCCGAACATAAAGACTTGCTAGAAAAAGTTACCCATCCGGCAGTATCAAATGGATTGAAAAGTATTGCTGGGTGTTATAAGGTGATCCGTCAAGAAACGGGCGCTACAGAGATGCATCTGCGCGATGTTGTTCTTAATGATCTTGAAAAACAGATCAACGCCCTGGGTGTGGATTTTCACTTTCCTCCGATGGATCAGGTTAGCAGTAATAAGCAGCTGCTTGTCGAAATGATGGCCCAATTTAATCAACAGTATCCGGGTCAAGGGCTGTTGATTGCGCTGGATGAATTGCTAGATTTCTTACGCGCTCGGAATGATCGTCAGCTCGTGATGGATTTAAATTTTTTACGCGAGGTGGGCGAAGCCTGCGAAGTAGCGCCGCTGCGCTTTATTACCGGCATCCAGGAAGCATTATTTGATAACCCACGCTTCCAGTTTGCGGCTGATTCAATCCGTCGAGTGCGCGCCCGATTTGACCAGATCAGCATTGTTCGGGAAGACCTGGCCTATGTGGTTGCGCGCCGCCTTTTAGGAAAGACACAGGCGCAGCAGCGCTTAATCCGCACCCACCTGGAAAAATTCACATCCCTATATGCCTCCATGGCTGAGCGGCTGGATCACTTTGTCGAGCTATTCCCCATTCATCCAGCTTACCTGGAAGTATTTGAGCAGGTCACAATCGGTGAGCGCCGGGATTTACTCAAAGCCATCAGTGGCCAGATGAATTCAATTCTGGACCAGGAAGTTCCTACGCAACAACCTGGGCTGATCGCTTTTGACGCCTACTGGCAAATCTTGTCCGATGATCCAGCCTACCGGACAATACCAGAAGTTCGCACCGTCCAGGACAAAGTACGAGTTCTGACCGAGCGCATCCGGTTGGCTCCGGAAATCAAGGATTACCGCGCTGCAGCCTTACGTATTATCGATGGGCTGGCAGTTCATCGACTCACAACTGGCGATCTGTATGCTCCAATTGGAATGACACCGGCGGAACTGCGCGATCGCCTGTGTTTGTATCTCCCCCTGCCTGAGCCGGACGCCGATTTCCTGTTGGCCACTGTTGAATCGGTGCTTAGAGAAGTTGCTCGAGCTGTGAGCGGTCAATTTATTTCCCATAATCGAGAGAACGACCAGTATTTCCTGGATCTGAAAAAAGATATTGACTTTGACGCGCTCATTGATCAGCGCGCCGGCACGCTGGATGAAAATACTCTCAACCGGTATTACTATGATATCCTGGCGAGGGCGCTTGAGCTGACCGATAGCACGTATGTGCCTGGTTTCCGCATTTGGCAGCGGGAGATTGCCTGGCCGGGCCAGGGGGTCACTCGCCAGGGGTATGTCTTCTTAGGCGCGCCGAATGAGCGCTCTACAGCCCATCCAGAACGGGATTTTTATATCCACTTCCTTGGACTGATCAATGGCAATAATGGACTGAAGCACCAATCGGATGAAATATACT
The DNA here is from genome assembly GCA_964531975.1 of uncultured Anaerolinea sp. Lineage (GTDB taxonomy): Bacteria > Chloroflexota > Anaerolineae > Anaerolineales > UBA4823 > RBG-16-57-11. The sequence goes on along the minus strand of CAZHFU010000013.1, from coordinate 35,625 downwards.
TTAGTCTGCCCAAACAGCCGCAGGACTTTCTGGATATCTTGCGGCATTATGCCGGGGCGCGTGAAATGAGCGCCATTTCCTCAGGCAGCAATAAAGATCAATATGACCGAAAAGCAGAAGCTGCTTCACGCCAGATATCAACCTGGTTGCGGGAGAACTTGATGCGGGTTTTTCAAGTTTCGTATCAAGAAGAAACAATCCCTGTGGCTGAAGCAGTAGCCCGGTATCGCCTGGCGCTGCGTGAGTTATCTTTTCGAGACCAGGTTTTTCGTCTTAGCGGGGCAGCCTTTGGCGAACATTTTAGCCGGCAGTACCCAAAATACCCGCGGTTTACTGGGATCGAGTTTACAACCGACACTGCCCGCCAGGCTGCTGAAGCGACGCTACGCGTCATTTCCGGAGCGCCGGCCACAAAAACGGCCTTGATCGTACTGGATGGCTTGGGTCTAGCGCATTTAGAGAACAACACATTGCACTGGACAATAGAAGATAGCCCTTATGCTGCTCATTTTCAAACCATCATTGAAACATTGCCGGAAGGCCGTGTCCTTAATCGCAGCGCTTTGATAAAAGGTGAACCTGGGGCCGAACGGGATGTGCATTTTGGGTTGGAAATCGAATGGTTGTTTGTTGTGTTGGCTTGCTTGGTGCGACAGGGAACTGTGCAGATCAATCTTCCAGGCCTGCAAATTTCCGAAGGTGAAACTGATAGTCTGGCTCGTTTGGGCCTGGATACCCTGAGTCGGTTTACCTCATTGGGTAAGCCCAAAGCACTGCCCGAACAGGCATTGCGAGAGCTGCTCACTGGCCTGGATATCGATCCGGGCTTGTTATCTGATCCCCATGCGATGGAAAGCATCGTTGCACAAATCCAGCAAAAGGTGCTGAGTGAGTTAGATCAGACCGTGCGCCTTTTGGACAGCCTGCGCAACGGGCCACGCTTCTGGCGTGAACCAATTTATCCTCCTTCAGCTCTGCAGGAACTGCGCTCGAAGTTAGAAGCTTATCGCCAATTTTTGGATAACCTCCAGCGACTAAATACCCCGGCCCGGCTACGCAATCTATCCCAGGGGATAGGAGAACTGCGCGCAGCGTTCAAGGTTCGCCAACAGATTGCAGATCTAAATGATTTATATGAACTGCTGCGCCAGCTGCAGCCGGCGTTAGATTATATCTATCAAGCGGAAGCTCTCCTCCCCTCCGGGCATTCATGGTTAGAACAGGCTGTCCAGGCACGCCAGGAGATTCTAGCCGCGATGATCGATGCAGGCCAACGCAAATCTCCAGGCGCTGCTCGACGTTGGATGGGGCGACTGGAAAATTTGCAGACCGCCTATGCCCAGGCATATTTCAACTTACACCAGCGCAACCGGCTGGATCGTTCGTTGGATGATCGCAAGCGCCGCTTGACAGCCGATCCGCGTTGGGCGCGTCTGCGTGCCCTTAGCCGCCTAGAGTTGTTATCTGAACGCCAGCTCCAAGTAATTCAGGATGTAATGGGTAGCATTAGATCCTGCCCGGCCTTGCAAATCACCGATCTGCGCACTCATGCCGCTTGCCCACACTGTGGCTTTTCTCCGGCATCGGAAAGTACAGAGCGTCCGGCGGCCCAACGCCTGGAAGAGTTGGAAAATCAGTTCGAAGAGATTTACCAACAATGGATTGCTGCCCTGCTATCGAACCTGGAAACCCCAGAAGCGCGAAAGAACCTGGGTATGCTGGGCGAACGCGACCGCCAGGCAGTGGAACAATTCATCCAATCGAAAATTTTGCCGGAGAGAATTACTGATAATTTCCTGGATGGCTTGAACGACACGCTTCAGGGCCTGGAGAAGGTCGTGATTGACGCCAACGAAATGCTGTTGGCTCTAACCAGGCCGGGAATGCCATGTACGATGGATGCCTTTGAAAGCCGTTTGCGCGATTTCTTAGCAGAGCAAGTTCGTAATAAAAGCCGGAATAAGATTCGCATTCAAGTGGAATGGTAAGCCCTAACTGGTGAGAAACGGAAAAACTCATGCCCAAGAAAAAAACAGCTGCCAATTTGCAGCCTGAACTAATGGCTGAATCGCAGGTTGAACATCTAATCACCCTTGAAGAACAGGCGGAGAAGGAACGTTATCGGCAGCGCTTAGCTGAGTATCTTAATGATCCGGTTTTTCGCCGGATCGAAGGCTTTCCCATTGGAGAAGATGAAGCTATCTTAGCACTCTCAGATCCCCCATATTACACTGCTTGTCCCAATCCATTCACGGGGGAAATAATTGCGCGTTGGCAGCAAGAACGGAGTAAATTGCGCCCAGAGTTAGGGCTATCGGATGACAGTCTGGAAAATGGAGCCCAGTTCTATCACCGCGAACCATTTGCTGCAGATGTGTCCGAAGGTAAGAATGACCCAATATATAACGCACATTCCTATCACACTAAAGTCCCCTATAAAGCCATCATGCGTTATATCCTGCACTATACAGAACCTGGTGATATTGTTTTGGATGGTTTTTGCGGAACAGGTATGACTGGTGTTGCAGCCCAAATGTGTGGGGATAAAAATGCAATAGAAAGTTTAGGTTATACGGTTCAAAAGGGGACAAGTGTCAGTGATGAAAAAGGCCAGATAGTGTCTAGGTTGGGAACACGCAAAGCAGTGCTGGCAGATTTATCTCCTGCAGCTACATTTATTGCCTATAACTTCAATACCCCAGTAGATGCTAGAATCTTTGAATATGAAGCAAAAAGTCTTTTAGGAGAAGTCGAAAAAGAATATGGCTGGATGTATGAGACTTGGCATCCAAACTGTGATTCCCAAAATCGAGTGAAGGGCCGAATCAATTTCACTGTTTGGTCTGATGTTTTCTCGTGCCCACATTGTGGCTGTGAACAAATTTACTGGGATGTTGCTGTTAATCATGATGCTGGAGAAGCTCGCGCTAATTGGAATTGTGCTTCATGCAATACTCTATTAGCAAAGACACCAGCCAAAGGCAGTGGTGCAATTAAAGCTGAAAGGTTATGGGAAACGGCGTATGATCGAGCTTTAGGTAAGTTGGTCAAACGGGCTAAACAACAACCAGTTTTAATCAACTACACCATAGGGAAAAAACGTTGTGAAAAGAAACCGGATTTGCAAGATTTAGAAGCCATAAGTAACATTGATGATATTGATATACCTTACCCTATACCTACAGACGCTCTCCCAAATGGGTATAACACTCAACAACCTATTGAAAGTCATGGCATAACTCATGTTAATCAGTTTTATACCCATAGAAATTTATGCGTTCTATCATCAATATGGCATAGGATTAAAAATGGTTCAGAAATTCAGAGACGTTTGGGCTTTTGGTTTACTTCATCTCTTACATGGTGTGGACGCGAGAATCGTTTACACCTAGGTAATTATTTTGGTAAGTCGGGCGGTGTTATTACTAGCTTGAGGGGTACTTGGTATATAGCATCTCTATCAGTAGAAACTAATGTATTAGAACGTTTTAGGTTTCGCTTGAGTAGTTCTCAATTTGATGCTAGTCTTTCCTACAGCGATTGTGTAATAAATGCACAGTCCGCTACTTATCTCACTGGTCTATCTAATTGCATTGATTACATTTTCATTGACCCCCCATTTGGGGCAAACTTAATGTATTCTGAACTCAATTTTGTGTGGGAAGCTTGGTTAAGGGTTTTTACCAATAATAAGCCTGAAGCTATTATGAATAAAGTTCAACGAAAGGAACTTGCTCAATACCAATACCTTATGGAATTGAGCTTTCAACAGTTTTACCGTTCGCTTAAACCTGGACGATGGATGACAGTTGAATTTCACAATTCCCAAAATGCCGTCTGGAATGCTATTCAAGAAGCATTACTAAGTGCGGGTTTTATGGTCGCTGATGTCCGAACATTGGACAAAGGTAAAGGGAGCTTTAAGCAGGTTACAACTACAACAGCGACCAAGCAAGATCTTATTATTTCTGCTTATAAACCTGATTCGGTTTTTGAACGGAATTTCCTGGCAGAAGGTGGAAGCTCGCGTGGTGTTTGGAATTTTGTACGCCAGCACTTAGAGCAGCTCCCAATGCCTAATATCGAAAACTCCATTGTGGAAATATTAGCTGAAAGGCAGATCTATTTGCTTTATGACCGAATGGTAGCCTTTCACATTGTTCATGGTCTAGCCGTTCCCCTCTCATCTTTAGAATTTTATCAAGGCATAGCCCAAAGATATTTGGAACGCGATGGTATGTACTTTACTCCTACCCAAGCAGCAGAATATGATCGACTACGGTTGAAAGCAGAACGTGTCGAGCAACTGGCCTTATTTGTGACTGATGAAAAATCGGCCGTTCAATGGTTAAATCAGGTGCTTGACCCTAACATGGGTGGCGAACCACAGACCTATCAGGACTTGCAGCCGAGATTTGTTCAGCAGCTTCATCAGGCGCGCCATGAAATGTTGCCTGAGTTGCGTGAGATGTTGGATCAAAACTTCCTTCAGGATGGATCAGGGCGCTGGTACAGGCCTGATCCAGAACGCAAAGCAGATTTGGAGGCATTACGGCAAAAAACTCTGCTACGAGAATACAGCGAATATCTTAAAGGTAAAGGCCGGCTGAAAGTATTTCGTAGCGAAGCCGTGCGGATGGGCTTCAGTTATTCATGGAAGGAACGTAAGTATGCAGATATCGTGGAGATTGCCGAACGATTACCGGAAAGCGTGCTTCAAGAAGACCAAGGCTTGCTGATGTACTATCATAATGCTAGCTTACGCCTGGCCGGCCAACCCAAACAAACGGGACTTTTTTAGCGCATCGATAATAGTAGAATACTATGCCTAACTTTACTTCCGGCGGTTTTACGGTACGATCTTCCAAGACAGAAAGATTGATTAAAGCGGTTCAATCTTCAATTCTGAGTCCAGACCGATACTTCAATATCAATACAGGGATCGAATATCGATTTGGTGATGAAGCCAACCATGTGCACGAACTGCTATATAACAATATGGGGCCGACAACAGACTTGCTGCGTTATTTTCCAGATAATCTTTACCTGGATCGCTGCCGTCGAATGCCCATGTGGGAACCGGAACGTACAGCTCCCGAGAAAAGCGCTCAACCATTAGGTGAGGATGCGACCGGGTTATTCTACTTCTTTGTGGAATACAAATACTCAGATAGTGAACGAAGGGCGCCGCTTAACGGTGTGCCAACACCGTTTATCGGTATTATTGAACGAGAAGCCTGGCTGACTTATAAACGGCTGACCGCCCCTAACCCAAAACTGGGAAACTATTTGGATGGACACCGAACTCTGATTGTCCTCTTTTATGCGGCTACCTATGCTCCATCTCTCCTGTACGCCAATTGGGAGCATCTAATCGAACCCATTAACGACCAAAATGCGATCAGAGGTACGATAGCACAACCAAAGGCAAAAGCAGAAACGGGATCAACAGGTTCGGGTACGCCATGGATTAACTTTGACATTCGCACATTGAAACCCTTAGAAGATTTTTTAGTGAAAGATTTGTATTGGGACAAGGAGCCAGCTTTGGCGGCGGTAACTCAGTGCAAGAAAATGCTCTTTGGCAGGTAAAGCGAAAATGTTACGACAAAAAAGACTTCAGGCATCGGAAGCGAAAGAAAAATATTCGTCACACCCTTTTAAAGATTTAGAACGCCCGCTCACTGTTGACGAGATTACAAATATCCGATCCGTAGAAGGTTTTCCAAAGGGTGAAGTCTCTGCCATTCAGGCAATGAGCATTCCACCCTACTATACCGCCTGTCCCAATCCTTTCTTGGGTCAGGTGGTTGCCTCCTGGCAGGAAGATCGGAAAAACAACAGGCCTAAGGGGGATGAGAAGGCCTATCATCGTGAACCTTTCGCTTACGATGTCTCGGAGGGTAAGCAGGATCCAATATACAAAGTTCACTCCTATCACACTAAGGTCCCACCCCGGGCTATTGTGCGCTATATTCTTCACTACACGCGACCGGGAGATATTGTGTTGGATGCATTTTGCGGGAGTGGAATGACTGGGGTGGCTGCCCAAGTATGCGGAGCGCCGGATACCTCCTTCCAAACTGAAGTCGAGGCGGAGTGGAAAGCTGGGCAACACCCCAGGCCAGAATGGGGGGCGCGACACGCTGTTTTGTGCGATCTCAGCCCTGTCGCAACGACCATCGCAGCAAATTACAATCTTCCCCTAAATGCTATTGTCTTCGAAAAAGCAGCCGTTGAACTGATTGAGCAATCCCGTAAGATGATCAGCCACCTCTACACCTCGACGGCTGAAGATCAGCCATTCAACTACGCGATCTGGTCTCAGATTTTTACCTGTCCCGAGTGCAGCGCACAGTTGAACTTTATGGAGTTGGCATTTGATCTAAAGACGAAGGAAATAAAAGATTCTATTGTTTGCCCGGTCTGCGGTAGTGAACTCGAAAAACGAGACCTGGATAAGTATCTGGAAAGCAAATATGATCCTTTGCGGCAGGGACTCCATCGTCAAGTGGTGCATGAACTTTACTATATGTCCCGGGGGGAGCGACGTAAGGGTAAGCTAGAGCGGGCAACGGATGCGGATCTGGCACTTCTGAAATATGCAGCCGAACAACCGCTTCCAGCAGGCATCCCATATTTTAGGCTGCCCTTAGAGAGAATGTATCACGGTTCAAGGTTGGGACCGAAGGGAATAGAATATGTACATGATCTCTATTTCCATCGACAACTGATCACGTTGGCCACGATTTGGGAGCGCGCCAACGATGTCGCTGATGCGCGCCTGAGAAGTGGCCTACGCTTTATGATTGATCAAGCGTTTTTGAATGCATCGCGCCTGGCAAGGTATCCGCAAAGATCACCATTGGGTGGCGTATATTATCTGCCTTCTATGGTAGCTGAAAATGATCCTCTTGAGCTGCTAGAAAGCAGACTGGAACGAATGTCGGTGTTTTTTGCCACGGAAATGACAAAGTTTAATCAGGCCGTCATTTCCACGAACTCTGCTGCGCAAATTCCAGGGCTATCAGATAACAGCATTGACTATGTCTTTACAGACCCACCCTTTGGGGAAAACATCTTCTATGCAGATTTGAACATTGTTACTGAGGCGTGGTATGGCGTTTTCACTGCGGTAGATTCTGAAGCTATTGTCGATAAACCAAAACACAAGGGTCTGCGCGAGTATGAGCAGATGATGTACCGCGCTTTTCTTGAATATTATCGTGTCTTGAAACCAAGCCATTGGATGACGGTTGTCTTCCACAACTCAAACAATGCAGTATGGAATGCAATCCAAGAAGCTATGTTGGAAGCAGGTTTTATCGTTGCTGATGTAAGGACCCTGGACAAACAACAGCGTTCTTATCGTCAGGTAACGAGCAACGCAGTAAAACAAGATTTGATTATTTCTGCCTATAAACCCTTACAGGCCCTGGAACAGAAACTGCAAAGCGCAGAGAATGACCCGGGAACGGCCTGGGATTTTATTAGCGAACACCTAAAGTACCTACCCGTTTTCCTTTCCCACGAAGGTGAGGTTGAGATTATTCGTGAACGCCAACCCCACCTGCTTTATGATCGGATGGTGGCCACACATGTACAGAGGGGGCTTACCATTCCGGTTGACTTCGGCGATTTCCTACGTGGTTTACACGCCAGGTATTTGGAACGGGACAGTATGTTCTTTTTACCTGAACAGGCTGCACTATATGATCGTGAACGCATACGCGCTAACAAGGTCGAGCAGCTTTCTTTATTTGTTATGGACGAGAAGAGTGCTCTACAGTGGCTGCATCGAGAGCTTGATTCGGCCTCCGGGAATGGCCCACAAAACTACGCAGACTTGCAGCCCAAGTTTTTGATAGAGCTACATCAAGTCGAGTACGAGGCATTGCCGGAACTCAAAAAATTATTGGAAGATAATTTTTTGCTCGATGACCAGGGCCGATGGTATGTCCCGGACCCTGATCATCAAGCTGACTTGGAAGCCTTGCGTCAAAAGAGTCTCTTGCGTGAATTTAGCGAATATCGAAAAGCAAAAGGCCGATTACGTGTTTTTCGCAGCGAGGCAGTCCGAGCGGGCTTTAGCCAGGCCTGGAAAGAGCGTGATTACAACACCATTCTCCTGGTTGCTGGACGTCTGCCCGAACAGGTGCTGCAGGAAGATGCCGCGCTCAAAATGTATTTCGATAACGCCCTCAACCGGGCGGCACGGCAGCCGAGACAAGAAAGCCTATTCTGATATCTATGCCAGCATTAGACCAGTGGGAAAAACGTTTAAAGCTTTACTTTACTCGCCGTTTGCATATGATCGGCGAGGTCCCCCTCTCACGTCAAGAAATGGAAGATATCGCCTCAGGGGTGCGGAGCTGCATAAAACGTCAGGGATTGCCCCAGGCCAGTGAAATACTTGATACCAATTATCCCTACTGTTTCTTGACTTTTCTAACTGCTTTTGGCGCTTACAACACATTACGGGATTATTGGGGCGCGTTGGGGGAAGAAATCGGGGTGACCCGAGAGCATTTGTTTAACCATGGTTGGCATAGACGTTATCTGGAAAAAGTAAAGAAGCTGGGCCTGCGGCACTTTGTTGGCGAAGACCCAGCACGGCCTTATGTTACGACCATTCGTTACCATGGGGGTATTCCAGTTTATTCTCTACCTGATTATTTTCGCTACTTCTTGATGCCATCCATCGAACGGCCCGAGCTAAGTGAAGTAACGGCTCGCCAGGCTTTGGATGTCCTGTTGAAAACTTCTTACCATGTAGACTCACCGGTGATCAACTTTTTGGAAAACAGTGGGGCTTTAGGCGAGGAGTTTTTTGAATCTTGTCGAACAATGGCACGGCATTACAGGAAGCAGCAAGAAGTTTTAACAGCCAGCGAATTGGATTTGCCTGAACGTGTTGTCCAGGCTTTCGAAGCGTTTATGACAGAAGAGTTGGCGGAGGCCGACCGCGGGCGTAAATTGCGTTTGCGCAAACCGGTGCTTTTGTTTACGCCTTATCTTGAGCAAGCACACTTGTACATACGGTTGCCTGAGCAGGAAGTCCCACTCCGTTACGCCGAGAGTCGTATTGAATGGCGTGTGCAGCCAAGCGGAGATATAACCCTATCTCACGTGTGCTCCATAAAAATGCAGCGTCAACATATGGTTATCGAAGGCGAACTGCTACCGATCAATGCACGGCCGCAAGTCATCCACGCATCTCTGATATCGATAGATTTAAAAGATTCATCCGAAGATGTTTTGCGTCGCTGGGTAATTCCCTTGATGCCTCACCCAAAGGCCGTTCAGTTTGTCGCTTTCAGAGCAGATGGAACAGCTTTAGCTCCTGGTGATCCCTTGCCTGCAGAAGAGCTATTGCTGGTATATCCCGGTGATTTGGATCTTGAAGTCGAAGGCTCGTCACAGTCTTCTCAAAGAATTGGGCGATTATATGATGCCTGGGATGGGTGGCAAGCGCATGGCTGGGATCTGAGCAAATCCTGGTCTTTGCAGTTCACGCGCGAAGGTCAAGCCGTAGGGGAGCCAATCCCGGTGGCTGGAAAATTGCCGGTCCCGGAGTTTTTAGGTGAGCCCACTCGTTTTAGTGTTGATCCTGGTGGCACACCTCTGTATATTGGCGAAGCTCCTGTACTGCGAATCCCTATTCGGCAAGATGTATCGGTGGGTCGTGAATTATCGCGATGGAAGATAGATATTCGCTCGTCCTGGATGGCTCGCCCTGAGCTTCAGGAGAGCTTCCGGTTAACTCGTTTTCAAGATTTGGTAGAAATTAATGATGGTTGGGTAAAGTTTCCTCTTGGATATATTTTTGCGATGGATTCTGCCGGCACGTATAGTGTCTGCTTGAGCGGGCCAATTGAGGAAGATATTGAATTCCGATTCCGCCTTTGGCCTAAATTAACGGTAATGGGTTGGAAAAAAGCTTTATTCCCTGATAGTGGTGGAGCGGACTGGCAAACGCTCTCTTTGCTTCTTCCATCAGGGGCGCGGTGTGAACCGCAAGCAGGGGCTGAAGGTGTAGAAGTAAAGGACAACGGGTATGCTTGGGAAGTTAAAGTCAGCCCGGAAACAGTACGTGCAGATCTAAATCTTGTGTTGACTAAGGATGGTGAGCTCGTACGGGTTCCCATTTTTATACCCATCCCGCGCTTGCGTTGGGCCTTAACGCTTGGGCAGGAACTAGGCCAATTACGTTGGACGACGCGTCTGATTCAAATGGCTTTGGAGCAAGTGGTTCAGAATGATGTCGGATCTTTACATGTATGTATGCCAGGGCTGAATTCAGCTTTTTGTCTGAACTTGCAAGTGATTGAATCAGGTGACCAGGAAACTGTGCGTCAGGAAGAATCTTTTCAAAAGACTCCCTTCGCCCTCGAATGGTTGCGGTTACCTCTCGGGAAAATTAGTGGCACCCTTCGACATTCCAGCAGTATGGTACGCTTGGAATTGCTATACCGGGCATCACGTGCTGAAGACGATATTCATATTCCCCTTGTGCTGCTTTCTCGTAAGCTAGAAATCTCTGATGTTGACTTACAAGAGACTGGAGAATTGAACTGGCAACTGACCTGGAAAGAGCTCTACCCTGTAAAAAATCGCCGGGTGCTTCTACAACCTGCTTGGCAACCCTGGCAACCAGCTTTAGAGGTAAAAATACCAGATAATAATTCTGGAGATTTGCTTTTACCGGATATGAGCTTGCCTCCAGCCCGCTATTACTTGCATTTCTATGCTGCGCCCCTGGATGATCCTGCGCTGACAGAGATACCTGATGATGTTGCCCCAATTGTTATAGATTTGTGCGTTCCAGAAGAGCGATTAGCAGAGATCATTAGATTGGAGTGGGAAGCCAATCATTCGCAGAACCACGACATGTTATTCCGCTATACCTTAGAGGCTGCCTGTATCTATGCTGATATTGGTAATTTTAAAAAGCGCGACGAAAAGCTGAGCGAACTGGCTACCCAGTGTAACCATATCAATAACGTTAATCTATTTCTTGGTTTGCTTAGATGGGTGAACAGGCATCTAGGTGAAGATAATATGAACCGCCGTTTCTTCCGGCGTTTCTTATACAAACCCGAATTGGTTCAATCGATATTACAACGCTATCATAGGGGCCAACCCGAACTGCGTTCCTACCTGGCTTACGTCCCTGAGTTGAAAAATCTTTATACGAAGAGTGCTTATTTAATCGCTCGATATACCGACGACCCTCTCATTCTTAGCACCTGTCTCCGTCAGCTTATAGAAAAGCAGGATGACGACCTTCTCCCATTGATGATTGAAATGATCTCCTCTGCCAGGCTTTCTAATCAGGATGCGGTAGATTTGCTGGTGAAGGATACTGCCTGGTCCCTGAAAGCTTTTCTGACCATTCCATCTGATGTTACTCGCAACCAGCTATTAGCTGATTTATTATCTCGGCCGAATATTTCTACTTCTATATTGCCACCGGAAGCTAGTCGAATGCTAATCGATGATGCTTTTCCTCATCTAACAGATCAGGCCCAACGTAAGAGATTATTAAAAGTTCTGGTTGAGCAAGGGCAGCAAGATAGCTACCGTTCTTTGGTGAGCAGAGCGGCATTGTCATCGCTGTTAAGTAATGCTGATGTGGACGAATTAGTGGCAATCAATCCCAAATTAGCAATCCAAGCGTTGAGAGATGCACCAGCATCGGAAACTCGACAAGCCTGGTTAGCACGGCTTACTCGAGATTATCCAAAATTCTCTGGGATCATTGCGACTGGGACCCGCGTTAGAACTAGAGCCGGTGTTGCTGAGATTACGGCAATTAAGAAGGGTGGGGAGAGTGTAGAAAATGCGTCTCTTCTAGATCCAGACGTTGTGATCCATTTGGTTTGCGGTGCTGGTGTCCAGAGTGAAAAGATAACGGTCAATGTTTCCCATCAGATTCTGCGTTTTGAGAATTGCAAGGAAGTTTTCACCTGCGGCCACTGTAACTTCGTTCACCCCAACCGTCGGGTTCTTGACCAGCATCATAGGGAAAAACATCCGTATCAAAACCTGTCTATAGGTTCAACGCTGGCCCAAATCAAGATCTCTGTTGATGAGATTGAAATTCTCTGAGTTGTAACAAGAGGACAAAAAATGGAGATTCATCCCTTAAAAACAACCGAAGTTGTCCGCAGCGCCTATTTGCGTTATTTAAAAACCATCAAGCCTTTTCAGGATGAGGACCTTCGTAGTGAATTTTTACAAGCCATTTTGACTCCTGACTTGTTAATTAAAGGCCCGTTGGTGCAAATCGCGCCGCCTTATCGTAAGGATCGCTCAATCAAGGAGTTGGTGGAAGAAGGTTTATTATCAGCTGGCTTTGCTCTGTTGTGCTCTAAAGATGCCTTATCCTATGAGCGTGCCTTATATTCACACCAGGTACGAGCAATCCGCAAAATTGTGCAAGGGCGAAATCTTGTTGTTAGCACGGGTACAGGTTCAGGAAAGACGGAAGCCTTCTTAATTCCTATTTTGAATTATTTGCTGCGGGAAGAAGAGGCTGGAACATTGGAACAGCCAGGCGTGCGTGCGATGCTGCTTTACCCCATGAACGCCTTGGCGAATGATCAAATGAAACGCCTTCGGCGCATTCTAAAAAACTATTCCCGGATTACATTCGGTCGGTATATCAACATTGACGAGACTCCAAATAGCAAGCATGTTGCTGATGAGTATTTCAAAAAGACATACCCCGATGAGCCAATGATCGAGAATGAACTTAAGAGTAGAGAAGAGATGCATGATAAACCGCCTCACATCCTTCTCACGAATTATGCTATGCTCGAATATTTGCTGCTGCGTCCAGCTGCATCTCCATTGTTTGATGGAGCAAAGGGAAAACATTGGCATTTTATCGTTATTGATGAAGCCCATGTTTACGATGGCGCCAATGCTACAGAAATCGCTATGCTGCTGCGCAGGGTGCAAGACCGCGTGGCAGGAGATAAACACGGGCAAATTCAGGCCATTGCTACCAGCGCGACTCTGGGGCGTGGACGGGAAGATTTTGGGGCGGTTGCCGAATTTGCAACTCAACTATTTAATAAAGGATTTGCCTGGAACGACCACAACGAAGCCCAGCAAGATGTGGTTGGCGCGGATGTGATGCCAATCGAGGCGTTGAACAGTACCTGGGGCAAAGGCGCTCCAGAGTTATACACGGCTTTGCATGACATCATCGAAACAAGGCCATCTGAATATCAACTCAAGGAGCTAGGGAGCGCGGCTGCGAAGTGGGGCGTTCCACCGTCCGTTGTACAACAAGCACATTCTGATGCTTCTAAAGACGGGGAAGCGGCTGTTAAGCAGTGGTTGTATAGTCTCTTAAGTGGTGATGAACGCTTACGTCAATTGCTAGAACTACTCAAGATCAAACCAGCTCTCCTACATCATGTTGCCGGCCAGGTTTTTCCGGACGCGATTAATCCTGGACAAGCAATGGTCGATTTGGTGGCCTTGTCAGTTATGGCGCGAACTGGTCGTGAAGATATGCCTCTGCTGCCGGCGAGGTACCACGTTTTTGCTCGTGCGTTGGAAGGAGCTTTTGTATGCCTGAACAAAGGGGCGCATCTGAATGGTGAACCGCGTTTGTTCCTTAACCGTCAAAAATTCTGTCCAACGTGCAAGAGCAGGGTTTTTGAATTAGCCAATTGCACCCGTTGTGGAACAGCCTACCTGGTGGGCAAGGAAAAATCAGGTGGGCAGCTTGAAGAACACCCCGAGAAGTTTCAGCTCAACCCGAACAACCTCTATCTGGTTCAAGACAGCGCTCTTTACTTGAGCGAATCTGTGCGTGGCAGTTCATACTATGTATTTTTAGAACAATCAGCTGAGGATGACGAGGATGAAACTGTAACTGTAGAGCAGGAGAAGGATGCTCGGGATGAGATTGAACACCTCAATAAACGTTGGCTTTGTCCCGAATGTGGGCAAATCCAGGAACGCCAAACCCCGCGTCAGTGTAAATGTCAAACCGATTTGATCGTAATCCACCAGGTGGACCTGGGTAAGAAGAAAACACTGAAAAGGTGTGTAAGCTGCTCAACTCGATCCAGTGGCGGAGCCATATATCGGTTTTTGACTGGCCAGGATGCACCCGTTAGCGTGCTGGCCAGCGCGCTATATGAGCAGATACCTGCTTCTATTGATGAGAGATTGGCAAATGTTCCTGGTGAAGGCCGTAAAATGCTCAACTTTACGGACAGTCGCCAAAATGCCGCCTTCTTTGCACCTTATCTTGAACGTGCTCACACGCGGTCCTTACGCAGGGCATTGATAATGCGAACATTGAAGGCGATGCAAAAGAACACCTCCGAACCTATTCGCTTACAAGATATGGTTCAGCCGCTTATGAACCAGGCTAAACAGATTGGGCTGTTTACACCCCAAGAGTCGCCATTAGATCGCCAACAGAAAATGGCAATTTGGCTGATGCAGGATTTCACTCCAATTGATCGTAGGATTAGCTTGGAAGGTCTTGGCCTGCTGCGCTTTGAACCGCATTTGGATCCAAACTGGAAAGTTCCGGAAGTGCTTACATCGGCCCCCTGGAATATGGATCGATCAACTGCGTTTCGCTTGATTCGGAATCTCTTAAATACACTCCGATTGCAGAGTGCAGTGACTTATTTATTGCCAGATCAAAATATTTTCCGGCATGCTGACTTCAAGCCCCGCAATCGACTTTTTTATGTCCGTCCCCAACTTGCAGATCCACAAAAAGGTGTTTTTTCCTGGATGCCGGCCGCCGGGCACAGCAACGCTCGGTTAGATTATCTTGAACGTATTTTGACTCGGCGTGAAGTTCCTCAAGCTAAGCAAGAGGCGTTAGAGACTTTACGCTGTTTATGGGATTATCTCGATTCAGCCTCAAGCCCATGGAAGGAAGTATTTCCGGGCAATGACGTTAGCCGATCGAAACTAGGTTGGGTTCACCAGATTGATCATGCGCTATGGGAAGTTATTCCAACACCAAATGATTTGGATGGTTGGTTTGTTTGTGACCGGTGTAAGAATATCTATCCTCAAGGCATTGGCGATGTTTGCATGACCTATGGCTGCCCGGGCCATTTGGAGCCCTTATCCAACCATGCCATCTTTGTGGAGGACAACCTATACCGCAGTTTGTACCTCTCGGAACAAATTGTTCCACTGAGCGCAGAAGAGCATACGGCGCAATGGACGCCAAAGGCTGGCGCTGCTGTGCAAGATCACTTTATCAAGGGTGAAATCAATGTCCTAAGTTGTTCCACAACTTTTGAATTAGGTGTCGATGTGGGCGATTTGCAAGCCGTGTTAATGCGGAATATGCCACCAACGACAGCGAACTACATTCAGCGAGCAGGCCGCGCGGGTCGTCGCACAGACTCGGCTGCTTATGTGCTGACTTTTGCACAACGTCGGCCGCACGATTTGACATATTATGCTGAACCAGAGAAGATGGTCGCAGGAGAAATGAGGCCTCCTTACGTACCACTGTCAAATGCAAAGATCATACGGCGTCATTTGCACTCGGTCGTCTTCTCGGACTTTTTCAACAGGATGAAAGCGAACTCAGGAGATGATTATCGCAACGTGGGTGCTTTCTTCTTGCCCGAATCGGGTCAAACCGGGCGAGAGTTACTCCGAAGTTACCTTGATAGCCAGCCGGCGAGTATTCATCGAGCCTTGAAGAATATCATACCAAGTAGCTTGTGGGCCGAGCTAGGTGTAGAGGATTGGTCATGGATCAGTGAATTGACCAATGAAGCCGGTACCGGTGTACTCGATCTGGCCTACGATGAAGTCACCAATGATTATAGATATATCAATGACATCATAGTGGATGTAAATCAACAAGCAATGAAGGCCTTAGATGAAAAGCTCCTCAAGCGAGTACAGGCCCTCATACGAGTTCTCAATAATATCCGAGATCGGGAATTGCTCGGTTTCTTAGGCGGGCGCAATGTACTCCCGAAATACGGTTTTCCGACAGATGTTGTTGAGTTGAGGACAATACACTTAGCGACCCCTGAAGCACAGAATATTGACCTGAGTCGTGACTTACGAATGGCGATTTCTGAATTTGCTCCTGGCAGTGAGGTTGTGGCTGCGAAGAAAATATGGAAGAGTGCTGGGTTGGGAGTTCATCCACGGCGTGCCTGGGATGAATATAAATATGCGATATGTTCGCAATGTGGGAAGTTCCATCAAGGGAAAGAACTCCCCCCAATTTGTACAGCTTGCGCCGCCCCACTTAAACCGAAGGGCGAGTATATAATACCGATCTTTGGTTTTATCGCTGCAAAAGATGTCGACACCCCTGGTGAGGAGCAACCACAGCGTACTTACTCCAGCCAAGTTTATTTTGCAGATTACGATGAAGAGCGGGTAAATAAGTTCAGCGAGCCAACGCAATATGAGCTGGTCGAAAATGTATTTCTGGAAGTCCAACAACGTTACTCGAAATACGGTTGGATGGCTTTGGTAAATGACGGCTTTGGTCAAGGGTTTAAAGTCTGTCAGACTTGTGGGTGGGCGCAAGTAATCAGCTTTACCCAAAATGCTCCTATTACCTTCGGTTTAGGGCAACGACGTGGGGCAACCCAGGGGGCGCATAATCATCCAGTAACTGGCGAACCTTGTGCAGTTCCAACAATAACGCGCCATCTTGGCCATCGATATTTGACTGATGTATTAGAGCTGAAAATATTTGGAACATCACCATTATTCCGAAATGATAGTGCCATGCGGAGCTTAATGTATGCCTTGCTTGACGGTGCAAGCCAGGCATTGGGGATCAGGCGAGATGATGTGGATGGAACGCTTTACTATCGTAACTATGGCGATCCGCCATCCATTATTTTCTACGACACAGTGCCAGGAGGCGCCGGTCATGTAGCGCATATCCGTAATTCATTACGGCAAGCTGCGGAGGTTGGGTTGCACAAGGTGGATTCATGCAAATGTGGCGTTGATACCAGCTGCTACAATTGTTTGCGTAACTATCGTAATCAGCGCTATCACGATGATCTCCAACGTGGGTATGCAGTTCAAATGTTGAAATGGATCGTGAACGCATGAATTATCAGCCGCCTCGTTTGGGGTTTGACCGTTTTATGGCTCTTGAATGGGTGAATACTGCTCTGGAGCTGCGTCTTGCAAATCAAAATACGGATGATGCATTTCATGAGTTACAAGCATGGTTATCAAAGGAAATCCCTGGGAAAGAAACCGCGCGTAAAACAGCCACTCAAGTACGTCGTTTATGGCTTGTGGACAATGACTCGGCCCACCAATTACGCCAGCAGGCGTTAGAAAGTAAATTATTTGAAAACCCTGTGAACTTACCTCTTTTGCACCTGGGGCTTTCTTTGAATGTTTTTCCTTTATTCATGGATATCTGCCAATCAACAGGTCGTTTGCTTAACCTGCAAGGGAGATGCACACGTAAAGATGTTCACCAACGCATGCTGGAAAAATACGTAAATCCGAGGTCTACGAAAGTTGCAACAGATCGGGTTTTCCAAACGCTAGTAGATTGGAAAATGCTGATAGAACAGGAAGGTAAGCTACTAGACCGGAAAATAATTGTAAATGATATTAAGCTTATTCAGTGGCTAATTACCGCGATTTTGATAGCTCAATCAACTGATCGGATGTTACTCGCAGATATAAATAAAGCTCCTGAATTGCTGGGAGTTCGTTTTCGGGATATGCGTGATGCTGTTAGAGATGCTCCGTCTTTGCATATTGAACGAATATTGAATGCTGAGACGGTAATTTATAGGAATGAAGGATGACATATCTCGTGACCCTAAACTGATCGCACGATGAAACCCGCAAACTGGTGCCAGGATTACTGCGGTAAACAAAGATGAACCATGTAGATTTCATATTGCGGTTGGTTTAGGAGGCGTTCATAATCAATTAGATTAAATATAAACGTACATTTCATCTTTTATTAGCTTCATCGGTTCATATCTCTTTGTAATCTCATAGTTCTTGATAAGGGTAAAGTAAATAAATGAGCACAGGTAAAATCATTGGACATCCTGGAAGACAACGAGAACCCCTGACAGTTCGGTTGCATACCTTGATACGCGATTATCCCCGAGGAATAGGGATATTTAAGGAGTTTATCCAGAATGCTGATGATGCAGGTGCTACGAAGGTAACCTTTATTGTGGACTGGCGTACGCACCAGGCTGTTGAACTACCTGACCCTAGCATGCAATCCCTAATGGGGCCGGCTCTAATCATTTACAACAACGCTGAGTTCACACAGAATGACTTTGATGCCATTCAAGAAATAGGCAAAGGTAACAAGCTTCAGAAAATGACAAAAACGGGCCGTTTTGGCCTCGGATTTAATGTCGCCTATAATGTCACAGACTATCCATCCTTCATTGCAGGTGCCCTTAACCGAATCCAATTTTTTGACCCCCATGAAAATACAGTGCCTCCCGATTCAGAAAACAATCTCGGTGGATGTTACTTTACTTTGGATGAGCTTTGGGATGCTTGCCCGGATATCCTACGTCCCTTTGGTATCGCTGGTTTAAAGCCTCATCAGCCTTTTGATGGAACGGCCTTTCGATTACCCTTACGGACCCCAGAGTTAGCTCCAAAGAGCGAGATCTGCAAAGATGCGTTTACAGCGAACGACTTTGGTCAAATACTACAAAAATTATCACAACTTGGCCCTGAGCTATTGCTATTTCTTAAGCACGTTTTGGATTTAGATGTATATGAGATTCAAGATGGCCAGTCACAGTTACAACGGATACTTCGCCTGAGTACAACCAACCCTGATGAAGTCAACCAGGCTCGCAAACCCATTAATCAATTTATAGTAGATGATCCCTTGGTCATGCTTGAGAGAGTGAGGGGATCCTCTGCCTTACCAGCAAGTACTTATAAACAGATGATCCGAGTTCAACAAGATGGGGTGGTGAATGAACAAACGTGGTTGATCAACAACGGGCTTTATAAGGATGCTGGGAATGAAGTGGACACGCTCATGGGGGAAATGCTAAAACACGAGGAAAAAGCAATCCCATGGGTTGGAGTAGCTTATCGTTTATCGGATCAAACAGAAACAGAAGGTCAAGGTTCATTTGAAGGGAAAGTTTACTGCTTTTTGCCTTTACCTGAAACAATTCAGCTTCCAGTTCATGTAAATGGCTTCTTTGATCTTGCGTCATCCCGGCAGTCAATAACAGCAGAGGGGGATATATCCGGGGATAGCAATCTAAATCGTGCAAAATGGAATCGTGCGCTTGTAAATCATTGCCTTTCCAAGGGATATGCTAACCTGATAACTGCCTTATTGAAGGAGTTAGGTGAGATCGATGTAGAGCGCTATTATCAAGCTTGGCCAGACTTGTCAAAAAACTTGCCCAGCCCTTTCCAGGATTTGCCCGTAAATGTTTATCGCCAGCTCGTTGGCAGATCCTTATTACATAGCTGCGCTTCAGAAAAATGGGTGAGTATCAATAAACTGAAACTCCTTCCCAAACTTTGGGCGGAATTACAAGACCCATTTGTTGCCGAGAATATTCCTTTACCAACTCCTCCTCTCCCCAGTCACATTACTACTGGATTTGCTAAAGCAGGAATTAATTTAGATAGCCTCACGATTACACCAAAATATGTTCGTGAGATGCTCAAAAAGACTGCTGATACAAATTGCCCAATTGAACAAGCTCCTCACTCCTGTCTGAGGCGCAAAGAATGGATCATATCCCTACTAAGATTCTGCCTTACTGATAATGTAGGTAAAGGCGAGATGCTAAAAGGTGTACCACTGCTCATTCTGTGTGATGGTTATCTCCATACTTTCGGAATATACCAACGCAGTCATTATGTAATGATTAATTCATCGGAGGATGAACGAGAAATCTTTAAAGATTACCCTCACTGCTTTGTTGATCCTGACTTTGCTGCAAGTAGTAATCTTGGGCCTCTGCCCCAAGTTCGCGTTGATGCAATAACCCCAGGTCTTGTTATCGCAAATTTGACATTATTAGTTAATAAAGTGAGCGATGGGGATTGTTTGAAATGGGAACCTGATGGAGAAAAGATTCCTAACTCATCTTGGCTACAGCTGGTTTACCTGTATTTTTCAAAAAAGAAACTTGAGGGGTTTATATTTAATCAGGAACAGTTAGACACATTCAGATCTTTACCCTTAGTACCAGATCAAAACCAATCTCTTTGGAGGATGGGTAATGATTGGACACCGCTTTATAGGACAGCAAGCCAGGATTTATCTCTCATAACAGCATTATCGAAGTTAAGTGTTCCCATTGTTTCGGGTTCAGATTCATTAATCGAAGCCATTGGAAATTTTAGATCCGCGTATCACAACCAATTTATCTGGGACATAACCCCTCGCGACCTGGTTGATGTACTTTCTGCTAAAAAAAAGGAGTGGGGGGGCTTGTATCAAGAATGTGATGATGAAGTTCATACTTCTTTGCTCGATTTTTTGTCATCGCCCGATGCTGTTAGAAGCTTGACTGCCGAGAAGAGGCTAGAAAAGGTAGCAAGCCTCCCCATCGTGCCATTATCAAATGACGAGATGGTGATGGCTACAGAACCCAATATTTTTATCCCTGTTGTCGATCCCCCTCCTATTGCTGGCAACGTCCGGCTGGTGAACATCGGACCAAATAGTCGATGGCGAGATTTGTTCAAGGCATTAAAAATTCCAGAACTCGATCTGCCCAATTTGATCTCTCGAATTCTTAATTGTTATTCCGATTTGAGCCCATCCAAAATGGTCATGGCTCTTCGATGGATCAAAAATAACCTTGAGAAAGCAGAGTCACAGTTGAGTGAAAATGGGAACGGGTCGAATGGTGCACCTGTCCTTCGCAAAGCTGTCTCTGAAGCAGATCTTGTATTGTGTACAGATGGGGAAGTAAGACCAATAGTTGATATTTATGATCCTGAAGTTGAATTAGTTAAAAAGGTACTGGGTGATAAAGCCTATCTCCCTGACATGAAAGTATATGACAGAGGGGCCAAGAACTGGTTGGAGTTTTTCAAGAAGTTGGGCATGGTAGAAACACCAAGAGCCAGGGATTTATTAGTATATATTGACGAGTTGATTGCTTTATCTAAAGTCGAAGGAGCCGACACAGTATCAGCGCAACTTGTCCAGGTTTTTGATCACATAAAAGATAATTGGGACGTGCTTGCGCGCGAAGAAATCTATAATCCTCAAACAAGAACAAAAGTAACGTTACAAATTGCCCTTTATTCACGTGCTTGGCTCCCAGCACTTCGTGATCCGGATGCAGCAAAAGGATTTCCTGGTTTTCATTCTCCAGATAATCGACTCTACAAGGCATCAGAATTACAGGTTCGTCGTAACGCTCACTTGATTTGCAGTCACAGGCCAATTTTAGCCTCCACTCAAGAGCCTACAGGACCTGTTAGAGAAGCAATTGGTCTGATCGCGAATCCCGTACTAAATGATGTATTCATTCATTTTGAAACCCTTCTATCCCTCTGGGAAGCTCCTGACCATTCTGAAATAAGGTTACAAGAGTTTGAAACATCTCTTAGAGCAATATATTTTTACTTTGGAAATCCTCCAAAAGAAGTGCAGGGTGTGGACTTTATAACCCGGGTGAGAAGCCATTATTTTGAAAAGTCATGCATTTGGGATTTCCGTGACGAAACACAAGAAGGTAAAAGATTCTGGAAACCAAAGCACGTTTTTCGGGATCGGGTTTTGCATCTCAGGCCCTTCCGAGCTCAAATCATTGGACCTATGCGAGAGGAAGCTGGTTTTATAGCTTTGGGACGGAAAGATAGACCCGAATTAGAAGATTACCTGGAACTCTTAGAAGATTTATACACGTTTTTTGAAGGCCGTGAACTACCGGAATCAGCGCAAAAGACAATTCTTTATGCATATACTCAAATCATAAACGAAGAAGATTATGAAGACTCGGTAGATGATGAGTTACCTATTCTGACTGAAGCGGGGTATTTGGTTAGAGCCTCTGATGTTTATGTGTTCGACGCACCTTGGTATAAAGATTGGGTCAGGCAGGATCAGATTAACATTGTTGATAAAAGGGTGCCTGCACAACTGGTTAAAACCTTAGAGGTCGAAGGTTTATCAACTGGGATGGAGGAAACAGTAATTGGAGATCCTATTCCATCAGATGATCCAGATCCTCAGAAACTCTGTTTATGTTGGGAAAAGTTAATCCAGTCCAATCAATTTAAACGGGGGCTTGAAAGACTAATCGAGCATTTTGGAAGGTTTGTTCATCTAGGAGATATTGACTGGCTGGACACTGTCCACGTTCTTGCCGTTACTCAAATCCAAACGCAATTGATTTTACGAAAAGATAAGGTTGAGGTGGGAATTGGTGAGAAGGATTCATATTACGATTACAAAAATAACATCATATTCCTTCTCGCGACTGATGACAGGTTGATGGAAAGCGCACTGGCACAGGAAATAAACAAGCAATTGGCAGAAAGCTCATTAAGTGAACTCGATAAGTTGATTATTATCCTGAGCAAATCACCTGAGCAGATAGAAGCAACTCTAACAAAAATGAGGATTCGTCAAAAAGAGGCATCTGAGGAGCTTATATTTGACGATGCCGAAGAACAACCCAGGGATGAAGAAGATGAAAGAAGTGCTGATGAAGTAAGCGATCAAGAAGAGATTACGGATCCGGATGCACAAGAGAAATCTGATGATGCAGCTGACCAGCAACAAACTGGGACGCCAGATAATAGAAACAAAACAACTGAAAATGATGGGAAACAGTCTCACCCGTCATTTCCTAAAGGTCGTGGCGTAAGCCGATCATATCGGCCTAAGAAAACGACTGGGACTCAAGGGGCTGCAAAACCTGCATCAACTGGCGATGAAGAAGATCAACAGCCTAACGATTACCGTGCTACAACTGAACAGGATGTTGAAGGCGAAGCTACGGAGAATGAGTCTCAATCCCAGCAGCCGCTAGGTGACACAGAAGAAGGCAGTAGTAGTGACGGGAACGACGAGCCAGTGACGGAAGAAGATGAGACATGGCATCAAGAACCGGACAGGGAAAGATTGCCCAATAAGAAATCGGGGCATAAAGCCCGTAGAAGAACCGCATCAAGCAAAACTCATCTAACGATAACCCGAGTATTTTCAAGACAACATAACGAGGGCAAACGCACTGATGATCCATATAATGACGAACTGCCTCATAATAAGGTTGTTGGAGATGCCGCAGAAGAGCGAGCTGTGGAATATGAGCGAGATGTTGAGAAATTTATTCCTGAAAGGAAACCGCACAATAATCCTGGGTTTGATGTGAAATCTGTCTCACCTGATCTTTTGGTGGTCAGGTATATCGAAGTAAAAGGTTTGAGTGGGCCATGGACGATAGATGGTGTTCCCATCTCTCCAACGCAGTTTGTTTTTGGACAACAACATGAAGCAAAACCAGGGGAAGAATTCTGGTTGTATGTAGTTGAATATGCAACAGATGATGATCGATATGTAATTCATCGCCTAAAAAGCCCAATAAGTGAGGTCGATCAGTTCCGTTTTGATTCGGGATGGAAAGAACTTGCTAAAAGCTATCAGCCTACATTGCAACCCGAAGTTGGGTTATTTGTAAGAATAGTAGACGAGACAGGTGAGAGAGAAGGTAAGATTATTGACGTGGTAGGCGCGGGGACGACCAAAATAATACAGGTATTATTCTCAGATGGCGGTGATATACGTCTGCCCTATCGCCCAAGCAAAATGACACTGCGAAAGGATGGGTGAAAATGGTTGCGCACATGGTTCCTGTTCTAAGTGAAGAGAAGCTTTTACATCTAAAATCAAGGGCTGAAGCAGCCTTCTACCGGGCTTGTAGAGATCAACTTGAACCGGATGTTGTCGTAATTCACTCTGTCCCATGGATAAGTACAGAACGAGGCTCCAAACCTCGTAATGGTGAAACGGACTTTACCATTTTTAACCCCAGAAAAGGTTTTCTTGTTGTCGAAGTCAAGGGAGGCGGCATTTCATTTAGCCCTGGTACTGGACAATGGTACTCAATCGATGAATTAGGGATAAAACATGAATTGGATGAGGACCCGTTTTTACAGGCTTTACGGGAAGAAAAAGCAACCCTTGAGCAAATAAAAAGTAGTGCAAAGTGGAGGGCCATTGGCTCACCTTTCCTGCCTGGCGGACATGCCGTATGTTTTCCAGATGTCAGTGATCTTCAAACTTTTTATGAATTATCAAATGTAAGGAAGGAGATTCTTGGAGGGCGTTTCAGTCTAAAAAATCTAGCGGCTTGGATTGACGCAGTCTATGATTTTTGGGGAGGAAATAATTCTGGCAGAATGGCTCTACCATCTGATTGGATGAATATCGTTGAAGATTTGTATTGTAAGGATCGAGAAATTAAACCGTGGTTGTCAGTTAAGTTGGCTGAACAAGAACAAACCCGAATTCGGCTAACAGCCGAACAAGCCAACCGTCTACGCATTCTTGGTAGAAGAAATCGTGCCGCTATTTGCGGGGGAGCTGGAACTGGAAAAACCCTATTAGCGGTCGAGAAAGCACGTCAACTTGCAAGAGATGGACACAAAACCTTACTGGTCTGTTACAACCAACTGTTAGGAGATGAGTTTCTAAAGCTCAGAGACGAGTTCCCGAATTTAGAAGCTATGAACTTTCACAAGCTCTGTTACGTGTTTGCTGAACGAGCACTGAACGAATGCCATCACAACGTAATAGAAGATGCAAAAAGTGAATACCCTAACGATGATGAATACGATGTGCAGCTACCTTACGCGTTAATGTTGGCAGTTCTTGATTTAGTGGATGATCGATTTGATGCTATCGTTGTTGATGAAGGGCAGGATTTTCATGATGACTATTGGACTGCTCTAGATTTTCTCCTTCGAGATCCGAAAGAGAGTTGCCTGTTTATATTTTTCGACGGTAATCAAGCTCTCTACAAAAGGTCTGCTAAATTTCCTATCAAGGACGAACCTTACCCTCTATATAAGAACTGCCGCAATACAAAACAGATCCATGAAGCTGCTTATTTGTACTATATAGGTGACCCTGTTGAACCGCCCATTGAAAACATTGGATTGGAAATAGGACAGGTAACTGCACCATCAGAAATAGAGCAGGCACGTAATATGGCAACGCGCATTCGCGATCTCATCAGCCAAGATCGTGGCCTGCGCGGGGATGATTTTGTTGTTCTGATCGGTGACAATTACTATAAAAGCAGGTATTACCAGGAACTCAAGAACTTTGAGAAACTTTTACCTGTGGGTTTTGGATTCGCTTTTGAAGAACGCACGGGAAAGAAACAAATAATGGTTGATACTGTTCATCGGTTTAAAGGGTTGGAGGCAAACATAGTATTCTTTTGGGGAATAGATAGTTTAAATATAGGGCATGACCGAGAAACATTCTACGTAGCAATGTCGCGAGCAAAATCGATTTTGGTTTTAGTGGGAACCGAGAATGCTTGTAAGGATGCGCTCAGTCCGCAAAACATGGGATAACCTGACGAATTCCTCCCCCCATTTTAGATGTGTTTAGATGCTGTCCAATAATTACTGAAACAAAAAGACCCCGGCTTGTGGTCGGGGTCTGACTGTTTAACGGCGGCGCTTCCTGTGCGGCATAGCAGTGACAGGCACTGCGCCACCAAACATATCCAGTTGGACAGTCTCGCCGGCGGGTAATTTTGTCACCAGCAGGCGCGGACTGAAAGCGATCAGTGAGCCGGATGGCGATGTGCTCACCATCACGGGGCGTTCGCTGCCGTTGGAGAAAATGGTCAATCGCTCGGCCATCTCCCCGGCATTGGCAGCGACCTTGCCCTGCAGCGCCTCGCGGATGAGCTGGCGCTGGATGTCATCGTCGTCGACCTCGACCAGCACGCCGGCGGCCTCTTTCCCGTACAGCGTCTGGGCAGCTTTCATCTTGCGGCCCATGCGCTGCAGGATGCGGTCTTCCAGCGTGCCTGTGTAGGCCAGGAAGTCGACCTGCACCGGGCGTGATTGCCCCAGGCGCCAGACTCGCCGCATCGATTGCCACATGACGTAGAGGCTGGTCGTCGTTTCGTAGAAGATCACGTGGCTGAAGGCGATCAGGTCGAGGCCGGTTTCCACCAAACGGGGGTTGACCAGCAGGGCGTCCATGGCGGGAGCGTTCAGGCGGATCCAGGCTTCGCGCTTGGCAGGTGACATATCGTTGGCGGACAGCACGCCCACGCGGGGCGCTTCGACCAGCAGCGGTTCGCCGCCGGGCGCCAGCGTCTGGATGGCGCTCTGCAACCGCTCACGGATGTCTCTGGTCCCCGATTGCTCGACGAAAACCAGGGTCTTGCTGCCCTGCTGCATGTCCTGCCGGACCATTTCGGCCAGGCGCTCTTCCTTGGGCAGCCAGGGCTGCTCAGGCGAGATGACGGCTGGCAGCCCCAGGTCAATGGAGCCGCCGCGGCGGCCGGTGTAGGCGACGATCTCATCGCGATAACCGGAGGCGGGGCGGAAGCGACAGGTCGAAAACCACACCGAAAGCCCACCCGGATCGCCATCCTTTAGCAGGCTCATGGCGCTGGAAAGCAGGTAGTCCGAAGCGAACTGGTATTGTTCAGCCTGGTCGTCACTCATCTCCAGCGAGATGACATTTTCGTAGACCGGGGGCAGCTCGTACCCCAGATCGTTGATGCCGCCAAAGAGCGTGATCGGCAGCAGGTAGCGAATGACGGACGGGGCCACGCCGGGCAGCTCGCGCTGATGGTAGTTCCAGCGCTCGATGCCGGTGGATTTGCCGGTTTCCCCGGCCAGCGGCTCCGTCTGGTTCCACTCGCGTTCCCATAGACCATAGGTATCCACAAAGCGGGTTTTCTCGCGGAAGCCAAACAGGCGGCGCAACTCGGGGGAGCGACGGTAGAGCAGGAAGAACAAACTGCCGGCCGTCCCACCGAACAACGTGCCCGTCAGGGCCAGCGAGTAGCGGGTGCTGGAAAGCAGGCGCTGGTCAGCCACACCGATGTCGGTGCGACCGTCCTGGCATTTGTGGATTTCGTCAGCGACGTAGACGCGGAAGAAGTGCTTGAACTGGCGCTGCACCAGGCGGGCCAGGCCCACCCGGCGCCAGCGAGTGAAGTTGAACAGCGCTCCTTTGCAGGAGGGACAGAAGCGGGGAACTTTGCCATTGAAGGCCTGCCCACAGACCGGACAGGTTGGCAGACGCTTATGCAGCCATTTTTCCCGTTCTTCATCCCAGACCCGTCGGATGTAGTAGATCACCGCCGGATCATCCTCGGCCCCGGCGTCAAACTTAGCCGGGTCAAAGGCAACCACGGCCACAGCTTTCTTGCCCAGCAAACCGGAGCGGTAGTCGTCAACAAAGTCGAACAGCGTATATTCGTCCCGGTCGACGTATTCCACGTTCAGCTTGCCGGTTGAAAACTGGATGCGGGGCTGTACCTTGACCGGCCGGTCTTCCGAGTCTTTGTCCCGGAAAGCCAGGCGGGTGAAGATACTGGCCAGGCTCTCGACTTTCTCGGGTGGACAGGCGATTTGAACCATTCGCCGGCCGCCTGGATCATTGATGGATTCAGGCTGTACCTGCCGGCGTACGGTGGAAACCACTGTGCCGCCGGCGGCCTCGATAGCCCGGCGCAGCTCGCTCCATCTGGATGCTTTGTCTCGGATTGGCCGGGTAATGACGCGGGCCTGGATGGGCGCGTCCGGATCGGAGGCGATCTCCATCTCACGTTTCCACTTCCAGACCATGTGCCCAGGGCACATGACCACGGCTGGCCACTCGTTCAACACTTCCAGCGTGCCAACGGTGATCAGCGTCTTACCGGTGCCCATCGACAGATTGAGCACGGCTGCGCCCTGGGGCGTTTGCTTCATCACACGTGAAGCGGCTACGGCCCAATGGCGCTGCATGTCGAACATCCCTTTGCGATCTCGCCCGGGCAGCAGCGGCAGCCCCAACCCAACCTTACCGGTGGTACGCCACTCGGCCTCGGTCGGGTCGAAGTTGTAACGCGGCTTGTTGCGGACCAGGATCGCGTCGGCAATCCCGGCCGAGTACTTCTGGATGAAGGCCCCTACCTGGCTGGGATCGGAAAGCCTGGCAAGCATGCCGTCCGCCGTGGCGGTGGTCAGGGTGGCCACGTGACGCTCGCGCTCGGTAACATGGGTATGCGAGTATTTGCCTTCATCGTTGAAGGCTTCTTCACCGGATGTGTCCGCTTGCTTGCGGCTCATCCCCTTGAGCAGGAAATTTGCGCCACTCTTGGGGTCGGTGAGCGAGAGCACCCCCGTTTCCTGTCCGGAGATCAGCATGGTCAGGTGACCAACCATCAGCGGCATGGCCGGGGTGAAGGGCGCGCCGATCGGGCGCACATAGGTAGCCCGTTGAAACTCGGGCGTTTGGAGCGGGCTGCACTGGCGTGCGGCGCGCAGCAGGTCGAGCGGGTCGGTGGGATTATAGGTAAACTTGAAGTCACCGCGCGGTGTGGGCGGGATTGTATAGCGCCCATCGCCGGCGGGCAAGATGGGTAGTTCGCTTTCAGCCAGGCCGGTCAAGGCTTCGATCTGTTCCCGACCGGGGTGGTGGTATTCGGGTTGTCGCCCGACAGCCAGTACAACGACCTGAGAGAAGGCTGTGTAATCAGGGTCGGGAAAACGAAACACCAGGCATTCGGTGTACCAGCCGGCCAGGTGGCGGGCCAGGGTCTCATCGGCCAGCATACCGCGTGGCAGGATCAGAACCTGGTGGCCTCCGGGGACGATGCGGGCGGTGGTTTGCACCGCAAACAGACGTTCGTGCCGGATAGCCTTGCCGCTTTCATCCTTATAGGATGACCAGTCATAAGGCGGGTTGTTGAATGTCAGGCTGACGTTCTTGTGGGACCAGGTAACATGGTAAAAGGACGCCGGCAGCACGATGTCCAACTGGCTGCGGGCGGCCTCGGCCCGGCTGTAAGACAGCTCGATGCCCCAGGTCTCGGCGCTGATGCCCAAAGAGCGGGCAAAGATGGCCAGGGCTTCACCTGTGCCGCAGCACGGGTCAGCCAGGCGCACCGGTTTCTCAGCCGTGAACCAGGCCGCGATCAACCGGACGATGTGCTCCGGTGTGGGGTAGTACAACAGCTTACTTTGAGCTTCAAGACGTGCCATGATTTCCTCGATAACAGGGATCAAATCTCAATTGCTTTGGCCTGCAGGCCTTGTTCGATGATGGATTGCCATCCGGCTTCATCCTTGGAAACGCGTACCGCTGCGGTGAAATCCGGGCCAGCAACCGGCAGGAATTCCAGCAGTCCGGCTTCTTGCCCGGCGGCCAGCAGATATTTCGACCAGGTGGGCTGTGTCGGCCAGGGGATGGCCAGCGCCAGGCGCTCGCCAAACTTGTCAGGGAGCGATTCGCCCGGGAGCGCCACAACGTAAAAGTATTCGGCGCTTTCTTCCTGGGGGTTGCCGCTCAACGGGTGCAGCAGCACGGCGGCCGAGCCAACGGCATTGGCGCGGGCCAGGCTGCTGGAGATGTGCACGAAGCCGCGTTTGGCCCCGCGTAGAAAGGCGTTATCGGACGGACTTTTGACCGTGATCCAGCCTTTATTCGAGTTGTTGGCCAGCGTGGCCCGGATCGCAACAAGCAGCTCTTTGGTGGGGCTGGCGACCAGCGCGGCGACGAGCTGGCTGTCCGCCGGCGACCAGACTGCCGAGGAGGCGAAGACCATGGCCGATTCGTTGGCAATGGAGATGACCTGCAAGGCGTTATCGTCTGCCTGCCACTCCAGCTTCCAGACTACGTAAGGCTGGCGCTCGGAGCGCAGCATGGCGTTCAACCGGCGCAGGAAACGGTAATCGCTTTCCTCCTGGCGAATTTCTATGGTCACACCGGGATCAGTCCTACTGGCGGTGACCAGGCGGACATATTCAGGGTGAATGACGGCAGTGGATAACTGCAGCAGTGGCTGCGGCAGCCATTCAGCCGGGGGTTCCCCTTCGGCCAGCACCAGCGCTGAGGCCGGGTAATCCATGGTGAAGCGCCCCCAGTCGGCTTCATAGGCAAATGGGTAACGCCCCCGGCGCAGCCCGAGTTCCTTGATGGTTGGCAGGGGCGGAGCGCCGCTTTCCAGATCACGGGTGGTAACCAGGAACTTGCCCTGGCGCTGCAGATCGATGAGACGAACGGCCTGTTCGTAGATGTCTTTGGCGATGTAGGGGTCTTTCATGGGTATCCTCAGTTGGGAATAGAAAACGGCCCTCAGCTTTGGGGTAAGCTGAGGGCCTTGGGAACCGGTGGTTATGTGCGAATTATTGGTGGTAGGGCGCCTGGCTGTAGAATGCGTGCGAGGTTACGAAAACCCGAGACCGCGCTCCTTCAAGGATACGAATCCGGATGGGGTTGTGCGCCCGATGATCAGGTGATCGAGCACCTCGATATCCAACAGTTTGCCAGCCTGGACGATTGCCCGGGTCAGGGCTACGTCATCCGGGCTGGGTGTCGGGTCCCCACTGGGGTGGTTATGGGCCAGGATGATGGAGCGAGCCATACGCTGGATGGCGGGTTTAAAGACTTCCGCCACGCGCACCTGGGCGCAGTTGACCGAGCCATGGTACAGCTCGATGATCTCGATCAAACGGTTGCGCGTATCGAGCAAAAACAGCTTCAAGTATTCCTGCTCGAGCAGGCTCATCTCGTACTGCACCAGCGCAGCAGCGTCTGTCGGGCCATGAATGTGTGGCCGGTCTTCCGCCTCCAGGCTGAGCTTCTTGCCCAGGGTCAGGGCAGCTTTCAGCCGGATGGCGGTTTGCTGCCCTATGCCCTTGATCGAGCCGATCTCGGACACATGGGCAAGGTGCAAGCCGCGCAAACCGCCGAAGCGCCTCAGCAAGTCCTCGGCAATTTCGATCTGATTTTGACCGCCGATCACAGCGGCCAGCAGTTCGGCCAGGTTGCAGGCGTCTGCGTTTTGAGCGACGCGGTAAGCAGGCTGCTCGCGCAGCGGCAGCAACTTGAGCTTTGGGAGATCATAGATGGATTGAACGTGAAGCAGTGGGATGTCCATGATGGACTGGCCTCCAGATGTTGGGATTGGAGGGCGGGAATCAAAAACTCCGGCCCTGACCGCTGGAACCCCATTTCCAGCGGTCAGGGCCGGAATTACATCAGCTACTACAGATCAGGCTGAGGGAGCAGTTCGGCTGACAGCGTACTATCGATCAGGATAGCGAGAACCTGGCATAGTCCATCTTGAAATAGCCCTAGTCGGCTTCGTAATCGATGGGGTGACATCCCCGCCGCAGGCCTAGCTGTTTGAGTGTCAAAAGGGATGGAGCATCGGGTTCGGTCTTGCGGGAGGAGACCAGAAATTTGTTCTGGTGTTGCATAGTGATCAAGGTGAACACTTTGCTTGCGCAAAATAGTGTCCCCGAATTGGGAATTCATTGATTACATCTGTATAGGGGAAGAATTGTACGCACAAAAGTAAGCTCTAAACTTTTCTGCTATTATCTATTTCAGCAGTGAAGGCTAGAATAGTAGGGTATCCAGATAAACTAAAAATACGCAAATACATGCTGGTTTTATTTATCTTACTTATAACCGGCTTGTGGATATTCCTGGAAGGTTGTATACTCAATTTCTAACAGAAAATCTGTTTTGCCTAGTTATCGATGAATAATATAACAAGCCAACTGCTATACAGCGCAAGTTATTAAGGCGCTTGCTCATTTACCCGATATTTGTATCTGGCTTGGTAGGTATTTAGCATTAGGGTGTGAGTATCCAGTAACTCCCAAAAGTTACTGATGTTACTTCTAAAACTTTTTTCTCGTCGTCTGTAGTTGTTTGGAGGGGTTATGATGAGGATATGGATTCCCCCATTATTGAAAATTGATGAGCGAGTTAACAGAAATGTTGTTCAGCAATTTGTTGAGCCGGGCTATTATCAAAATGCAAATGTCGAAACATTTATCGAAAATGATGTGAAGGAGTATTTAATCACTCCATTACTTCATGATGGTGATCCCATTCTTGCCGTAACATCTGATGCTAATCTAAATGATAAATATCAACGAATCCTTAGGGTTAGATCTGGTAGCCAGGAGGTGGAACAAGTCGCGTTAAGTCTATCCGATGGAAGTTGGGTAAGGCACCCATTACTTAATGATGTTCTTGCTTATCCTATTGATTACGCTAATCAAATCTCTGAAGTAATATCATCTTGGCAGAATTCATTTTCTTTTATTGAAGAGAGCCTGGACGTCAATAAATTGGGGCTTCGAATTCCTCAAATAGGTGCTATTCACGCAGTTTTAGCTCATTGGGCTGTTACAGATGAAGCTGCAACAGTTGTTATGCCTACGGGGACAGGAAAAACTGAGACGATGCTTTCAGTCCTCGTTTCAAGACGATGTTCGAAACTCCTAGTGATTGTTCCAACTGATGCTTTACGCACCCAAATTGCTGCTAAATTTATGTCGCTTGGAATCTTAAAAGATTTAGGCATAGTAGATAGAAAAGCGTTGTTCCCAATAGTTGGGATTCTTAAACATAAACCACGTGACATTTATGAGGTCGATATTTTCTTCCAAAAGTGTAACGTAATTGTTACCACTATGAATATAGCAGGTCAATGTGCTGAAGATGTACAAGAACGTTTTGCTTATCATTGTCCATATTTGTTTATAGACGAAGCCCATCATATAGCAGCTAAGACCTGGAGAGAATTAAAACAAAAGTTCAGATCAGCTAGAATTCTTCAGTTTACTGCTACTCCATTCCGCAATGATGGCAAGTTGGTGGATGGTAAACCTATTTTTAATTTTCCCTTGAAAAAGGCTCAAGAGCAAGGATATTTCAACCGCATTAACTACACACCTGTATTTTCATATGACCCAAACTATAACGACCTAATGATAGCTGAAAAAGCGATTGAGCAACTGAGAGAAGACCGCCGGAAAGGGTATGATCATATCCTAATGGCAAGAGTAGATAGCATAGAACGAGCCAAAGCTGTTTTTAATATTTATCAAAAATATGAAGAATTTAATCCAGTACAGATTCATACAGGTATAAAACTTCAAAAAGAGCGGGAAAAAATCCGACAAAAAATAGTAAGTAAAGAAGCTAGGGTTGTCGTATGTGTAGATATGCTTGGTGAGGGGTTTGACTTACCAGAATTAAAAATAGCAGCTTTGCATGATGTTAGAAAGAGTTTACCTATAACCTTACAATTAATAGGACGCTTCACACGAGATCGAAAAGATTTAGGTCAGCCTACCTTCATAGCTAATGCCGGTGATATTACCGTTGATGGTGAACTTCGGGATCTTTATTCGCAAGATGCTGATTGGAATTTACTGTTACCACAGCGCAGCGAGAAAGCAACACAAGAACAAATTGATATGTGGGAGTTTAATCAGGGGTTTAGGAAATTTCCTTCAGAAATACCGATTCAGAATATTCGTCCTGCAATGAGTACTATCATTTACAAAACGCAATGTGAAGACTGGTTTCCGGAAAATTGTCTTAATGGGATTGATGGTATCGAAAATTTTGAATGGAAACAATTTAGTGTAAATAACTATAAAAATACAATTATTATCATGACCGCTCGTAGAATACCAATTGATTGGGCCCAGATGGATGATATTTACAATTTGGATTGGGAACTATATGTTATTTTTTGGGATAGAGAACAACAACTGCTGTTTATTAACAGTTCTAGTAATAGCGGCTATTACCAGAAACTTGCAGATGCAATTGTGGCGAAATCAGCACTTATAAAAGGGGCGCAGATTTTCCGCTGCCTTTCCGGAATTAATAGATTAATGCTGCAAAACGTAGGCTTAATTGAAGAATATGGGAGGCTTATTCGTTATATTATGAGTGCTGGTAGCGACGTTGAAGCTGGGTTATCAGAAGCACAGAAACGAGCAGCCAGAAAGGCAAATATTTTTGGAGTTGGCTATCAAGATGGTGAAAAAACATCGATTGGATGTTCCTATAAGGGAAGAGTATGGTCTCGACGAGTAACAAATCCTTTCAGGCTTACTAAATGGTGTGTAAAGATTGGGCAAAAAATACTTGATGAGACGATTGACCCAGACGAAGTTTTGAAAGGCACCTTAGTTTCTGTTGAAGTTGCATCTCGACCAACAAAAATGCCTATAACCATTGAATGGCCTGAAATAATGTATATCGAACCTGAGATAGCTTATAGTTTCACAATTGGTGATAATTATTCAATACCACTTTATGAGGCAGATATAAGATTAAAAGACCCTTCCGAAAATGGCCGGCTTCTATTTGAGCTTGTTACGGACGATGTCACTGTCGAGTTAGAATTAATCCTTTTTGAGAGAAATGGTTATGGAGATTATAGATACAATATTAGCGAAAACTGTCCTATTACCGTAAGAAGAAAATCGTCCAGCATTAATATTGAAGAGTTTTTTTACGAAAATAGCCCTAAAATATGGTTCGCGGATGGGTCATCTCTTGAAGGGAATAGTTTCACGGAACTCCGCCATATATACCATCCTTATCCAGTTGAAAAAATACTTACACTAGACTGGAGCGGCGTGAACATACGAAAAGAGTCTCAAGGAATTAACCGGGAAACCGACTCAATCCAATATCGTTTAATTCAGGAGCTTCTAAAAGAGAATTATGAAATCGTTTTTGATGATGATGGATCTGGTGAAGCAGCAGACGTAATAGCTATGCATGAAAACGATGACTCTATTACAATCAACTTCTATCATTGTAAATTCTCAAAAGAAGATAAACCGGGTGGAAGAATTGATGATCTATACGCAGTTTGTGGTCAAGCGCAGAAAAGTATTCGGTGGAGAGAAAAACCAATTGATCTCTTGAAACATTTTCAAAAGCGCGAGCCGAAAAAGAAAAACGGAAAAACCACCAGCCGTTTTATTAGGGGTGACAGAAATCTACTAGAAAAATTCCGATTTAAATTGGCCGTTCTGCCTATAAATTTGAATATTTTCATTGTTCAACCTGGTTTAGCAAAAGCAAAAGTTACGCCTGAGCAACTTGAGCTTCTAAGTGTTACAGAGAATTATTTGCTGGAAACTTATAAACTCCCATTTGGTGTAATAGCCCATAGTTAATCGAGTCTATTCAGGCTAATTTTTTGACAGAGATAAATCATTCTAGGGTGGATAATGAGCGAGGTAAGGGAGGCAAGATAACGCCTCCCATACGTATCAAGCTAAGCAAAAAAGAAACTCCTCAAGTATGATTTGGTTACCAGACCGGATCATAAAGAGGAGTTTCTCATTGACGAGTATAACGCAAGTAGCACAGGCTATGCAGACAGTATTCACAGAGTATGCAGATAAAGCGGGGCGTGAAACAGGGTTTGTAAAAAGGGAGTCAAAAATGGGGGGGGCAGAATTTGCTCAAACCTTGAGCTTTGGCTGGCTAAGCAACCCGGCAGCGACATTAGAAGAACTGGCGCAAACGGCGGCTACAATCGGTGTAAAGATCAGTGCACAAGGATTAGATCAGCGTTTTACCGAAGAAGGGGCAAGGTTGCTAAAGAGAAT